>NZ_JAMXAY010000020.1 GCF_025460835.1 Parapedobacter soli | reverse complement strand
GGTTGATCAGCTAATTTAGCCATACAAATCGTCATAGAACCATTTACTTGCATAGTCGTAGTTCACTCGACCGAATGTCCCTATCAAGACGTTCATATTCGATGTACCTCCGACTTGTGGGTTGATTGACCCTGCATTCAATTCAGTCAGTGAATTACCCAAAAAACCTTCAATCAACGAGTTGAAAAATCGATCTTCGAATTTTTCAAAGCTGCTACCTAAAAGTACTTTCAGATGGTGCTGGCCAGCAAAGGAGGATTCGTAGTTCAAAGTGTTATATAGGGTTGTGTTAATCCCGTCTGCCTGATTTTTGTAAGCATGTCGGTTTTTATTTGGTGTATAATAATCAACCCGCTGTTCAGCAAGCGTTTTCACCTGATACATAAAGATGTCGGGTACAAAACGTTCTTCAAATGTAGAAAACTTCGAGAAGCCAATCTTGGCGTTGTATGTGATGCCAAAAGGCAAGGTAACTTCGGCACTGAAGTTTAGGATACCATTCAATCGTTTGGTGTTAAAAAAACCTTCATTTGCCCAAACCAACGGATGTCTGTACACATTATGGCCGGGCGATCGTATCCAAGTGTCGGCATATCTGCCGTCTTCAAGATAAGTTGGATGAAACCCTTGTGCCTTAAACACCATTTCCATCATTGTTCCCGCAGTGGTTGCCGGTTCGTTGCTATTTCGCTGAATAACGGAAAGATCGGTTCCAAGCTTCAACCATTCCTTATACCGGTAAGTCAGCCCTGATCTAACGGAAAACCGTCCTCCACCGGTACCCATCAATACCCCTTCCTGATCAAGATAACCACCGGACACCGAGAAACCCAGCTTATCGGTTCCCCCAGAAATCCGCAGATTATGCTCTTGGATGAGCGCATTATTAAACATGATATCGATCCAATCATTACGCGGATACACATAAGGGTCCGTCCCGTTGCGATACTCGTCGATATCTTCAACCGAATAGAAGGGTTGCATTTTACCAGCATTGTAGCCCGCTTGGTTTCTTAATTCCATGAACCGGACTGGGTCCTTAACCGTCTCAGGCAAATATGTAGGGGCCTGCACGCCCACATAGTTATTATAATTGATAGCCGTCTCGCCCGCCGAACCGGATTTCGTTGTTACAAGGATAACACCGTTTGCCGCCCGGTTACCGTAGATTGAGGCTGAAGCCGCATCTTTGAGAACCGATATATTTTCTATATCATTTGGATTAATATCAGACAAAGGAAACTCAATCCCATCTACCAATACCAACGGATTATTGTTGTTGAACGTCCCCTGTCCGCGAATCCTTAAAGTAGCGCCGTCTTTCCCCGGTTGCCCGCCTGCTTGGTTAACGTATACACCTGTTACCCCCTGCAGGGCCTGGGTCGAATTGGTAATCGGCCTGTTGGCTAAATCTTTTGCAGAAATGGAACTCACCGATCCCGTAACATTTATCTTCTTCTGCGTTCCATATCCCACAACGACAACTTCATCCAAATCACTTACGACAGCCTTCATGGAAATATTGACTACGTTTTGACCTCCAATGGCATGTTCTATGTCGTCAAATCCAACCATCGTAAATACCAATACGCTACTACCGCCCGTCACATTGAGCCGAAAATAACCATTCACATCAGTAATCACTCTTGATTCTGTTCCTTTCAAAGCTACCGTAACCCCTTCCAGGGGCACATCTGATTCATCAGTTACCCGACCGGTGATTTGTCGTTCTTGGCGCATTTCACGTTCACCGTTCATTAAAGCGGCAGCTTTCTTTTCTTTAGCTTGCCCAATCAGGATTGTTTTCTCCCGGATATCATATGTTAACGCTTGGTTATCCAATACTCTTGCAAGAAACGCTTCTAAAGGCATTTGCTTAACAGAAATGTTCACTGGTTTAGTATGTCTGAGAAACCGAACATTATATACAACATTATAATCCGTTTGCCGTTGGATAGCATTGAACACATCCTTCAAGGTAGATTCTTTAGCTTCAAGTGTAATTGTTTGCGAATAGGACGCGGCGCTGAGGTGCAAACACCCAACCAATAAGAACACCGCCGTTAATTTCATAATGAACAAAAATTGATTTACGCCCTGCCAACTATTGCTGGATTTCAGGGCATTTACGATTATACTCATGGCTTACATTTGCCACTGCATACTAAGGGGACAACGCATTTATCATTTGTCCAATACGTTCCTTATACCTAAGTTTGCAGTGATTGGATAATAAAGTGTTAATTACTATTTACTCTTACGTGTGTTATCCAACATCGCAGGGGAGATGGTGGTGCATCTTCCCTGTATGTTTTTTTCCGATACCGCTGATCATGTTGTATCTTTCTCTTTCATCACATCTTGGTTTAAATTAGTCATATAATTGATTTACTCACTCATTCAATAATTAGCCGGTCTCCTTCGATTCGGTATTTTACTTCCGAAATCCGAAGCAGGTCCAATACCGTCCGGAGGCTCACATTCCTGGATAACGTGCCGTTAAACATCTCGTTCGGAATCTCCTTCTCATAAGCCACGTCGATGTCGTACCACCTGGACATCTGGGTCATCATCTCCGAAAGGGGCGTATTATGAAAATGGAAATTACCGTCCTTCCAGGCGATATATGGGCCCACATCCACCTGCTGCTTACGTATTGTCGCCCCCTGCAGCACACTTTGTTCATTGGGAGCTAAAAACATGCGCTCCCCACTGGCGTTGATCTGCAGCGCCACCCTACCTTCCACCAAGGTGGTTTTCACTTCGGCATCATCGGCATACGCAGCCACGTTGAACTCGGTGCCCAGCACCTCGATTTGTTGGCCATGGCTCACCACCCGAAACGGCCTGGCCGCATCTTTCGTCACCGCAAAATAGGCTTCGCCTTCAAGCTCAACCACACGCTCTTTACCGTCGAACCGAGAAGGATACTGGAGCGTAGACGCCGCGTTCAACCATACCTTCGTACCATCAGCGAGCGTAATCTGGTAAGTTCCGCCTTTCGGCGTAGACAGCACGAGCGGGATAATCTCTTCAGCTTCCAGATCAACCAACTCCTCCGCACCCTCTTCATACAATATACGCTCATTCCCAACCACAATACCCGACTGCATTTCGCTCAGATCGATTTTTCGGCCATCGGCCAATGTGAGCGTGGCCCGATTTCCGCCCGGCGGAATATCACCCGGTGTCAGGACCATCTCGGACTCAGGACTTTCAGCCGAATCGTCGTTAAAATTCCATATAAGCGTGGTTATTAGAATCGCAGCTGCCGCAGCTACATAAGGAAACCATCGCAGCCATCGTCTCTTTGCTTCCGTACGTTCCGCAGCGAACCGTTCGGCCAGATCATCAAGCCCATGGGCTTCGTTCGCCGCATACTGATTAAACCATACGTGCAAGCGCGCCTGCTCCTCGGGTGTACATCGGCCTGCTCGGTACCGTTCAAATAATTGCCTGATTTTTTCTTGCTCTTGCATGCTAATTTACAATTGGCCCCCAAAGGTTCTCATCCCTTTTAATAGTTATACTAATGGGGGGAGTAAAGGTTATAGTCGACTTGAAACTTTTTCTAAAAAAGTAATAAGACGGATACCAACCGCTGCAATTTGCCGCGCAGAATGCGCATGGCTTGGTGTTTGTGTTGTTTTACGGTACCCTCGCTGATAGCCATACGCTCGGCGATTTCCTTATTGCTTAAGTGGTCATTCCAAGAAAGTTCATACACTTCGCGCATCTTGGGAGGTAACTGGCTGATTTTCTCTTCCAACAGTTGCTCCAATTCGCGTGCAAGTACGGCTTCCTCGGTAGTGCTGACAGCTTGCTGTTCGAAAGCAAGATAAGAGTTGATGTATTCATCGAAGTGCTTGCTGCGGCTCAACACGGTGAGAATCCGGTTACGCAAAACCGTGTAGAGGTAGCCTTTGATATTGCCTTTTGTGTCTATCCGGTCAGCGTGCTGCCATACGGTCGCGAACAATTCCTGCACAGCGTCGTGCGCCTCTTCATCATCGCGTAATAAATGGTAGGCCGAAAGGTACATCGCTTTACGATGCCGTTCATAAAATCGTGTGTATGCTTCCCTGTCGCCCTGCTGGATACGCAAGACAAGTGCTTCATCGCTTGAAGCCTTTGAGCAAAAGTAGCTTTGGTCCATAATTCCTCCCGTTTAACCAGTGATGAGAACCTTAAGGAGTAAAAGGCGCCACTACATTTATATATTGATTAGCTTCGCTTCCACAAACATACTTAAAAAAATATTGAAAATCCAAGGGTTGAAACAAAATATCAAACCGACAATCATTTTAATCTGCTATTTTTGACCTATGCAATTTTGTGTGGACACCGTAAATTTACAAACGAGTACCCCCCAGGAAGACAGCTCATGCTATCAGATCATCTTGCTGGCCCACCCCGCGGAATTTGTTGTCGACTTCACAGAATATAAGAACACATCCACAGCTTTATTGTTCCTCAGCCCTTACCAGCATCTCGCTTGGCAATCCGCACCCACGGAACCTGCCACGCGGGTATTGTTCCACGGCGACTTTTACTGCATTGAGTTCCACAAAAAGGAAGTCGCCTGCAACGGACTGCTATTCAACAATATTTACCTGCAACCCGTTGTTCCTGTCGACGGGAGTGTTTATCGGGAGATTGAGCTGATCGTCGACAAAATGCGTGTAGAAGACGGTGCTGACGCTGCGTTTTCCGAGTCGGTCATTAAAGCCTACCTTCAACTCATCCTCGCGCTGGCCAGCAAGGCCAAAAAACAGCTGATTGATGCCAGCCCATTGATTGATCCCAGCCTCGAAGGCGCCGAGGGCTTGCTATTCCAGCAACTGCTGGAGGATTTTTTTACCATCAATCGGTCTACCCAGTTTTATGCCGAAAGGCTAAACCTCAGCCTAAGCGCTTTCGGCAAGAAAATAAAACAGCAGCTTGGCAAAACCCCTTCTGCCTTCATCCAGGAACGTGTCATACTGGAATCCAAAAAGCAACTGCACCTTACCTACCTATCCGTCAAGGAAATTGCTGCCAAGCTGGGCTTTGATGACGAGCATTATTTCAGCAGGTACTTCAAAAAATATGTAGGTATTTCGCCATCAAGCTTCCGGGAACAGGTTGGCATTTCTATCGTAGCGCAAAAAAGTCCATGATGAAGCCGCGATTGTCCATGTGATGGGCCGGTCAAACCAGCTACTTTTGTTCGCTTAAACATTGAGTTACATGAATTATTTGGTTGATTTTTTGATACGGGGGCAACGGAACTTCATTCATTTCGCGCGAATTGCCATTTTTATCGTCATGGCGTGGATTGGCGGACTGAAAGCATTCCAATACGAGGCCGATGGCATTGTTCCTTTTGTGGCAAATAGCCCTTTTATGAGTTTCTTCTATGCGAAGGACGCCCCCGAGTACCAACAGTATAAAAACCCAGAGGGAAAGACGGTTACTAAAAACATTGAGTGGCACCGAGCCAATAACACCTATTTATTTTCGTACGGCCTGGGTACCGTCATCGTTATCATCGGTCTGTTGACCCTCGCCGGTATCTGGTCGGCCAAATTGGGTGTCATAGGTGGGCTATTGACCGTGGTTATGTCAATCGTTACCCTGTCCTTCCTTATTACGACGCCCGAAGTGTATGTACCCAATTTAGGGGGTGATTTCCCCACCCCACAGCACGGGTTCCCGTATCTTTCCGGCGCGGGGCGATTGGTATTGAAAGACGTAATCATGATGGCAGCCGGCCTGATTGTTGCCGCCGATGCTGCCCAGCGGATACGCCGCTAACCTTGCTTCAGTTCCTGCACTGCGTGATTCACGGCACGTGCCGCAAGCGCCATGTAGGTAAGCGTGGGATTCTGCGTTGCCGTGGAGGTCATGCAGGCACCGTCGGTCACGTATACATTTTTGCACAGGTGTAGCTGGTTCCATTTGTTCAGCAGTGAGGTCTTCGGGTCGTGGCCCATGCGCACTCCGCCCATCTCATGGATATCGTTCCCAGGCCGGCGGCCGTCGTCTTGGGTTTTGATGTTGGTAAACCCGGCGGCTTCGTACATTTCCGTCATCCGGTCGTAGTAATCCTGCCGGCGCTGCCAGTCGTCATCAGCATAATCGACAGACACATGCAGCAGCGGTACGCCCCATTTATCTTTCTTGTCTGCATCCAGCCACACACGGTTCTCTTCCTTCGGGATAGTCTCGGCCATCATGTGCGAGTGTACCCGCCAGTTGCTCCACTTCCCGTTGAGGAGGCCCGCCTTCAGCGCACCGCCCACCCCGCTGCTGTCGCGGTTTTCGTACCGGCTGGCACCGAATGCAGCTGCCCAGCCGCGGAGGAAATCAGTTTCCTGCTTTTCCACGTTCCTGAAGTTGGGGATATAACCACCTCCGGCAGGATTCCGCCCATCGGTACGGTATTGGAGCAAGCCGTCATATTCCGCACTGATCCGGGCCGTATAATTATGGAAGGCCACAAACTTGCCCATCAATCCGTTGTCATTCCCCAAACCATTGGGAAACCGATCGGAAACCGAGTTGAGCAGGATCAGGTTGGTATTCAATGTCGACCCGTTCACGAAAACTACCTTCGCGTAGAAATCGATCTCTTCCAACGTGTTGGTATCGATTACTTTCACCCCGGTAGCCTGGCCGGATTCCTCATCATACAGCACCGAATGTGCTACCGAATGGGGGCGAAGTGTAAGGTTGCCGGTTTTCTGTGCCCAGGGTATGGTGGAGGCGTTACTGCTGAAATAGCCGCCGAACGGGCACCCGCGCTGGCATAGTATCCGATTCTGGCATTGCACCCGCCCTTGTTCGATGTGGATGGGCTGCGGTTTCGAAAGGTGCGCACACCGTGCGCTGATGATATGTCGCCCCTTGAAGTGCCGATCTACCGAATTACGGAAATGGTCTTCCACGGCATTCAGAGGGTATCCTGGCAGGAATTCGCCGTCTGGCAGGGTTGCCAACCCGTCTTTGTTCCCCGCAATGCCGACGAACCGTTCCACATAGCTATACCATGGTGCGATATCGGCATAGCGTATGGGCCAATCCACAGCAAAACCATCACGGGCAGGTCCCTCGAAATCGTATTCACTCCACCGCTGCGTCTGCCGCGCCCATAGCAGGGTCTTGCCCCCCACTTGGTAGCCCCTTATCCAATCGAAATCTTTTTCCTGGATATAGGGATGCTCATCGTCTTTCACGAAAAAGTGCCGTGAGTCTTCCCGGTAGGCATAGCACCGGTTTGCAATGGGATTGGCCATTTTGTCTGCATGGGTGATCTCCCCGCGGTGCTCCAGTTCATACGGATAAAGGTTCGTGGTTGGATAATCTTTTACATGTACCACATCGCGGCCACGCTCCAAAAGCAGTGTCTTCAGCCCCTTTTCTGTTAATTCCTTCGCTGCCCAGCCTCCGCTTGCCCCGGAACCTATCACAATGGCATCAAACGTACGTTCCTTCACACTGTCTATAGCAATATTCGCCATACCTACCAGCCTTCTACTTTTTCGGTTGAACCATCGGCTGTTTCCATCGGGAAATAGCCATTATATCTACCCGGCACCAGCTCATACTTGACCAGGTTTGTCATCACGTACTGCGAATTCATATACCCCTGGATAGTCCGCCTCTTCAGCAGCGAGAAAAACTTACCCACAGCATCGCCTGCATCTCCGATACGCTCCAGTAACCGCTCGCGGCGTTCATTTTCGGCATCCCCGAAAGGGACTCCAAGCTCGTTCCTGGCCCAGCCGTCGAACGATTGCAGCCCCCTGACAAACGATTGCTGGTCTTCCGGGCTGTGGCAGTCGTCCACCATTTTCAGTACGAAAAGGTGCAGCAGCAACTCACGACCACCCGGTGTATCGGTTGTGGGGATCAGTGTCTCAACGAGTATTTCCAACAACGTCTCGTCCTCATCACTGACCTTTAAGTTTACCAATTCGATACTGGCACGGCCGGATTGCCGGAAACATGCCGGGAGCACCAATGTACCCCCGGCAATATATAACATCGTACGTATGGAAGCCCTACGGTTCATGTATTTTCTCATCGCTTTGCATGGGCAAACTTAGATAAATTCGCTTTTATATGCAATCGCATCATCACCCTACCAATTCCTTCACGGTTTCGCCGTAGGCATCGGTCTTNGCATGGGCAAACTTAGATAAATTCGCTTTTATATGCAATCGCATCATCACCCTACCAATTCCTTCACGGTTTCGCCGTAGGCATCGGTCTTGTCGGCAGGCATGCCCAGCAGCCGGTACCACTTCCGGAACGCGCCGATGAAAACGATGAGCATCAGCACCATCGCCAACACCGCCAGCGAGGCCAGCAGGTACTGGCCGTTGGGCAGGTAAATATCCATCACCTGCGCATAACCCGCCCAGAACGTGATCACCGCCATGAACACCCCGGGTATAGCCGAGCAAAGCGCATATTTCCCACGGTTCAGCCGGATCAGCATCGTGGTGCAAACAATCAGCCCGCACGCAGCCAGCAGCTGGTTGCTGATACCGAACAGCGGCCAGATGCTGCTTACATTGCCCGTGTAGACCAGGTACCCCCAGGCGAACGTGAACAGCAACCCCGCGATGATGCCCCCAGGGGCCCAGTTTGTGTCGCGGAATCTGGGGATCACCCCACCAAGCATCTCCTGCAGGAAGAAACGTCCCACGCGCGTACCAGCATCGATAGCCGTCAGGATGAACACCGCCTCGAACATCACCGCGAAGTTGTACCAGTATGCTATCACCTCATCCATGAACGGGATCCGGTTGAAGATGTGGGCCATGCCCACAGCCAGCGAAACCGCCCCGCCAGTGCGCCCCTGAAGCTCCACGCCGATCTTCTCCACGAAATACGGAAGGTCCACCTGGTGGAGGTCCGGGTGGGCCGCCAGGAATGCGTCGTAGGCTGCCGTGGGTGTGTTGATCGCGAAGTAGTCGCCCGGCATCAGCGTGCAGGCCGCGATCAGGGCCATCAGCGCAACGAACCCTTCAACCAGCATCGCACCGTAGCCCACGAAAAGGATGTCCCGCTCGTTGCCCAGCATCTTCGGCGTGGTGCCCGTGGCAATGATGGCATGGAAACCCGAGATGGCACCGCAGGCGATCACGATGAAGATGAACGGAAGCACCGGACCGCCGATGACCGGGCCGCCACCGGCCGCAAACTCCGTGAGTGCAGGCATCTCCAGCACCGGGTGCACGAAAACGATGCCCACCGCCAGCAACAGGATCGTGCCGATCTTCAGGTAGGTCGACAGGTAGTCGCGCGGCACCAGCAGCAGCCACACCGGAAGCACCGAGGCCAGGAAACCATACACCGCGATGGCTATTGAAATTGTCTCTACGTTCCAATGGAACAGGCTGGCGATGGCTTCATGCTCCATCAGCCCGTGCCCGCCGATGATGGCCGCGATCAGCAGCGCGCCCCCAAGGATGCTCGCCAGCGTGACGCTGCCGGCACGGTAGCGCATGATCAGCCCCATGATCACCGCGATAGGCATCGTGGCGATCACCGTGAACAGCGACCACGGGGCCTCGTGCATCGCACCGATGCAGGCCAGCGAAAGACCCGCCAGTGTAAGGATGAGGATGAACAGCACGGCAACACCGGCGATGGCACCCGTGGTGCGGCCGATCTCCCTGCTGGCAATCGTGGCCAGGCTCTGGCCTTTGTGCCGCACCGAGGCGAACAGCACCACCATGTCATGCACCCCGCCGCCCAGCACGCAGCCGATCAGGATCCACAGCGCTCCCGGTAGATAGCCGAACTGTGCCGCAAGCACCGGGCCCACCAGAGGTCCCGCAGCGGCAATCGCCGCAAAGTGGTGGCCGAAAAGCACATTGCGGTCCGTGGCAACGTAGTCACGGCCGTCGGCCAGCGATACCGCCGGAGTAGCGTTGGCCGAATTAAGCCGCAAAACACGGTTGGCCATGAAGATGCCGTAGAAACGGTAGGCAATCGCAAAGATCAAAAGCGATGCGAAAACAAGGGTGAGCGCGTTGACGCCGTTGAGGAATTCCATCAATTCGGTTTTATCATCCGGTGGTTATACTTATGATTAGGGGCCAAATATAAATTATTCGACTGATGCAGACAACACCTGTTTCTCGGCTAGCAGCCCCTTTTCAAGTGCCGCATATTCCACGTCCTGCACATCCGTTCCGTTATCGATTGCCAACGAGGCAGCCAATGCGGCACTCTGGCCCAGGATCATGAACACTGGTTCCATGCGGATCGAGCCGAATGCGATGTGCGAGCTCGACAGGCAGACCGGGACCAACAGATTCGTACATTCTTCTTGTTTCGGAACCAGCGAGCCATACGAAATCTGGTAAGGCTGCCCCGGCGAAACACCGATATCCCCTTCGTTCTGCACATAACCGTTCGGCTTTATGTAACGCTGCACGTTGTGCGAATCCAGCGTGTAGGAACCCATGCCTACCGGGTCGGTAACCGCGCGTTCGCTGAACGTGTCATGCTCGGTCATCACGTATTGCCCCACCATCCGGCGTGCCTCGCGGATGTACAGCTGGTGTGGCCAGTTACCGTTGTCCGTAAACTCGTCAGCGGCCAGGCCCCATTGCGCCATCTCCGCCCGCACATCCTCCGGCACCTGCGGGTCGTTCGCCAGGAAATACATCAACCCTTTCTGATAGTCTTCGTGTTCCTTGATGATTTCCTTCCGGCGCTCATAGCTGCCCTCGGGGTAGTCGTAGTTCATCCCGATGAAATCCGTGCTGAACGGGCCATGGTTGTTCGTATCGGTCTTCCGGTTCGGGATCGGATCGAATTTCCGGAACGTTTCCCGCCAGCCCGAGGCGAATACCCGTGCCAGCAGCTCGTAATGCTCAGCGTTGTAATTGTCGGGCTTGGGGAAAGCCACCCGGTTATCCGGGTGATTGCTCAGGCACATCCGGAAGCAATAGGCTTGCACGCGGTGGTCGCCCTCGCCGTATTTCCCCGGGTGCTCGCCCGATACACCATACAGTAGTCCACTGGTGCTGTCGCCGGGCACCTTATACGGACTGATATCACTTTTGAACCAGTGACCATGGTGCAGCACGCCCGTCTGCACCCCGTTCCATTTCTCGTCATACGTGCTGTTCGCCTCCCGGCCCACGTGGTAGCTCACCCCTGCAGCTGCCATCAGGTCGCCCTCATAGGTCGCGTCGATGAACACCTTGCCGGTATACGTATTTCCGCTCAGCATGGTAATGGAAACAATCCGGCCATCCTGCTTCACCACCCCGCTTTCGCGGTCGAGCCACTCATCGCGGCGAACGTCAAGGTCGTATTCCCTCACATAATCTTCAAAGACCTGCTCCGCTACGTGCGGTTCAAAAATCCACATGGTGCGGGCATCGCCATCCATCGCCGGCGTGCCCTGGCCTTTATTGCCATATTCCGAATGTTGCTGCCACTTCCAGGCGGCACTGTCATCGTAATGCAGGTACACCCGGTGGTAGAAATCGCGCGCGAGCCCTCCGATGACCGATTTATTGCCGGTATCCGTAAAACCCAAACCGCCCGATGACAGGCCACCGAGATGCGTATCGGGTGAGACCACAATAACTGATTTGCCCGATTTCTTGGCCTGCACTGCAGCGGTGATGGCGGCCGAGGTGCCGCCGTAGATGATGATATCGGCTCCCAAGTCCGGCTGGTCGGACGTACTACATGACAGGCAGTTGAAAGAAAACAGCACAATCCATGTTAATTTGCTTATCATTTTACTTTTCATATTCATACGATCGTCCATCTGTTTAGTTGTATCCCGGATTCTGTTTTAGTTCTGCCCCAATGTTTGCGTCAATTTCACTTTGCGGGATTGGGAAAAGCTGATGATGCTCCTGGATGTCATCAGCATTATAGCGATTGTATTTCACCGTGTTTGTGTACAGGCGCCCCACCCTGCTCAACGTCAGTCGGCGCTTTTCTTCCATACCTAACTCGCGGAGGCGCTCATCCAAAATGAAATCCAGATCAATGGCGGCCGCGTCTACGGGAATCGCACCAGCTCGCTCTCTAACAGTATTGACGTCGGCCGCAGCAGAACCAGCATTCCCACTCATCATGTATGCCTCGGCACGAAGCAAATAGGTTTCGGCCAACCGCATGTCATACCAATCTGTATACGTAACGCCGGCTGCATCCCGGAGCTGCATGGTCTCTGAGTCAAGAATCATATTGACCGGATGGTCTCCAGGTGTCGTGACTTTTGTCTGATATGGATAAATACCTCGAGACCACATACCAAAATTTTCCAATCGGTATTGGTTTTCATCGGTGTTGATATCAAAGTAAACATTTTGGTATCTTTCGGGGCCATTCGGATTGTTATACCATATACCACGTGGAAAGTTGTATTCCGACACGCGCATGTCCCGATAGTCTATGTCTCCCTCTTCGTCATACCAGATTTCGTTAGAAAAATGGAATGTGGGTGTTAACCAACCGACGCCACGACCGTTGTGCGATGTCCAAAGAAAGCCTTCTGCTATCAGGTTTCTATTATCCGGATCGGTGGCCAAAGGCGTGTTCGGCGCATGAAACCGCTCCAAATGATACCCTGTCCTTGCTGTCGACAATTGCCCACCCCCAATAACATCAGGCTCAAACTGGATAATGAAAATGCCCTCTGTATTGCCGCTACTTCGGTTTTGGTTGTTTCGTTGGAAGAGGTCCCAATAAACATCGCCCGGCTCGTTACTGCGTGAGCCAAAGCGCGATGTCATTAATGCCAGTGCAGGATTATCAATCACGAGACTGCCGGCGGCGATTGCCAGTTCATATTCCCCGGCTGCGAGAGCCGATTCGGCCAACAAATGGTTGGCCGCTTCTTTGGAAACCTTTCCTGCCGCTACCTCGGCGATGTCCGGCAAGTGGGCTGCTGCAAATTGCAAATCCTCGACCATTTGCAGGATGACCTCTTCCTTGGTGGCGCGTACAAAATCATTTCTCGGAGAGGTAATCTCTTCCAAAATCACTGGGACTCCCCCATACAGATAAACAAGATATTTATAAGCCAATGCACGGAAAAAGCGTGCTTCCGCAGCTATTTGATGCTGCCTTTCCGATGGCACTTCTGATGTAGGTAACCTGCTTAGAATTGTGTTGGCATTGGCGATAATCTTATAATTTCCGTTCCAGTGGTACAAAACCTTGGCTGCAGTCGGATCCAGCGTAGCCGGATAGTCGCTGAAAAACCGAACAACGCCGTCCTGACCGCTGTGCGTGATATCCGTGCCCCAAAAGAAATCAAATGCGTTGTCATTACCACTGTAGTTTAAGCTTCGATAATTCTGGTAAAGCATGACTAAAGCAGATTCAAAATGAGCTTCTGTTACATACATGTTGTCTGCCGTGTATGTACCTGAAGGGCTTTCCCTGAGTATCTCGGCTTCCTTGCAAGCGATCAAGGGTAAAGTGAAAAGGCAGAAAACAATAAATCTATTCATAATAACAAAGTTTAAAAGGTTAACTCCAATCCAAAGGTGTAATAACGCATGACGGGGCGGCCGTTATAACCAATGCCCATTGCAGTCTCAGGGTCCCACCCATTCCACCTCGTCCAGGTGAACAGGTTTTTCCCCGATAGGGTAGCCGTCAGGTTCGACAGTTTAAGTTTTGAGAGTAAATCGGGTTCGAAATTGTAAGATAAAATAAGATCCTGAAGTCGCACGAAACTGCGACTCTCATAAAGAGCAGGATTGATCGAACTTGTTCCTGCCGGGCTTCTGAAGCGTGCACCCGGATTGCTTGGTGTCCAAAAATCCACTTCCTCCCAAATACCCATTTGGGAAATATTCTGGGGGCTATTGGCACCAAAGGGTTCATTTGCTCCCAAATACCCGGTCTTGCCTCCTTGTATTGAATTGATAAAGACTTTCAAAGAAAAATCTTTGTATTTCAAATGGTTATGTATGCCAAAATGATACAGCGGGTCGGTCATACCCAGAATAACGCGGTCACTAGCGGACAAGACACCATCACCATTTCGGTCGATAATGCGATAGCTTCCCACATAATATCCAGCGGGTATATCGTCTCCCAATTGGTAGATGCCGTCAACGTCATAGCCGAACACCGCACCGACGGCTTCACCGATAAACAGATTACTTGCAATTAAATCATCTTCCCGCCCATCGCCGTCAATATCACCGAGCAATCTTTCAATACGGTTTCTGTTGTGCGACACATTTCCTGTCACTGTCCAACGGAAATCAGCAGACTGGAAAGGTATGGCGGTAACGGCTATCTCGAGACCACGGTTGCCAATCTGACCAATGTTACTGATGATGGAATTGAACCCCGTGAGAACGGGTAATTCCATATTCCAGATCAAATCGCGCGTGGTGGTCTGGTAGTATTCCACATTTCCGGAGACACGGCCCCCGAAAATCTCGAAATCCAAGCCCGCATTGGAACCGCGTGTCCGTTCCCACCTCAGATCGTTGTTTGGCAAACTTGACGGAGCATGACCAAAGGAGGTTTGTCCACCATCACCGAACACATAGGCTCCTGATGCAGATATTCTGGCCAAAGAGCTATATCGCCCAACCAGATTTCCATTCACGCCATAGCTGAAGCGGAGCTTCAAATGATCCAGCCAAGCAGCGTCACTCATAAAAGGCTCCTCAGACGCCGTCCAGGCGGCGGCAACCGAAGGGAAGTGGCCAATTTTCTCATTTTCGGCGAAGCCAGAAAAGCCATCCCGTCTGAGAGTAGCTGTAATATAATATTTAGAAAAAGCAGCGTAGTTCAGACGGGCCATTTGGTAAAGGGATGTTTCCTCCCAAGAGCCTGAAGTAGTGAATTGGTTAATTCCCTGTGACAGGTCATTATACCCCAATGTCTGGTTTGCGATATCCGTGGCCCTTGCCGTAGTCGATTCAGCCTGATGATGCGTCTTCCCAATTACGAATGTGGCATGGATATGATGGTTACCTCCGATTTGTCGCGAATAGTTCAGGATATTGTCGAATGTATAGTTATAGAACTCACCATTGTATTTCTGTACTTCACCGGTTTCGTTAAGTGCATATGGGTTTGAACGGAACTGCCGCGTCCAACGGAGGGCGTTGCCGTAGTTGATGTCCCACGTCAGCCCCGGCAAAAACGGGGCTTTAATCTTTACATAGAAGTTGCCGAAGAGCTCGTTGCGCCGATCCAGGTCATCGATATATAGGGGGATGAGCGGGTTAGAGGTACCCCCGCCGAACTCGGTAATCAAGCTACCGTCTTCATCAAATGGAAAGCGTAAGGGGCCGGATTGGGTCAGTTGCGAGATGTTTGGCGACGCATCCGAATAATCCGAGAATGTACCGAACGTTTGGGCGCCCACATTTAACCAATCAGTAATTTGTGATTCCACATTCATTCTAGCAGATTTCCGGTTAAATTTATCGTTGATGATGAAATTCTGTTGGCGGTCGTACCCCAATGAGAGAAAATAGTTTGTTCTGGCCGAGGAGCCTTGTATATTCGCATTATGCTGCTGAATCATGGCGTCAGTCGTGCCCAATTGCCACCAGTCCGTATCAACACCCTCTTGGAAACCGCGCACTACAACAGGCGTGGAGAAAGGTTGAGTTTCCAAGATGTTAAAATCTTCATTTGGCTGCAAATAATTGGATTCTTCGGTATAGGCATCCATCCAAAATATGTCATGGATCATACGCAGATACGATTCTCGGTTGCGCGTTTGGAGCATGTTGGATGGTTCACCAAATGAATATGAACCCGTATACGTAATTATTGGTTTTTCACTTACCCCCTTCTTTGTGGTGATTAGGATAACGCCATTCGCAGCCTGTGCGCCGTAAATCGCTTTACTACTAGCATCTTTTAGGATGTCTATCGATCTGATGTCATTCGGGTTAATGCTGGTAAGACTTCCATAGAAAATAATACCATCCAATATAACCAATGGGTTTTTATTACCGGAAAGGCTTGTCCTGCCCCGGACAGAAATAGCCGGGTTTTCACCTGCTTCGTCCGTCATCCCAACATTTAAGCCGGGAACCGTACCTTGCAGGGATTGCATCACATTAACATTGGGAGTACCGCGCAACGCATCCATATCCGCTGAGGCTATAGACCCCGTTAGATCGCTTCGCTTTTGGGTTCCGTACCCCACTACTACCACTTCTTCGAGATCGCTTACCGCCGCGGTCATCGTCACGTGGATGGTTGAATCGGTGCCGGCAGGCTGTTCCAACGTATGGAACCCCAGCATGGAGAACACCAATGTGGTTCCTTCTTGATTAATCGGTAGTCGGTAGTTCCCAGACGCATCAGTGGTCACCGCAACGGGGGTACCTTTAATGGATACCGTTACCCCCACCAGCGGGCTGCCTCGTTCATCGCGTACACTTCCAGTAATTACGCGTTCCTGATTCGGCTGTTCCGCGCCGACCCCCAACTCGTCCGTTTCAGGGGCGGGGTTCAATTTCGCGATGAGGATGGTCCGTTCCTTGATTTGATAGGTCAGCGCCTCAGGGGTTAATATCGTTTCCAGGAAATCGGCCAATGCCATCTGCCTGGCCACGATAGTGACGGGCTTTACAGACTTGATAAACCGGTCGCTATAAATAACCTGGTAGCCGGTTTGCTTTTCGACCGTTTCAAAGATCTTCGTAATCGGCTGGTTATTCACACGGAGCGTAACGGTTTGCGAGAGCGATCTGGCGCTCAGGTGCATACACCCTGCAATAATCAATAGCGTGGTTATTCTCATGATTCGGAATAATTGGGCTAGTTCGTCGGGCAGTTTTTTCCTGCACGACGGGTCATTTACATAATTTATCATTACGTTTGTAAGGTTTGGATATTGGATATCCGGTTTCTAATACTTGGTTATTCACTCAATATCTGGACTTCACGGGGAAGTGGTGATGACACTTCCCTGTTTTATTGTCCGGCTCTTCGTTATTCCATCTTCATATGCTTATTCATTTTTAATTGGGTTTAAAAAATCAGTTAACTACTCGATAATCAGTTTATTTCCTTCCAGCCGGTAGGCGATTTCAGACACTTTCAGTAAGTCGAGCACCGTGAGCAGGGTCACGTCCCGCCGCATCCGTCCGCTGAACGTATCTGTCGGGACATCGCTTTTATAGACAATCTCCACGTCGTACCACCGCTCGATCTGGCCCATCATTTCCACGAAGGGCGTATGTTTGAAATGGAACATACCCGCTTTCCAGGCAATGTATTGGGCCACCGGCACGCTGCTGATCCCAGTGGACGTACCGTGGGTGGTACTCTGCTCGCCCGGCGACAGCCTCCTTTTCACGTTAGATCGGCTATTCTCGACTTGCACACTACCTTCCACCAAGGTGGTCTTTGTTTCCGCGTCGCCTGGATAGGCTGAAACATTGAACTCCGTACCCAACACTTCGACTTCCTGTCCGGCGCTCACCACCTTAAAGGGCCTATTCGCATCTTTCGCCACCGAAAAGTAGGCTTCGCCGGTCAGTTCCACCACCCGTTCCTTACCCACAAAATGTGGCGGGTACTTCATCGTAGATGCCGCGTTCAGCCATACTTGGGTACCGTCTGAAAGCGTAATTTGATAGGTCCCCCCTTTTGGTGTACTTAGTTCCAATAGCGTGATGCCACCACCACCCACTTCGGCCAGCGGGTTGCCATCGTTATAGGTAATCTCATCGCCACCGATGACGATGCCGTCTCGGGCTTCATCCAGGGTTATCGTGCGGCCATCGGCCAGGGTGAGTGTAGCACGATTACCCCCGGGCGGGATATCGTGATTACTTTCCATTATCGCTGCGATGGGCTGATCTGGCTTCTGCGTCATCAAATAGATGGTCACGGCTGTTGCCACGAACACCAATACGGCTGCAGCAGCAGCCCACGTCTTATACCACGCACTTTTCTTTGTGCTAATAGCTGCTTGAAATCTTAGGTAACCTTCGTTTACATCAAAGTCATCAAACGCAGATAACGCATCGTTTATGGATTGGCCGCTACGGATGGCTGTGTAAATTTCTTGATGCTTATCATCTTTCAGCCAATCGTCAAGCACCGCCTGTTCAGCCGGTGTAATCGTTCCGCTGAGTGAGCGAGCAATGATTCGCCCAATAATTATCGAAGTATTCTCCTTGTTAAAATCCATCCGCCATATTGGTCATTATATACTATACAACGCCGAATCGGATTTGTACCAAAGAGCTATGAAAAAAATAAATTTAAAAATAATGGATTACAAAGATACCGGCAATAAGCAATTCGAAGCTGTCTTTATTGAGCCTATTACGCAAAATAGTCAATGCACGGCTTTTCTGGTTACGCAAGGTCTGTAAGCTGATTCCCATTTCGTCAGCAACTTCTTGATTGGATTTTCCTTCCAAGTAAGTTTCACGGACAATTCTGCCGGCCTTTTCGGGCAACTTGGCAATCGCCGCATGCAATTCATTCAACATTTCTGTGCGGGCGATTTCGGTCAGGTAGTGGGTATCTTGATCATCGAACTCGGCCTGGTAAGTAAAATTGCGCCTCATGGAACGGACCACAGCTTGCTGGTGATTAAGCGCCGTATGCTTCGTGGTGAGATAAAGGTTGGCAAGGAGGTGATCCAGCTGGTGGAATTGCTTCGGCGCTTTCCAAAATTTGACAAATACATCATTGACGATATCTTTACTGGCCTCCTTATCATGCACATACCGATCTGCAAACACACATAGGCGAGTGTAGTAACGCTCAAATACGGTTTTAAAAGCTAAATCATCCCCTTCTTGCAAACGGGCTAGCAAGTCCTCTTCATCGATCTGGGAATATCCGGTCACAATAAGCTAGTTCATTTCCCGCCTAATATCACAATTTTTCGGCTAAACCAAAAAATTGCCACAGCACTACAGAAACAGCGACAGCAGGTATACCATACTCAACGAAACCAAGCCCATGATACAGGAGGCTACCGAATAGACACTGAGCATCGTTTTCATACGCAGTCCAGAGAACTTTGCGATTACCCAGAAATAGGCATCATTGGCATGAGAGATCATCATAGAACCGGCGCCCATGGCCATTACACTCAATAAACGGCCACTTTCATTATCCAAACCCAAGGTGGGCAACAAAGGGAGCACGATGGATGCAGCCGTAATAATGGCCACTGTAGAAGAACCTTGAGCAGTTTTTATGACTGCTGTAATCAAAAACGGAAACAGGATGCCCAGACTGGCGAGTGGTAAGGCTTCACTGAAATGTTCCCCGATTTTTGCAGCTGCCAGCACCGCCCCAAATGCACCGCCCGCACCAATGATGAGCAGGATGCCACCTGCTTTCTCCACGCCATCGTGCAATAGGGTGCTTACTGCTTCTTTCTTCCACCTGCGCCTGCACGCAAACGCTAGCATTACACCGATAGCTAGTGCAATGACGGGATCACCGACAATGAGTGCTTTCTGAAACCAATTGGCAGTAACCAGAGGGTCTACCGTGAAAAATGATTTGACGGCAATCAACGTGATGGGGACTACGATAGGCAGGAACGCGCTCCATACCGATGGTAGGACTTCATCGTCTGCATGCATTTCATCACCTGCATGATCATTTTTAGGAGTCTCTATTTTGCGCGAAGCATATCTTGCCCAAAAATGGCCGGCTAACATGGCCGGGATGGCAACTAAGGTACCAAAAAGCACTAACCGTCCGATATCTACTTGGATGATACCAGCCGCCGCTGCCGCTCCGGGATGCGGCGGGATCATACAATGCACAGCATACAATCCCGTAGCCAACGAAGTGGCCATTACGGCAAGGGAAATGCCTGTCCGCTTAGCGATGGAATTGTTCAACCCGCTAAGTACAATGTACCCCGAATCGCAAAAGATAGGAAGCCCGACAATAAACCCGGTGATACTCATGGCTAAGGGGGAACGTTTCTCTCCCACTTTCTGGAGTATGTAGGACGCCATAACGCGCGTACTTCCGGTATACTCTAATACGGCCCCCAATACCGTACCTAAAATAATGATGAGAGCCAACGATTTAAGTATATTCCCAAAACCATCTTTGACGATTTGCATCACCTCCAGCAAGGGCATACCCAAGCCGACGCCCACCACAAATGCTGCTATAGTTAGGGCAAAAAAGGCTGTAATCCGGTATTTGGTAGTAAGCACTACGATGATACCGATACCGGCTAGCAGACACAGTAGTAAATAAATGAAATCGGAAGTCAAGGGAACCTAGCCTTTATGCCTTTCTTTCCAGCGCTTTCCGCGCATACTCCACACACCGGGCCACTTCTTTCACGGCATCCGAACCATCCGGCACGGGGTATTCCAATTCGATAGTTGCCGGGAACTTATAATTTCGGGCGGCCATAAGCTGTAGTGCTTCCGCTATTGGCGTGTCGCCCTCCCCCCAAGGTAGGTTGGCCCCACCGTTGGCCTTTGACTTCCGGTCCTTCACGTGCATGCTCACAATATGCTGGTGCTTGGCCTCGATAAATTGGATAGCGTCAAAACCCGCCGCTACGTAATGTCCCATATCAAAGTTGGCCGCGTTATAGGGCGATTGTGCAAAAGCACCGTCCCACATGTCAAAGGTTTGCTGCAAATGGCCATGGTAGCCCACATAGACCTTATTGCGTTTCGCGATATCGCCCAGCCGCTTGGTTTGTGTCGGGTCTTTCGGGAACTCCACGTTCGCTTGGTTCGCACCCAGCGCCTTCGCGGCGCGAAACGCATAATCCACCTCAGCATCCGTATTGCCCACACCCAACGCACTCGGCTTATATCCGTATATGCTCACCCCGGCCCTCTTATAAAGCTTGCGCAACTGCTCAAACCGCTTCATCGGTACCCGGGCCCGCCAGGCAGCCAATGTTTTGAGATAGGCATCACGCGCGGCGGCATCGTCCTCTTTATTGCCGGTCCTCGCCGGCGGCTCCGGTGCACCGGCAAATGCCTCTGCTGCCGGACCCATCAGTTCAACAGCACTGACCCCGGCCTCGACACAGTAGCGCAGCACTTCCTCGGCACTGCTGGGCAGACTGCGGAAAGAATAGGTAATCACCCCCACTTGGACCCCGTTGAAAACCGAATTGGGTTTACGGAGGTTAGGGATATATGCTGGCATCCCAAAAGCAGGAGCGGCCACCGCGGCACCCACCATCACTGAGGCCGAAGCCAAAAAACGGCGGCGGGAAATATTTTTGTCTTCCATATCGTAATTAGTTTACTTCTCTAAGTTTATGGATAAATCGATTGCCCTATCGTTACTACTGGCAAAGTTATCATTCTAATCCAGAAAAGCTAATCAAATTACCATTTTCAAATCCGGTTCTGGGATTGAGGATTTGAATGCAGCTCCTCCGATATACTAATCAGGTAAAATATTGATTATAATACGCTGATAGCGCGTAAGGGTAGGTGTTCCGCTATCTGTAACAGCTAATATTAAATGGGTCACGTGGGGCTTTTCCAACTCAATTCTTCCTCCTATGCTTATCGTGGTTTTAGCCTCCCTTGGATCTGAAATCGTAATCGGTTTGTACCAATCCCAAGCCCAATAAGTTCCGGCTTCTTTATAGATAAACCAATGATAGGTCAACGAATCACCATCCGGATCCGAACTTTCACTGGCATCGAATTGGAGCTCTTCCCCAGGGCGAATCACGATATTTTTGGTTTCATCCACCTTTACCACCGGTGGGTGGTTGGCATTTTCAAATGTATTCACACACCAGTCCATTCGCGCCGCGAAATCGTGCTGGAACGCCTCTCGCCACCGCCAAATGGTCGCTTGGTTGTTGATATAAATCCGCCCGTCATTTCCTACCACTTCATCATTGGCATCGGTCCAGATCGGCCTTGTTTCCGGCTTTTGGTAATCGAAGTTCCGATAGGGTAAAAACCGAGGTTTATAAAGCTCGTAGCGGCCGCCCCACCCCCCATAATCCGGGCGTTCCGGAACATTCAATCCATTGTTTATCAAACCTAAAAAACTGGGCGTATCCCCCTCCATGATGTATTCCACTTCAGGGTACTTCGCACCCAGCGGTCCATGGTCGAGGATAACGTTTTTTCTCAACCAGGGGTTTCCCCCGAGGGCCGGGTCGGCTCCCGAAGCATACTTTCGAAACGATTCTCCCGCTATCCCGTTCCAGGTCGAATGCACGTAGTCTTCTCCGGGGCTGACGATATAGAATAATTCCGGAAACTCATTCCGAATCCATATACCTGAATCATCCTGATCGGATATGGTATAGATGCGTAATTTGGCTACAAATTCTCCGACCTCTTGAACGGTTCTCGTCTTCCGCACTTTCCATAGCGCTTGGGCCAATACATTGGTACCTCCCCACACCGGCACCCAAACCGGCCGGTCATCATCCTTGTCCACTACACTTATCAACCATTCACTCCCTTCCGAATCCTTTCCCTCTCCTACCCCCTCCATTCCATATACAGGAAGTCCGGTTTTAACGGCAGACAGGAGGTGCGCCTCCGTGGGGAATCCGTCTTCGTGTTCCAACAAGTTATCCCGCACTTGCCCGTAGGCTTGTATAATTTCCTTGATTCGCCAAGGTGCGGTTTCACCCCTCAAATGGGTAGAAGTGGTGGCAATCAATCCCTCGATATCAAATTGGTTGCTGTACACGAGCAAACGTACGAGTGACTGCGCGTCATCCGGTTCATTCTCTATATCCGTCAATACAACCATCCTGGGCTTTTCCCAGTCGGCGGCGTAGCCGGGAAAACAAATAAAAAGCACTAAGACGCCAATCAAAAGGCGGATGCAATTGTTTGTTGTCAACATGTGTCTCATTTTATATTCAACCAAGGTTTATATTTTGTCTAGGATTAAAACCCAGTCATTTCCAACTTGTTTTTCTCCCGGTGGATCGAAGTGGACGGTTCCACTATTTGGGAACACCCCGATATTGGTGGTAACGCCATCTCGAGGGTTATACCAGGATGCCTTGACCTCTTCCCCAGGTATCACGCCCATATTTACCGCGATATCCCGCCCGTTGAACGTATAGAGAAACGCATAGTCATTTCCCCGGGTTGCAGCGATATAGTCATACATTACCCCCTGATCGGCTACCATGGAAGAATCGGGAATCCGCTCGAAATAAGGACGGGAAAGCATTAATTTCTTGATATGGGCCATTTGCTTAGCGCCATCGGCGTTCATGGCTTCATCCCAGTACTGCGTCGGTGCATATTCAACGCTTTCGTCTGTCGGTTTATACATTTGCCAAACGGCATTGTTGCCGTAAGTGAACCCACAAGCACCAGCAAAAACCGACCAGTAAGCGTTGCGTCTCATGTCTTTCGCTTCCCATCGGGGTTGAGCGGTATCATTTAATCCATGCGGTATGCCTTCATAAGCTGCCTCTCCATCCAATACCGGTTTCACAGGCTCTTTGTCGTAAACATCGCTCACATATCTCCAGTTATCTTCGCCGTAACCACCGGCATGCTGGTCATAGCTGAGGTGGCCCGACTGAAACATATTAAAATCCAACCAGGATGCGTTATGAAACCAAGTGGCCGACTGGGTTTGGCCAATGGGATGGAACGTAATCAGGTGATTGGGGTCGTTGGAACGGAGGGTCTCCCCGATGGCATTCCATACCGCCGTTGAGTCGCTGCCCGCTAGGTCCCCGCCATTCAGCCATATGATATTTTCCTTGTTTTTATACCGATTTGCCAGGAATGCAGCATATCGCCTTGCTTGATCTACCGTAACCCACCCTGCCCTCACCGAAGTACCCCATACCGGGACGATGGCCATATAAATACCTTTCTCAGCTGCCAAATCAATGATGTAGTCCATATGGTCCCAGTAATCATATTGATCGCCCTCACCGTATTCATTCCCTTCCGTGACCCTCGGTCGGGAAACATCACCATTCACAAAAATGGAATCCCCATAGACGTTGGTTGCGGATACATTATAGAATGAAACCATCACCTGGATGACATTAAACCCTTTTTGATGCCGGTCTTCCAGGTACTGGGCCGCTTCTTGCCGATCGAGCCTTAGAAATAGTTTCCATCCGGTATCACCTAACCAAAAAAATGGTTTGCCATCTTCCATCATGAGATACCTGCCATTGTCAGCTATCTTTAATTTGCCCACTTCGTTTTGCACGTACTGCTCGCCTCCCGGATTGCACGCCATGCCCAATGATATGCCTACCATCAGAAAGCACAACGCGTAACGATATCGATTATTCATAACTTATATTTTTTGGTTCAAATCCTTTTAACATTAACTATTCACTTATTTCACGCCATTTTTTCTGGAACGCCATCAGTCGGGTAACGCAAAAGCCATATAGGTATCCCCCGAATGGGCACCTAATTTTCCTCCGCCACAGGCTATTACTATATATTGTTTGCCTTTGACCATATAGGCTGACGGCGTAGTGAATCCAGCCGCCGGAAGCATCGTCTCCCAAAGTAATTCACCTGAATTTTTATTGAAAGCACGGAATTTTCCATCGGGAGTTGCAGCGATGAACAACAGTCCGCCGGCAGTTGCTATCGGTCCGCCATAATTCTCCGTCCCGGTAATCGGGATCCCTTTCTCAACCAATTCGCGATATTCACCCAGCGGTATCTGCCATACGATCTTTCCTGAATTCAAATCTATTGCAGTCAAATTGCCCCAAGGGGGTTTGCTCGCCGGATAGCCCTCCGGAGTAAGCAGTTTTTGATAACCGGTCATTGTATAAGGCATTATCGCTTCGGAGACTTCCGTTTCATAGCCGGGTTCTTTTTTATTATTTCTAGCAGAGAACGACTGTCCACCTTCTTCAAGGTCGAGCAAGAACGCGAGTAAGGCTTCTTTATCCACCGGTGATAGCTGTTCAAATGACGGCATTCTTCGTGATCCGTTATTTATAATTTGTAATACGTCGTGTTTCTTGTATTTCTGATCCAGCTGCATCAACGATGGGAAATCTCCATTGCCTTTTTTATCAATGCCGTGACACGACATGCAGCTATTGGTGTATACCGCCTTGCCATGCTCGGCCATGGTGATGCCGTCGGCCTTATTTTCAGCGCCCGTTTTTACCATTTGCAACGTCCAAGGAACCTGGTTTGCATTGATGTATAAAAAGTTTGTTGTGGGATCATACGCTGCCCCGCCCCATTCCGCACCGCCATCAAAACCGGGATACATGACCATCCCTTGTTCACTGGGTGGAAGAAACATATGTCCTGTCTCGAATTGAGCTAACCTTTCACGGACAGCCTTTTGTGAAGAATCGGGGACCAAATCATTGATGTCTGCTGCTGTAAAACGTTGTTTTACAAACGGCTCAGGCAGTTCCGGCACTGGTTGGGTAGGCCAAGGTTGCTCTCCAATCAATGAGGATCTATGCGGAACGGGCCTTTCGTGTACCGGAAACAACGGCTTCCCGCTGTCCCGGTCCAATACAAATACATATCCCGTTTTGGTTACTTGCACAACCGCGTCACTTTCCTTTCCCTCCCGTTTAATCGTTACCAAGTTGGGCGGTGCGGGCAGGTCACGATCCCATAGATCATGGTGTATCGTTTGGTAATACCAAACCAGTTTCCCGGTGGCCGCATCGAGGGCCAAAACACAATTGGAAAATAGGTTCTCCCCTTTCCTGTTGCCCCCATAGAAGTCAAATGTTGCAGACCCGGTAGGGATATACACCATTCCGCGCTCCTCATCCAAGCTCATGCCAGCCCAATTATTAGCTCCCCCCGTGTGTTTCCAAGCCTCGTCGTCCTCCCAGGTATCATTCCCTAGTTCTCCGGGCCGGGGGATGGTATGGAATACCCATTCAATGTTACCGGTATGGACATTGTAAGCCCTTATGTCTCCGGGGGCCGCGAGATTGGTCTCAGCGACGCGACTGCCCATTATCAGTAAATCCCTATACACCATACCCGGAGAGGTGGCTGTAACATACAACCGGCTTGCGTCCCTTCCAAGCCCATCCCTTAGGTCTATGCGGCCATTATTACCAAAAGATGTCATCAATCTCCCCGTTTCGGCGCTGACGCAATAAAGAAAGGCCCCGGCGCTATAGAATATCCGCCCTCCCTCGCCCGCAGACCAATAGGTTACCCCCCTATTTACGTTGATCTGGACTTCCGTTTCCGAATTCTCAAATGGGTCAAAAACCCACTTTTCCTTACCGGTGGCTGCGTCCAACGCAAACAACTTCAACTGGGGAGAGGTTCCATACAGCATGCCGTTTACCATTATAGGATTGCATTGTATTTCCGAATTTCGGTTCGTATCCAAGTCACCGGTATGGTATACCCAAGCAACCTCCAATGCAGAGACGTTGTTTGTATCTATCCCACGTAAGGATGAATAGTGCGAACTTCCTTTATCGCCCAGATAAACAGGCCATTCGGCCGTATTATTTTGGCAAGAGAAAAAATGAAAAACAAGATATGTATAAATCAGTAGCCGTGAGCGCATTTGGAATAACTCGTATTAACAACCCGGAGGTTTGGGTAACGTGTTCGTATTGATTGCCGGGTCCTCGGGCTGCACGACACGTAATAAAGACAGTAACTTTTTCATCTCATCGGAACGCGCATTGAGGGCCTCTGCCTCCCCTTGTGCGCCTACCCCATCCGCATTTAAATTAACGTTCCCTTCTCCGGCCGAATCAATCAAGTAAGCGCCGTATTCTTGCAGCGCTTTGGCAAGTGCTTTACTAGCAGCGGATAAACCGAGTGAGTTGATATCGATATCCCGCGGGATGGCAAACCTCGTACCCATCACGATCGGCCCGGTTTCGGCACACGCATACTCTGCCTTCGTAGCCGGATATAACGGATAGCCCGATTCGGGGAAGCCGATAAAGGAAAAAGGCATCAGTATGGCCAATGCATGATCAATTTTTCCTTCGGTGATGTCGCCTTTCATGATCAATCCGCCCAGGTTGGACCCTCCATATGACCTGGACGAGCCCCACCCATAGGTTAGAAAGTCCGGGTTGCGGTATTCACCCGTCAGCTTTTCCGTCAACTGGCCCTGGATATTCACCCCTTTGCCGTCCAACGGAACACGTGCATAAGAAACCGCCGTGTAGTTCCTGGTATTTTCATCAAAACCGGTATGCCAGAATTCATGTGAATATTCGCCCGCTGGGTCGATAACAGTAATGTGGCCATCAAACCCGGGCGAGTCGTCATCCCAACCGTTCCTGAAGCCACCGGGGCACGTGGAACAGCCCCGGTCGGGTACTGCCTCCGCTGGCATCTTTATTTCTACATATCCGTCCCTTGAATTATCCGTATTATCCGGAAGATGGGTGGAAGAGATAAAAAATGTCACGGTGGGATCCGATTCTTTCGCATGGTAGACCCATTGCGTCCAATCGCTTTTTTTTACCTGGAATACGAGTGAGGGATTGGCCAGCTTCTGTGTCCTAGCATCGCCTTCGGGAGAATAAACCGCATCTTCCGGGATAGGCGTATTCCAAGGCGATTCAGCAGAGAAAAAACGGGGTATAACCTGCTGACCCTGGCCTGCATCAGGACCATCGCCATCTTTGCTGCAGGATAAGCTGCCCCAGACGAGGGCCACTATCCATAACGTATACCGACTTTTTACCCAAAAATTTAACATAAGCTCTCCTTTCTACCCACGACAACGCTTGGCATTGCCGTGGGTGTTGTAAATAATGCTGTTTATGGTAACGTGATTTTATCGTATTCGAAAGACCCTATCTAACGATCCGCTTTTCATTCTCGGCCCGCATATAGCTATTGTAACGCGTATCTTGGAACGGATATGGAAAGTAGATGTTGTTCTCGGTCAGTCTCACATTCAGCCCCAGGTAATTTTCAATATAGGCATTACAAACATCCAATAATTTTCCGAACCTGATTAGGTCTGGCCGCCGCTGAAATTCGAACACCAATTCAAAGCCGCGCTCATCCAATATACGGTCTGCCATCTCATTTTGATTACCGGGTGCTGGAAAACGTGCATCAACACCATATAAGGGGGCCCCTGCACGTTCGCGTACCCGGTTTAAATAAGGTAGGGCAGCAGCGGGACCGTTCAATGCGTTTTCAATTTCGGCTTTGCACAAGATCACGTCTGCCAGCCTGAAAATGATGATGGTACGATCGTCCCACTCCGACTTGGAGTTCATTTCATAGGTGTACTTTTTTGTTGTTACGTCTTTTAGCAAGATGGTGGTATCGTTGGGTGGTGTATTTTCACCCGGATCGGGCATTTTATAAAACAATCCATATCCGGAGCCGTCCCCCCTGGGGGTCGACCCTTCATAATCATACCAGAAAAATGCCTTCCGGGGATCGTCGTCGTGATATTTCCGCCAAAAATCAAGTGAAATTCCATAATAGGACCACCTGCTGGGAATGTCCTTGTTGTCTGCAGGGCCAAAATGAAGCGAGGTAAACGTTGGGCGGCGTGCTGCATCGTGCAAGATGCCAAAAACCATTCCCTCGTCGAGTTTGTTGCTGCCAGACCAAACGTTTTTAAAATCAGGATTTAAACGATATATCCCCCTGCTTTCCATTTCCAATACCTGATCGATATATATTTTCGCATTGGCATAATCATGTTTTCGCATATAGATCTTTCCCAAAAGGGTAAGTGCAGCACCTTTTGTTGCCCTTGTCAAGCCTTCGCTGGTTCCCCATTGCTCGGGGAGGTGCTCGATGGCAAATTCGCAATCCGCAATCATGAACGATTCAATTTCGTCAACGGGAGTTAACGGCATATCTTCCACCAGATCGGGGTCAATTTCTTCGGTTATAAACGGAACGGGGCCCCAGGCGTCGGTGAGGTCGCGGTAGGCCAACGCCCGTAAAAACCGGGCCTGCCCAATCATTTGGTTTTTCGCCTCTTCGGCGACTTCCAAGTCAGCGATTTTGGAAAGAAGCGTATTGGCACCAGTTACCAACCGGTATTGCGAGTTCCAGTTCGTAAGCAGCAACCCGTTGCCGGGCTGATAGGAAAACGTCGTCATTTGCGATGGGTTTCCGGCCTTCGTGGAGTATCCAACATCTGTTCCATATTCCGTCACCAATGCAAACATGCCATTGTAGTATCCAAAAAACTCACCCTCTCCGTCCAAAATGGAATATAACCCAACCACCGAGGCTTGCGCATCGGCTTCGGTGGAATATGCATTCCCCGTTGTTAAATTAGAATATATCGTCGAATCCAATTTCGTACACCCCCAGGACATAAAAATGAACAGGAGTATATAGCAAGTTGATTTCATATTAGCGATCATCTTATCGTATTTTTAATTAGCAATCAATTTAAAAAGTTGCTGACAACCCAAACATAAAGACCTTAGGTGTGGGGTAAGAATTAAAATCAAGCCCAAGGCCGGCATTCGAATTCAGTGTGCTCGCCCCTATCCGTTCGCCGATGTATTGCCCAGCGCTCAACGGGTCGTTTTCGAATGCTTTCGTACTGACTTCCGGATCCCATCCCGAGTAGTTGGTGAGTAAGAACAGGTTTTGGCCTTTCACAAACATCCGTAGGGAGTTAAAGATTCGGTTTGGCCTAAACGTATAGCCTAACGTTACGCTCTCCACCCTTAAGAACGAAGCATCTTCAACAAAGTGGCTGTTCAGGTAGTCGGCATATTTGGTGTAGAAAAATCCGTTTCTGGGTATATCCGTATTGGTGTTTTGGGGTGTCCAACGGTTCAACGCGTCTTTTGTCCGTTGCCACTCTAACCGCATTCGCGTCATGTTCAACAACTCGTTTCCGACAGAGCCATAGACAAAAACCCCTAAGTCGAAATTCTTATAGGTAAAGGAATTGCTGATGCCGTACGAGAATTTAGGATTCGCGTTGCCTATAATCGTCCTGTCATCTGCGGTGATTTGGCCGTCTGGCACACCATCTGGGCCGGAGATGTCCTTAAATTTTGGGTCTCCGGGCACGGAGTTTGGTTGGGGAGCATACTGCTCGCCTTGCTGGATCACCCCATCATATACATAGCCGTATAACGACCCCAAAGGCGCACCATCCGTGACGATAGCAAAATCAGTATTCGAAACGCTTCCTATCGGTTTATTCGACTCGATGAAAATCGCGTTCTCCTGACCCACATTCAGCACCTTGTTTCTATTGAGCGAAAAGACCAATCCGGTATCCCAGATAAATCGTTTTGTTAGATTATGCGATACAATACCCAATTCAATGCCCTTATTCTCAATAGCCCCACTGTTCTTAATCCCTGAAACAAAACCGGAATAATGGGGAAGCGGAACATTGACCAATAAGTCGGATGTCCGCTTATGGTATAGGTCCACGGTCAACTGTAAACGAGAATCAAAAAGCCCAGCATCCAAGCCCAGATCATACTGGGTGGTTGTTTCCCACTTTAGTTTGGGGTTTGCCGGCGTACCCGGATTCAGGATCGTACCGGGCGTAAAGGTCGACCCGTCAAAGGTATAATTCGATGTAGAGACTAATCCAAAGGAAGCATAGTCCCCGATACGCTCATTCCCTGTTACGCCGAATCCGAACCGAAGTTTAAGGTGCGAAAAGATATTAAGATCTTGGATAAAGGCCTCCCTGCCCAATTGCCACGCCACCGCCCCCGAAGGAAAGATGCCCCAACGGTTATCTTTTCCAAACCTTGAAGAACCATCTCGCCGCATATTAAATGTAAAGAGGTATTTATCGAAAGCGGAGTAATTCAAGCGTCCAAAAAAGGATATCAGGTAATGCTCATTTTTACTAGACGTGATACCGGCAATCTGTGCAGCGGCGCCAATGTTATGGTAGGTAAAGAGATCGGTAGAAAAACCCGATGCATTCATTGTTCGATACTCCCCATAAAACCGCTCCCACGAATATCCTCCCATCACCTTGAGCGAATGGTTTTCAGCAATTCGATCTTCATAGGTCACAAAGGTGCTTAACAATTCCTGGTTTGCAGACGCATTGACTAACGTTGCTCGTCCACCATCCAGGCTACCCCGAAAAGTCGATTGCGGCAAATAGGTACCCATGGTAAAACGCCTGGTTTTGCTGCCTGCATCCGCACGAATGGTTAATTTATCAATTGGTTTGAATTCTAAAAACACACTTCCGTTAAAGATGTCGGTCTGCACATCATTTGTTCGGGCAAGCAGGTTGGATAGGGGGTTATCACCGTTACCGCCACTTGGCCGAGCAAACGATCCATCGTCATTATAAACCCGCGATACGGGCGAATAATTCAAGATCATATATAATACGCTGGATTCCGCGATGTTCCCTTCGTATTCCTGAACATTCGACATTTCGCGCCTACCGGATATGGAGGCTCCTGAGTTTAACGCCGAGGTTATTTTTTGTTCAACGTTGACCAAACCGGAAAACCTTTTCCAATTGGTGTTTTTCAATACCCCAACTTGGTCAAAGTAGCCCACACTTGTGTACACTTTGGTGTTCTCTCCGCCAGATGACGCTTGCAGCGAATGGTCTTGTACGGCACCTAACCGCATGGTTTCTTTTATCCAATCCGTATTTACCTTAGACTCCAGGTCCGCAGGTGCGAAAACAGCATATTCCTGATCTTCCTGACCGTCTATTTCTCTAAAAAGATCATTGGCTAATTCCATGTATTCCCTGCCTTGCAGCATATCAAATGGACTCTTAATCTGCTGTGCGCCCGCTTGTGCATTATACGTTATCCTGCTCAAACCGGCCTCACCTCGCTTTGTGGTAATCATCACGACGCCATTGGCCCCTCTCGACCCGTAAATCGCCGTGGCCGATGCATCTTTCAATATCTGTATATTTGAAATGTCATTGGGGTTAATGTCCAATCCGCTTTCCATGGGAAACCCATCTACCACATATAGCGGGTCGTTGCCACTACTGATGGAATTGCTCCCCCTAATCCTGATGGAAATACTTCCGCCGGGTGCGCTTGAATTTTGCGTGACATGGACACCGGCAGCACGCCCCCTCAACGCCTGTGCAACGTTGCTGACGGTACCACCAGCATTCAGGTCCTTTGCGTCAAGCGAGCTTATCGCTCCAGTCAAATCCTCTTTTCGCTCCGTTCCATACCCAACAACGACCACCTCATCCAAATCGCTTATGGATGGAACCATCAAAACATCGATATTGCTCTGATTTTCGATCGCTTTTTCCACGGATTCAAAACCGACGAATGTAAACACCAAATAAGTGCCTTTTGGAGGAACGGTAATTCGGTAAGTACCCTGATTGTCCGTCATAACAGCAACAGTAGTACCTCTTACCGATACCGTAACATCCGGAAGTGGATTTCCTCGGCTGTCCGTCACACGTCCGCTGATGGTCCGTGATTGCAAAATCATAGGGAGTTCCAATTCGTTTTCGACCTCATTGGCACCTCCCCTAACCGCAATCGTTTTATTCTTAATTTGGTATACTAAATGACTGGGGGTCAGAATTTTGTCCAATACCACCTCTAAGGGTTGGCTATTTACATTCAAAGACACCAATAAATCAGGCTTCACATACTTGTCATTATACACAATCACATAACCGGTTTGTGCTTCAATAGCTGCCAAGACCTCGGTAATCGGTTCTTGTTTAACCTTTAGCGTAACGGTCTGCGACAACGATGCAGCGCTTACATGCATGCAAGCAATCGCTAAAAACAGCGACGTCATTCTCATAATCCGGAAGAGTTGGTTAAGCACCCCGGACTTTTTCTTTGTGTCCGATGGGTAAAATACATAATTTATCATTACGTTTGTACGTTTGGTTAGCTCAATGGCTAGTTTCTAATTAATTGGTTTAATGCTAGTGCTTTCTGAACAACAAAGGGAGGTGTTGGTAGCGCTTCCCTTTCCTGCTTCCTAGGTTCATGTTTTTTTCATATCTTCTGTTTTTTTTATTGATAACTAGGGGTTAATTGTACGTTTAGCCGTTAATCATGGGATAACTAATCTACGACCTTCCAATCGGAACTTCGCATCGGAGATATTAAGCAAATCCAACATCGTTGCCAGCGTCAGCTCCCGCTGCATCTTACCTGTGAACGTCTCTTGTGGTATTTTACCCAGATATGAAACGTCAATATCATACCATCGGGCAACCTGGCGTATCATACCGTCGAATGGCGTTTGCTTAAAATAAAAGTAGCCCGACTTCCACGCGGTATATAAGGCTGTATCGACATTGGTTTTAGATAGATTTTCGCCAAAGACGATACCCTGTTCTCCGGGCCGTAAGTCTATATATTTGTCTTTTTCTGGAGCCACTTTGCTTCGCTCGCCAGACAAAGAAAGTCGCACTTTACCTTCCACCAACGTTGTCTTCGCTTCCGGGTCGTCCGGATAGGCCGAAACATTAAATTCGGTACCCAACACCTCAACTGCCTGTCCGGCACTCACCACCTTAAATGGTCTTTTTGCATCTTTCGTCACTGAAAAGTAGGCTTCGCCAACGAGTTCTACTAGACGTTCCGTTCCCGAAAAACGTGTGGGATATTTAATGACCGATGCCGCATTAAGCCACACCTGTGTTCCATCCGGCAACGTGATCTTGTAAGTCCCCCCTTTTGGCGTACTCAGTTCCAAGAGCGTGACTTCGTCATTTTCTTCTACTACGGCCAGCGGGATGCCATCGTTGTATGTAATCTCATCGCCGCCGATAACGATGCCGTCTCGGGCTTCATCCAAGGTGATGGTTCGGCCGTCGGCCAAGGTGAGTGTAGCACGGTTACCACCCGGAGCGATATCTGCAATCTGCTGGTCAACGACTCGGGGTGTTTGGGCACGCTGTTCATCAAGAAGCAACCATGCAACCGCAACCACGCCGACCAATAATGCCGCAGCATAGGGCAACCACCTACCTATACGGCGAATCGGGCGGGCGGCTGACTCGTACCCCAAGTCGGACAACTTCGATTGCGTCAATACCCACAACCTTTCGCGGTCTACCTCATAAAACGCCTGCAGCTTATGCTGCAAATGCTGTGTATCTTCCATCTCGTCGAGAAACCGCTGGTTTTCGGGACGTTCGGACAGCCAGGCATCTAATGCAGTCTGCTCCGCTGTGGTAAGATTCTCCCTAAGGTAGCCTGCAATAAGATAAGCAAGGTATTCGTAGCGATCGGGCATAATTAGTTCCTAATATCGATATAGAAACGACTACATTAGGGAAACGCCCAAAAAAATCTGATTTTATTTTTTTAACGAGGCCATAGGCAGCAAAACACCCACAGGAACTCGGGAAGTCCCTTCTTAAGCAACGCCGTTTGCAGCAACTGGATGGCACGGGCTTTCTGGTTGCGCACAGTTTTAACGGAAATACCCAACTGAGCGGCCACCTCATCGGTTTTCTGGCCATCAAAAAAGATCAGTTTGAAAATCGATTGTGCTTTGGTGGGTAGCCGCTCAATTTCGTCATACACCAGCGCCAGCACTTCCGCTTCCAGAACGTCATAATCTACTCCATCATCCGCCTCATCCAACGAATAGGAGTAGTCATCCAATGATGCTTGCTGTCGCTTTTGTTGTTTCAGCCGGTCTAGGCAGCGATTCTTCGTACTGATGTAAAGAAAGCCTTTGATACTGTTTAAGTCATCGAAATCGGCTGCCTTTTGCCACAGCTTAACGAACACCTCCGACACGGCGTCTTCTACTTCCCCGGTATCATCGAGGATTGTCCCCGCAAAGTAACATAGCGAACGATAATGCAAATCGAATACATGCGTAAACGCCGCAGGGTTTCCTTTCTGAAACTCCGAAGCCCAGTATGCTGCTGATTTACGTGAGGTGTCCATAATGGTTTAGGCAAAGATACACGGAGGCGGGAATATTTCCAAACATCGTACCGCTTCTCCGGGAGCAACTCCTTTAGTTGGATTGACACGCTTAACGTATCTAATACCCCTGCTCCCGCAGCCAATAAACACATCGGCCGAACCACTCGCCGAATGCCGGAGCAGTCAGAAAACCGTGTTCACCTTTGGAATAAATATGTAGTCCCGCGGCAACCTTGCTCTTATGGAGAGCCTCGTAAAAAGAAACACTATTTTCCACAGGCACCACGGCATCCGCATCCGAATGCACCAGAAAAGCCGGTGGTGTCAGTGAGCTGACCTGCATTTCATTTGAAAAAAGCTGGATCCGATCCATTGATGGCTCCGCACCCAACAGGTGATTCCGAGAGCCGGTATGCCCTATGGGGTCGGCCATGCTGATCACCGGATTTATTAACAGCATAAAGTCCGGCCGTAAGCTTGTTTCCCCAGGATTTGGAATATAATCTTTATCGAAATGAGTGCCTGCAGTGGCAGCTAGGTGCCCACCCGCGGAAAACCCCATGATTCCGATACTAGCCGGATTTACACCCCACATATCCGCATTTTCTCGCACTACGCGAATAGCCTGCTGGGCGTCCTGCAAAGGGCCGATAGATTTATCCACCATTATTTCATCATCAGGCAGGCGGTATCGAAGTACAAATGCCGCAATGCCAAGTTTATTGAACTCCCTGGCGATATCCGAGCCTTCGCGTTTCGTCAACAATACATGATATCCACCACCCGGGCAGATAATCACGGCCGTCCCGGTGGCTTTATCGGGTGGCGGCAGAAAAACGGTCAAACTCGGTGTGGAAACACGAAAAGTCAGCGTATCCACTTCCGCATTCGGTTCGTCCCGCTCACGATTCGCCGCTGGTTTGGAGTTGGGCACGGCCCCATCATAAAGCGCCAAGCGCTGCTGCGCTTGGCTATATGAAACCAACAGCATACAGATAATGAAGAGTTCCCTCATCAACGCCCTAAATAGTCCCAGCCGTTGCGGTAGGGCCGCCCTTTCATCATATTAGCATACGGATTGTCAAACACTTCCTTTCTCGGGTTCCACTTCAGTGGTTGCTGCAGCTCATAGGCGATATTGATTGCGTTGCAGACAGATGCCGTCCGGTGGCCTATTTCTACATCAGCCACGGGTTTACTCCTTTTCTTGATAGCATCTACCCAATCTTGGTAGTGGTTGTCCGAATGATAAAGCCGTTTGTCGGATGCTTTCAGCTGCTGCTGGGTCAATCCCACCGGATCCGTATCGAGGAAGCCCCGCGATACCTCGATCTTTCCTTCGGTACCGATAAACTGGATGGCGTTGGGTCTGCCCCACGCCTTGTGGTTTACCCGCACACCATTGGCGTACGTAAAATAGAGCCCTTCTTCAGCTCCGGGCTGCGCGGGCGGCACAAACGAAACCGGGCCGGAATTATCCATATCCAATGCCCACTGTACAATATCAAACATGTGTGCCCCCCAATCGGTGATGTAGCCGCCGCCAAAACCGCGGTAACCGCGCCACCAAGCCCATTTATTGTCTTCGATGGGTGGCGACAGGATAGGGTGGTATCCCCTGTAAAGCGAGGGCCCGATCCACATGTTCCAGTCCAGGTAATCGGGAGTGGGCATAGTGGGCAGGTCGCATTGTTTCACCGGCTCACCTACCGATACATTAATCTCTTGCACCTCGCCGATATAGCCGTTGCGAACCAGTTCGGCCGCCTGCCGGAAGTTATATTGCGAACGCTGCATACTGCCGGTTTGCAGCACACGTTTGTATTTCTTCACCGCATCCACCATGGCCCTCCCCTCTTCGATGGTCAATGCCAGCGGTTTCTCACAGTAAATATCTTTTCCGCTTTTCGCAGCATCGATGACGTTAAGCGCATGCCAATGGTCGGGCGTAGCCACTACCACCGCATCGATATCCGCACGGGCAAGCAGTTCGCGGTAATCGCCGTACGATTCGACCGCATGGCTAGCCTTCGTCGCGTTGAGCTGGGTAGCCTCGCCCACAAACTTGGCGAGCTTCTTTCGGTCTACATCACAGGCGGCAACCACCATTGTTTCGGGCACTTTGCCGATATTTCGCAATAGGGTGTACACTTGCTTACCGGTACCGATATACCCCAAATTGATGCGGTCGCTGGGTGCCAAAAAACCATTTCCTCCAAGTACATGACGTGGCAAGATCATAAAACCTGCCGCTGCAGCTGCCCCTGTTTTCAGAAAACTACGACGCGAATAACCGCCAACTGTATTTTTATCCATAAAAAATGCATCTATAACTGTAATAAATCGCTACAATTATAACTATTTTTTTTGCGGTTTACTAATGAGAGATGCTCCTTTCGGAAATAGCTAATTTTAAGTATCTCACCTCAATCTTATCAAATGATTTGTGTACCAAAGAGCTTCGAGTAAGCTATCGTCTTTTGCTGATTCAAGTAATTTTTTCGATATTATTTATGATAGACTGCATTTTTTGTCGCTGATTAACAGCAATTTAAAAAAATATACACTACTATGTATTGCATAGTACAAACTAAAACATATATCTTTGCATTATGATAGTAGATAACACGCAAACCCAAATGAGGAAGGGGATACTGGAATACTGTATTCTGTCGATTATCTCGCGGGGCGAGATATATGCCTCAGACATCATCGGCGAGCTCAAGAAGGCTAGGCTGCTGGTGGTAGAGGGTACCTTATATCCTTTGCTTACACGGTTGAAAAATAATGGCCTGCTTAGCTATGTATGGAAGGAATCAACCTCGGGGCCACCACGTAAATATTATCAAATCACCCCCGCCGGAACAGATGTACTCAATAAATTGGATAGCACCTGGGAGGAGCTGGTGTATGCCGTGCAAACGGCTACTGCCGGTCGACCAGAAACGACAACAGGTGGGGAATGAGACATAAGACAAGAGACACAAGACAAGAGACATTAGACAAGAGACATTAGACATTAGACAAGAGACTATAAAAACCACAAGAAAATGAACAGGACCATCATCATTAACATAAACGGTATCGTCTTCCACATCGAGGAGGACGCGTATGACGTGTTGCGCTCCTATATGATCGAGGTGAAGAAACATTTCGGAAATACCGCAGACAGCCATGAGATCGTCGGCGATATCGAGAACCGGATTGCGGAGATGTTCAACGACCGTATTGTGCAGGGTAAAAAAGAAGTCATAACAATGCAGGATGTCAACGACGTGATAGCTCAAATGGGGAAGGTGAGTGATTTTGAGACCGACGGACAGGATGCAGAGGGGTATACAACTGAAGGAAACTACGACAATCCGCCGTTGAGCAGTGAACGTAAACTGATGCGCGACCCGGACGACAAGGTATTCGGTGGCGTTTGTAGCGGGCTGGGCCACTATTTCAATATCGAAGCCCGGTGGGTGCGGCTCATCCTTGTGTTGCTGTTTGTATTCGGCGGCACCGGCTTTCTCCTCTATATTATCCTTTGGATTGTGATGCCACTGGCCCGTACGCGCGCCGACCGGATGGCTATGCGGGGAGAAGCTCCTAACCTGCAGAATTTCAAACGTAGCTTTCAGGAGGAGATGGAGGGCCTCCGTTCAAATTTTACAGGAGCCGAGGAGGGCATTAGAAAGGGGCTCAACTCGGCTGGAAATTTCTTGATGCGCGCGTTTGTGGTGTTGGTTAAGGTAATCGGTGTGGTCTTCATTGTGGGGCTATGTGCCGGGCTGATCGTACTCGTAATCGCTATTGTCGCTAGCTTCGGCTTCTTCGGCGCAGATGCCGATATGGCCATGTTCCCGCTCAATGTAATCCAGCCCGATTTCCGCACGCCAATGCTGATCAGTGCCCTAATTGTAGCCGTGGTACCGTTCATCGCCTTGGTAGCCCTGATTATCCGGATCTTGTTCAATCGAAGTGCCATGGGCCAATATACGGGGTTCACGCTGCTGATCGTATGGCTGGTTGCCGCAGGGTTTACCACGGTATATGCCACCCGCACACTGAATGACTTCCGAGAAGAAAGTACGGTAGTAGAAGAACAACCGTTGGGGCTACATCCCGTTTATCACCTTAAGCGGAATGATATGACAGTAATCAGGCTCCAGGAGGATTCGCTAGACCGGGTATCCAGTATACGCCAGCGTGCTGTCATCCGCAACCGGAATATTCTCGATGGACAGAGCCGTATGCGCATGCGCATCGTTAAAGTAGATTCCCTGCAATCACCCTCGCTCACCTATGAGTATTCGGCCCATGGCGCCACATACGAACGTGCAGCCGAACGTGCCGGAGAAATAGACTACGATTTCCAGCAACAGGGTGACACCCTCTGGTTCGGAAGCCATTTTAATATTGCGAACAACGATCTGATGCGCGACCAGCAACTGCACCTGAAGCTGAATATCCCGGTAGGCGCACACCTGATTATCGATAGGGATCTGCAACGCCATATCTACGATCTGCCGTTCAACCAATGCGAAGAAAATTACGGCTATTCAGACCGGCCCGATAAAACGGGATGGGTGATGACCGTCTCCGGGCTGAAATGTGCTATCACCCCACCGGCCCCAGCGGATGAATCGCCCACGGTTATCGATACCGTCCCAGCAAATTGACAGGAATGGCAGTTTCGTATTGTATAAAATTGAAATTATTCCAGCAGTGATGCAACGTTTCAACTGGTCGGTGCGTCTTACAAACAGTACCCAGGTTCACAAACAACAAAAGGGCATCAAAAAGTAAAAAATACATAACACGCATATTTACAATTGGTTAAAAAGAGATAAGCTTTTTAAGAGGGGTGCGTTATGCGATAATGAAAATAAAATGAAATATATTTATATCTGGATAACCACCGTACTTGTAGTCTTTGGCACACCGCTGTACGCCCAACAAGCAACCATTAGCGGAAAGGTGGTCGACGGACAGCACAACCCGCTCGACCTGGCTACCGTGCACCTACTGAATGCCCGCGATTCGTCGGTGGTGCGCACCGTTTTCCCGGATAGACAGGGCGGGTTTACATTTGCCGGAATGGCCCAGGGCAGCTACCTCGTGTCGGCCATACTCGTCGGTTACGACGATGTGGTCAGTGACGCAGTAACCATAGCCGACAACAACACAGCCAAAGATATCGGCGCATTAGTACTCCGTAGCTCCAATACCGTGCTGGCTGAGGTAACCGTAGCAGCACCCCAGCGGCCATTGGTAGAACGACGGGCGGACATGCTGGTGGTTAACGTGGAAAATTCAACATTGGCAGCGGGAAATACCGCAATGGACATCCTCGAACGCTCACCCGGCGTAACCGTGGATAAAGATGACAACATCAGTCTGATGGGCAAACAGGGTGTTACCGTGATGATAGATGGCAGGCAAACACACCTTTCGGCAGAGCAACTGGCCAACTTCCTCCGCAATACCGATGGCAACACCATCAAATCCATTGAGCTGATTACTAATCCCTCTTCCAAATACGATGCTTCCGGCACCGCCGGCATGATTAATATCGTACTTAAGAAAAATCGCCTCGCCGGCACCAATGGTTCGCTAACGCTCGGGGCAGGCTATGGATTTGGACATAAAGCTAATACGTCGCTCAACCTAAACCACAAGGAAGGCCCGTTGAATGTATATGGCACCTATAGCTACATGAATAATAGGGGCGGTAATGAGTTTGATATTTTTCGGTCGATTTCCTTACCCGGCGGGGCCAACACCGATTTCCAGCAGTACACTGATTTTATACGGCATAATTCGAGCCACTCCTACCGGGCAGGTGTTGATTACCAAACGTCAGACCGGAATGTGATTGGCGTATCATTCAATGGATATGCGAGCGGTAATGACAACGACAATTCGAGCCACACCCTCATTGGCCAAACCGTCCTATCGCCCGACTCGACACTCACCACCTCGTCCATTTTCGACGGTAGTTACACCAGCTTGGCGGTGAATTTAAACAACCAGTTTACCATCGACACCAATGGCCGTAAATTGGTGGCCGATGTCGATATTTCCCGCTTTTCGAATCGTAACAAAGCCAACTATAACAATACGCTCTTCCTCCCCTCGGGCGACATGAAAGACGAGCCGTTGCTGTCACGGAGTGACATGCCCACCATCATCGATATCCGGGTGGCCAAGGCGGATTACACCCACCCTTTCGGTAAGGACAATAAACTGGAGGCCGGCATAAAGTACAGCAACGTGGCCTCCGACAACGATATGCGTTTTGAAAACCAAGTGGACGGGGTGTGGCAGAATGCCGGGAACCGTTCCAACCACTTCGTATATGAAGAGCAGGTGGCCGCAGCTTATATCAACTATCACAAGCAATTGGGGAAATGGGGTATCCAGGCGGGGCTACGCAGCGAATATACGGTCTCGGACGGCTATTCCATTACGCTGGCGAACCGCATCAAGCGCGACTATATCGACTTCTTTCCCAGTGTGTTTTTGAACTATAATCTTTCAGACAATCATCAGATGGGTCTTTCGTACAGCAAACGTATCAATAGACCCAACTATGGGAATCTTAATCCCTTCGAATATTTTCTCGACCAGTATACCTTCGAACGGGGTAATCCGTACCTGCGGCCGGAATATACCCACGCGTTCGACCTGTCGTATACGCTGTTGCAACGGTACAATATAAGCGCCGGCTACAGCAGAACGAACGACGTGATAGCCGAGTCCATGAACCAGAACGATGAAACCAAACAAACCTGGGTATCGCGGGATAACCTAGCTAAACAAGATATTTGGTATACGAATGTAAATGCACCTGTGAAAGTGGCGAAATGGTGGGATACCAACACTAATCTAAACGCGTTTTACATGGCTTTCGAGGGGCCACTGAATGGCCAGCACCTCCATCAAGGACAGTTTGCATGGCAGCTGCGTAGCAACCATACCTTTACGCTATGGCCAACTTTCACGGCAGAGGCCTCGGCCAACTACCAGTCATCATTGATTTACAGCGTGTACCGTATAGGTGCGCAATGGTCTGTCGATGTAGGCTTGAACAAATCATTCTACAATAAGAAAGCAAACCTGAAATTTTCGGTCACCGATATATTTGATACCCGTATACAGGATGTGCGGACCCGTTTTGGAGGCTTGCATGCCATCATTAATCAGAAAAATGAAACAAGGGTTGCGCGGCTTACCCTAACCGTCAACTTTGGAAACCTCAAGAACGGCGCCCGCCGGGAGGCCCAGAGTGAGGAGAAAAGCCGTGTCAATATGCCTTAGTGTGTTTGGGCATATAAAATTTGTGGTTCGCCGTCCCGCCTCAGGCGGGACGGCTTTTTATCCATTAAGCTACCATTCCGCAGCCATTTTCCCATCGACACCTAATGTAATAGATATATTAATAATATATTATACATATATAAAAGGTAGATTATACGTATTTTCCCCTATGAAGTCCCTATTAAAACCCTATTATGTCCCTATTATACCCCATTAATATAGCGGAATGGAGGGGAGTCAGTTGCCATTTATTGGCCCGGTTTCCGATGGCCTTTTTGTTCACACCCGAAATCCTTATGTTTGCGTATATGCATGATGCCGGAAGGATATGGTTAAACCGCTAATAGTCGCCATTTTTACACTTACCTGCCTCGCTTCAGGAACCATTGCCCGAGCACAGGAGATCCAGCGAATCGGCTCACCGTTGGTGCAGCAGTATAGTAAAACGGACTATAAAGCAGGCAACCAGAATTGGGCGGTCGCTGCGGGGAAAAACGGGATCATGTATGTGGCTAACGCCGATGGGCTGTTGGTGTTTGATGGCCAGTATTGGGCGTTGCACCCCCTACCCAATAGAAGCACGGTACGGAGTGTGGCCGTAGACAGTACCGGCCGCATCTACACCGGTGGCTTGGGTGAATTCGGTTATTGGGAAGATGCCGGTTATGACCAGATGCGCTACCAGTCGATCAGCCAGTTGCTTGATAAGGAGCAACGGACGCGCGACGAGGTGTGGAAGATTATCGTGGACGGCGACCGCGTGCTCTTCCAGACTTTTTCTACCATATATATCTATGAAGATAACAGCCTTTATACCATACGCGGAGGTGGCCAGCCCTTTCTTTTCCTGCACCAGGTGCGGGGGCGTATCTTTATCGAGTTGATTCCATCGGGCCTGCATGAATTGGTCGGCAATGAATTAGTCCCGCTCAAAGACAAGGGTGCCTTACAGCATGCGAATATCCTAGCTATGCTACCGTTCGGCACGGATGAAATATTGATCGGCACCTCCAAATCGGGGCTGTATCTGATGGACAGTACGGCCGCCATCCGCAAATGGGGAAACGCGGCCGACGGGGTGCTCCGAGCTGCCCAACTCAACAATGGGCTGAAAGTGCTGGACCGATACTATGCATTCGGCACGATCCTCCAGGGGGTGGTGGTCATCGATGAAGCCGGCCACATCGTCCAGCACCTTCATAAGGGCAATGGACTACAGAATAATACGGTGCTTGGAATGCATTTAGACCACCAGGGCAATATATGGGTAGGCCTTGATAACGGGATAGATCGGATCGAAATCAATGCGCCATTGTATTATTATGCCGACAATACAGGTAGCATCGGCACGGTGTATGCAGCGCGCATTTTCGAAGGCAATATTTACCTTGGCACCAACCAAGGTCTATTCTATAGCCCGTGGTCCGTAGATAACAGCTACCATCCCTTTTCCTTTTCCCTGGTGGAAGGGTCGCAGGGCCAGGTATGGGATCTAACCGTAATGGATGGCGAACTCTTGTGTGGCCATAACGACGGCACGTTTAAAGTATCGGGCAACCGGATCACAAAACTCTCGCCCATCACTGGTGGCTGGACACTGCGGCGTGCCGCGGGGCGACCAAACACGTTACTTCAGGGAACCTACACGGGACTGGCCGTTTTTAAACGGGCAGCCCAAGGGTGGCAATTTTCAAACCGCATTGGTGGCTACAACGATCCGACCCAGTTCATCATGCCTGTCTCAGCCACGGAAGTATGGGCTAGCGGCTACAAAGGATTGCGCCACGTGACAATAGATGCATCGCTCCAGCAGGTAAGCAATGTCCAGGCGTATGATACGACGAGTGGACTACCACCGAGTACCTTTGTAAACGTGCTCGAACTGGCGGGTAACCCGATATTCGCTACCGACAGCGGCTTTTATCACCATGATGAGATTACGGACAGATTCTACCCCTACTACCAGCTGAATGGACAACTAGGCTCGTTCGCATTTTCCAATAAGGTAATCCACGCAGATAGCAACCGGTATTGGTTTATCAACCGAGCGCGTATTGCACTTGTGCATTTCGGCCCGGGGGGAGAGGTGCAAGTAGACTCTACCCGGTTTGCAGCACTCAATGGGCGCATGATGAAATTTTATGAAAGCATTAACCGGGTGGCGGACAGGCTCTACCTGATTAGCCTTGATGATGGCTTTGCAATATACCTTGCTACCGATACAGTGGCAACCCGGCAGCACGACCTCCCCTCACCGCTCATCCGGGCTATGAGCAATATTACTGATAGTCTTTCTGACCGGTGGTATACCGTTGGCTCCGATCCGGAGATAACCTATAAGCACAATAATATCCGCATCAGTTATGCCCTACCCTGGTATAGCATCATACCGTTGCAGTACCAGTTTTATCTGGAAGGGTATTCGCGCACCTGGTCCGAATGGAGCGAGGCCGCCCAAAAAGAATTTACAAACCTAAAACGCGGCACATATATCTTTAAAGTACGCGCACGGACCGCCGATGGGGCAGTGTCAGAAATTGCCACATTGAGATTCACGATTTTGCCTCCTTGGTGGCTCTCTTGGGGTGCGTGGCTGATATATGCACTGCTATTTATAGCCACATTATTTGCTGGCCGTGCGTGGTATACCCGTAAGATCAAGAAACACCGGGAATTGATACAGGCCAATATGGCGAAAAAGCAACACGAAATACTGGCTAAAGAGGCTGAGCAAAATGAGCAACGCTTAATCAAGCTCAAGAATGAGCAGTTGAAGCGGGAGCTAGCCAGTAAAAACCGTGAACTTGCCAATACAACCATGAGTATCGTCTACAAGAATGAGCTGCTGAATAATGTATACGATGAACTACTGCAGCTGCACGATAGCGAAGGGCGAAAATTATCGAACGACCAGCTTCGCAAAATCAACAAAATCATCGAAGATGCACGGAGTGATGAACGCGATTGGCATATCTTTGAGAAGAGCTTCAACGAAGCCCACGAAAACTTCTTTAAAAAGCTCAAAGCAGACTATCCGGAGCTGGTACCCAACGACATGAAGCTTTGTGCTTACCTACGGATGAATATGAGCAGTAAAGAGATTGCTTCATTACTCAATATCACCACGCGGGGAGTGGAAATAAGGCGATACCGGCTGCGGAAGAAGTTAAACCTAACGCCCGATAAAAACCTTACCGAGTTCCTGATGGGGGTCTGAATAGGGTGCCGTATTTTCATTTCATTGCGGTTACGTTTGCATTTCGAAGCAACTTTATCTAAGTTTGCGACATATTATACAATAGGATTATGGCCAAAGCTTCAGAAGTAAAAAGTGGTAATATTTTACGCTTCAATGGTGAACTGGTGACGGTAGACGAGTACATCCACCGCACCCCCGGAAACCTGCGGGCATTTTACCAAGCTAAGATGCGGAACATCAAAACGGGGAAACTGGTGGAATACCGTTTCAGGACCGACGAAGAGGTGGAGATTGCCCGGGTGGAGACCAACGATTACCAATATCTTTATGACGATGGGGATATGTTTGTGGTAATGGACAATAACTCATTCGAGCAGTTCAACATCCCGAAGCAACTTTTCGGCGACTCAGCCCGTTTTTTGAAAGAGGGTATGCAGGTGTTGGTGGCGATGGAAAGCGACGAGCCGATCATGGCACAGGCACCTACAACGGTGGAGTTGGAAATAACGTATACCGAACCCGCGGTAAAGGGTGACACCTCAACCAATGCATTGAAAAATGCAACCGTCGAGACCGGAGTGGAAATCAAGGTACCGCTTTTCATTAACCAAGGGGATAGGGTGAAGATAGACACACGCTCCGGTGATTACGTGGAGCGGGTGAAATAAGTGGGCCCATCTACAAAACAAGAACTACGAACCCTATTCCGGGAAAAACGGGCTGCACTTTCGGCTGAGCAATCCCAGAGGTTAAATGAGCAATTGATAGCTCGGGTGAAAACATTGGAATTGCACCCCCAGTGGACCATACACCTTTTTCTCCCCATCGCCGGCAACCACGAACCTGACACGTATGCAATTGCCGATTGGCTCCGGCAGCAGTATCCCTACATCCGGCTGGTGCTATCAAAAACAGTACGCGGCGACAACAGTATGACACACTACGTTTGGGAAGCAGACACAACGTTGGCGCTCAACCATTGGGGTATTCCCGAACCCGATAGCGGAACGGCTGTTCCACCCACGGAGATCGATGCTGTATTTGTGCCCCTGCTCGCATTTGATAAGTACGGGAACCGGGTTGGGTACGGAAAGGGATTCTACGACCGGTTCTTGGCAGAATGCCCCACCACGACGTTAAAAATCGGCATCTCGCTGTTCGACGCCGTGGAGGAAATCAGTGATGTGTCTCCTTACGATATCCCACTGGACAAGTGCATCACACCCGCCCGGATATGGGCATTTAATACAGCACCCTGAACTTTATGGTATTGTCTATTTGCCGCAGCTGCCGGAGCAGCTGTTTGTCGTACCGGGTATCCACATCGGTTACTGCATAACCGATATCGCCCTTGGTCATCAAGAACTGGGCAACGATATTGATCTGGTTTTCAGCAAAGACTTTATTTATCTGAGCCATAACCCCGGGTACGTTTCGGTGGATGTGCAGCAACCGATGGGCCCTTTCCATTTTAGGCAACGGCAGGTTGGGAAAGTTGCGGCTAAGGTAAGTGTCGCCTTTATTGATAAAGTCGGCCATGCGGCGCGGGATGAATTCACCATTACGCTTCTTGTTTTTCTTGTCGTCGAAAAGTACGATCCCCTTGTCGTTGCATATATCGCGGTTCACACGGTGTTTACTGTCGCCAAGGTAGCCAATGACCTTCAGCTTGTCGGCTCTGGCCAACTGTTCGTCGGCCAAGACCACATCATTACCCAACAACAGCATGCCGACGTCTTTGACGTATTTCTCTTCAAAAGTATCCTTTACACGGATAGAGAAACCATCCCGCTTAAGGATATGTGCCGCAATCTCGGGCACGTCGCCTACAATGAGGCACAGAATCCGGTTTTTTGGATAGGAGATTGCCCGTGGAAGGTCATTGACATACAGGAATTCATCAAAGCTAGGGGTTACATGGTCTGCCTTTTCCGACACACTTTTGCGTTCAATGTTTTCAGTAAACGCATAAAAACGCTCAATCAAGCCTGATTCTTTCAGTTGGAAATCGGAATAGCCATCTCCAATGCCATAGATTTTACCTGGCAGTTGCAGTTGCTGTAAAAGCTTCACTTTGCCACCTTCCTCCGAAAGCGGGTTGCCGTCGTCATAGCCCGTAATATTACCAGCTTCATCAAATGTGAAGGTATTGGCATATACATTTTCTTTCTTGATATGATATGGGATCACCACGGGAAAGATAAATTCCTTGAACCCTCCAGAGACAATCAATACACTATCTGCATTCTTTTTGAAGAACTCCTTGTTTCGGGAAAAAGACGGCGACACTTTCTTTTTCAACACCCAGATGAGCTTAGCAAGATGCTCACGATTGGCCTCCAGCAGCTTAACCCGAGCGGCAAGGCTCTCCCGGAACGACAGCTGCCCATTCATGGATAAGTTGGTGAGGCGTTCGATTTCTTCATAAATCAGTTCCCTGGCTGGGTGGTTGGCCAACGAAATACGGGCCAGTTCGTCTAATGCCTCCACCTGGGTGAAGGTACTGTCAAAATCAATGATATAATAGTTTTTCAATTTTATTTATTATTTCAAAGTGGTACAAATTTCTTGTAATGTGTCGTCTATCGGCTTGAATACGATACCCGTAGTGTCAATGATTTTCCGGTTTGAAAAACGAAGTCGGTGGCGTGCGGAGTTAGCGGTTTCGCGCGTTATGAGCGGACGTTTACCAGTGAAGCGGGCCAGTATGCCGGCTGCCCGCCAGGCAATGCTGAGCATCCACGGCGTAGCCCGATATTTCGGTGCTGGCCTGCCCAAATAGACGCTGCAACGGGCCAACAGCTCACGGTACGTCATATTGACATTACTCAATACGAAGCGCTGCCCCGTTAGCGCCCGGTCGCCCATGAGTAATATCATGGCTTTGGCCGAGTCTTCGACATCGATCAACCCGACCGACCCATCGGGATAGAAATTGAGCCCCTTACGCAACATCGTAAAAATTGCCCCGCTGCTGTCGCCCCCTTCTGCTCGGGCAGAAGCCCCGATGATGAGGGCTGGGTTTACAATAACCGCGTCAAGCCCTTCAGCAATTCCCCGCCATACTTCCATTTCAGCCTCATATTTCGAAACAGCGTATCCCGGTTGATGCGATGAATATTCCCATAGGTCGTCTTCCGCCGCTTCATCCTTGTGCTTCGGCAGGCCGATGGTTACAATGGAGCTGACATGCAGCAGACGCACTTGGTGTTGCAAAGCGAGGTTGACCACGTTTGCTGTCCCGGCTACATTTACGGTGATGAGCCGGTTCCTGTCGGCCGGGTCGTAAGATATCATCCCCGCACAGTGGTAAACCTCCCTGACACCGATAAAGGCGTCGCTCAACGCAAAGAAATCATTGATATCGGCATCTACCCACTGCAGCGCGGGGAGGCCAATAAGCGTTGCGGGGACCGTCGACGTTTCACGTTTGGTAGCCCGGACGGCTATGCCCGATGCGAGTAATCGTTTGATGAGTGTTGAACCAAGAAAACCTGTTCCGCCTGTTACTAAAACCACCGACTCAGTATAGTTTGGTAATAATGCTTTCAAAAGTAAGGTAATAAATGGATATTTGCCGCATGTCCTTATCAGTTTTCTTTTCGCCCGTTACTCCCCAGGATTTTACACCCTCCAATGGGTTCTTCCGATCGCAGATCGGCGCTTCCATACGTATATTCGACCAAGAGTTCCCCGATTTGGAAGAAGAAAAACCGGACTTGGCATTGTTTGGCGTAATGGACGACCGGATGGCCGTGGGCAACCTTGGTTGTGCCGATGGGGCGAATACCATCCGGGGTCACCTATACGGGCTTTACCAAGGCGACTACAGGTTGCGGCTGGCCGACTTGGGAAATATCCGCGCAGGTGAGAACGTAACCGATACGTATGCCGCTGTGAAAACGGTATGCGAGGAACTTATCAAGTCGGGTATCCTCCCCATCATCATCGGTGGCGGACAGGATATCACATACGCTCAGTACCTGGCTTATGAAAAGCTCGAACAGCGGGTAGAAGTATCCATCGTTGATTCCCGGTTTGACATTGACCAGGAGCAAACCGAAAGCGCACCCTTGAACGCGCAGACTTACATCAACCACATTATCTTACACGAGCCGGATTATCTATTCAACCTGAATAACCTGGCGTACCAGACCTATTTCGTGAGCAAGGAATCGATTGCCATGTATGAGAAGCTCTATTTCAATGCGGTACGGCTTGGGATGATCGCCGGTCAGGTCGATCAGGTTGAACCCGTTATCCGTTCAGCCGATATGATGAGCTTCGATGTGGGGGCAATACGGTTTTCTGATGCGCCCGGGAATGCCTATGCCACGGTCAATGGGTTATTCGGTGACGAGGCGTGCCAGATTTGCCGGTATGCAGGGATGAGTGACAAACTCACATCGATTGGTTTTTATGAATATAACCCCCTACACGATACCCGCGGCCAGACGGCTATGCTGCTAGCCCAGATGGTGTGGTATTTTATCGAGGGGTTCTATAACCGCAAGCACGATGCCCCGCTTATTCCCAAGTCGGCTTACATCACCTACCGCACCAGTGTACACAACGACGCCTATGAGTTGGTTTTTGTGAAAAGCAAGAAATCCGATCGGTGGTGGATGCAGGTCCCTTACTCGGGATCGAAATCAGTCAACGAACGGTACCACCTGGTGCCCTGCCGGTATGAGGATTACCAAACAGCCGTTTCGGGTGAAATGCCCGACCTTTGGTGGAAAACACACCAAAAGTTGGTCTGAGCTACCCGAAGATGGCCTGGAACACCTCCTCCACCCGGGCCACGGGTTTAATGGCTATACGGTAATTTCGGGGTTCGAGCCCTTTGGTATTATATTTGGAAAGATAGATAGCCTCGAAACCGAGCTTCTCCGCCTCTGCTATTCGCTGTTCGATACGATTTACCGCCCGTATCTCACCGGAAAGCCCTACCTCGCCGGCAAAAGCGACTGTGGTAGCAATAGCAATATCCTGCTGGGAAGAGATGATTGCCATGATGACCGCCAAATCAATCGCCGGGTCTTCTACCCGCAAACCACCCGCGATATTGAGGAATACATCCTGGGCACTGAGGCGGAAACCAAAGCGCTTCTCGAGAACGGCGAGCAGCATGTTCATCCGCTTGGTATCGAATCCGGTAGATGAACGTTGTGGTGTGCCGTATGCTGAGTTGCTCACCAACGCCTGCACTTCAATCAGCATGGGCCGCACTCCTTCCAACAGTACGGCTATCGCAGTGCCGCTGGCACCATCTTCCCGTTGCGAAAGCAGGATTTCCGACGGGTTGCTCACTTCACGTAAGCCGGAACCCTGCATCGCATAGATACCCAATTCGGAAGCCGACCCGAACCGGTTTTTAACCGCCCGCAAGATGCGGTAGGCGTGGTGGCGGTCGCCTTCAAACTGCAAGACCGTATCAACCATGTGTTCCAATACTTTGGGCCCAGCGATGCTGCCGTCTTTGGTGATGTGGCCAACAATGAATACCGGTACGTCCGTTTCTTTGGCAAAACGTAGGAGCTCTGCAGTACACTCACGTACCTGCGACACGCTGCCAGGCGCCGAATCCACATGGGCAGACTGCAGCGTTTGGATGGAATCGATAATGACCATATCAGGGGCAACCGACTCGATCTGGCTGAAGATATTTGCCGTGGCTGTCTCGGTAAGGATATAGCAGTTGGCCCGGGAGGCCTGGGAAATGCGCTCAGCCCGCATTTTCAGCTGCTGCTCGCTTTCCTCGCCCGATACGTACAAGGTTTTAGCCTTCATGGTAAGGGCAAGCTGCAACATCAGCGTGGATTTGCCAATGCCCGGTTCACCACCGATGAGTACCAGCGAACCGCGGACGATACCACCGCCCAATACGCGATTCAGCTCTTGGTCAGGGGTAACCAGCCGACTCTCCTCTACGTGTTCGATTTCATGTATCACAGCTGCTTTACGCGACGGCCTTTTCATAGCCGGCGATGTCCGCCATTCGGGGGTACGCGAACCGGAGCGTGCCACCACCTCTTCCACAAATGTGTTCCATTCGCCACACGATGGGCATTTACCAAGCCATTTGGCCGATTCATATCCGCAATTTTGACAAAAAAAAGTGGTCTTGGTCTTTGCCATCGTTAATTTGTTTGGGCGGCCATCACACGCAATACATTTTCACCTAGTATCTTGCGTATATCCGCTTCGGAATATCCCCGCTGCACGAGACCCTCGGTGAGGCGGGGAAAATCACTGCAATCATCAAGTCCTAACGGGGTGGATGAAATCCCATCGAAATCACTGCCGATACCCACGTGGTCTATGCCTGCTGTTTTTACCATGTAATCGATATGATCAAGCAGCAACGACAACGGCGGTCGTAGCTGCTCTTTAGCCACAGCGGGCAGCAGGTCGAATTTGGTATCACTTGAGCGCTTTATGCTGTCGTCCGCTGTGACGTATTTCTCGTACAAGCGGTTGATTTTCGTATAATGCATCGGGTCGAGGAAACCCGAATAAAAATTGAGGCAGATTACCCCGCCATTCTCGGCTACTGCCTTGATTTGGTCGTCGCGGAGGTTGCGCGGGTGGGCCATCAGCGCATATGCATTGCTATGCGATACAAGTACCGGTTTGGTGGTGGTTTTCATCGCATCGGAAAAAGTCTGCCTGCCCACGTGCGACAGATCCACCATCATACCTAATTCATTCATCCTATGGATGATCTGCCGCCCGAAATCGGTAAGGCCCTCATGTTTAAGTTTGCCCGGGTTCCGGCTCTCATCGGTTGCCGACGTTGCCCATTCGGTGCTGTTGTTCCAGGTAAGCGTTAGGTAGCGTGCCCCCCGCGCAAATAGGCTATCCAGGTAGTCTATACGGTCCTCGATCATGTGGCCCCCTTCTATACCGATCACCGCCGCGGTTTTACCTTGTGCGGCAAGGGTCCGTATGTCCTCCGCAGTCGTCGCGAGGGCGATTACATCAGGGTGGTTATGGATGACACTCATCAACCCGTCGATTTGCTTGTTGGCATAAGCGAATGCTGTACCTTTGCCGAACTTCCCGCTGCACCACACGGCGAAGACCTGCGCGTCTATACCGCCTTCCTTAATCCGTGGAAGATCGGTATGGCCCGAGTTTATCCGCTTGCCGATATCCTTTCCCCGCATAACCGACTGATAAAGGACATCATTGTGCGTATCGATAACCAAGGCAGCCTCGTGGATGCGTCGGGCATCCTGTGCAAGCAGTTCGTTTGTACAGAGCATAGCGGCAACTAACAACAGACTTTTATTCATAGCGAGCTCATTTGGCGCGGATTGCTTCGTAAATCGTGTCTTGTATCCGGCTGCGTACATTTAACTCGTACAATTTGGTGCTTACTACCGGGTGTACCCGGTTGGAAAGGAAGATATAAATCAACTGCTCTTCGGGGTCTATCCATATACAAGTACCGGTATAGCCGGTATGGCCAAACGTGGCGGGCGAGGCGAGTTTAGACGGGTAGGCGGCACTCGTATCCGGATCGGCCCGGTCAAACCCCAGCCCCCGCCTGCTGGTTGCCGACTGTTTGGAAGTAAAGGTATCTACCGTTCCTGCTTTGAAGTACCGATCGCCTCCATACTTACCCCGGTTGAGGAGTAGCTGTCCGTAAATGGCCAAATCATTTGCCGTGGCAAAGAGCCCAGCATGGCCGGCGATGCCCCCGGCCATGGCTGCGCCCTGATCATGCACATACCCCTGCAGGAGGGTTTTCCGGAAGGTTTTATCGTACTCGGTGGGAACAATGCGATCCTTCGGGAAGCGCAGACGGGGGAGATAACCTGCTGTCTGCATACCCAGGGGGCGGTAAAATTCCTGCTGTATATAATCTTGGATTGGGATGCCTGTTTGATGTTCGGCCACTTCTTTCATCACATACATGCTGATGTCGCTATATACGTATTCACCAGTAGCATTAAGCTTAGAATGTAGCATGATGGGCCACATCACCTCTTCGTAATACCCGGTGCGGATATAGCACCCGTCGGCCACTTTTACCGAATAAGCTGCCGATGAATCGGTGCTGAGGTCGTCGGGCTTGAGCTCTCGATAGAACGGTATGTAGGGAATAAAGCCGGCTTCGTGGAGCATCACATCCCGTAAGACCGTGCCGCTTTTATTGGTAGCCTGTGCCTGTGACAGGTAGTAGCCCATGGTGCTATCGAGGTTGATGATGTTACGTTCGGTGAGGCGCATGACGGTGGGGGTAGTAGCCGTGATTTTCGTTATGGAAGCCATATCAAAGATGTCCGATATTTTTGTCGGCTCGTCCTGCTCATAGGTGTGGTAACCGTAAGATTTCTCAAAAATGACTTTGCCTCTTTTGACGGCCATCACCACCGCCCCGGGTACGGCACGCTCACGGATGGCTTCACGCATGATGTCGTCGATATCGGCCTCGAGGCGTGCCCGGTCGATACCCAGTGTGGCGGCATCGGTATATTCCAACCTGGTTTGTGCAGTGGTATAGCCCGCGCCGGTTGCATACCGTGGGGAAAACGACCGTGGCAGCTTAGCCGTACAGGCCACCCCGCCAAAAACAGACATCGCGGCATCCGCCGCCGATGCTTCGGTTTTTTCGGGATTCCATAAGATTGGGAAATGAACGAAATCCAAGGTGTTCAGCCGTGTTCCATCGCCAAACAACACCACTATCACCTGTTTACCCACAGCCTGAGTGGTGATAAACCGCAACAGGCGGCGGTCGTCCAGATCATCGGTTGGCAAAGCGAAAATAATCGTGTTGTAGAACTTTACCTGCTCGTCAAGGGTTTGGTATTGGTCGGCCGAGGCGGCAATATCAAAATGGTCGATGGGTGCATATCGGCTGAGCTGGTTGCCGAAAACTATAGATATAGGATCACCAAGGTGGGTTATCAGTGCCGTATGGCGTTCGGCCAGGCCCCGCAACGGGATGGTATTAAGTTGGTTGTTGAGTAAGACGGTATGGTTTGTGCGCATGCGGATGGCTGGTTGAGCATATATAGTCATATTTGCGTGCATACCAATCAAAATGCACAACACCATAATATTTCTTTTCATAGTAGACGAATATCGGTAATTTGCGCAAGAAATAGTTATATCTTGTGTTTTTTCTGATTTTCGTAATCCATTTACCTATGTCTTATGTTTCAAGTAAATGCTTCTTTTTATAGGTTTCTCTCAGCACTGCAGGATAAGCTTAAGTGCGAGTTCAACTTGATGGCCCTATCGGAAAAGGTATGCTTGCTATATCCCGAAAGGGATGGCATCCGTGTTGCGTATTACCTATACGGTGCCAAACAGCGTGTACCGGTCGGTGGCCATGGCCGGTGTATCCATATAGATGAAGATACGTGGCTTACACGGCCAAATCTGCTAATCAACCGCATTGCAGCCCTGTTTGGGCAAACACAGCGTATCCATGCACGCGATACCGTGGTGGCAAGGATAGAAAAACACGTGTCCATATCTTTTTTAGAAGAACACCACCTGCAAGTGGCGTTGCCGGGTAAATACCGTTATGGGCTTTACCACCAAGGCGATCTGGTAGCGGTAGCTATATTCAGTGGGGGCAGGCACATGGCAGACAAACCAGCCGATTACCGGTCTTTCGAATTGCTCCGTTTTTGCCATAAGCAGGGCGTGCATGTGGTGGGTGGCTTCAGCAAGCTACTCGAGAGCTTCCAGCGGGACTTTAACCCCGGCGATATCATGACGTATGCCGATAAAGACTGGTCGGATGGATCTAGTTATCACAAAGTAGGATTTACGATTGCGGGGGAGATAGCGCCACAGGTATTCTGGGTAGATGGGCATACGATGCGGCGGTATTATGAAAGTACATTGCCACCGGAAATCAAGGATAAGTCTGCCCGTGAGCGCGTGGAAGAAGGGTACGTACCGGTTTCGAACAGCGGGAGCATCAAACTGGTCAAAGCACTGTATACACCGGGGGCAATATTAGATTTTTAGTATATTCGGCAGATTTTATTTTATGAAACTATTAACCCTTAATATAGAAAACAGATGAACAGAAAACTTCGTATGGGCATGGTTGGAGGAGGTAAAGACGCCTTCATCGGTGCGGTACACCGCATAGCAGCTAATATGGACGGCTTAGTGGAGCTGGTATGTGGCGCATTTAGCATCAATCCGGATATCGCGCGCGACTCGGGGAAGGCGCTATTCATCCCGGACGACCGGGTTTATCTTACCTTTCAAGAGATGATCGAAAAGGAGAGCCAACTTCCGGAGGGTGAGCGCATGGACTTTGTAACCATCGTAACTCCCAATTTCGTCCACTTTGAACCAGCCAAGCTCGCTTTGGAAAACGGGTTCCATGTGGTCATCGAGAAACCGATGACATTTACGCTCGAAGAGGCCAAAGAGCTGAAGGAGATTGTTGAACGTACCGGCAAATTGCTGTGTCTTACCCATACATATAGTGGTTATCCGATGGTGAAGCAGGCCAAGGCAATGATTAAGGATGGCATACTCGGAAAAATCCGGAAAGTGGTAGTGGAATATCCGCAGGGCTGGTTGAGTCGGCTGTCAGAGCGAGAGGGCAATGCCCAGGCAGCTTGGCGCACCGACCCGAAAAAATCGGGAAAGAGCGGATCTATGGGCGATATTGGCACCCACGCTGCCCACCTAGCCGAATATGTGACTGGCCTGAAAATCACGGAGCTTTGCGCCGACTTGTCTACACTGGTAGAAGGACGGATGCTCGATGATGATGGCAACGTGCTGCTGCGCTTCGACAATGGAGCCCGGGGTGTGCTGATAGCCTCACAAATCTCGGCAGGCGAGGAAAACGCACTGCGTATCCGTGTGTACGGCGAGAAAGGCGGGATAGACTGGGCACAAGAAGACCCCAATAACCTCGTTGTAAAGATGCTCGACCAGCCACGCCAGTATATTCGTACAGGCAATGCGTATGCCGCGCCGTATGCATTGAGCAGCTTCGCCGTACATAATACGCGCGTACCGTCCGGGCACCCCGAGGGGCTATTGGAGGCATTCGCGAATATCTACCGCAATTTTGTGCTTACGGTGTCGGCGAAAATCAATGGCGAAACGCCGACTGCTGAGATGCTGGACTTCCCCCAGGTCGATGAAGGGGTAAGAGGCATGGCATTCATCGAAAATGTAGTAGCCAGCAACGGCACATCCGAGAAATGGACTAAATTCGTGGTGTGACCCCCTCCTCGGATCTCATCGTGATACTTGGCCCCACCGCCTCCGGGAAAACCCGGGTGGCGGTTGAGGTAGCCAAGCAAATTGATGGGGCGATAATCAGTGCCGACTCCCGGCAGGTGTACCGTGGCATGGACATCGGCACGGGGAAAGACCTAGACGCCTATGGGGCTGTCCCTTACTTTCTGATTGATATCCGCGAGGCCGGCGACACCTACCATGTAAGCCAGTACCGCAGCGACGTCCAGGAAGCCCTGGCAGATATTGAAAGACATGGCAAACGGCCTATCCTGTGCGGCGGTACCGGATTATATATCCAATCGGTGCTGCAACGGCTTGATTTCAGCCATATTCCGGTCGATGCGTCGGAGCGGAGCAGGCTTGAAGCCCTTCCGAGGGAAGACCTTATCGGGATGCTCCAGAAGCTTAACAGACCACCCGGGTTCAAAGCCGATACAAGCACGAAGAAACGGCTTGTCCGGGCAATTGAGATCTGCAAATGGTGCCAATACCAAGCACTACCAGCAAATCAGCATGTGGCGGTCCCCGCAGTGATTTTTGGCATTAATCCGCCTGTGGAAATTAGACGCAAACACATTACCGAGCGGCTTGAAAGACGGCTTGACGAAGGGCTGGTTGAAGAGGTGAAACAGTTGCTACAAAAGGGGGTGCCTCCCGAGCGGCTGATGTATTACGGACTGGAGTATAAGTATACAACGCGTTATCTATTGGGCGAGCTGGATTATCCAAGGTTCTTTGCGCGCCTGAATACGGAGATACACCGATTTGCCAAAAGGCAGATGACTTATTTCCGCAAAATGGAGAGAGACGGGCTTAAAATCCATTGGTTGGCTAATGGATCGGTAGCCGAGATGGCCACCGAGGTGGTGGCGAAGTTAAAAGAAAAGGGGCGGCCAATGATGCCGCCCCATAGTAATTAAAGTTTGATCTCGACTTCCTTTCCATTGAAGAAATGGAACTCGGTAAGGTAATACGAAGCAACCGATTTCAACTTGATCCAACGACCGAACTTAAAATACCACTTCAGCCGCCGCGAGATAAAGCCCGATTTGAGGTACGTATAAATGTACGGATGCACACACAGTGTGATATCTTTTTCGTTTTGTTCCTGCAAGATGAAACTCAGGTTGTTTTCGATGTCGTCCATCAGTACGATACTAGATCGTATCTCGCCTGTGCCATCGCATGCCGGGCACTTCTCATTGGTAACAATGGTCATTTCGGGCCGCACACGCTGCCGCGTAATCTGTACCAGGCCAAATTTACTAGGTGGCAGTATGGTGTGCCGTGCACGGTCTGCTGCCATGCACTGCTTCAGGTAGGTATGCAGTTCCTTACGGTGGTTAGGCTTATGCATATCGATGAAATCGATAACCACAATGCCACCCATGTCGCGAAGGCGAAGCTGCCGGGCGATTTCCTTGGCTGCCTCCATGTTGACCTGCAATGCGTTTTCCTCCTGGTTTTCCTTATTGGCCGTCCGGTTGCCGCTATTCACGTCGATAACGTGCAACGCCTCGGTATGTTCAATAACCAAGTAAGCGCCACCGTGTAAGTTGACGGTTTTACCAAAGGCAGCCTTAATCTGGCGTTCAACCCCGAAGTGTTCAAAAATCGGCTCGCGGTGTTTGTATAGTTTGACGATTTTCTCCAGATCGGGCGAAATCTCTTGCACATAAGAGCGGGTTTCTTCGTAAATAGCCTGCTCGTTGACATAGATATGCGAAAACTCATCGGTGAGGATGTCGCGCAAAATGGTCGATGTCCGGTCCATTTCGCCAAGGACTTTCTGCGACGGTTCCGCCGTCCGCAGACGGCTGGTAAGCACTTCCCATTTTGAAATAAGATCCAATAAATCTTTTTGCAGTTCGGCAACGCCTTTCCCTTCTGAGACAGTACGTATAATCACACCGAAGTTCGTAGGCTTGATGCTCTCTACGATCTTCTTTAATCGGTTGCGCTCAGCGTTGCCTTTGATTCGCTTGGAAATCGACACCGCACTTGAAAACGGGACCAGTACAACATACCTTCCCGCAATGGACAGATCAGAGCTTAACCGTGGTCCCTTGGTAGAAATAGGTTCCTTGGCTATCTGAACAGGCAATAGCATATTCCGGGTCAACACCTCGGATATCTTGCCGGCTTTATTGATGTCCTTTTCTAATTTTAAACTATCGAGCAGTTTCTCTTTGTAACTGCCTTTCTTTACTAACTTGGTGAGCTTGATGAGCGACTGCACTTGGGGGCCCAAGTCCAGGTAATGTAAGAACGCATCTTTCGAATAACCAACGTCTACAAAGGCAGCATTAAGGCCCGGCATGATTTTCTTTATCCTACCAAGGTAAATGTCTCCTACAGCATAGTTGTTGTTTGCTTGTTCTTTATTAAGCTCTACAAGCTGTTTGTCTTGAAGTAAAGCGATAGTGACCCCCCTTTCGGGAGCCGAATCGATAATTAACTCCTTTACCAACAGCTACTCCTTTTGCAAAGCAGGCAATCATCGTAAACGGTACAATAATAGCTTCGTCGTGGTCATGTGTGAAAGGATAATAACCTGCTTTGAATAAAACAATAAAATACGTTTAATCCATATCCCATTTCGATCTTCCGAAAACGGTTTCGGGGCAGAGTTCTATTGTGGATGCACCTGCGGTGATGCCACCACGCTCATTTATATACCCCATCCCGGAAGTGGGACTATGCTAGGCAGCTTATTTTTTCTTGTGCCTATTTTTTCTTAAACGTTTCTTACGTTTGTGGGTAGCCATTTTGTGTCTTTTTCTCTTCTTTCCGCTTGGCATAGCTTAATTTTTTTAAATGAATAAATATTAATGATTATTTACTCAGTTCATCAATTTTACGGTTGATAAACTGGGTCAGGGTCGGATCGGCTGCTAAATCTCTGCTTTTTTCAAAAGCGGCGATAGCCTCACGATTCAGCCCAATGTTTTCGTAACTTGTTGCCAGGTAAAAATAAGATTCAGCATCGGGTTGTTGAGATACAACAGTGTTGAACCGGTCGATGGCAAGGTCGAACTGGCGCGACTGCATCGAAAATAAACCTAAACTTTTATTGGCACCGATATGCGTGGGATCTACGTTGACTACTTCACGGAGCAATGTGATGCCTGCCATGGGGTTTGCTGTGCCCGTTACGTAAGCACTGCCCAGCCCCGCCTTGGCGTCCAAGTTCGCAGAATCGAGTTCCAGGGCCCTTTCGTATGCATGGATCGCGTACTCGTTGAGCGCCCCAGCCACCAAGGTATCTTGCAGATTGGCATAGGCCTCCCGGTAAGCGTCGCCAGCTTTCAGCCAATCGTCGAACTGTCCATCGAGTCCAGCCAGCTCTTCATAGATGAAACCTATCGGGGCAGGTTTATTCACATCGTCCCACTTGGTGGCAAGTTGGCGCAAGAGGCTACGCTTATCCGCATCAGCTGCTTGCTGCAGCTCCGCCTCTATAGCGGTTATTTCCTGGATGATACTGGGGTTCAGTCCCTCCTTGGCTCTTTGCGACACCGATTCAAGCGTTACCTGCGGGCCAGCGGCACTACTCGCGGCCTCTTTGTTTTCATTGACCAAACCTTTGATAGGCTGCGCCAACAACACGCCCATCAAAATTACGACGGATGTAATGGCGATTACCTGTTTGGCCTGTTGCTGCATGGGTATGTATGTGAATTGCTTGCTTGCAAAATTACTTGTTGCCAGCTTTTACCTTCTCAACAAAAGTTTTAGCAGGCTTGAAAGTCGGCACATAGTGCGCAGGGATGATGATGGCGGTGTTTTTTGAAATATTCCGCGCAGTTTTTTCCGCCCTTTTCTTTACGACAAAGCTACCGAAACCCCGAACATATACGTTTTCACCCCCAATCATTGCGTTTTTTACGACCTTGAAAAAAGCCTCAACCGTTTCTTGAACGTCTACTTTCTCCAGTCCAGTTTTGTTTGCGATTTCTGCTATAATTTCTGCCTTAGTCATATCTATAATTTTTGTAATTAATTATTTTTCAATACGTAAGCCCTTCCAATGTTGGGGATGCAAAAGTATCGCTTTAAAACGACAACTTAAAATAATTTTGTTAAATTTTTGTAAATGCCGTAGTTGGGCGCATCGGTATACCGGTTTGCCTACAACGTTTTCGTGAATATTTCTGTGAAAAGGTGTCATCATTCCATCCATTTTTGACTAATATTGGGGATTAAATGGACGATAGACCTTATTTCTAAAAACTATGGATGGAATAGAACAGTTTTCTTTAAGCGGTAAAGTGATAGTGATTACAGGCGCCACAGGGGTTTTGGGGGAATCGTTTGCTTTGGCTACTGCTGCGGCGGGTGCTAAAGTGGCGGTGCTGGGCCGAAACCGGGAAAAAGCGGACGCGCGCGTGGCAGCCATTAAAAAGAATGGCGGCGAAGCTATCGCGGTACTTACCGACGTGCTGGACGAGCAAGCCGTAAACCAAGCTAAAAATCAAATATTAGATACCTGGGGTACAATAGATGGCCTCGTGAACGCCGCCGGGGGAAACATCCCCGGCGCAACGATCGGACCCGACCAGAACCTCTTCGATGCTAAAATAACCGATACGCAGAAAGCTGTGGAGCTTAATCTTTTTGGTACGGTAATTCCTACCCACATTTTCGGTAGAGTAATCGCTGAGAAAGGGAAAGGCTCCATCGTAAACATCTCGTCGCTGGCAGCCCAGCAAGCCATTACCCGTGTAATGGGCTACAATATGGCCAAGTGTGCAATTGAGGGTTATACCAAGTGGATGGCCGTGGAATTGGCCCAGCGGTACAGTGATAAAGTGCGGGTGAATGCAATCGCTCCCGGCGTATTCCTCACAGAACAAAACCGCACGTTGCTCACCAACCCCAATGGATCATACACCGATCGCGCCCAACGGTTCGTCAATAACACCGCATTCGGACGATTGGGAGACCCGAAGGAACTCACCGGCACGCTGATTTTCTTGCTGAGCGATGCCTCCGGCTTTATTTCGGGCGAAACCATACTGGTAGACGGCGGGTTCAACGCTTGGAGTGGGGTGTGATCAATATATGGAAATGGCAGAAAAACTTGAACAGGCATGGCGGTGGTATGGCCCCGCCGATACCGTTTCGTTGCAGGATATTAAACAGGCTGGCGCCACAGCAATCGTGACGGCGCTGCACGACATCCCCCACGGCGAGGTTTGGCCGTTAGAGGCTATACGCAGCCGTAAAGCTCTTATTGAAGCTGCCGGGTTGAAATGGGCCGTGGTGGAAAGTGTCCCGGTACATGAAGCAATCAAAACCCGGCGTACAGATGCACAGCATTATTTAGACAATTATAGGCAAACCCTGCGGAATGTGGCAGCAGCGGGCATCAAGACCGTTTGTTATAATTTCATGCCCGTATTGGATTGGACCCGTACCCAACTGGACCTGGAGATGGCAAATGGGGCCAAAGCCCTGTATTTCGACTGGAATGACTTGGCGGTATTCGACTTGTTTGTGTTGAAGCGGGAAGGTGCCGAACGTGATTATCCAGAAGAAATCTGTGCCGAAGCCCAAAAAAGGTTTGAAACATATACGCCGCAGGCGATTGAAAGGCTCAAAAACAATGTGCTGATGGGTGTTCCGGGCGAACGGAGCATTGAGTTGGACGAATTGCGGGAAAGTATCCGTGAGTATGCCGACATCGGCTTTGATGGACTGCGCAAAAACCTGATCTGGTTCCTATCGTCTATCGCAGATGTGTGTGAAGAAGAGGGCATACGGATGACGATACACCCAGATGATCCGCCCTACCCCATCCTCGGCCTGCCACGCATCGCCAGCAATAAGGATGATTTCTTATATATCATCAATTCGTTAGACCGACCCTTCAACGGGATATGTTTCTGTACGGGGTCGTTGGGTGCCGGTGCAGGCAACGATCTCCCGGATATTTTCGATGCCGTAAAATCACGTGTGTATTTTGCCCATCTACGTAATGTTAAAAAAGATCGGCAGGGCAATTTTTACGAGGCCGACCATCTGGATGGCGATGTCGATATGTACGCAGTGGTGCGGGCATTGGTGGCAGAAAACCAGCAACGTGCTGAAGCTATCCCCTTCCGGCCGGACCACGGGCACCAGATGCTGGATGATCTGGCCAAAACGACCGCCCCCGGCTATTCGGCTATTGGCCGCCTACGTGGATTGGCCGAACTCCGCGGTCTGGAACTCGGCATCGTTGGAAACAATTGAATAACCTCATAACTATGGCTTATTTTCTTCAAGATAATTTTTTGCTTCAATCAAAGCAAGCAGTACGGCTCTATCACGACTATGCAAAAGAGCTGCCCATCATCGACTACCACTCGCACCTCCCCCCGGATACTATCGCATCCGATAATCGGTTCGAAAATATCACCCGGATCTGGCTTGCCGGCGACCATTACAAATGGCGGGCCTTGCGGGTGCTGGGTACGGACGAGCGGTACATAACCGGCGACGCCACCGATCGGGAAAAGTTCCAGAAATGGGCAGCAGCGGTTCCTTACACACTACGTAACCCGCTGTACCACTGGACCCACATGGAACTCAAAAATCCTTTTGGCATCACCGAGTTGCTGGGGCCTGACAATGCCGACCGTATTTTCGATGCAGCGTCGGCACAATTACAAACACCGGGGTTCTCCCCCCGCGAACTGCTGCAGCATTTCGGAGTGAAGATGGTGGGGACAACCGACGACCCGGTAGACGATCTGCACCATCACCGGGCCATCAGCGAATCGGGGTTTGCAACAAAGGTTTTGCCGACATTCCGGCCAGACAAGGTGTTCCAGCTCAGTAAAGGCGACGATTACCGTCGTTATATCGAACAGTTGCAGGCCAGCAGCGGCATAGCCATTGTAGATCTGGATACGTTGTTGGATGCGCTATGGAACAGACTGTATTATTTCCATAGCCAAGGATGCCGCATCGCCGACCATGGCTTGAACTCCCTTCCTAGACAACTGGAAACAGCCGTTTCGCTAGACGACGTGTTCAAACAGGTACTGGCAGGCGATGACCGTTTAGCTGCCGAGCATGAAGAAGCTTTCACCTTCGTGGTATTATCCGAATTGTGCAAAGTGTACCACGATAAAGGATGGGTGCAGCAGTTTCACCTCGGTCCGCTCCGCAATACCAATAGCCGCAAATTACGTGAACTCGGCGCCGACACCGGGTATGACTCCATCGGTGATTTCCAGCAAGCACAAGCCATGCAGCATTTTTTCAATACCCTGGAAGAAGACGGACGCTTGGCCAAAACGGTAGTTTATAACCTCAACCCGGCCGACAATGCTGTTTTCGCAGCAATGATGGGTAATTTCCAAGCGGCCGGGGTAAAGGGTAAAATGCAGTTCGGGTCGGGCTGGTGGTTCCTGGATCAGTTGGATGGTATGACCCAACAGCTCAATACCCTATCGAATATCGGACTGGTGAGCTGTTTCGTTGGTATGTTAACCGATTCACGCAGTTTCCTGTCGTATTCGCGGCATGAATACTTCCGGCGGTTGCTTTGCAACCTGTTTGCCGAGGATATCAACAGGGGCCTGCTACCCGATGATATCGAGTGGACAGGCAAGGTGATACAGGATATCTGCTATTATAACGCCAAACAGTATTTCGGTTTATGATTTCGGGGCTGCCATAACCCGGAATACTTCATCCAAGCTTTCGAAAATCGCCCGCTTGGTTTTTTCCAGCTCCACCTTCGTATGCACTGCTGATACGAAGCCTACTTCGTATCCCGAGGGACCGAGGTATATACCGCGATTAAGCAACTCGCGGTGGAACGCTTTGTAGTAATCCATGCTACCGTGGTCAATGTCGCTTGCAGCGGCAATGCGTTCTTTGTCGGTAAATGCAAACCAAAAGATAGAACCGATGTGGAATACCTTGAATCGGTAGTTCTTCGCCGCGGCATACCGTTGGATAGCCGCTACAAACTCGGTCGTCTTCGTATGGAGGTTCTTATAAAAATTATTACCTTTAAGCACCGTCAATTGGGCAATCCCTGCCGCCATGGCTACCGGGTTGCCTGACAGGGTGCCAGCTTGGTAAACCGCCCCATCCGGCGAGATGTGACCCATTAGTGCCTTCGACGCACCGTAGGCACCTACGGGCATGCCGCCGCCGATAATCTTGCCATAGGTGATGATATCCGGGTGCACCTCGTAATAAGCAGCTGCACCCTCAAACCCAAGGCGGAACCCGGTGATGACCTCATCAAAAATAAGTAGCGCTTGGTGCTGGCGGGTGATATCCCGGAGAAAATGGATGTATTCCCGGTCCTGGATAAGCAAACCATTGTTTGCTGGTACGCCCTCGATGATTACCGCTGCAATCTGCCCCTCGAATTGTGCGAACGCAGTTTCCACAGCAGTCCGGTCATTCAGGGGGATAACGATGGTTTCGTCGGCAAATGCTTTAGGGACACCGGAAGAGGAGGTCTCACCGAAAGTCACCAGTCCGGAACCAGCCTTTACCAGCAACGAATCGGAGTGGCCGTGGTAACACCCTTCGAATTTGATTATTTTGTCGCGACCTGTGTAACCCCGGGCTAACCTGATGGCAGACATTACGGCCTCCGTACCGGAGCTGACAAACCGGATTTTTTCGATGTACCGGTTATGCTGGAGAATCAACTCTGCAAGCTGGTTTTCCAGCGCGGTAGGTGCACCGAAGCTGAGACCCTTTCCGAGAGCCTGGGTAACACCCTCACGGATTTTGGGGTGGTTATGGCCCAATATCAGCGGCCCCCAGGAACAACAGTAGTCGATGAACTGGTTGCCATCGGCATCCCACAGGTAACAACCGTCGCCCCGGTCGACAAATAGGGGGACGCCATATACCGATTTGAACGCCCGTACCGGCGAATTGACACCTCCGGGGAAGTATTGCTGCGCCCGCTCATAAAGTTCGGCCGATTTTTCTCGGGTAATATCGTTTTTTTTGCCAGACGGCGATTGAGGTTCGTCATTTCCGCCGAAGGCTTTCTTCAATGCATCTAACATCTTTATTAATTGTTAATGGTCAATTGTTAATGGTCAATGGTTAATTGTTAATTGTTAATTGTTAATTGTTAATTGTTAATTGTTAATGGTTAATTGTCAATTGTTAATTGTCAATGGTTAATCATCGATCATCAATCCTTTTAAAGCCATTTATTTTCCAGCACTTCCTTGGCATGGTATGTAAGTATCGCCGTGGCTCCGGCCCTGCGGATTCCCGTAAGGACTTCCATCGTGGCCCGGCGCTCATCGAGCCAACCGTTGCGCGCAGAAGCCTTAATCATGGCATACTCACCGCTCACATTATAAGCGGCAATCGGCATGTCAAAACCATCGTGGAGCAGCTTGATTACATCCAAATAAGCGAGGGCGGGCTTGACCATCAGGAAATCTGCCCCCTCCTGCGTATCCAACGCTGCTTCAATCAGTGCTTCACGCTGGTTTGACGGGTCCATTTGGTACGTTTTCTTATCGCCGTGCTTCGGCGCCGAGTTGAGCGCGTCGCGGAAGGGGCCGTAAAAAGCGCTGGCGTACTTGGCCGTATACGACATCAGCGACACGTTGGTATACCCGTTTTCGTCAAGCACATTGCGGATATGCCCAATCCGGCCGTCCATCATATCGGATGGAGCTACGATGTCGGCTCCGGCCCGCGCGTGTGCCAGTGCCATCTGGCCTAGGATAACGAGGGTCTCATCGTTAAGTATTTCGCCGTTTTCCACCACCCCATCGTGCCCATCGCTGCTATAGGGGTCCATCGCCACATCGGTAATCACGCATGCTTCGGGAAAATGCCGCTTTACCTCGGCGATAGCACGGAGGTAAAGGCTACCTTCCCTGGTACTTTCGGCCGCATACTTATCCTTGAGCGATTCGTCGATGTTCGGAAATAAATCAAATGCCCGGAGGCCCAGCTCCATGCATTGCTCCACTTCGCGCAGCAGGTTGTCGATGGTGTAGCGATAAATACCCGGCATCGACGCGACCTCCGTTTTGAGGTTATTTCCCTCGATAATGAATAAGGGGAAAATCAGGTTCGACGCAGTGATGTGCGTTTCCTGCACCATATCCCGTATCACCGCAGATTTGCGGTTCCTTCTAGGTCTTCTTAACATATTAAAATCATTACTGGACTACCGCGCAGTACGTTCATTACCGCCGGGAATCTGCTTGTATCTGTGTCTAATCTCAGTTGTTCACAATCCTTAATAATCCAATCCGAACACAGCTTCCGCAAGACCGATTTCATCGGGCGAATAGGGCAATGTATAGGATAGCCCGAGCTCTTCTATTCTTTTGCCCGTGGATCGGCCGATACAGATAATCTGCTGGCCGGGATCAACCAGGTTGTCCGCAAAATAAGCCTCTACATTTGATGGGCTGGTGAATACCAGCACATCAGCATTCGACTTGGACACGTCAGTATCGATTCGTGTTTGGTAAACCGGCAAATTGATGACCTTGGTATCGGCCGTAAGTGATTTCTGGATGGTTTCCAATGAATCTTTGGCCCGGGGGATAAGCACGGTGGTCCCGTCGGCTATTTTTGCAAACTCCGCGGCGATTTCCTCCATATTGATACCCAGCCTTTCGCCCGAAAAGTCGGGAGTATGGCCAAATTGTCTCAGCATCTCTTCAGAACCCCTGCCGATGACCGCAAATTTGGTACGCTTGCTCAACCGCGGTTGCAGTTTGAAGAAATTTTCAATGCCATTCTTACTGGCGAAAAATATCCAATCAACATATTTCAAGATATACGGATCGAGTTTATTGATCATCGGAAATATGCGGATGAGTGAACGACCATCTACCTTGATGCCGTGTTTGGCCATGGCACGGTAAAAATAGCTAGCTTCCGATACATCACGTGTAATGAATACATTTGCCGGTAGCTTTCTATCTTTATCAAATTTCGCAGCAATCCGCTCCGCGAGGCCCTCTGTGCTTTCAGAAGCAACATAAAGACGGTCTGGGAACTCTTCACTGTCGTCAGCTATTGAAGTCCATACCTCATATATTCCATCTTGTTTACGGCAGTAGCACCCCAGCGGTGCGTGACAGCCGGCATCAAAAAGATTCAGCACTTTGCGTTCCACGGCAATGGTTTCTGCCACGGCGCCATCATTTATGGCTTGCAGCACGTCTGCAAGCTGGGTGTCATTCTCTCGGATCTGTACGGCTAAAACTCCCTGTGCGGGGGCCGGTATAATTTCTACTGGCGGAAGCTCTTCCACGTGGAAGTCGCTGAGGTCAACGTTCACGCGGGTAATCCCCGCCTTTGCAAGCATGATTGCATCGAAATTCTCATCGCGGAGTTTCTGGACACGGCTCAACACGTTCCCGCGGAGGTCATCAAACTCCAGGTCCGGCCGCATCCCCAGTAACTGTGCCTTGCGCCGATTTGAAGAGGTACCCACGATAGCGTTGTGCTTGAGCACCAGGCGCTTCTTCGGGTCTACACAATCTTTATGGATAATGAGCAGCTCGGAAGGGTCTTCGCGGGCTGTCACCGCAGCAATGGTAAGGCCGGGAGGGTGCACCGTAGGGAGATCTTTATGCGAATGCACAGCAAGGTCTATGGTACCGTTGATGAGCTCCTCTTCCAATTCCTTGGTAAAAAAGCCCTTTCCTTCCAACTTGTCTAAACGTAGGTGTTGCACGATATCGCCCTGGGTCTTCACCACTTTGAGCGTTGCATTCACGCCAATCTCGGCCAATCGGTCTTTCACATAGTTGGCTTGCCATAAGGCCAATTCACTCCCACGGGTGCCGATAACGAGTGTACGGTCTACCATCTCTGTCGCTGTAGAAGCCGTTTTAGTCAGGGGTTCATCTGTTAGCATACACAAACTTAACGAATGTCGGGCGTTATCCGAACGGATAAATTAAAAGATTGCATGTTTCGGACACCAGGTGGTGGAGCTAATGGATATCCGAATGGTTTGTTTTGACCAGGATATCCTTAGCCATAACCATGGGCACCTTGATGTACTTTTTTTCCATATAGTCGATTACCTTTTCGAGCACTGCTCTCGAATTAGCATCCAGCGCACCGACCTCTGTGGCAAAGACCTCATTGAGTGCAAAAGAACGAATCTCCTTTACCTTCTCAGGTACCTCCCGCATAGCTAACTCCACACGGCGCTGTTTGAGGATGGGAAGGAATTCGCGAATGTTGTCGGCGATGATCTGCTCAGCATGAGCCAGCTCATCATAACGTTCCTGTAAATTCTTTGACGCGATGGCCTGTAGACTGCTTACCTCGATGTAGTGCACCGGATAGTCTTCTAATACTTCGGGATGAACATCGTTGGGAATCGCCAGATCAACGATTACCTTCCTATCTTTATCACCATTGAGAAGTGACCGGTATAGCTCCTTGTCGATAATCGCTTCGGGCGAACCCGTACAGGTTATCAGGATATCAAAGCCTTCCTTGTAATGTGGAAGTTCGCTCAACGGGTAGGCCTTTGCGTTTAATTCGGCACTCAGTGCCCGCGCGTTTTCGAGTGTACGGTTGAATACCGCAAAATTAGAAAACCGGTGTTTCAGGAGGTATTTGGCAATGTTTTGGTTGGTCTCTCCAGCACCCACGATCAGGATACGCGGGTTGTCTTCCAATTTAATTTCGCGCAGTTTCCGGTAGGCGAGTGAAACCACCGAAACCGGATTGCGGGAGATGCGCGTATGCGTATACACCTCTTTAGCCGTTTTCACGAGCCGGTCCATCACCATCCTCAGAAAATCACCCGTGAAGCCGCTCTGCCGGCAGCGCTCGTAAGCTTTACGCACCTGTGCCAGGATCTCCTTTTCACCCACCACCAAGCTTTCCAACGAGCACGACATCCGTAGCAAGTGGTTCAATGCCTCGAGACCCTCGTACGTGTTAACCTGATCCAAATAGCCTTCCAACTGGTCTGAGGGAACGCAGAAGTTGAGCTTGTGCATAAATTCCTTGATGAACGCCGGCTTCAACTCATGAGCACCATAAAACACGAACTCCACACGATTGCACGTACCGAGGTAAAAAACTTCAGGAATGTCAAGGCTATTCTTCAAGGTAATCAACCTGCTTTCCAACTCTTCATTGGAAATGACAAGGCTTCCTAAATCCTTAAGGTCCACGTGTTTGTGGGTAAATGCTATGACTTTAAGATTCTTCAAGGCTATACTATGCTCACTAATTTCGGAAACAAAAGTACAACATCTCACTCCCGACCTCTGTCAGAACTGTGTAAAACACAGATATTTAGAATGGTTATAAATAAATGCTCGCGACTTTCATTTCCAATGTTAAAATAGTTGCTATTGCAAGTTGATTGCAATACCTTAGCGGCCGTGTATGGAAGTTACTGTAAAACCGTTGTTCAAACATAGCCTTTTCTTTGTATTGCTAATTGCGTTTGCCGGCACATCCATGGTGTCGTGCACTTCTACTGAAAAGAAGCGGGCGAAAGCCGAGCGGAAGCAGCACGAACTCGACAGCCTGGCGTTGGTGTATGACCCCGCACAGGCCGACGGCCGTATCGATGCTTTCATGCAGCGGCTCCATAGCCGGTCGGGCTTCAACGGCAATGTATTGGTAGCGAAGCAGGGAAAGGTGCTCTACCAGAACACATTCGGCTGGGCGGACTACCTGATGAAAGATAGTTTGGCAATTACGTCCCAGTTTGAATTGGCCTCGGTATCGAAACCGCTTACGGCTACGGGTATACTCCGCCTGGTAGAGGAGGGTAAGATCCGGCTGGACCAAACGGTGGATGAGTTTTTCCCTGATTTTCCCTACCCGGATGTTACCATCAAGTTGCTGCTTACGCACCGGTCGGGACTTACGAACTACCTCTACTTTACAGACAAGAAAGAAATTTGGCCCGATCAGCGAAAGGGGATGTCCAATGCGGAGGTGATGGCACTGCTGGCGGCGCACAAACCGGCAAAATACGCTAACCCCGATGTGCGTTTTTTTTACAATAACACTAATTACATGGTCTTGGCCGCTATCATCGAGAAGGTCACGGGCCAGGATTTTGCCGTATACATGAAAGAAAACGTGTTTGCGCCTGCGGGTATGAAGCACACTGCTGTTTACTCCAAGGCTGTATATGAAAAGATACCTACGGGGGTGATTGGGCACGACAAAGTATGGCGCCGGTCGGTAGTACAGAATTTCCAGGACGGCCCCGTAGGCGATAAGGGGATATATAGTACCGTACAAGACCTATACCTTTTTGACCGGGCACTGCGCGATGGGCGCCTGCTTAAACCCGAGACGCTCGACTCGGCCTATGCTGGTTATAGCAAGCCCACGAAGAACGTGTTTAACTACGGTTTCGGCTGGCGTACTTATGAAACGGACAACCACCAGGTAGTGTACCACACGGGCTGGTGGCACGGTTTCAGGAACATTTATGTTAGAGACATCACCAAAGATATTACCATCGTGCTGCTGACCAACCTGGCCAACGGCAGCCTACTCCACCTGGATGAGCTCTACCACATCGTGGATATGCCGGTAATCCGGCAGGGGGCCTATTCTACTGAAGGGGAGTATATGGCAGAATAGCTGTACCTTTGCAAGGTATGGGTACAGAAAAAAAGAAGACATTGATTTTGGGCGCCACCACCAATCCGGCACGTTATGCCTACTTGGCCGCGCACCGGTTGGTTGACGCCGGGCATGAGATTGTCAATATCGGTATAAAAAAAGGAGCTTCGGCAGGTGTGGAAATACAGCGTGCAGCGGCCGCTTTACCTGATATTGACACGATCACCCTATACATTGGTCCACCGCGCCAACCCGAATACTACGACTATATCGTGGAAACGCGCCCTCGGCGCATCATCTTCAACCCCGGCACGGAAAACCCCGAACTGCAAGCTTTGGCAAAGGAACATGGTATCGAGACCGTGCAAGCCTGTACGCTGGTATTGTTGAGCACAGGGCAGTATTGATGTTTGTGGTCAACCGGTTGCCGGAAGCAGTTTCTCGAATGCCTTTCTAGGGTTTCCACGCAGGTACACCTCGCCACAGTACACGTATCCCATCGATTCAAAAATCCGCAACATCGCGGCATTATCGTAGTTTGTATCCGCTTTTATACTATATATGTTGTTGCTCACAGCGAATGCTTCGATATGCTCCATCATCTTCTTGGCTAATCCTTTCCTGAGGTGGTCTTTGGAAACAGCGATGCGGTGGAATACAACGAAATCACCGTCAGAAAGCCATTTTCCTTCGATATTGGCATACGCCGGTTCGTCGTTGATCATCACGGCACAATAGCCGGCAATAGTGCCACCATCGGCCAATACAAACCCCGATTCTTTATCGATATCGTTGCGTAAAACCTCTGGGTTGGGGTAGCCATCCTGCCATTGGTCGCTGCCATCCGCCTTCCGCAGGGCAATTGCCTGCTGGATAATTGTCCATATTTGGGCCAGGTCGTCGGGTCGTGCTTTTCTAAATGTACACATCTGTTGCTATGATTGCTGATTCCCCGACATGTACTCGATTACCTGGTCAGGGGACCGATAATTATACGCAGTTTCTACGGTTATTCGTTGGGCATCATCGGTTCAATACGTATACCCACATCGGTAATCTCGCGCAGTGGGTTTTCACGCATATTCTGCTCGATGATAAAATAATATTGTCCCGTATCCGGGAAGCGGACATTTTCGTCAATGAGCTGCTGGTAGGCATACATACTGCCGGTGCTACGGCCCAGCCAACGTCCATCAGGCTCGGCGAGAGGCAGCTCAATACGCGCGGTCGTATCGGCCATGGCCGGTCCCGACCGGTGTATCAATACGAATATGTTCGAATACCGATAGTCTGGTGTATGGCGTAAGTTCAAATAGATATTGTATGGACGCGTGTTATCGGTAATGTGCGCAATGAGCTCGGGCTGATTGTCGTAATACCACGTGTTGTCGGCAATGGCCATATTCTTATCGAGAACGGCCGTGTCGGTACACGATGCGGCCAATACCACCAAAGAAAGACTCAACTGCAAAACTGTGTGTCCGAGTCGCATAGTTTACTGGTTTGGTGTGGCTCCCGGTTGCTGCGGTCCACCCGGCTTCCCCCTGCGGTTATTACCGCGGAAACGCCGTTTTGATTTCTGCTTCGCTTCCGCATCGGGCGCATCACTCTTTCTGGGACCACCCTGCCCAGCAGCACGGGCTTTGCCCTCCGCTTTCGGCTCAGGCCGGATGCCGTCGGGCTTCCGCTTGCCCTTATTCCCCCGCCGTTTCTTCCGGTTGCGGTCATCCAGGCGGGTGAGGCTATCCTGTCCCACCACATTTTCGTAATCGTAGCTAACAGGTTTCTCTTCCACTACTTCTTCCAGCTCCACTGCGCCGATCTCTTCCGGTTTTATCCCTTCCTTATTCAGCTGGTTGATTTCCTTTACGCGGTCCGTTGTCAGTGGGATCCAGCTTTCTTCGCCGGGATAGCTAAACCACATCAGCTTTTTGAAAATATCCGTTTTCTGGAGGAATGCCGTTCCACGTTGTGTCTCTATCCGCTCGATGTTATTGGGGATATCCTTGAGCGCATCCATGTAGCTATCCAGTTCGTAGTTTAGGCAGCACTTGAGCTTGCCACACTGGCCGGCCAGCTTCAGGGTATTGAGCGACAGGTTTTGGTAACGTGCCGCCGAAGTGGATACGGTTTTGAAATCAGTGAGCCACGTAGAACAGCATAGCTCCCGCCCGCACGAACCGATCCCCCCCAGCCGGCTGGCTTCTTGCCGCATACCTATCTGGCGCATCTCGATGCGGATACGGAAAGCCTCCGCCATACGTTTGATGAGTTCACGGAAGTCGACGCGGCCATCGGCCGTATAATAAAACGTGGCCTTCGTCTTGTCGCCCTGATAGTCTACATCACTGATCTTCATCGATAAGCCGAGATCCAAGGCTAGCTTCCGTGCACGGTGCATGGTTTCCCATTCCAGGTCTTTCGCTGCCTGCCATTTTTTGATGTCAGCATCGGTTACCTTGCGGTATATCTTTTTGGTTACACTTTCGGGGGCTACTTTACTCTTTTTCAACTGCAAGCGTACCAGCTCGCCCGTTATCGATACGTGGCCGATATCATACCCTCCCGTATTGGGTTCAACCACGACCATCTCACCCATTTCGAGGTAGAGGTTCTCATGGTTTACATAAAATTCCTTCCGAGATCCTTTAAACCGGACCTCCACAATATCGAAAGGTTTATAGTTTGCTGGCATGTCCATATCGGCCAGCCAATCGTATACATTCAACTTATTACATCCGCTCGTGCCGCAGGTACCGTGATTTTCGCAACCTGCCGGTGGAGTACCACCGGTACCGCACCCGCCGCCGGATGAGCAACCGCTACATCCCATAATTATCGCTATATATAGAGTCCCGACTTGCCGGGAACGTTTGATACTTGTATATTAAAACGAGCTGCAAAGATAAATCTAAAAATAATAATTTCGGATTTGCATTGCGCTCAATATGATAGTACGCCTCTTCAAGCAGGCGAACCGTCTCTTCCACCTGCCTCAGTTGATAATGCCCGCCAAATTTCCTCACAAAGCCCAACTCCGCCTCCGGCAAGTGGATCAATTGCGACATATCGGCCTTAAACAGTACCGCCTGCCGCATCATATTAATGGCGTAAAGTAAGAAACTTTTTTGATTTTCACGGCCTAATTTAGACAATTCATCCTCACAAATCTTGATCACGTCTACGCCGGCATCCACCACGCAATACCGTAACCAGCGCACCATCACATCAAAATAGCCTTTATTATCTTCAGTCAATAAATCGATGGCCTGTTGCAGGTTTCCATTGCTGATGAAAGCAATCTCTGCCGCTTGTTGTTCATTTACACGGTAGGCATCGGCCAAATAACGGCTCACGCTTTCGTTGTCCAGCCGGTTTATCTTTACCAGCTGGGTGCGCGATATGATCGTATTCAATATCTTATCCGAATTTTCAGCTACTAAGAGAAACAACGTGTTCGCCGGGGGCTCCTCGATGAGTTTCAACAAGGCATTGCCTTGCGTATCCAAATACTCGGGCAGCCACATAATCAGCACCTTGTACTTCGCCTCAAACGCCTTTAGACTCAGCTTCTTGATAATGTGGTGGGCTTCAGCAATATTGATGTTAGCCTGTTTGTTTTCGGCTTCCAACTGGTCGCGCCAATACCCCATCCCCATGTATGGGTTGCTTAAGAATGCTTTGCGCCACGTGTCGGCGAAGGTAGCCGCGGTATCTTCCTTATGCTTCGCAAAAAAGGGATAGGACAGGTGGAGGTCGGGATGGATGAGCTTGTTGTATTTACGGCACGAAGGACATTCGCCACAGCTATCGTTAGGTTGACGGTTCTCGCAATTGAGGTATTGGGCGTAGGCCACCGCCAGTGGCAAACTGCCGCACCCTTCCGGGCCAAGGAAAAGCTGCGCATGGCTTACCCGGTTTTCGTGCACCGTGTTGAGCAAGTTCTTTTTGACCTCCTCCTGGCCAACGATTTCCTTAAATAACATGCCTTCTCTACTGTATTTGTGTCGTCATAATACCGGCACCATCCATGCCTCGAATCCGATTTTCCAAAGGTACGTAAAAGGTAGGGAATGCTTGATGGTTAAGGCTTCGAAAAATTGACTGAGCTGACACGTGACTTTTAACTCAGAAGAATTTGTACATCACGCAACTATTCTTCAATTTAACACGTATAGCAACGCGGACATGAACAACAAACTAACGTTGAATTTAAATAAGCACATCATTGAAAGTGCAAAAGAGTATGCGAAAAACCATAAGGTTAGCTTATCGCAACTCATCGAAAACTATATAAGTTCCCTGACAAAAAGGGAAGAAAAAGACACGAAGGTAAGTGCATTGGTGGAGAGCCTGACCGGTGTAATTCCAAATGAAGAGGAAACAGATTACAGAAAGGACTACCACGCGTATTTGAACCAAAAATACTCCTAGTGGACAAGCTTTTCATCGATACAAACATCGTTACAGACGTTATCATTACCCGGAACAAAAAAGATTTCAGGCAAAAAGAAATGCCCGTGTTAACCGCCAAAGAATACCTGAGCCGAAAATAAAAAACCATTCTGGCTTAACCCGTGCCAATTTATAGCGGTATAACGAAAGGAATATGTCATGAAAACAATGAAGCGGCATTCCGGATATTACCGGAAGTTCGCCATTATGGACAATCCGTCGGATAAATCAGGCAAAAAAGTAAGTTTGGCCCCAATGTTGTGCGTGCAGCTTTATGAGAATTATCGTGTTAATTGCAGGGATGGCACTCCTGCTAGCCGGCTGTGGTGTAGACCGCCAAGCGAAAGCCCTGCGGGCACTTGAAAAGTGCCAATACACATTTGTATCGGCCGATAGCGTGTACCTTGCCGGCACAGACATCAACAAACTCGTTGCAAACGGACGGGTGGATATCAGCCGCCTTCCCGGAGTGGCCCTGGGCTTCCTTAATCGCGACATCCCCCTATCGGGAATCTTGAATCTACGTGTCACCAACCCCACCAACAATCTCGCGGGCATCCAACAATTTGCTTATAAGATTGCGGTGGAGGGCCGGGAAGTACTGGAAGGCACCTCAGATCTCCCCATCGAAGTACCGGCAGGCGAGACGGTCGTTGTGCCCGTGAAACTGCAAACCAATGTATATCAGTTCCTCTCCGACCGGCAAACGCTCCAAAAACTGCTCGCTTTCATCCAAAGCGCACGCGATGGGGCTACCGACGAAAAGGTGAATCTCACGTTCAGCATCAAGCCCACCCTTGCGCTGGGCAACAAGCAGCTCAACTATCCCGGTTATATAGCCATCGATAAGCAAGTAGATGCTGCATTCCTCCTGAAGGCCGGATTGATTCCCCGTTAGCGCTTCGTATATTGCTCTTCGTAGTATTGCTGGTAGTGCCCCGATGTGACATCGTTAAGCCAATCTTCATTGGCTAAGTACCAGTCCACCGTTTTTTCGAGGCCTTCCTCAAATTGCAAGCTGGGCTCCCAGCCCAAATCACGCTGCAGCTTGCTTGCATCGATGGCGTAGCGCAGGTCATGCCCGGCCCGATCTTTGACAAACGTGATAAGCTTGGCCGATTCGCCTTCAGCCCTACCTAATTTCCGGTCAAGGATACGGCATAGGAGCTGTATCAAATCGATATTCGTCCACTCATTATGCCCGCCGATGTTGTAGGTTTCACCCGAAGCAGCCCGATGGAAAATGACGTCGATGGCCCGCGCATGGTCTTCCACCCACAGCCAATCGCGCACATTCTCACCTTTGCCGTAAACCGGCACCGGCCTGTTATTCCTGATATTGTTGATGGCCAGCGGAATCAGTTTTTCCGGGAAATGGTGTGACCCGTAATTGTTAGAGCAGTTTGAGATAACGATGTCCAATCCGTACGTGTCGTGATACGCCCGCACAAAATGGTCTGATGACGCTTTGGAGGCTGAGTACGGCGAATGGGGATCGTAGCGGGTTTCCTCGGTAAACATCCCCGTATCCCCCAGCGCACCATACACTTCGTCGGTAGACACATGATAGAAACGGTGCTTGTCGTACGCCCCTTGCCATTGTCCGCGGGCTGCATTCAACAGGTTCACCGTACCCACCACGTTGGTGATGACGAACTCATTCGGGCTACTGATCGACCGGTCCACGTGCGATTCGGCCGCCAAATGGATAACCGCGTCGGGCTTTTCTGTTGTAAATAGCTCGGTGATGAATGCAGCATCGGTGATGTCTCCCTTCACGAATCGGTAATTGGACTCCGTTTCGATATCCTTGAGATTAGCCAGATTACCCGCATAGGTAAGCTTATCCAGGTTAATGATTTCATAGTGTGGGTAGGTGGTTACCAACCTACGTACCACATGTGAGCCAATAAACCCGGCTCCACCGGTTACAATGATCTTCTTTGTTGGATTACTCATACTTCATTAGGTAAGCCCTGTGCTTCCATATAGGGTTCCATGCCCGATTGGTACGCAAAGGCCAATGCATCATTTAATTCGTCTCTAAACTCAAACTGCAGATCCTCATGCAGCTTATCATATTTCCCGAGGATGTACTTGAGCCGACCCGTCTGGTAATTCAGCAGCCGGTCATTCCATCTGTATAAATGCCGCTCAAACAGCTGGCCAAAGTGGGTAAAGCTCTGGGATACCAGGAACAGCCGGCATCGTACTTCACTCATTTTATCTTTCGTAATGGCAGCATGCTCATTGATCAGCCCGCTTCCGTATTTCAGCTCCCCCATGAGGCTGTCCGCGTTGCGGGATTGGTTGGTATTCGGGATATACCCTGCCACCCGGTCGATCAGCTGCTGCAGTTTCCCGAGCAGCACCTCGGTACGTTCATCCAGATCGCTCTCGTCTTCCAGCAATTGGAAATGCAGCTGTTTGACCAGCATGGGATCCTTATTAATCAACCGCACCAACAGCCTATCTTTCTGCGCCTGCGGGAGGTCGAGGATAGCTTTTTTGAGTGCCGGTTGTTGATTAAGTTTCATTTACCCCCTATTACGTCAGCGGATTATCTTTCAGGTACTGCTCCCACTTCCATGCCGACCGCATCATATCGGCGATTCCCAGCTCCGCTTTCCACCCCAGTTCGGCAGTCGATTTGGAGACATCGCCCCATACCTGCTCCACATCGCCGGCACGGCGCGGCCCGATCCGGTAGTCGAGCTTCACGCCGGTTGCCTCCTCAAACGCGCGGATTACCTCCAATACGGAGTTGCCCCGGCCGGTACCGATGTTGAATACATCATAGTTGCCGTTCGGGTTGCCCCGCTCCAGCAGTTTTATGGCAGCCACATGTGCCTTGGCGAGGTCTACCACATGGATGTAATCGCGGATAGCCGACCCATCCGGCGTATTGTAATCGTCGCCGAATACGGTAATCGGTCCCCGCTTGCCGATAGCGCTCTGCGTGATGAATGGCACCAGGTTTTGCGGTACCCCCAAAGGAAGCTCACCGATCAATGCCGTATCGTGCGCCCCAACAGGGTTGAAATACCGGAGCGATATCACCTGGTAATTGCCAGCGGCGGCGGCAGTTTCCGAGAGGATCTCCTCGGCAATCTGCTTGGTATTGCCGTACGGCGATTCGGCTTTCTTCACCGGCGCAGCCTCCGTTACCGGCAGCTCGTCGGGCTGGCCATATACCGTGCAGCTTGACGAGAATACAAAGTTTACCGGTTTGTCGCGGTATGCATTGAGCAGGTTGATCAGCGAGAAAAAGTTGTTGTGGTAGTATTTGAGCGGCTGTTGCACGGACTCGCCCACGGCCTTATAAGCCGCAAAATGGATAATGCCGGTAATATCAGGCTGCGCGGCCACAAACCGGCGCACAGCAACGTCATCGCACAGGTCAAAATTGTGGAACTCGGGCTTCACACCTGTAATTTTCGCAATCTGGTCCAGCACACCGATGTTGGAGTTCGACAGGTTATCGACCACCACCGGCGTATAGCCGGCATGCTGCAGTTCGACCACCGTGTGCGACCCGATATAACCTGTACCGCCCGTTACCAATATCTTGCTCATTTATTTTTTATTATAATATGTGAAATCCTTGTGTTTTATCTCTTTATCAGGCAGGGACCTGAAGTAGTCGTAGGTAATCCGCAATCCTTCGGCACGGCCTATCCTAGGCTCCCAGCCCAGCAGTTCCTTGGCCTTTGTGATGTCGGGCCGCCGCTGTTTCGGGTCATCCACGGGCAGATCGCGGTACACCAGCTGCTGCGTGGTGCCGGTGAGTTTGATGATTTCCTCCCCGAACTGTTTGATGGTAATCTCATCGGGGTTGCCGATGTTGACGGGGTGGGGATAATCGCTATGCAATAGGCGGTAGATCCCTTCCACCTGGTCGTCTACGTAGCAGAACGACCGTGTTTGGGAACCGTCGCCGAACACGGTGAGGTCTTCGCCGCGCAAAGCCTGCCCGATGAAGGCCGGCAGCACCCGCCCATCGTTGAGCCGCATGCGCGGGCCGTAGGTGTTGAAAATACGCACGATACGCGTTTCCAGGCCGTGGAAGGTATGATAAGCCATGGTAATGGCCTCCTGGAAGCGCTTCGCTTCGTCATACACCCCGCGTGGCCCCACAGGGTTCACATTGCCCCAATACGTTTCGGGCTGCGGGCTCACGGTAGGGTCGCCATATACCTCCGAGGTGGAGGCCACCAGGATGCGGGCACCCTTGGCCCGGGCCAGGCCCAGCAGATGGTGCGTACCCAGCGAGCCTACTTTGAGTGTCTGTATCGGGATTTTCAGGTAATCGATCGGGCTGGCTGGCGAAGCAAAATGTAGGATGTAATCCAGCTTGCCCGGCACGTGCACGAACGTGGACACGTCGTGGTTGTAAAATTCGAAATGCTCCAGCTTAAAGAGGTGTTCGATGTTGCGGAGGTCGCCTGTAATCAGGTTGTCCATGCCGATGACATGGTAATCCTCCTTGATGAAGCGGTCGCACAGGTGTGAACCCAAGAAGCCCGCCGCACCGGTGATGAGTATGCGTTTTCTCGACATATTATTGATAGCGTAACCGACTAGGAGCCAGTTTTAATGTATTTGAGGCGAATATAAGGATAATCGCAAAGATGCAAGCATAACAATGCCTTGCAACAAAAAATTATCGCTCGTTCGTCTCATTTTGTCGCGTTTCAACGACAAGCTATCCGCTCATGCTTCTTGATCAACGAACAATTCGGCTGCGATATGGTCGGCAAACAATTTCCCTTTTCTGGTGAGGGTAACCACCGGCCCTTCGAGCATGATGTCGCCATTTGATACGAATTGGGGCAACACAGCATCAAGTGTTTGTCGGTAATGGCTGCCAAATCTCCTTTCTACAACGCCCAGATCAAGCCCCCAGATTGTCCGCAAAGCAGTCATGATGTACTCGTTGAGTCTGTCGGGCGTAGTCAGCTCTTCCTTTTCGTAAGGCACGGTATCTGTTTGTATCGCCCTCATATAATGCGCATTGTTACGCACATTCCATTGGCGCGATCGGCCGTCAAACGAATGTGCCGACGGGCCTATACCGATGTAGGGCACCCCTTTCCAGTAGTTACTGTTGTGGCGGGCAACGTTCCCCGGTCTGGCGAAGTTAGAAATTTCGTAGTGGATGAACCCCGCGGCCGTTAATGTATCCATCAATTGGTTGAATTGGGTCGCGGCCTGCCCTTCATCCATCGGCAATTGCTTGCCTTTACGGATGAATGCCGCAAGCGCCGTACGCGGTTCGACGGTCATGCCATAGGCGGAAATATGGGGAATACCTGTTTCCACCAGACGACCGATATTGGATTGCCACTTATCATCGGACAAGAGCGGGTACCCATAGATCAGATCGGCCGTTATGTTGGCGTAACCTGCATCTTGAATCCGTTGGATAGCGCTGTGGGCTTCGGCAGCGCTGTGGGCCCGATTCATCCATCGCAGGTCTTCTTCAAAAAAAGACTGGATACCGATACTGAACCGGTTGATTAGCGTGGCCCGCAGCTCCTTTACATAAGCGTCGCTTAGATCGTCGGGGTTCGCTTCGATGGTGACCTCGGCGTCAGGGCAGATATCAAAATGAATGCCCACTGCATCGATTAACCGATTGATGTCCGTGGCGGCCAGCAACGACGGTGTCCCGCCACCGAAATAGATGGTTTCGATGGTGGCATCCTGACCAACGAGGTAACCTGATTGCAACGCCACCTCGCGGCATAGGGCTGCCACCATGTCATCGCGGTACTTCAGCGATGTACTGAAGTGGAAATCGCAATAGTGGCATGCCTGCTTGCAAAAGGGTATATGGAAATAGATACCGGCCATGCTGCAAAGGTAATGTTGTTTCGCAACTATTCCCTTCTCACGGCAGGGATTTCGCTTTTAAAGTTTTAGCACCTTTTCACGGTATT
>NZ_JAMXAY010000002.1:76264-239315 GCF_025460835.1 Parapedobacter soli | reverse complement strand
TTTTACTGATTGTTAGTGTGTTGTACAGAATTTAAGGGATGACTAAATATGCGGAAACCAACGAAACTACCGCCATAGGAAAGCCGTTGTATAAACTGGCGGATTTATCTTCTATCATCCTAAGGGCATATGTTACCGGTCCACAGTTTGCCCGGCTCCGGCTAAACCAACAAGTAACCGTATTGGTAGATGATGCGGATGGAGGTTACCGGGAATATCCGGGAACGTTGGTTTGGATAAGTGATAAAGCAGAGTTTACACCCAAGACCATCCAAACCAAAGACGAGCGGGAGAACCTTGTTTATGCTACCAAAATCAACGTAAAGAACGATGGACTGCTTAAAATCGGCATGTACGGGGAAGTTCGGTTTTGAAACGGCAATAGAAATGGTTACATTAAGCAACATTACAAAGACCTACAACAAAGGGGTTGTAAAGGCGGTAACGGATGTTTCTTTTACAGTAGAGGCAGGGGAATTATTCGGTCTCATCGGACCGGATGGTGCGGGTAAGAGCAGCATCTTCCGGATATTGGCCACCCTGTTGCGGGCGGACAGCGGCCAGGCTACCGTAGCGGGTTACGACGTGGTAAGCGGCTACCGCCATATCCGGAACCAGGTAGGCTACATGCCAGGGCGCTTCTCCCTATACCAGGACCTGACCGTGGAAGAGAACATCCGGTTTTTCGCAACGGTATTCAATACCACAGTAGCAAAAAATTACCACCTCATCGAAGACATCTACGTGCAGCTGGAGCCTTTCAAGAAGCGCCGCGCGGGCAAGCTCTCAGGAGGGATGAAGCAGAAGCTCGCCCTTTGCTGCGCACTTATCCACAAACCGACCGTACTTTTTCTCGATGAACCGACCACAGGGGTAGACCCGGTGTCGCGCAAGGAATTATGGGAAATACTCAGGCAGCTGAAAAAGCAGGGCATTACCGTAGTGGTGTCCACCCCGTACATGGACGAAGCGGCGATATGTGACCGTATCGCGCTTATCCAGCACGGTAAGATACTGTCTATCGACTCGCCCGAAGGTATCATAAGCACATACCCCGGCGTGCTGTACGCCGTTAAAGCCGCTGACATGCCTCGTGTTAACCAAGTATTGGCTACTCATGAGCCACCTTTTACTGGTTATATATTCGGCGAATATATCCACGTGGACTCTCAGGGTGCTGCTAGCCGAGACGCGGCAACAGACCTAAGGAATGTCCTGACAAAGGCCGGCCTCAGGGATATCGAAGTGAAGCCGATTACACCGACCATAGAAGATTGCTTCATTAAAATGCTTACCACATGACATGCACAGAAACAGTAATCAGCACCGAAAAGCTGACCAAACAGTTTGGCGATTTCGTCGCAACCAACGAAATTACATTTGAAGTCTATAAAGGCGAAATATTCGGCTTCCTAGGCGCCAACGGCGCTGGCAAAACGACGGCGATGCGGATGCTATGCGGATTGTCCAGGCCGACATCCGGCAAGGCAACCGTTGCCGGATTCGATGTGTATCGCCAAACCGAACAAATCAAACAGCACATCGGCTACATGAGCCAGAAATTTTCGTTGTACGAAGACCTTACCGTACAGGAAAACATCCGATTCTTCGGCGGGATATATGGATTGGATAACCGGCAGCTCCGATCCAAAAGTGACGCACTCATTGAACGGCTAGGCTTGGAATTTCAGGCAAAAAAACGGGTGGGCGACCTGCCCTTGGGCTGGAAACAGAAGCTGGCATTCTCGGTTGCGCTGCTCCACGAGCCGAACGTCCTATTCCTCGATGAACCTACCGGTGGCGTGGACCCCGTAACGCGCAGGCAATTCTGGGCGATGATCTATGAGGCGGCGGGCCGCGGTATTACCATGTTCGTTACCACCCACTACATGGACGAAGCCGAGTACTGCAACCGTATCTCCATCATGGTGGATGGCCGCATTGAAGCATTAGGGACACCCGCGCTTTTGAAAGCACAACTAAATGAACAGTCCATGGATGGGGTGTTTTATCAACTGGCGCGGAAAGCAAAAAACAGTGGATAGTTATCAATTAAAAGAAGTGAAGCAATTTGCCACATTCGTAAAAAAGGAGTTCCTTCACGTACTGCGTGATCGGCGCACCTTATTTATCTTGATCGGTATGCCCATTGCCCAGATCCTCATTTTTGGGTTCGCACTGACAAACGAAATTAAAAATACACGGATTGCCATTATAGACCACGCAAAAGACAACGCCTCCCGGCACCTCATCGGCCGGATAGCAGCAAGCAACTACTTCAGAATCCAGGAGGATATCATGGATGAAGACCGTCTGGAAACGGCATTCCAAACAAGCGACATCAAATTGGCTTTAGTTTTTCCGGCCAACTTCGAAGATAACCTCTCCCGCCAACATCACGCACAGGTACAGGTGATTGCCGACGCATCAGACCCGAACAGCGCAACTACCTTAACCAACTACATCTCGGCCATTATCCGCGATTACCAGGTGGAGCTCAGCGGACAGATGCCCCTACCCTACCAGATTACACCCCAAATCCGGATGCTTTACAATCCACAGCTCAGGGGCGCCCCCAACTTTGTGCCCGGGGTCATTGCATTGGTATTGATGTTGGTCTCCGTCATGATGACAGCCATATCCATCGTTAAGGAAAAGGAAACCGGCACCATGGAAGTGCTGCTGGTATCGCCGTTCAAGCCGGTATGGGTCATCCTATCGAAAACCGTCCCGTACCTACTCCTTTCACTCGTCAACGTACTGTCTATCGTATTGATGAGCGTATTCGTATTGCAGGTACCGGTGGAGGGCAACTGGCTCCTGCTATTTGCCGAGAGTGCACTATTTATCATTACTTGCTTAACCCTGGGCATATTCATTTCGATCAAAACAAAGACGCAGCAGGTAGCTATGCTGGTATCGCTGATGGGTATGTTGCTACCTACGGTCATGTTCAGCGGTTTCATGTTCCCCATAGAGAATATGCCGGTTCTTTTGCAGTGGATATCCAATATCGTACCCGCCAAATGGTTTTATAGCATTGTGAAATCCATCATGATTAAGGGTGTAGGGATAGAAGGGGTGTGGAAAGAAACGGCCATCTTGTGCGGCATTACCCTAATCCTTTTCGTGGTGAGCTTAAAGAGTTTTAAAATACGGTTGGAATGAGAACAATCAGATTCCTTTTACAAAAAGAATTCCGGCAGATTTTCCGGAACCGTGCCATCCTGATGCTCATCCTGGTGATGCCCGTCATGCAATTGATCATCTTACCATTTGCTGCTGACTACGAAATCAAGAATATAAATCTCTCGGTGGTAGACCACGATCATTCGCCGTATTCGAGGCTGCTGATATCCGAAATCACTGCCTCCGGCTATTTCAAACTGCAGGGGTATCATACCTCAGTTAAGGCGGCGTACGGACTCATAGAAGAGGGCCGGGCCGACCTCGTACTTGAAATACCGCGCGGGTTTGAACGTAACTTGATCCGCGAAGGGGAACAAACGCTTTTTATTGCCATCAATGCGATCAATGGTACCAAAGCCGGATTAGGCGGCGCATACCTTACCGAGATCATCGGCAATTATAGCCGGGACATACGCGTGGCACAGGTAGAACCCATGCGTTTCAGTACCCTGCCCACCGTTGAGGTAATACCCAGCAACCGATTCAACCCGATGCTCAACTACCAATATTTCATGGTGCCCGGCATACTGGCCATTTTGCTCACCATGGTCGGAGGCTTTCTATCGGCATTGAATATCGTGAAGGAAAAAGAAGTGGGCACCATTGAGCAAATCAACGTAACGCCAATCAGAAAACATCATTTCATCCTCGGTAAACTTATCCCTTTCTGGATTCTGGGCAATGTCGTTTTCACCTTGGGCCTGTTGGTATCCTGGCTTATCTACGGCATATTTCCACAAGGCAGTATCGCGGCCATGTATGGCTTCGTTTGGGTGTACCTACTGGCTTTGCTTGGTTTCGGGCTATTGGTTTCTACCTACACCGATACCCAGCAGCAAGCCATGTTTATCATGTTTTTCTTTATGATGGTTTTTATCCTCATGGGTGGACTATTCACGCCAATCGATAGCATGCCCGGGTGGGCACAAGTGATTTCGGCATTCAATCCGGTGAGTTACCTCGTAGAGGTGATGCGGATGGTTATCCTCAAGGGGAGTGGCTGGAAGGCCATCCTCCCCCATCTGGGTGCGATATCTGGCTTTGCCGTTATACTTAATGGATGGGCGGTATGGAATTACCGAAAAACCAATTGATGGGGAGCTGGTTTCCCGAAAAATTCGCATATTAGTTGCCCAAAGGTCAATTAAATGCAAGTAAAGAAATATTCCGGCGAGCTGGTTGAGTTTGACTTGGGCCGCCTGAAGGGCTCGCTCTCCAAATCGGGCGCATCGCCCGATGTGGTAGACGACGTATGGGAGCGCATGAAGCCCATGGTCTATGACGGCATAGATACCCGCGAATTATACCGGCTGGCTTTCCGCCTACTGAAAAGGGAGGCCGACTCGTTCGCTGCCCGTTATAGCCTCAAACGTGCATTGAAGGACTTGGGGCCGGCCGGCTATTATTTTGAACAATGGGTGTCCAGGCTGTTTAACCACGCCAATTACCAGACCCTCACGGGCCAACTGCTTGAAGGCAACTCGGTAACCCATGAGGTAGACGTGGTGGCACAGAAAGACAACGAGCTGCTATTGGTGGAATGCAAGTTCCGAAATACTGAGGATGCCAAAATCACGGTGACCACCCCCATGTATTTCCTGTCGCGCGTCAACGACTTCGCCGGACGCACGTTTTCATTTTTCGGCAAGGAGATGGAATTTACAGCAGGCTGGCTTGTTACCAACGCCTATATGACCACAGATTCCATCAACTTCTCGGCATACTACCATCTCAACCTCCTGGCTTGGAATTACCCGGAAGAAAGCAGCATAAAGAGACGGGTGGACAATGCCGGCCTGTACCCGGTCACCTGCCTAACCACTATTAACAAGGCGGAAAAAGACATCCTGTTGAAGCAAGGATGCATACTAGTGAAAGACATCGTAGATGATATATCGCAATTAGACAGTTTGGATTGTGCACCCCGCAAGAAAAGCCGGATTACGCAGGAAGCTATCGAACTGGTTAACCATCAAAAATAAATGAGATAATGAACAACGCTTTTATAAAGGAAGAACATAAATTCATGGAAGGCGCTCGCGCGCGCTGGAAAGAACTTAAATATGTGGGTGGTGTGGTGATACAGTTCCTCAAAGGATTCCGGGGCCTGCATTTCATCGGCCCCTGCGTCACGGTGTTTGGCTCGGCACGGTTCAAAGAAGACCACCCATATTACGAGCTGGCCCGCCAGGTTTCGGCCAAGATCGGCAAACTGGGCTTCGCCATCATGACCGGCGGTGGCCCCGGCATCATGGAAGCAGCAAACCGGGGCGCCAAAGAAAGTGGTACACTCTCGGTAGGATGCAACATTGTGCTGCCCCACGAACAGGCGCACAATCCCTACCTGGACCGGTTCGTGACGATGGAGTACTTCTTCGTCCGTAAAGAACTTTTGCGCAAGTATTCGTTCGCGTTCATCGTACTACCGGGTGGCTTTGGCACACTGGATGAGTTTTTTGAAACGCTTACGCTTATCCAAACGGGAAAAATCAAACGGTTTCCCATTGTGGTAATGGGTGTGGGCTTCCACAAGGAAATCATTGCCCACGTCCAACGCATGATGGATGAAAAAACAATCAGCCCCGAAGATATGGACCTCTTGCTCTTCACCGACTCGGTGGATGAAGTGGTGGCGCATATCCGCAAGCATGCCGAGGGTTCTCCGAGCATCAAGCTGAATCCGCCCCGCAAGGCTGCTTGGGCATTGGGCGAGCGGAAGCTGAAACGTGCATGAAAATCCTTTGGAAATACCTCAAGCCACAGCGTAGGTATATCTATTTCGCCCTGCTTCTTGCAGCGGCAGCGCAGTTGCTTTCGATGATCGACCCTATCATCTTTGGAAAAATCATCGATGATTATGCAAATAACCGCCAAGGCCGTACTGAGGAAGAGCTGGTTCAAGGTGTGCTCTTTTGGCTATTCATCGCTATCGCTGTCGCCTTATTGGCGCGGTTGGCGCGTTCTTTCCAGGATTATGTGATGCGGCTTGCCGTGCAGCGGTTTGGCATGCAGATATTCAACGAAGGGCTACGGCAAACCTTACGCCTGTCGTTCCAGGAGTTTGAAGAGCAGCGCAGCGGTGAAACGCTGGCCGTACTGCAGAAAGTGCGTACCGATACCGAACGCTTCATCAATTCGGCCATTAACATCCTATTTTCTTCGTTGGTAGGGTTCGGCTTCCTGATCTGGTATGCCATTACCAAGCATTGGGCGCTGATCCCGATTTTCCTGATCGGCTTCGTGGTTATCGGTTCCATTACCAGTATGTTGAGCCGGAAAATAAAAACAACACAACGTAGCATCAACCGCGAAACAACACGCATGTCGGGCATCATCACCGAGTCGCTCCGCAACATCGAGCTAGTCAAGAGCCTGGGGCTAACGTTTCCCGAAATACGGCGGATGCGCGGTCATACACAAACGATCTTCGACCTTGAAATGACCAAAACGCGGCGTGTCCGTTTTCTTTCCTTCCTACAGGGGACCACGCTCAACCTGCTCCGCCAGTCCATCCTGTTCACGCTGCTGTGGCTCATCTTCCGCGATGTATTGACCCCCGGTGAGCTCATCACCATGCAGTTCATCTCCACGTCGATTTTTATGCCGTTGCAGGAAATCGGCAACATCATTGTGCAATACCGCGAAGCTGAGGCTTCCATCCAGCTGTTTGACGGCTTGATGCGTAAGCCGATAGAGCAGCGGCCCGAGAACCCGGTTCCTATTGGCGATTTGGAGTCGGTAGTTTTCGACCGTGTGGTATTCAGGCACAAAACGGCTTCACAGAATGCGATTGACGATATTTCATTTACCGTAAAGAGTGGCGAAACCATTGCATTCGTCGGTCCATCGGGATCGGGTAAGTCGACCCTCGTCAAACTACTAGTGGGGTTGTACCGCCCGGTATCGGGCCGTATCCTATTCAATGATATCCCTGCCGAAACGGTACGGTATAATGAGATGCGACGGCAGATCGGTTTTGTAACGCAAGATACCCAGCTGTTTGCAGGCACTATAAAAGATAATTTACTTTTCGTAAAACCCGATGCTACGGAAGAGGAGGTGTTGGCAGCTTTGTATAAAGCCAGTTGCGCGCAACTGCTGGCACGCAGTGAAAAGGGGATCCATACGGTATTGGGCGAAGGTGGTTTAAAATTGTCTGGCGGCGAAAAACAGCGTATCTCCATTGCCCGGGCATTGATACGCAATCCCCGCCTGTTGATTTTCGATGAGGCTACCAGCGCCCTCGACTCACTCACGGAAGAGGCCATCACCGAAACGGTAAGAGCACTCTCGGGCGAAAGGGATCAAATTACGGTGCTGATTGCACATCGTTTGTCGACCATTATGCATGCAGACCGCATTATCGTGTTGGAGAAAGGGAAAATAGCCGAGACGGGAACACACGGCCAATTGGTGGATGCACGGGGATTATACTACGCCATGTGGCGGCAACAAATTGGCGAGCGCCGGTAAAACGTTCCCTTTCGTTACTCCAATCCCAGATTAAATGTTTTTCGCAGCACATCGAGCATCGGGTTCTTGGCAGCCATTGCTTGGTACTTCTCCTGTGCAGTGTAGGGCTTCCTGGTTGTATCAGCCTTCACTTCCATCGGTACCAGATCGACTGCAAAATTCCGTAGATTAGTCCGTAGTTCGTTCAGGATATCGATTTTAGAGTTGTTCAGCAGGTCAAGCTGGATCGGATTTTCAATTACCACCCCGATTTTGAACTCCGGCTGCAGCTCAGGCGGGTGGGCTGTCATCAGTGTAAATAAGTTGATTTTATTCTCGGCCTTCAGCTTGTCTGCCAACGCATGCCAATGTGGGAGCAGTTCTTCATGGGTGAATGGCTGCCGCTCGGTGCCGCTGAGCAGCTCGGGTTCGTCTACCGATGGTTCATCAGGCTGCTGATCGTCAAAAATACGATTAAGGTCGGGGATGGCATTGCTGAGCTTCACGTTGCCCCAAGAGCGGTTAGGCTGTTCCTGTGGGCGGGGCCCGGGAGGTTCCGTGCGGGGGGTGCTGTCCGCTGATCCGTGGCTGGGAACCTGCTGGCGGCCGTCTGTGGACGGCGACGAGTTGCCGGCGGATAACGGCTTCCGCTCTTCAATTTTAGGCTGCAGATTATCTGCAGCGGTTGTTCGTGGACTATCAACCGACGGTTGCGTTAGTGTTGGCTTTTTTTTTTCAGCCACTTCGGCTTGTGGCTGCACGGCACCACTTCTGGCCAGTTGGATGGCCGATGCAACGTGGCACATTTTCAACAGTGCCAGCTCCACTTGCAGTCGCTGATTCTTGCTGGTGCGGTAGTTGACCTCACAATGGTTAACAATATTGAGTGCTGAAAGCAACAGTCCGGACGACAGTTGCTGCGACTGCTGGAGGTATCGATCGCGGATGGTATCGCTGGTATCCAGCAACATCAACGTGGCGGGTTCTTTCGCTACCAATAAATCGCGGAAGTGCGAGCCTAGTCCGCCGATAAAGTGGCTGCCATCGAAACCGTGGGCGAGTATCTCGTCGAAAATAAGCAATGCTGTTGCAGCGTCTTCTTGTATGATTGCATCTGTCAGGTTGAAGTAATACTCGTAGTCAAGGATATTGAGGTTGTCGATAACGGCCTGGTAAGTCAACTCCTTGTTGGAAAAACTCACAATCTGGTCGAACATTGACAACGCATCGCGTAGCCCCCCATCGGCCTTTTGTGCGATGATATGCAGTCCATCGGGGTCATAAGACACTTCTTCCTTATCTGCGATTGTAGCCAAATGATTGGCCATATCGATCACCTTGATACGGTTGAAGTCGAAAATCTGGCATCGCGAGAGGATTGTTGGAAGGATTTTGTGTTTTTCTGTGGTGGCTAGAATGAATATCGCATAAGCCGGCGGTTCTTCAAGCGTTTTCAGAAAGGCGTTGAAAGCCTGCTGCGACAGCATGTGCACCTCATCAATGATGTAAATCTTATACTTACCCGTCTGCGGCGGGATCCGCACCTGGTCGATCAGGCTACGGATATCGTCTACCGAATTGTTGGAAGCCGCATCCAGCTCGTGGATACTGAAAGAGTTGCCATGCTGGAATGATTTGCAACTATCGCACTGCCCGCAGGCCTCCATATCATCACGCAGGTGTTCACAATTGATGGTTTTGGCCAAAATACGGGCGCAGGTTGTTTTACCCACACCGCGCGGACCGCAAAATAGAAACGCCTGAGCCAATTGCTTGTTTTTAATGGCGTTCTTTAGGGTAACGGTGATATGTTGTTGGCCAACCACCGTATCAAACGTGGCGGGGCGGTATTTCCGGGCAGAAACGATAAAATTATCCATCGGTACGAAGATAGAAATTTTGGTTCAAACTAGCTATCGGACTTTTCGGCAGATGGAGAAATCACCCGGGATCTGGAACCTCAACCCGTTTGTAAACCGCTCTAACCCCAACTTCGAATATGCAGGGAGGGAATCATTAGTTACGATGAGGAAACCGGCATTTCTCGTTTTACTTACGAAAACATCGGCAAGAACAAATCATTGGGTACCAATATCAGTATTAACTATCCCATCACCAAAAAACTAAACTTGAACATGAGTGGCGATATGAGCTACATTTGGCTGGATGGTGTGGTAGATGGCAAAGCGACCAGCAACTCAGGATTACGCGGTTATATGTACGGCGGCGTGAGCTACCGATTTGAAGATGGATGGCGGATAAATGGTATTACGGCATCAGTGCTTCCAAAGACCTGGTTAAAGAGAAATTGAGTATTTCGGGATCGATATCAAACCCGTTTAACAAATACCGTAATTACATCAATGACATGACGGGGCCCAACTTCACGCAGTCCTCATTTTCCCAAAATTACTACCGATCTTTCAATATAAGTTTGTCTTATCGCTTTGGCCGTCTGAAAGACGAAATCAGAAAAAATCGCCGCGGTATCAAAAATGACGACGTTTCAGGAGGTGGTGGCCAACAGGGAGGAAATTAACCAGGTGATTTTTTGGCAAGCGGATATTTAATTTTAAGTTTGTTTGCAAAAAAGCTTCGAATATGCACGTATATGGAATCAAAAATTGCAACACAGTGAAAAAGGCGCTCACATGGCTTACGGAAAACAATGTCCCTTATACATTTCACGATTTCAAGAAAGAAGGGATCTCCTTGAGCAAACTGGAAGCATGGGAGCAAGAAATCGGATGGGAACCACTGGTTAATAAGCGCGGTACCACGTGGCGGCAACTTTCGCCCGAAGCGCAACGTGCCGTTGTGGATGCGGCGTCTGCAAACGCCTTAATGCAGGAAAAGACCAGCGTTATCAAACGACCTATCATTGAAACATCGGAAGGTCTCTTATTGGGATTCGATGCCGAAGCGTATGAAGCCAAGTTGAAATAGCACAGCAAACCAAGAGACAACATGAATAAATTACGGACAGCCTACCTAGCAGTTACAGTGATGTTAGTGGGGTTTTCGCCGCTGACTGGATGGACGCAAAATGCGGAAAGCAACTACGACTACACCGAAGCATTCAATCCTTTTTTCTACACGAATAACGGAAACGAATACCGATCGGCAAGCGGGATGCCAGGACCTAAATACTGGCAGAACGCTGCCGATTATAACATCAGTGCACGGCTGAATGACCAGACCAATGAAATAACCGCCACGGTAATCCTTGAATACACCAACAACAGCCCGGACGAATTGGATTTCATTTGGCTACAACTTGACCAGAATATGTTTACGCAAGAAGGCCGGGGCCACCTCATCGTTCCGCTTACCAAGAGCCGCTATGGAAATGCCCGTTCTGATTTCGATGGCGGATATGACATCCAATCCGTGGCACTGGCAAACAACAGGGCCGCCGAATACCTTATCAACGATACCCGCATGCAGGTCTTTTTGCCAGAACCATTGCAGCCCAATGGTGGTAAGGCCACGCTAACCATCGATTATTCCTATACCGTGCCCAACTATGGGGCCGACCGCACGGGAGTACTCGAAACACAAAACGGGAAGATTTTTGCCATCGCACAGTGGTTCCCCCGCGTGGCCGTGTATGACGACATCATGGGCTGGAATACGCTACCCTATACCGGTCCGGGAGAGTTTTACCTGGAATATGGCGATTATAACGTAGAAATAACTGCGCCGGCCAATCACATCGTGGTCATGGGGGGTGAGCTACTTAACCCCGAAGAGGTTTACACAGCGGAACAGGTTGAACGCCTGGACCAAGCCCGCAAAAGTGATGAAACGGTCATCATCCGATCGGCCGAAGAGGTAACGCAACCCAACTCACGGCCAAAAAGCGACGGCGAGCTCACCTGGAAGTTCAAGCTCCAAAATTCACGCGACGTGGCTTGGGCCTCATCGCCCGCATTCATCATAGACGGTGCAAAGATCAACCTCCCCAGCGGCAATACTTCCCTCGCACTATCCGCCTACCCCGTAGAAAGTGATGGCGGCAACGGCTGGGAACGCTCCACCGAATATACCAAGGCCTCCATCGAGTTCTACTCAAACATGCTCATGGAGTATCCTTATCCCGTGGCAATCAACGTTGCGGCCGATGTCGGCGGAATGGAATATCCGGCGATCGTTTTTTGCAGCTATAAGTCCAAGGGCCGCGGACTGTGGGGTGTGACCGACCACGAATTCGGCCATATCTGGTTCCCGATGATTGTTGGCAATAACGAACGCCTCCACGCATGGATGGACGAAGGGTTCAATACCTTCATCAACGATCTATCGACGGCAGCGTTCAACAATGGCGAATATCACCGGGCCAGCGGAGACGCCAACCGGATGGCATTAGCCTTAACGCGGCCGGACCTTGAGCCGGTGATGACCACACCCCAAAATATGCAGGAACGCAACATAGGCGCATTGGCATACTACAAACCTGGTTTCGGCCTCACCCTCTTACGCAACGAAATACTGGGCCCCGAACGTTTTGACCGGGCCTTTAGAACGTACCTACACCGATGGGCATATAAGCACCCCACGCCAGACGACTTCTTCCGCACCATAGAAAATGTAGCAGGGGAAAATCTGAGCTGGTTTTGGCGGGGTTGGTTCAAAAACAACTGGCGATTCGATCAAGGCATTGTAATGGTCATAACCGACGCAAGCAATCCGAACGATCGCGGATACATCACCATCGAAAACTTTGAAAAAATGCCAATGCCAGTCGTAGTGGATATCACCACAGAAAGCGGCAAAGTACACCGGGTAAAATTGCCTGTTGAAATATGGGAACGTAACAATACATGGACGTTCAAAGCGCCTACGGACGAGAAGATAGTGACCGTGCAGCTAGACCCCGACAAGGTCTATCCTGACCACAATCCCGATAATAATCGGTGGGATATTACCGAACAATAACAGTCAATTTTTGTCAACTGGTTATGGTTGCAAGAGCGCTGCATCTTTTATTTTTCTTGTGGGCATTCGCTGCCCATGCAACAGTACAAGACAGTGTCCTGAGCGGATATGTCCTTGAGCTGGGCAGCGGTGAACCGCTGCGGTATGTAGAGATTGAGAATTTGAATACCGGGGTGCTGGCCGAGAGTTTGGAGGACGGCTCTTTCCGCATTCAGGTTAATAAAAACGAACGCCTCCGGTTTGAATATCCCGGCTACCGTACCGATACGCTGGTAGTCATCGAATTCGGCATGAAACGGGTTTACCTCACCCCAGATGGTACCAGTATCCAACTGGACGAAGTGCAAATACAGGCCATGACTGACAGCCGGTTGGACGCCGAGATTAAACGGGCCCAGGCCGAGGGTGAATTTGCGGAAACATCACAACACCGGGGCGGCATCCGCATATCACCTTCGCGGTGGTTCGGTCAATCCGGACGGCAAGCCCGGCAACGTTACCAACTGTTACTTGCCGAAAAGGAGCGTAGACAAATCGACGCCCGCTTCACCCGCGAAGCCATTACGGCCCTCACCCCGCTGGCGGGGGAGGACCTCGATCTTTACATGACGAAGTACCGGCCGACAGCCGAGTTTCTCTCTACGGCCAATGAGTCTACACTTCAACTTTATATCATAGACACCTATGCCGAATTCAAAACATTGACGCCTGAGCAGCGAAAAGAAATCAAGGCTCCTACAGGAGATGGGAATACGGGCAACAAATAGCCGTTTTCCAATACAGCCAACGAAACGCGGCTCCCCGTGTTAACACTCATCCCAATAGCCATGCTATTGCCAAATTCAGACGTTGAGGTCATTTTAAACATCGCCGCCACGCTCCACTCGGAACGCTACTTTGCAGATTGCCCCATAGGAGGCAATTTCGCCGTCTTTAACGTGTACCTTGAAATCTTTTACATACACTGAATCGATATTGGAAACGGTGGCCGACACTTCTTTCACCGCATTGCGGATAGCATCATCAAAACTGGAGGTGGACGAGGCAATTACCTCAATAACTTTTACAATAGCCATAATGGATTTATTTAATGTTTACGTCGAAATAAACACCATCAAGGCAAATTTGTTTTGATGTGCCGAGAATTACTACCGCCGGCCACCGATGGAACACATTGTTCTTGTTATGCTAACGCGTTCTGAACCACCTCAGACAACGGTGTGGTCAACTATAACCTTGAAACTGGAAGCTTAATGGATATCAGAAATGAATATTGGTTCGATTTACGCTGAAAAGATGCAATTTGATAACAACAAAGTTCGAATCACAAGACAGAACGATTTCATTCAATATATCAACCTGATTAACAAAAAGTTATAAGCAATAAAAAACGGGACAAAAGTAGATTTTCCTACTTTGTCCCGTCAAGTCGGGATGGCGGGATTCGAACCCACGACCTCCAGCACCCCATGCTGGCGCGATACCTGGCTACGCTACATCCCGATTGGGTGTGCAAAGATATAAAAATTTTCGATTCAGATCAGATAAAAAAGTAACGTCGGTTAACCGTTCCTATCGCCGATGTACTTATAGAATGTATCGCGATAGGTATCGCCCACGGGGATGACCTTGTCTCCGATAAAGATGCGGCCACGCTCGATACTAGCAATCTTATCGAGGGCTACAATGTAAGATCGGTGCACCCGTACAAAGCGATTGGAAGGCAGTATATCTTCCATCTTTTTCATGTTCTGGAGGGTGACAATCCGCTCGGTTGCCGTATAGATCGAAATATAATCCTTGAGCCCCTCGATATACAATACGCCGTCGAGGTCAACCCGTTGTATCTTATGTTCCGTCTTCACAAAGATAAAATCGACCGCGTCGCTGGGCAGGGGTATTGCGGGCGGCTGTTGGCCCTGTTGCTGGCGACCATTTAGCACTTTCTGCACCGAGCGGTAAAATCGATCAAACGCTATCGGCTTCAACAGGTAATCCACTACGTTGAGCTCGTATCCGTCCAGCGCATACTGCGGATAGGCCGTGGTGAGGATCACATCACATTTTCCATTGATTATTTTCAGAAATTGTATGCCAGTCAGCTCGGGCATCTGCACGTCCAAAAACGCCAAATCCACCTCACCGTTCTGTACCATGGCAAGCGCCTCGATGGCATTTGTTGTACTGGCCACCAACGTTAGTTCAGGCACCTTGGCAACGTAGTCAGAGATGATGTCCAACGCTAGCGGCTCGTCGTCTACAGCAATACATCGTACCATGGCATGTCTTTTTTGAAGCTATAAATATATGAAAAGTTCGCTACTGTAATAATTTTCGGTTTCTACGATGTTGATGGTATGCCGATCGGGATATCCCAATTGCAGTCTCCGCTTAAGATTAGCAAGACCCACACCTTTCGTATCGTCCTTATTTTGCTGGTTTTTGGCATTTTCAGCTTTGAAATGCAGTCGCCCCTTTTGCACGCTGATATCAATCCGGATAGGCTTTTCTACATCCGTAGATACTCCGTGTTTGAATGCATTTTCGAGAAACGAGATAAGCAGCAAAGGCATGATAACGTGGCCTTCTCCCTCGATGTCCACACGTAAATCCACGTAGACCTTCTCCTTAAACCGCAGCTTCTGCAATTCAATATAATTCTTCAAGTAGTTTATCTCTTCTTCCAATAGCACCCATTCTTCGTTGCTTTCATACAGCATATATCGCATAATCTCCGATAGCTTGAGGACTGCTTCAGGGGTCTTATCCGATTTCCTGTAAGCTAACGAATAAATGTTATTCAGCGAATTGAACAGGAAATGGGGATTGATCTGCGATCGCAGGAATGCCAACTCTGCGTTGAGCTTCTCCGTTTCCAGGTTCTTACGGTCCTCCCGGGTCTTGACGTTAGACGAAATCACGTACACCGCGGTGCTTAATAACATGAAAAACAAGCCCGTAATCAACGCTGCAAACATATACCGTATGGGTGTCAGGGTTTGTTGCTGGTTGTCGCTATCGCGGTATTGCAGGATGATGTCGTCATAATGAACGGCAATCCCATATTTCACTACCATCGAAATAACCAAAACAATAGCGATGTATGCCGCCGCACGCCAGTATCGACCCGTACCGATCAATAGCGGATTGATAAGGAAATAGTGCACGTAGAATATGATGATATTCAGTGCACCATAGAGTAGGATAATGATAACGGCATGATAGGCCTCATCTCTTACATTTACAAGAAACAAAACCACCAACAGCACCAGCCACACCAGTCCATGAGCCAAAAGCGCCTTGTTTTTAAGCATAATTACAAATATAGGAGTAGGTATCCATATAGTCGGCGCTTATCGACCAATACCCTTTTATGCTCGGCGAACTCCGCATTATGGCAGACGAATGCCCATATCCCGTTGGTCTAGAAAATCCTACCGTTGGTCTAAAACTTTTCCGCCGCCAATCAGTATTCCGTTTATTTGTACTGTGCAAAAGAAATTGATGTGATTGGCTAACCCTACAAACATAACGAAAGATGAAGAAGTTTATCAGTAACATTTCACCCTTCCTGCTCCTTATCATTCCATTTTTTGTGGGCTTGATTCTAGTGGCAAAGCAACCACAGATTGAAGTTGTCCAGGAGCGTATCCAACTGAACGCGTCTTTTATCTCGCTGCCCGACTTCAATGTTTTTAAGGCATTCTTATGGCGATAATGCGAGCACTTGTGTACCTTTGTCCACATGCAAAGTACACGGCTATCCCTCCAAAGCATATTGACCGCTCTTGACCTCGATGCGGCTTGCCTGCCCCTATTGGAGCAGGCGCCTGCACGCGATGACCTTTTGCGGGCCCATACACCCGAAAGCATCTACATAGCCACCCGTACCATAGGTGACATACTCAACGCTCAGGAAAAAGCCGACAGGTTAGCGGACGACTTAGCGGAGCGCATCAACATCGTTACCCATAAACTCAAATTCATCACCGAAGAAAGTAAGCCGAACGTATTATTCCTAGCAGACGTATCGCCGATGCGGCCCATCTATGATGCGTACCTCGAAACCATTACGCGATTTGCAGGAGGCATCCCTATCCAAGCCACCCACGCGTCGGCAGCAGAGGCTGCCGCCGATGTGATTGTCATAATCAACGACAAACCCATCCCACAGTTATTAGCCACATTACCGGGGCTGTTTACCGTACCGGCGTATATCATCCACCATCCCAACCACTTGCGGCAGCCGGGGGCACTCATTGCCGACGATATCGAAATCTTAGCCGAAATACTCTACCCAAAACAGTTTTTCTTCGGCCGCGACGAAGATGTTTGGATGAAATTCGATTAGAAGAATGCTTAACTTACATCCAGCAGGTAACGTTTAAACGCACCAAAATCTACATCCATGGGCCGTGCCTGCTTTTCACGGCCCTCCAACTGGCTTACCTGGGAAGGGATGGAAATCCGCGTCGCAATATCATCTGGGAAAACTTCGGGAAACTTGCAAGGGTGGGCCGTCGATAGAAACACAGTAGCATAGGAACCCGCGTGTTCCGCCCGATACCAGTCGGCCGCCTGCCACGCAATAGCCGTATGTGGGCAGGCGACGTAGCCATACCGATCGAATAGCAACCGGATAGCTTCCCGCGTCTCCGCATCGGTAACTGTATAGGAACTAACCAACCGCTTCAACGCCTCCGGATCATTATCAAATATATCCATGATACGCACCCAATTGCTCGGATTACCCACATCCATTGCATTGGCAAGCGTCTGCACCGATGGGCGTGGCTCATAGCGGCCATTCTGTAAAAAACGTGGCACGGTATCGTTCACATTGGTAGCGGCGATGAACTGCTTCACGGGCAGGCCCATTTTACAGGCCAACAGCCCCGCACCGATGTTGCCGAAGTTACCACTGGGTACAGAAAAAACCACTTCGTCCAAGCCTTGAATTTGTAATTGCGCGTACGCATAGAAATAATAGAACGTTTGTGGGATAAGCCGTGCAATATTGATCGAGTTGGCCGAAGTAAGCCGCAATGCAGCTTTGAGCTCGGGATCATTAAATGCCTCTTTAACCAGCGCTTGGCAGTCGTCGAATGTGCCATTGATTTCCACGGCCCGTATATTCTGCCCATTGGTCGTCAACTGCAGCTCCTGTACCGGGCTTACCTTTCCCTTCGGGTACAATATTGTCACGCGTGTACCCGGCACACCCAAAAAGCCCAACGCCACCGCTCCGCCCGTGTCGCCGGAAGTAGCAACCAGCACATCCAGCACCCGTTCATCCGCGTGTGAAAGTGCTGCCATCACCCGGCTCATAAAACGGGCCCCGAAATCTTTGAAGGCCAGCGACGGCCCATGGAAAAGCTCCAATACCGCAAGCCCGCTGTCTAGCGGACGTACCGGTGCCTCAAAATCTATCGCATCGTCGATGATCCGGCGTAAGTCTGAGGTAGGTAGCGAATCGCCGATAAGTGCCGAAGCAACCCTGAACGCAATATCCTGAAACGTATAACGTGAGAGGTTTTGGATGAAGTAAGCATCCAGCGTGGGAATATTTTCGGGCATATACAAACCCTTATCTTCGGGTAAGCTATTGAATACAGCGTCTTTGAAAGACACACGTAGTTCCTTATTATTTGTACTGTATAATTGCATGGTTGTCGTCCTATTAATTACCTAATTCGCGTGGCCCGTCGGCATTGACGCCTGATACGTAGCCGTTGCTTCCTATCCCGTGTTTGTTCAACAATTCCGTTATCGCTGCCGTAATCTGTGTGGCTACCGCTTTACTTCTCGAAAATGCAAAAACCGATGGCCCTGAACCCGAAATACCGAATCCGAGTGCTCCCGATTCCATGGTGACACGGCGCATCTCATAAAATTCAGGGATAAGGATGGCCCTTGTGGGTTCGATAAGCACATCGTGCATGCTCCGTCCAATGAGCTCATAATCATTACTGTATAGCCCTGCTACCAATCCGGCGATGTTTCCCCACTGCGTTACCGCATCTTTAAGTGCCACCTTGGTGCGGATCATCTGCCGTGCATCGCGCGTCGGCACATCCACATGGGGGAATACGACCGACGCGAATAGGGAAGGCGGCACCGGCAGACTGACCAGATCTATGGGGTCATAGCTCCGTATCAACGTGATCCCCCCCATCAATGCGGGAGCCACATTATCGGCATGGCCATGGCCACAAGCCAGCTCTTCTCCTAGCACGGCAAAGGGCAATAGTTCCTGCCGCGACAGCGGATTGCCTAACAAGGTATTGATTGCAAACAACCCGGCCACCGTGCTGGCGGCGCTCGAACCCAACCCGCTACCGATGGGCATCTGCTTATGCAGTTCGATCTCGACGCCAACATCCGGCCGGCCGATGTGTTGCAGATAGGTAAGCACGCTTGCACTGACCGTGTTCTTCGCCGTATCGCGCGGTAGCCGCCCATCGTCGCCCGTTACCTGTACAAGGTTAACTCCCGGCTTATCCACCCGCCGCATGTACACCTCGTCGCCCGGCTCGTCAAGCGCAAACCCCAATATGTCAAACCCGCAGACCATATTGGCCACCGTAGCGGGCGCAAATACATGTACTTTATCTTTTTCCATTGATTCCCTCTGTTTATGCACCCACATTCACCAAATCTGCAAATACTCCCGCAGCGGTCACTTCTGCACCCGCGCCGGGCCCTTTCACCACCAACGGGCGCTCTTTGTAACGCTCGGTGGTAAACGAGATGATATTATCACTACCAGACAGCGCAAAGAAAGGATGGCTGCCATCCACCATTTCCAATGTGATATTCACCTTGCCGTCCTCCAATTTACCGATGTAACGGAGCACACTATTTTCCTGCTGCGCCTTTTTCTTCAGCGCATCGAAATGCGCATCCGCTGCCTTTAGCTCGCGGTAGAAATCATCCACCGATGCAGCATTGATGCAAGCCTCGGGCAAGATAGCATCCAACTGTACCGCTTCCGGCTCAAGCGGATAACCCGCATCGCGGGCCAGTATCAGCATCTTGCGCATGAAGTCGGTACCACGGAGGTCATCCCGGGGGTCGGGCTCTGTATAACCAAGCTCCTGGGCCCTTTTTACCACGTCGTAAAACGACGAGTCGCCCGTAAAGTTGTTAAAGATATAGGAAATTGTACCCGAAAGAATAGCTTCGATACACACAATCCGATCGCCACTCATCATCAAGTCGCGCAGCACCCCTACGATCGGCAGTCCGGCGCCCACATTGGTTTCATAGAAGAAATCAACGCCATGCCGCCGGGCCGTATCCCGTAGCAACCGGTACTGCTCATAAGGGCCTGAGTTGGCGATCTTATTGCACGTTACGACGGATATATTCGATTGGAAGATCCCTTCATAATAGCGGATGGGCTGCTCACTTGCCGTATTGTCTACAAACACACAGTTCGGAAGGTTCATCTGTTTCATCCGCGATACGAATACTGCTAGATCGGCCTGCTCTCCCGATTCGTGCAATTGCGTCTGCCAGCTGTCCAATGCAATGCCGTCGACATCGAAAAGCATCTTGCGCGAATTGCTGATGCCGACTATTTTGATTTCAATATCGTTATTATCCAGCAAGAAGCTATGTTGTTCGCGGATCTGTCTAAACAAAGTCGCCCCGATGTTCCCGGTGCCTACGTTGAACACGTGCAAGGTTTTGTTCAAGTTGGCAAAGAATGCGTCGTGAACCGCATTCAATGCCTTTGCCAGATCATCCCTACCGATGATTACCGAAATATTGTACTCGGATGAGCCTTGGGCGATTGCACGGACGTTGATACCGTTGCGCCCCAGGGCATGGAATAACTTACCCGACATACCCGGCGTCTGCTTCATGTTTTCGCCCACGATTGCCAGTACGGAAAGGTTCTCTTCTATCTCTGGTTCTGATAACTTATTGGCTTGCAATTCGAGCTCAAATTCATTTTCGATCAATGCTTTTGCTCGTTTTGCGTCATCCGGGTGCACCGCAAATGTGATACTATGTTCGGACGACGATTGGGTAATCAGCACCACGTTAATCTGCTCCCGGGCAAGCATGGTAAACAACCGGCCACTAAACCCGGTACGGCCCACCATCCCCCCACCCATCACGTTGAGCACGCTGATGGCGGGGATAGACGATATCCCTTTGATCGGCAGTGTTGTTTTCCCGCTGTCGTGCTGGATAACCGTCCCGGGGAATTCCGGGTTAAACGTATTGCGGATCACGATGGGGATCTTTTTCAGGAATGCGGGGATCATCGTCGGCGGATAAATGACCTTAGCCCCGAAATAAGACAATTCCATGGCTTCGGTATAGGAGAGCACGGGTAGTGAAAATGCTTTTTTTACGATGCGGGGGTCAGCGGTCAGCATCCCATCCACATCGGTCCAGATTTCGATGGCCTCAGCCCCGAGTGCCGAGCCGATAATAGCTGCGGTATAGTCGCTCCCACCCCGGCCCAGGGTTGTCACCCGCCCCTGCTCATTGGCCGCAATAAATCCAGTAAAGAATAACAACTTCGATTCATTATCGGCTACATACATACGGATGGATTGCTCAGAAGCTGCTTGGTTCACATGCGCACTGCCGAAGTGACTATCCGTTTGGATAAGTTTTGTGGTATCCGCAAATGCCACTTCCGGAAAATATTGCTCCGCTATTTTGCTGACCAATAACACCGAGCACCGCTCTCCATAACTCACAATGAGGTCTTTGCTTTGCAAACTAAGTTCGCGTAGGTTAAAAACACCCTGCAACAAGTCCTCCAGCTCGTTCAGGTAGATTTTCAGTTTGGTAAACACCGGGTTCTGCCGCTTTACAGCAATAAGCTGTTTCACCACTGAAAAATGACGGGATTCCATGTCTTTCAATCCCTCAACGAAATCCTTGCCTTCCGACGCGTCTGTGGCAAGCCGGGTGAGCAGGTTGGTTACCCCCGCCATGGCAGAGAGCACCACTATGGGCCGCTCGCCTGCTGCATGTGATTTTTTCACAATTTCGAGTACCGCACGGATGTTTTCGATGGAACCGACGGATGTACCGCCAAATTTGAGTACCTTCATATTTCGTTCTATACTATACCTAGCCGTTGAAACTAAAAACGCCCTCCTCTGTTAAAGGAAGGCGTCTTATGGTTTTTATCGTTACGACTACAACATAAACTACTTCCTCCGTGTATTATACCCGGTGGTAATCGTTGTTGTAATGGTCGTGTTTCTATTCACCTTGATTGATATTTCCGCGACAAAGGAAACCCTTTATTTTGAAATTTGCAAGAAAAATCTCCCTTTTTTAACATAGCTTCATCTCTACCTATAGCTGCCTAGGACAAGCCACGGCCTGGCTAGGACTTCTTATCAACGTAGCTTAGCGGAAATCCCCTACGCACCCCTACCGATGTCCCATTACTTATCATCAACTAATTTTAATACCTTTAGCGAAGAAACTGACGAATATGAAAGCCATAATTTCTTTATTCATTCCACTTACACTCCTCATGACTACTGCTTGCAACAACACAAAGCAATCCCATCAGACAACGTATAAAACTACCGGGACAATCGAACGACTCGACCCGGCGCTAGAAACCATACTAGACACGAACACAACGATTGAAATCATTGCCGAGGGTTTTATTTGGAGCGAAGGACCGCTTTGGGTAGAACGTGAGCAAATGTTGCTGTTTTCCGATGTCCCCGCAAATACGATTTACAAATGGACCCAAAAAAACGGCACTGAGGTCTACCTCCAACCCAGTGGCTATACCGGCACCGAACCCAGCCAAAGTAAAGAGCCTGGCAGCAATGGACTATTGTTGGATGGTAACGGCAACCTGGTGCTATGCCAACATGGCGACCGGCAGATGGGGCGTATGGAAGCACCGTTAGATAAACCAGCTGCCACATTCGCTTCTTTGGCTGACGACTATAACGGAATGCGTTTCAACAGTCCGAATGATGCGGTATTCAATACTTCAGGTGAGCTGTTTTTCACCGACCCGCCATACGGACTGCCCACGCAAAACGACGAGGACCCCACAAAAGAAATCCCTTTCAACGGCGTATACAAGGTAAAGCAAAACGGTGATGTCGTCCTATTGACCGACAATATCACCAGACCGAACGGGATTGCTTTCTTCCCCGGCGAACAGACCCTACTGATCGCCAATTCGGATCCAAACGCTGCCGACTGGTACCTACTCAAAATCGATGGGGATACGCCAGCAAAGCCCTCCCTGTTTTACAGCGCGACTGGTGAGCGCGAGGGGTTGAAGGGACTGCCCGACGGACTGAAAATCACAAAAAAGGGAACCGTATTCGCCAGTGGCCCCGGTGGTGTCTGGATATTCAACCGTAATGGCAAAGTACTCGGGAAAATCAAACTGGAAGACGCCGCATCCAATATTGCCTTATCGGCTGATGAAAAAACGCTGTACATCACCAACCATCAGCAAGTGCTGCGCGTCACTTTAACGTCAGCGCCTTAAAAGCACGTGTCAACTCGGTGAGCGATTCTTCTACGCCCATCCGCTCTAGCGAGGATGCACCCACGAAGCCCTGCACATCAGTATGGTCCAGCACCCAGCGGACATCCTCCGGCGTATTGATCGGCCCGCCGTGGGCCAGGAAAAACACATCCGGGTTTACCGACCGGCCCGCTTCGATGATCTCCTGCGTGCGCTCCACGGCGAAATCCATGCTACGGGTGGCACTCACCACGCCGATAGAACCTCCCACCGTAGTGCCGACATGCGAAATGATGGCATCGGCCCCCGCATCGGCCATTTGCTTGGCCTCCTCGGCCGTGGCCACATACACAATGGAAAACAGATCCATCTTCGTGGCCAACCTTATCATTTCCACTTCTTTGTCGAAGCCCATCCCTGTTTCTTCCAAAACCTGACGGAAATGCCCGTCGACGATGGAATGCGTAGGGAAATTATTGACGCCAGAAAAGCCCATGTCTTTTACTTTCAGCAGGTGATGCCACATGCGGCGGCGCGGGTCAGAACCGTGCACCCCACAGATTACCGGAACTTCCTGTACCACCGGTAACACCTCAAACTCGCCGATTTCCAACGCTTCCGCATTGGCATCGCCATACGCCATCATCCCGGCCGTTGAGCCATGCCCCGCCATGCGGAAGCGTCCCGAATTGTAAATGATAATGAGGTCGGCACCACCGCGCTCAATGAATTTGGCACTGATACCGGTACCGGCCCCGGCTGCAATGATGGCTTTCTTCTCGGCAAGCGTCTGTTGCAAACGCTCCCTCACTTCTTGCTTCGTATAGGGGTTACCTACCCCGGTCCAAGGATTTGGCATAGTTAAAATCGCTTTTTGTCTTTGCCACGAAGGTCGGCAAGTTTCCCTACATACGCAAGCGGGGCAGCATAACCACTGCGTAACTATTGCTTCCGGTGCCCCATGAGTCGGAGCAACGTGGCTACCGCCTGCTTGGCAAACGTTTCATCGTTGATATGGGCGGCCTGCTCGATTACTTCGATGTTCTTAGCTGCCGTTTCGCGTATCGCATCAAATAACGCACAGTCCGCCTGTGGATATTCAAACACACCGCCTTTGGCGTCGATCTGCGAAAGACCGTATGCGGGCAGCAGGATAGCTACTGGGGCGGTTGCCCGATTCAGCTTGCGGGTAAGCAACGCCCCTAGTTGTCGGTTTTCATCGGCATCGGTACGCATCAGCGTCACATCGGGCGCCCAGTTGTACAGTCGACGCCCTCTGTATCGCGCCGGCACGGTGTCGAGGTGCGCAAAGTTGACCATATCCAGGCAGCCGGGTGCTACCACTTGCGGGATACTGCAACGCACCGCTGCTTCTAACCGATGGGGGCCCGCACTGCAGATTCCGCCGCAGAGTTCATCTGCCAGCTCGGTGGTGGTGAGGTCCAATACCCCGTCGAAGCACCCTTCATCTATGAGCGACTCCATGGTTTGCCCGCCCACCCCGTTGGCATGGAATACGAACACTTCATATCCCCCCGCCTGCAGCAATTCGGTACACGCAGTTACACAGGCAGTGGTATTACCGAACATGGAGATAGCAATCCTGCCCTTGGTATCAGCTATCCCGAGATCGACCTGCGCATTAGCCATGCCACACAGTGCTGCCGCTGCTTGCCGGATCAACCTCCTGCTGATGCTGTTCAGTCCGGCTATATCCACTACCGATGGCATCAGCGTAATATCTTTGCTGCCCACTTGCCGCGAAAGGTCTTTAGATGCCACCGTGCTGAGGCAGAGCTTCGGGATGCCCAGTGGAACGGTCTGCATAGCAGCCAGCGTAATGTAGGTACCGCCACCACCACCCATTCCCATCACCGCCTTAATTTTTCCCGCGTCATAGAGACGCCTCAAGATGCTGGCACCGCCGCGCCCCATCACGTCTACCGCATAGCCACGGTCGTTGCGCTCCCGCAACTCCGAAAGGGTGTGGCCCGCAGCAGCTGCCACCCGATCGCTTTCAAAATCGACCACAAAATCACCCGTGCTGATGTACGTACCTGTATTGATGGTAATCACCGACTCCCCATGCCTAATTATACAGGTTCGGAGGAAAGAAAAGTCCGGCCCTTTTGTATCAAAACAACCCAATAGTACAATGGATTTCCGTGTGTCAGCCATAATCCTCTACAAAATCATCCAACACCTGCATCACACTGCACCCCTCCCTTACGCTACACGGATTGGGGCCTATACCGCGGAAATAAGAAACTACGGCAGCAATCATCGGTTGCTGCACATGCTGCAGTGGCTCAAAATCAAATTGCTGTGTACCCTGTTCATTTGCCAATACAACCGGCAGGTAATTGAATACTGAAAACGACACCCGCCCCTCCGAACCGATTATCTCGCACATGTCGCGCTTCTCGGCTACGTTGAAAGCCCACAGCCCGCTGAAAAGCACGCCACTGTCAAACCAAATCTGGCCCGACACAACGTCGGCGGCCCCATACAACTTCGCTTGGTTGCGGGCCATACCACTGCTGGATGCAACATTGCCGAAGAAATAATGCATCAGGTCGATTTGGTGCGGCGCCAGATCGTGGAACAACCCCCCACCCGATTGCTGCGGGGTGAGGCGCCACTGCATCCCCGGCGACTGCAGTACATCTGCCGTGAGCGGCGGTTGATAATATTGCAAATTGGCAGTCCGTGGCGTACCAATATGGTTGTCAACCAGTTCTTTCACCTTTTTGAAATAAGGTTGTTCCCTACGGTAGTGCGCTACGGATAGTTTCACCCCGCATGCCTGTTGCGTCGCTTCCAACGCTTTGGCCTCGGCACTATTCAATGTCATCGGTTTTTCGAGGTACACCGGCTTTCCTGCCTGCAGTGCGGCGGTAGCATAGTGCAGATGGCTATCGGGCGGTGTAGCGATATATATCGCGTTGATCTCGGGATCATCAATAAGCTGTTGTGCATCGACGTACCACTTCGGCACCCCATGCCGCTCGGCATAATTCTTTGCCTTCGCGGCATCCCGCCGCATCACTGCCACCAACTGCGAATGCCCAACCTTGTTGAATGCCGGACCGCTTTTCACTTCGGCTACATCCCCGACGCCGATGATTCCCCATTTTACTTCCATAATCCACGTTATTTACGATCAATTTTTTCCCACGGCGCCAAATCGAGTTTGGAACCGCGGGAAAGCAAAGATAAGTTTTGCCCTGGGATTCGGAATTACCAATTGCGTCTTACTTTATCGTAGATTTCATTCTTTTCAAAAGAATCTTCGATCGACGTATGTGTTTTTTAGTATAAAAATGTATCCGCTCGTGATACAGCATCCATCCCCCTAATGCCCCAATCACACTACCGATAACCGTATCCAAAAGCCGGGCTTGGATCAAGTGTCCGGGCTGCTGGGTCAAAGCGATATTAGGCTCTGCCAAAAAGATAGTGAGCATCGTAATGAAAACAGCGGCAATCGCATAGTTTCTAACCACCAAAAATTCGACGACTATCTGCAATGCTAAGATGCAGATACAGACGCCCAATACTGTCATTGGGAATTGCAATACTCCCCACACCAGTATCAGTCCGATGATTGTGCCCAATACCCGTTGGATCGCCCGTGTCCACACGTGCTTAACGGAGATCCCCTGCATCACCGCCATGCATGAAATCGGAATCCAATATGGATTCTCCATCTGTAGCAATTTGGCCACCAGCAACGAAGCTCCAACGGTAACACCGAAGATGATCGATTCAACGATGTTCACATAGTTGTTTTGATGGATGAGGGCAGGCGTTTCATCCCGCTCGTTCGCTTTTAATGTGAGGAGGCTATATATCAAGCCAATTGTACAGGCAATCATCACACCCAGAGAAACGTGCCCAATCTCGGTGGGTATCGCAGCTACATCTTTCGGTGCCGAAATAGCCATCGATGCAATCATCGTGAAGAAAAAATTACCGGGTGGTCTGTTGAGGTCGAGCTTAAACAAGGCATAATGCAAGCCAAACGTATAGACGCCCAATACCAATGGCGACAGCCAGTAGCTGAACGAGAAGACAATGCCTACGGTAAATGAAAAAATAAACCCAAAACCGCAAGCCATCAAAATCATCATGCGGTTAACCAGGTTGTTGGACTGCGTATACAATATGACAAGCGCCCCTACCGACGCCAGTTTGCCTGCCTCAATGTCATCAACAAGGAGCCCCAGCAACAACGGCACCCCCACACAAAGCCCCGCAACGGGCGGTAGGTGCCAAGCTCTATTGGTCCTTCTGAATGTGAATACCTGAGCGAAATAACTACCTGATTTCACGTAATCGTTATCTAATCGTTGCATTAATTATACAGCCAAAGCTACTAATAAATTAGTGGATTTACATACCCCGCTGTGCATTATGATTCAGGGTTTCAAAAGGAAAAAAGTTATTCATATCACTGATAATCAGTAATTTATTTTTACTACAAACAAATTAGAATGAACAACTTTATAGCAAATGGTACCCCTTATCCCCGGCAAACTACATGATACCCATTACCTGGATGACATCAGTCTGCAAGGGTGGGGAGCGACCGCTTCAATTTTTTAGACGAGGATGAACTTACTTGGACTGAAATGAACTTACTTGCACTTCGGAAACGATCGCTTCCGGCTCGCAAACCGTTGCTTCCGACTCGCAAACCGTTACTTCCGTCCCGCAAGCGATTGCTTGCGAGCCGGAAGTAATCACTTATTTGCCTCATTTTTCCGTTCAGTGTTTAGTTTTTTGAACCCGAGGTGCTTCTTTTTACGTTCCGTCATCAAATCAACTCAATCACGAAGGATACAAGCCTCAATTTAGCCTGTTCAGAAAATCAAAAAAACGGATTGAGACATTGTTTTCTCAAATATGTGACCAATTTATGGTTAGCCGTAATTATGCCAAATCATTTGATGGATTCAAAACCATAATATTGACAAGGTGTACAGGGAAAGTTCAAGTCCAATAGCTATAGCTGCGCATTAGGTTTTACGAACACGTTCGGTGCCCAGCTACTCTTTTATGTGCTTGACCCTTCGGAACGACAGTAACAAGGCGACCCCGAGCATTACGATTACCGAAGCGATGATCAGCACTGCCACTTGGCCGTGCGAGGCAATCAGGCCCAGTATAAAAATCAACGAACCTACGCCAAGTAAAGCCAGCGCGATGGTCTTTACAGCCAACGCTCCCTGAAGCTTACCATGCAAGGCCTCTTCACCATCCGCAACACCTTCGTTTGCCGAAGCAACTACAGGCACACGATACGACCTGTTGCGGTAAACGACCTCAAAAATAGCCAGTAACATAATCGGTAAGGACACGCCCAATACCGTTTCCTGCATACGATCTAGTGAAATTCCGAGTACCCCCGGGGATATAAATTTAAAGAATACGTTGACCGCCAAGCTCGCAATGGTAACAAACAGCACCGAAAACGCCGTTTGCCGTTTGGAAAACAGCGCCCACACCGCCGGTCCATATAGCGGTACGCCCGTGAGCGCACCAATACTCAATACCACTTCCACTATGCCCCCCATGGCAGGCACCATCAAGGCTACCAGCACCGTGACCACCCCGAACCCTAAAGTGGAGAGCCGCGCCACCCACATCAACGACTTGTTGGATGCCGCGGGCTGCAACCGCTTATACACATCGTTGGTAAACACGGCAGATGAGACGTTCAGCGAAGCATTCACGGAATCGGTGGTCGCGAAGATCATCCCTGTAATCATCAGGCCCATCATCCCCGCCGGTAATACTTCCTTGCACATCAGCAGGTAGGCACCCTCGTTTTCAAGTCCACCCAAATCGGAATTGACCAGTCGATAAAGCATGGGTGGCAGCATCCACACCACGGGGCTGATGAGATAGAGCCAACCGAATAGGTAGCCGACTTTTTTAGCTTCCCGCTTGGTGGGTACGCTCGTATAGCGTTGCACATAGGCCCAGTTCCCCCCGATGAACACCATGTTGTAAAAACCAAAAGCCGCCATGAACCAAATGGAATACTCACCTCCCGTAAGGTTGAAAAAGCCTTCGGGAGCCGACTGCACAAATGAGCCGATACCACCCACGTTGTCAAAAGCCAAAGGTACCACAATCAGCACGGCTGCAGTAAGTACCACAAACTGCAGTACGTTGGTCACGATGACCGCCCACAGACCACCCGATGTGGTGTACAGCACCGCCATCAGGCCAAAAAGGATGATCGCCCAATGCGAGGGCATGCCGGTAGAGACGTTCACCAACTTCGCCACCGGGTACAGAAATGCCCCGTTATAGGCAAAGCTCATCAACAAGAACACGTAGGTGTAGAACTTATGTACGGTACTACCGAAACGTTGCTGCATAAACTCGGCGCCCGTCAATACGCCGGTTTGCCGCCAGCGTGGCGCAATGAACCGCCCAATGAGGAACCCGGCAATGGCCATCGTCCATTGGATGGTGACCGCCGCCCAGCCCTGCTCATAGGCAATCGCCCCCCATACCACGAAGGTTCCGGCCGAAAAAAAGCCCATGTAAAGGGATAGGCCGCTCATCCACCAAGGGAGGGCGCCGCTAGCTCCGAAGTACGATTTCATATCCGCCTTGCGATCGCTCATCGAGAGCCCCGCCACCAGTATGCCGACGGAAAAAATGGCGATTACCCAGTAGTCAAGCGTGGTCATTGGTCACCTCCATAACATCGTACGGCGAACAATGCCGCCGGGATTTCTTTGGAAGGATGCTCCACATAAATCGTCAACTTGTCTGTCATCATGGGTTCGTCAAAGGTAACGACATTCCGGGTTTGGTGATTGTCGGTTTGCTGGTAAACAACCCGGCCGTTCGCATCCACTATCCGATAGTTGCGAACGCAGAAAGGCATCACCCGCTCGGGGTGGGTCATCAACACCGATTCCATCGCATGGTCAAAATCCGTGTCGAACGCCAAGTCGATACGACTGATCGACTGCGGTTGTTCCCACGAAAGGGTCAATTGCGGTGTTTCATCGCCCGGGTCAGCTACCCATGCATTAGGTGCGGTTGTTGGCCTGTCTACCCCGTTCCGTACATTTTCAGGTCCAAACAGGTTTACCGGTTCGGAAATCGAAATGGCGATATTCTGCCCCTGTGGCCGCCGCTGTGGGCACCAGAATTCAAAGTCATCCACGCCCGAATCAGCGGGGGGGCGTTGCCGCCCGTTGTTAGACACTTTTTTATTCACGCCATTGAATACCGAGAGCAGTCCGGTGATCCGCTGTTCGGTATAGGGGAGGCGCACGTGTTCATTTTTCAGGAATGTCAAGAACACATACTGTGCTTCACCAAGTTCAACATTGAAATCCAGCTGGATTTCCGTATTGCCCGTTATCAGCGCGACGGCCTTTGTGGCAAGTATGGTGTCCGGCGTAAACCCGCCCTTCCGGCTGCTGACGCGAAGTTCTACCTGCAGTCCGGTATCCCGTTCAGCTTGGAGGGTCAGTGTGAAGGTTGGCACTTTTCCTGCGGGTAGCGGAATCAGCTGGGCAGCCGAAATATCGAGTGGACGCCATGTGGTGTCCGCGTTGTCGAAGCCCGAAAACGCCAACTCGCTGGACGCGGAAACTGTCGCCTGCTGTACTTTATCCGCGTCATCTCGGAGCACAAGCCCCGGAATGTATTGGCCCGCTTTCATCAATTCCTGTTGCAATAGGACAATATGTCCCTCGCTATAGATTTCGGCCGGTGCAATACCGTATTGTTTACAAATCGATGCCGCTACCGCCACTGCCTGCCCGGTGTAGGCGCTGGTTGCCATTACCCGCGTAGCGCCGAAAGCCACGTGGCTCACACTGATAATCCGCCCGGCGAGGAACAGGTTTTTTATGTTTTTGCTATACAATGTCCGATAGGGTATCTGGAAGATGCCCTTGCTATGCCATTGGTTGCAGGGTTGCCGCTCACTGAATACGCCGTCGGCAGGGTGTAGGTCTATGGACCAGCCACCATAGGCTACTGCATCGGGATGTTCACGCTGTTCGATCAAGTCGCGTTGAGACATCATGTAATCCCCTTCGAACCGTCGGCTCTCCCGCTTGCCCGGTATCATCCCCACCCATTCCAGCGTCATCGTTTCCGCTTTGGGAAATTCCCCGGAGTTCTTGATGTAATCCCAAATGCCGTATACCACCTGCCAAAGCTCCCACTTGATTCGTTCGGTGTCGTGCACCGTATCCAAGCGGCCACCGTGCTCCACCCACCACAACTGACAGCCGTGCTCGTTGGCTTTGAAATTGCGGAACCGGGGGATTTCCTTGGACACGTCCAAGGCAAACGATGGTGGGATGAACTGTACCGGTTTGCCCGTGTCCTTACTGTAAAAATACAGTGAATGGCCAAGCAGCTCGCCGTAGTCCGCATCAGGAGCCATCAGCTCATCAAATTCCTCTCGCGTTTCGGCCCCCATTCGGAACGCTGCACCGGCGAGGAAGCCTACGATCCCATCGCCCGATGCATCGCAAAAAAGGGGTGCTTCCAGGCGGTATTCCGTGGAGTTCTGGCTACAGAAAGCCCGCAATGCGCGTATGCGTTCCGGACCATCTTTTTCCACTTCGTACACGGCCGTGTTAAGCAACAGCGTAATATTCGGCTCCTGGATCACTTTGTCGAGCAACACCAAATCGAATATGATGGCATTGCCTTCGGGATTGCGGTATATGTTCTCCACCAATAGTTCATCGATTACTCCTCCCTCCCGGGCCCATCGGTTGTTGTTGCCCATGTGCGAGGTGGCGCCCAATACCCATAGGCGCACCTCACTGGAGGCGTTGCCGCCGAGTACGGGACGGTCCTGAACCAGTACTACCTTTAAACCTTGGCGTGCGGCGGTGATGGCCGAGCATACACCCGATAGGCCGCCGCCGGTGATGACGAGATCGGCGGTTATCATCTCTAGACGACTATTTCTTCCTTCCTTCCTAAACCCCTCTAGTAACTTCATAAATATTATATGTTAAAAATAGCTATATAAAAACAGTCCGGTTTATTTGTTCCACTTGTTTATTTACTCCGGTTGTGCATCCTCGGTTATGGTAACTGGTATTCCGCGTAGCAAGATTTTACCTAGATAAATTGCCGACCGATCGTATTTCGCCGGGTTTGCCATAATATCATCTAACCTCTTTGGCCCCAGAATCGCGTGCTTATCCGCTTTCTCGAAAGAGACTTTCAGGGTCACCTCATGCCGGCCAAATGGCAATTGAATGACATCGTACTGCCCGCGATAGCGGTTGTTACAAAAGCCATTAAATCGATTCAATGTCGTGTCCCCACTATTATCGGCAACCCGGTAAAGGCGATAATTACGATCATCTACTGTCTCTAAAGCGACCAATTGATTATCAACCCAAATCGTAAGCTGGCCAACTTCCGGTCCGCCGATGTCGAAAACGCCGAACATGTCACCCTCAAAATAGAATGTGCACGTTGCACCGGGCTTATCGGCGGTCATCAGGGAGTCAAACCACCCTTCAAATTTTGTGAGGTGCGATTGCTGAATGGGCCTTACATTCCAGTTTCTATCGAATGAGGCAATCTGCCACGGAGCATACATATTCGCATAGTCCCATTCATCACCGAATAGCGGATCAACAAGATGATGTGGGCAAGGTGAAGTGTTCGCGCTCAGTTTTCGAAGACCCCGCGCGATGGCTGCAGCATAGAGGTTACCACCAGCCTCAAGTGGATGAATGCCATCTTTAGAAAACAACAACCCGTCGGCTTTCTGTCGCGGGTCTCCTTTCCAAATTAATTTACCTTGGGCCTCTAATTCTGCAGCCTCCATTCCCAAATGAATAGAGGGAACCGCGTAATGTTGTGCAATACGCTCCAATCCCAAGATATTGTCGGGAATTTTGAACTGCTGGTAACTAGCAGTCTGACCATTTTTTATGGTATAGATGAGGCAGATATCTGTATAAGGGTTATTTTCGATAATCTGCATAATCATACCTTCCATACCAGCTTGGTATGCTCCATTGACAGCAAACTCAATAAAAACGAGATCGGGCTGATGGCGAAGTACATGTTCTTTGATACGGAATGCCCCGAGATCCGTGCCGGTACCCGACACACCGGCATTCACCCAAAGAAACTCGGTTTCAGGAAATAAATGCTGCATATACCGAGCCACTTGCATACGATAGCCAAGTTTACCCTGGGTAATACTTCCGCCAATAAATGCCACGGTTACCTGCCCGCCTTTGCCAGCTTTATCTAGGAAATTAGGTATTCCATCCCGCGTAGTGCATTCATCTTCACGGTAGAAAGAACCCATGCCGACCAAAGGAACCCCCGTTTCGGGAACCGTGAATAATAAGGGTGAACTGCTCCCCTGAGAAGCAGCAATTTTAACGAAATCATTACTATCGCCCGTCATAGGCTTTTCGATCTGCGCAAAACAGTAGTTCGTCAAGACTAAGTATCCGATAACGAACTGCACAGGCACTTTCAACGCGTTAACCTTCATTCCTTTCCCTTCTCTCTTCACTTAGTTTTAGTTAATTAACGGGTGCCTGTGCTTACTTCGAACGTCCCAACCTTAAGTTCTCAGCACGCGTTACACGTCCATCCGTATCCGTTACCTCAAGACAGAAAAGCAAGCCCTTCTGTTGCATATCAAGCGGAATCGTAAACTCATAGGGGTAACTATGATCGACAATCGTCTGCTCCTTACCGGCGACGTCTGTATAGGTCACGCGCGCAGACCGGACACTGCTTTCATCGTCAGACAGGTACAAGTATACCGTATTTACCACGTCACTTAAACGCATCAACATCGCTTTGGCATTCCCGGGTCGTATCTCGAGGTAGTCATTTCCCACCTCACCATCAGTTTTCGCAATGATCTTATCTTGGATCGCTGGATTTATTTCCACATTTTCCAAGACCACCGTTTCAATGCCCGATGGTCCTACCTCAACGGTAAAACTGCATTGGCCAGGCTCGTCGCAGCGGACGAGCGCATCATTGACAAGCACGCGTGCAGAAACAGGCTGATCAGATTGGTTCATGAATGCCAGGTATAACTTATTGCCTTTTCTAGCAGAGAGGTAGTTGAGTTCAACCTCATCGATTTCGAGCAACTCCGAAGGCATCCAAAGTTGAACGCAGGTTTCGTTTTCAAACTTCCCGGGGTGGTGGCCATACATCTTATTCTGTAAATAGGCATACCCTTCGATATACTCCGAGGGGAAATCTATCCGGCCTTCGGATTTCACGTAGGCATCCGTAATCAAATAGTCCAACAACATGGAAATCATGGGCATGATATGGTTGTAATGGAAAGAGTTAACGCTGAGCTCTTCGTGTGGCCGCAGCGGATAATCCGCTTTTTCATAGGCCGTTGTCCGTGCTGTATTCATATGATAACCCGGGAAATTCCGATAACGGCCTACAATCGCATCCTTCGCTATCTCTTGTAGAAAATTATCCTTTGCGTAATATCCCAGTCGCAGCATCCAGGGTGCATAGTTCGCCATGAATATCGCGCGGTGGCCAGTTGAAGTCCCTGACGATTCGGGTGTGAGACCGATCTCCGAGACCCGCCAGGCCGGTACGGTTTCTTCGGGGAAGTACATCTGTTTATGCCCTTTCGATTTCAGATACCAATACATGGGTGCTTTGCCACCTACGTTAACGGTAACCCCATGATCGGGTACCGCCGGTGACATCCAACAGAATTGCGCATAATGACGGGCGCCATCATGCGCCGCCTCGAGGTATGCCTGATTCTGGGTTATTTCGTATAACTCCAGCAATTCGATCCAGCGATTCGTAAAAGCAGGCCAAAAGAAAAAGCCACCTGCAAACGGGTCATCGAACTTCCGTTGTTTCTCATCTATCCGGTCTTTTATGTACTGATCGGCACCGCTAATGGCGGCCTGTAGGTATCGTTCATCTCCTGTGGCCCGATATAAGTACATCGCATTTATCCAATTATCGCTCTTTTCGGCCACATCCAGATTGCGAATGCGGCTTCTACCAAACTCTTGTTCGGCAAGCGAGAGTAAAAATGGGTTACGCTTTCCGAATACGGTGTATAACGCAGTGAGCTCGGATATGGGCGCTACCGGTCCCGCCAATTTTCGTGAGGGGTTCTGGATCTTCTGTTCTTTATCGAGGGCAAACAAGAACTTTTCTCTGGATAACATATATTCCATCGTTGGGTACGCCCGTTCCTCAAACATCCGGGGATTATCAAGCACGGTAGCAACGTTTAAGGGGCTCAGGCTGGAAACATTCTTTACAGCCCCAGGCACATCCGTCGAATAGGCACATCCTTTGAGCGAGTCGATGAACCAAGCATACTCCGAAAGCGCATAGTCTGTCATCCTGTCGATGACCTGATTCAACGAGCTAATCTCATTTTTACGCATCGCCTGAAACCCGAAAGCCTCACGGGCAATATCCTCATAGGCATACGTGAGTGATTGCTTGATAGCTGGCAGCAAACACGTAAACCCAAACTGATCACCCGTTTTCATCTCGGACCCTACCCCTCCGAATACCGGTGCCCACAATTGCGGCTGCGCATTTCCACGACTATCTCTCACAGCTATACCGAATCGGCTGTTTTGCAATAATGGCAGTGGATCGAAGGGGAACTCCTCGGGAGCGGCCAAAACACCCACGGTCCAATCATCCGCCTCAACCAACGCCGACGGGATGGGGCAACGATAAGCAAGCGTCAAATAGGGCTTATCCGGAAAACGCTTCTCCTGCCAGATCAGTGGTTGCCATATTTCTTCCACCTCATCCAATCCCTTGGCCGGCGCACCGGTATACCCGACGGTATACCAGCCATCCTGTTTCGCTTGAAAGTCAAAGTGCAATTTAGGATATGGCTTATCCTCCACTAAGAGGTAAGCTTTAAGGGCAAAGCCGTCGGTCGATGGAAAATGATAGAACAAGGTATCTCCACGCCGCTCGCTGTCGGTAGCCCGCACTTCGATCACCTCAGCCGCAGCGTGGCTCAGGCTCACGGTTCGCCCAGATGATTTGGCTTCCAAGATGCGGTCGTCAAAGCCATCGCCGGCCGTTGCCACATTCTTTTGGCTTACCGGGAGGTCCGAGACCTTTCCGGGATAGGTCTTCCATGTGGCCACGTTATAGTTGACATCGGTTATACCCGCAGACCGCATAGCTAGGTTAGGGTCATCCGGGCTGTATAAAACGGTGAAATGGGGCAGAAAGCCACTCATTATGTCCTGGCTATTGGCGCAACCGGGACAAAGAAGCATAGAAACAACACATACAACGCCTAACTTTCTCAATCTCATAATCATCAATTTTAATGTATTCAGCATTTACCGATGCTCGCATAGAACCCCTAATACCCCGGGTTATTACCTGTTAACGCCAAATTAGCCTGTATTTCTTCTTCAGGGATAGGCCACAAATACCCCTTATTTGTGTTGAAGTTGCGATTCCGAAAAGCGTACGTTTCATAGACCGCGTTGCTTTCGTTAGTAGTGAGAAGTTCAGGACGATAGCCTATCGCGTCCGTAAATGCTTCCGCTCCGATTTCCCACCTGCGTATATCACTCAGGCGGGTCCCTTCGAAAGCAAATTCCACCCGCCGTTCATGGCGGATGATATCCCGCAGTTCGGACCGGCCTACATCCTCGCCTTCCGATTCTTCAATGGTGGGCATTTCTACGCCCGGTCGTTGCCTGACCAGGTTAACCAAACGCAAGATTTCCGCCTTATTATTCGCCCAAGTACCCGACTCCAACAATGCCTCCGCATGCATCAACAGTACGTCGGCATACCGGAGCAGTATAATATTGTTACCCGAAATGCTATTGACACTTCCGTCGGAGTAGTCAACCCATTTCCGGATTCGTAAACTCGAAAAATTAGCGGATCGTTTTTGGATGGGGAAATAATACTTTACCGCGCCAGCAACAGTATGCCCATCCATCGAATACGGCAACACAAAAGTATAACCCAAACGCGGATCGCGCCCTTCCCACGGGCGACTAGCATCGTATCCCGAAGAAGGATCGTCAATGGGTTTTCCATTGGCCATATAGTATTCTTTCTCCAAGTTCTGTAGGGCCATGTATGAGCTCCAACTGTTAAAAAACGTTTTCCACTGATGAGACATCCCTTTGCTCGCCTGGTTTTGCATATATTGGATGTCAAAAATGACCTCCGGGTTGTTTTCAGCGGCTTCGCCACTAAACATGGCATAAAAATCGGGATATAGTGAGTAATACCCCAGCTCTTCTACTTGTTGGCAAGCCGATATGGCCTCTTCCCAAAGTCCATTGTACAACGCTACCTTAGCTTTCAGCGCCAATGCAGCCCCTTTGGTTGCTCTGCCAACGTCGCTACCGCTGTAGGTCCCCGGATTGGGAAGATATGCCGCTGCCTGCGTCAGGTCTGCCAGAATAGCATCTACAATAATCGACTTATCCACACGGGGAGAATCTTTTTTCTCTAAACCCTCGGGCTCGGTCCGGAAAGGCACATCGCCATAAAAATCGACAAGGTCCGCATAAAAATAAGCACGTAAAAAAAGCGCCTCGCCTGTATACCGTTGCTGTTTACTCTCCTCAATAGGCACATTAACAATATACTTGAGTACGGTGTTAGCCCGCAATATGCCGGCATAATTCTGTTCCCACTTCCGGAGTGCCGGAGCCGAAATAGGTGTCTGGGTCTGGTCCCAGAATTCGATTTCTCCAGTGTTCGCCAACGTTACAATTCCGTTGTCGGTGATAAAATCGATACTGATTGGACTTCGTTTATCAGCCATTAGTGCTTGGTAACTGCCATTCAAGGCCAAAATAATATCATTTTCAGTGGAGAAATTATCCGGACTTACAAAATCCATAGGCTCGGTTTCCAAAAAATCAGAGCATCCTCCAAAAGACAATATGCCAACGAATAGGGCTATAGTTAGTGTTTTGCTTTTCATCTTAATCATGTTGGTTAAAAACGGGTTTATAGACCAATGTTCAATCCTAATGCGGTGGTTCGTATTTGTGGATGAAAATCAGAAGTAATCCGATTAAAGCTTTTCTCGGGATCAAAACCTTTATTCAACCGGGTAACCGTGAAGAGGTTCTCGACACTAAGAAATAATTTTAATGATTTCACGTTCAATCGATGCAACAGGCCCGGATCAACTGCATACCCCAAGGTAATGTTCTTCAACCTCAAATAGGCAGCGTTCTGCAGGTAATAAGAAGATATCAGGCCAGAACGGGTGCGATCGTCGTACAGTCGCTGCCAGGTTTCACTGGGTCGGTCGGGTGTCCAGCGATTTTCATATAGCTCTTTCGAGATACTGCCGGTCCCGTTCCAAAAAGGTGTCACCATAGCCCCCATAATATACGCATCGGCTCCTAGCACACCCTGCGCGAGTATATTCAGTTCGAAATTCTTAAAGCGCCCATTGAGGTTTAGCGAGTAAATATAGTCGGGCATTGGTTTACCGATTATCTGTTGATCGCCATCATCGATTACGCCATCTTTGTTGAGGTCCTTAAAGCGGATATCCCCCGGCATCGGGTTTTGCATAATGCCAGACGGATCGGCATAATTTTCTTTCAATTCGAACTCCCGATCATAAAAATCGATACTAGGGTCGCTATTGTTTTGCCAAGTGAAGTCATCAACCTGATAGATCCCGTCCGCTACCATCCCAAAATAGGACCCAAATGACTCGCCCACAACGGAACGGATTACCCCTGCCGGGGGCGCGTAGCCAGATACTGCACTATGGAAAATATAGGGTAAAGGACCAATATCAACCACCCGGTTTTTCTGGTAGGAAACATTGCCATTGATACGGTATTGAAACGCCTTCGCGGGGTCGCTGTTATACTCAACACCCAACTCCACACCTTTGTTCGTCATGGTGCCCACATTCTGGTACGGCGTACCGGAAATACCCAATGATCCCGGAATCGTGATACGGGCCAGAATATCGGAGGTTTTCTTGTCGAAGTAATTGACATTGATATTCAGCCGGTTTAAAACGGATACATCGATCCCGATATTAAGTTGCTCGGTGGTTTCCCATGTGGTATTCCTGTTGGCCAGCAAAGAGATGGCCGTTCCGGGCACAATGGTACCTCCGAAATTGTAATCCAGACCAGCAGACAAGACATCCGAAGCCGCATAGTTTGTTCCAATTCCCGAGTTTCCAAGGAGCCCCCAAGAGCCCCGGATTTTCAACAAATCCAGCCAATCCACTGACGACAAGAACGATTCCTTCGAAACTACCCATCCCGCTGCAATCGACGGGAATGTACCCCAACGCTTGCCTGCCATAAAACGCGACGAACCATCCCGACGGATATTCGCTTCCAAAAGGTACCTCTCGTCGTAATTGTAATTAATCCGGCCAAAGAAAGACAATGACGTCCGCTGCGCATTGGCAATGTCTATCGGTGCGATAGAAGCTGGATCGGCTAACGACAGGATTGGCAAGTTTGCCGACAAATCTGTCCCTTGGGCACCGAACCCTTCTGTCTTGAACGCAATCGCTTCATAACCCAATAACGCCGAAAAGTTATGCGTCTCTGCGAACGATTCATCAAATCTCAGGGTAGAATTAAATGTTCTTAAGGTCGAATAGCTCCGCTGCAGATTGATTGACGACGGTCGGTACACGCCGTCTTCATCAAATACGCTCCCCGCCGTATACTGATTGGGCGAGAATCTTGTAAAATCCAGTGAATTTCCCGTACTGGCATACATCGCTGTCCAAGTCAGCGATTCTACCGGCTTAAGTTCGAGGCCCAGTTGGTACTTTAAATTACCATTGCTACGAAACGTCCCGCCCCCGTTCACATAAGAGCTGTAGTTGATGGCCGGATACGAATATAAACCAGTCGTTGATTTGAAATATGCGGTGGAACGTGTTGTACCAACCGTCTGTAAAATTCCCTCGGTAGATTTATCCAACTCGTTCATCTTGCGCTCGTATCCAAGCAACCGGCCGCTGACCTTGAGCTTGCCATCAAGGAAAAATGTGTTCACGTTCGCCGAATAGCTAATCTTACGCTGATCTGTACCCACCAAAATCCCATCTTGATCCAGGTATCCGCCGGATACTGAAAAGTTATACTTATTCGGCTGCCCTCCCCGGGCACTGAGGTAATGGTTTTGGGTCAGCGCGTTTGAAAAATATTCATCATATAAATTAACACCTTTATATTCGGGTAACGTCGCCTCTTCAAACAACTGAATTTCCTCTTCCGTGTAACCTATTGGCAATCCAGAATTTAACCGCCCCTCATTGTAAGCCTTGGCAAACTCAGTAGCGCTAGCAGCCTCCGGAATCCGCGTAGGTTCCTGTACGGAAACTGTCCCCACATAATTAACGTCCAACCCGCTCCGCCCTTGTTTTGTGGTAATAATCAACACACCGCCCGCGGCACGGTTTCCATAAATAGATGCCGCAGACGCGTCTTTCAGTACCGAAATGGATGCGATATCATTCGGGTTCACGTCACTTAAAGAAGACTCTACGCCGTCAATGATAATCAACGGGTTACTATTATTGTCAATAGATGAAATACCACGGATACGGACATCCGCCTGGTCCCTTCCCGGCTGTCCGGAAACCTGCGTAATCAGCACCCCAGATGACTTTCCTTGAAGAATCTGGCTGGCATCCGTTAACACCCGATCCTGTACATCCTCGAGGTTGATGTTTTCTACTGCACCGGTCAGGTTAATTTTTTTCTGAGTGGCATACCCCACAACCACCACTTCTTCCAGATCGCTAATCGAAGTGGTCATCGAAACGTTGACGATTGCATTATTGCTTATTGTTCGTTCAATGGATGCAAACCCAACAATGGTAAAAACCAAAACGGTTCCACCCTCTGGCACAACGATACGATAAACGCCTGTGTCGTCAGTGATGGCAACGGCAGACGTACCTTTCACCGCAACCGTTACACCAGCTAATGGCGTTCCGTCCTGGTCCGTCACACGCCCCTCGATTCGTTTAGCCTGAACGATGTTGGTTGACGACGGTTCCACGGAATGCGACATCGCCATTGCGGCGTAGTGCACATGCGCCAATAAAAAAACAATCGGCACACATTTAATAACCAGCGCCCTCAACACAGGAGGGCAAATTAATAATACCCGTCTAAAAACGGCTCGATAATTCTTCATAACTTGTTTCTGGTTAAATTGATAATTGATCTACTACTTTATTTTGCTGAAAAAAAATTACTCAATCACATAATGGTGCTCCGGCTTCCATCACAAACCGAAGGGTATGCCTTTCCCATGCCGTTCGCATCCTCTTGCCGGTAGTTAAGTCCATCACAATCGATTTCACATACGGTGTTTAACAAACTTCATGTTGTGATGACTACCTAACTGGTTTCAAATACATCTGGTATGGTCTGGTCTGGTTTACAAACCACGTTGCAAGTATACAGTATTATCTTAATATTAACTACTTTTTTTTGAAAAAAATAAGATTATCAACGACTAATACCCATTAATCACATTTCAATCCGCACTTCACTGGTTTGGTTTGTTATGGTATTTAGATTATTTTTGCAGACATATGCAAACAGCGCTCCTGGAAAATAACGGGCCAACAACCCACCGCATGAAATACATGCAATTAGTCGACCACATCAATCGCCTTGTCGAATCGGACCAGCTCCACATCGGTGACCGCTTACCTTCACTTAAACAGCTAGAAAAGGACCTAGGTATGAGCAAAGAGACCTTGCTCAAGGGGCTCAACCACCTGCTCGAAAAAGGCATCATCGAATCCGTGTACCGCAAGGGCTATTACGTCAAAAAGAAATCGGTAGACCACACCTATCGCGTATTCTTGCTACTCGACAAGATGAACGTGATGCGCGATCGGTTTTACCACACGCTGTTCGATGAACTGCGGGATATGGCTGACGTGGATATATACTTTCATCATCACAACTTCAAGGTGTTTGAAAACCTCATCCGCGAAAACCTGCACAACTATACCCATTTCGTTATCGCCACTTTCCTCAAAGAGGACCCCAGCGAAGTGCTCAACCTTATACCGGAACAAAAGCGAATCATCATCGATTATAACGAGCCAAAGCTTGAAGGTGAATATTCATGTATATTCCAAGATTATGAGCACGATCTTTTTGATGGGCTAAGCCAGTTGAAAGATCGACTTTCCCGATATAAAAAATTGGTCCTTATCGCGCCCCATGAGGCCACTCATGCCCGCCACGTGGTAGATGGTTTCCTGCGATTTTGCATGGAGCATGGATACCGATATGCCATTGAGCATGAAGTGGAGGCCGGAAGTTTCAAGAAAGGCAATGCTTACATCACGTTCAGCCGGTACGACACGGATGATGTGGCGCTGATCAAACTGGCGCGGGGAAAAGGCTATAAGCTTGGCAAGGACATCGGTCTGATTTCTTACAACGATACGGCTGTTAAGGAAATTTTGGAAGACGGCATTACGGTCATTTCAACTGATTTCGAAGCTATGGGAAAGGCCGTCAGCCATGCCATCATCAACCGGGAAACAACTGTATTACGGAACCCGACGCGGGTTATCGTTCGTAATTCATTGTGACTCGTTAACGTTCGCAATGGCCAATGCCGACCAGGCATGCAAACTGGTTTGCCCATCAAAGCAGCCCAAAAGCAATACCACCACATTGACCGAAAAATCCGAAAGGCCATGGGATCAGACACACTCCCCATATTCCAAAGCCGTCAACCAGCGCATGGCAAAAGAAGTTTTTCCCAACCTACGCATAAGCTTCGCCATTGGATACAGCGGTAGCCTCTTCGTTATCGGCTTCCGCCGCCTGAGCCCCCGGCAACGTGAGATAGAAGGTAGAACCCGCTCCTAGCACACTTTCTACCCTTATTCTTCCGTTCAACCGGTGGGTCAATTCCCGGCACAGGAACAACCCCAAGCCGATTCCTTTTTCGCTTTCGGTGCCGTAGGTCGATTGGATTTGCCCGTTGAAAATCTCCTTGATGTCTTCGTCTGTCATGCCTACGCCGTTATCGCGCACAAAGATGGTGCATTCTTCCCCATCGGCATTCTCGATTACACCCACCGTTACCACACCACCCTGCCCCGTAAATTTAATGGCGTTGCTGACGAGATTGCGGATAATCAATTCCAGCATCTCCATATCGGCAACCACCGGTGCATCACCGGCTGCATCCACTCGAATGGCTATTCCTTTTTTTTCGGCGATAAACCGCTGTACGGCCAATACGCGATCGATCACGGCCATCGGTTCCACCGCAGTAAATACCGGATGAATTCCTTTTACCTGAGCGAGTACCCAAGAAAGCACATTATTCAGCAGGTCAGAGGTATTTCGTGCCGTAATCAACAAGTCCTCCTTCAGCTTCCGCTCCTCCATAGCCGGGAGCTCCTCTTCCGATAGGATTTCAAGCGTGCCTGTAATCGCGCTCAGGGGATTCCGCAGGTCGTGACCCAAAATAGAGATTAGCCCCAGTTTTTCGCGATTGGCTTCCTGCAGCAACCGGTTTTGGTTCTTGATGCGTTCACTCTGGTGTTCAATCAACTTGGCTCGTTCCTCGGCCGCCGTCCGCTCACGGTCGTATGCTCTCCGGAGATACCGTGTGGTTAGAAAAATAGAAACCACGATAATGGGCAGCGAAGTGATGAGGTCGATGTATCGCGCGCTTTCGGATTCGTAACCAGCCATAACAATAGCTGGATGGACGTACTCGAGCACCAACAGGCCAACCGGAAAAATAAGGTGTAACATCATGCCTACCGCTTGCAGGCGTTCACTGGCAAAAACGATGATGAGCTGGTAAGAAAGCAGGAAAAAATAAAGTGCAGGTCCATCACTCCCGCCGTTATACAGAAAAACAAACGTGATCAGCAGGTAACTCCAAGCCATGTACACCTGCAGGCCCGTTTGGTACCATCCGCGATACCGCGAAAGGAAATACATCACGAGAAGCATCCCTTCGGTAACGAGGAGCACCATGGCGATTTCCGTCAGCCCCAAATACCAGTCGAGCGGTATTAAAATCGCCAACAGCAGGAATGCGAGTGTCGACACCACATTAAACCCACGGTTTTGTCGCGGCAGTTCATCAGGTTTACCTACCAGGCTATTCCAATATCGCCAGCGTGCGCTGGCAATCGAATCCAATAATTTATTTCTCAACAAAACACCCAGCTTACAAGGAAATACAAATATAACTTAAAAGCATCAATTTTTAAATACCTGACAACAAATTAAGACGAAGTAAAACAGGAGATTCGGCCAAGAAAAGGCTGTAGGGTTTGCTGCGCATCAGCCAAGTCATAGGTTCCTGCACTAACGGGCCCGCCGGTTCGGACCGTCCTCCCACCTGCCCCAGGTCAGCCAATGCCTGAAAAATCTTGTCAGCTCACTTTAATGGCTCGAACGCACGCCCTTCCCACACCAACTTCGGTTTGCCGTCTTCGCAGACTACCTCACTGGGTGGGGTTACATAGGCACAATCCGACGCGACACCGTATTCACGGTTATATGCATCTTGAAGCTCGGTATAGGTTTCCACGATTTTCAGGAAGGCTGCCGTATCCAATCTGGTCGAATAAGGCACATACCCCGTAGGGCCGCCGCAAGCTTTCTTACCGACCGCGGTGAACCGCCACTCAGCCGCATCACTGCAAGGATACATCAGTGAGAGCGAATCTATTTTCTCCCGCAGCTCCCGGAGCTTTTCTTCGTCACCTTCCTTCGTCCCGGTAAGGATCTGCTCTTTCTTTTCACAAGCCCCTGCTCCAATCAGCAGCATGATGCTTAACAACAGATGTGTAATGGTTTTTCTTTCCATAGCAGGTAAAATCCCGCCAAAAACGTGCCACCTAGACATCTTTATTCAAAATGGCTTGGAATAAACCGACAATAGTTTTACTTTCGGCTACAATTAAAGAAGAAGATTGATACTAAGTTATGAATAAACGTGAATTCTTAAAAACGAGCACGCTGGGTGCTCTGGGTGCCATGCTGGTCCCCTCACTATTGAAAGCTTTCCCCGCAGGGAAGCGTTTGCGCACTGCCCATATCGGTGTAGGAAACATGGGGGCAGAAGACCTGAAGGCCATTTCATCCCATCCCGATGTAGACGTGGTGGCACTTTGCGATGTGGACGCCCTGAATTTATCAGCCGCCCACAAACTCCACCCCGGGGCCCGTGTGTTTTTTGATTACCGTGTAATGTTAAACGAGCTGGGTGATGAAATTGACGCAGTCATCGTATCCACGCCAGACCACACCCACGCTCCCGCTTCCTTGCTGGCCATGCAGATGAACAAACCTGTTTATTGCCAGAAGCCACTCAGTCACTATGTCTCTGAAGCTCGGGAAATGAAGAAAGTTGCTACCGAAAAAGGACTGGTTACGCAAATGGGCATCCAGGTGCATTCTTTTTATGACTACAAACTGGCCACATTCTTGATTCAGTCGGGCATTATCGGGAAAGTACATACCGTTCATGCCTGGTCGCCTAAAAACCACGGCTATGACGGCCCCCCTCCGGAAGGCGAAGACCCGATTCCGAGAGAACTGCACTGGAACCTTTGGGCAGGCACTTCACCCAAGCCACCTTACAAAGCGGGGGTATACCATCCCGGAGTCTGGCGGAAATTAATGGACTATGGTTGCGGCACCCTAGGCGATATGGGTGTTCATATTTTTGACACCCCTTACAATGCCCTTCAGTTGGATGTACCGCGCACGGTCAGTAATGAATGCCGCCCTCCAAATGGTTTCGGCTTCCCCGAACACAATACGGTAACCTATGAGTTTCCAGGCACCAAATACACCGCCAAGTCGCTAAAATGGATCTGGTACGATGGCCCAGGTGCCCCACCAATGCATGAGGACCTTGTGCTGCCGGGGATGGATAGCCAAGGGGACAAGAAAAAAGCAAACGCAAATACAGAAACCCCTGGCAAAGTCTCGCTAGACCCGAAGATAGCCGGTGATTATGAGTTGCCCGACCAGGGTGCTATGTTCGTCGGAAGCAAAGGCCGGTTATTGCTGCCCCACTTCATGCAACTGCCCCGTAAAATTGTGAAGGGAAAGTATGTCGATATTTCGTCTGAAATTGAAAAGGTGAGCAAAGAGCATGGTTTGGGTGAGCCTATCCGTAACTACGACACAGAGGGGCCAAAGCATTACCACCAATTTGTAGATGCGTGCCTGGGAAAAGGGGAGTGCTCCGCACCCTTCGAATATGCTTCAAAGTTGACAGAGACTATCCTTTTGGGTACCATTGCCGGGCGTTTTCCTGGCGAAACCTTGCACTGGGATGCAAAAAACGCAAGATTCAAAGAAGAAAAAGCAAATCAGTATCTGACGGGCGAGTACAGGGCGTTTTAGAAAAAAAGAAACCCGTCTCGTTTAAAACTAGACGGGAATCCGCCCCAAGGGATTGGGACCATCAACCTAAACCTAACACAAAGGTAATATTCTTTTTCTTAACCGGAAATCATTTTTTGATGGTTTCGTGGAAAAACAAAAGGCGGGAAATGAAAAGCCCCGAAACGGGGAGAATCGGGGCCTTCAAACTAACCAATTATAAACCTAATTATGAAAAGACAAACTTTACTAATGTTTATCTATATAACGCACCAAGCCCCGTTTTGTTACAAGGCAAGTGTTAAAAGTTGTTAAATAACTGCTTTTATTCAATACAAGCCACATCAAGCGTCTGGGATTTCAGGTTCCACCAGTTTGATCAACTTATCCAATGAATCTTGCCAACCAAGGTAACACATTTCTGCCGGTATAAACGTTGGAACACCTTCCTGTACCACTTTAAGGTCCGTACCGCACGAAACCGCGTTCAACCATACCGTGGTTGTCATTTCTCCGGGCATATTTGGGTCATCAAACCTGTCGCTGTATTTGATAAACGCATTAGGTTTTATTTCGAGATAAGACCCACCGAAGGAATGCTTATTCCCTGTACTGAAATTAATGAATGCCATGCTATACGTTCCACCTACCTTGAAATCCATATGTTGTACCGTGCATATATAACCATAAGGCGGCAGCCAGGTAGCATGCGCTAATGGATCCGCAAATGCCCGAAATACCTTTTCCGGGCTTGCCTTGATGACCCGATGTAATGAAATAGTTTGATTTTCCATTGTTATTTTTCCTCCGTTCGAATTTTATTACTATAAATGTAAGAAACCATCAGGACGCCCAACACGACAAGCGGCATGATCATAAAGCCCAAGTTCTTGTCGACCACTGCATGACTGATAAAAGCAAAAATTAAATTGAATGTAAGGCCGGCATAAGCCCACTCCCTCAACGTAGGGGGTGTCTTACGGTAAGAAATGGCAAAAACACCGAGTACTTTACAGATAATCAGGGTGTACGCAAAGTAATCGGGATAGCCCAAAGGTTTAGTACCTACAGTGGCTTGATCCGGTGAAAAAATCAGTGCACTAAGTGGCATAACGCCTTCCCAAGCCACGATGATGATGGTGGCCACCCAAAAGATTATTTTATTCTTTCTCATTTCATTGGTTATTAATTATTTATAAACAAGCCATTTCGCATTGATTCATTTAAAACATTCAAACGTGATTTTTGATTACTAAATTTTACAATTCAAAATTACAATGGAAGGCACAAGAGCGGTTGTTATGAAAACGACAATTTCAGGGGTGAATTATGACAAAATAATTGTTTACCTTGCGTTATGATTCTGAATAATTGATATGCAAGTAGCTGTCTTCGTGCCTGACTACGGAGTAATTGAAGCCATTACCCCACCGTTCAGGACCTTCAACACCGCCAATGAGTTTTTAATCGCCTCCGGTAAAAAACCCGTTTTCGAAGTAGAGTATGTAGGATTGAGAGAATACGTGCCTGCCAACCATGGTGAATATACTATAAAGACCAACAGGCTGTTGAAAGACGTCACTGAAACGGATTTACTCATCATACCACCCGCCTTCGGTGACACCGCCAAAGGGGTAGCGGCCAACGCGGAAGCAATCCCCTATTTTAAAAAACTACACGAAAAAGGTGCAAGCATAGCCAGTTTATGCATCGGTGCTTTTCTTTTAGCAGAAACAGGCTTACTCAATGGGAAAAAGTGCTCTACACACTGGGCCCATATCCAGGAATTTAGAGAAAGATATCCTGATGTTGAAGTGGAAGATGGAGCAATAATAACAGAACACGGCAATATATACAGTAGCGGCGGCGCAAGCAGCTTGTGGAATTTGATATTGTATTTAGTTGAAAAGTTTGCCGATAGAGAAACAGCTGTGATGGTTTCAAAATATTTTGCATTGGATATCGGCCGGGATAACCAATATCAATTCGCTATATTCAAAGGCCAGCGCAACCATGGCGATGACGATATTGAAAAAGTGCAGGACTACATCGAGGAAAACTATTGCGAAAAATTATCAATAGAATCATTGTCAAATTTAATTAACATAGGCCGCAGAACTTTTGAGAGGAGGTTCAAAGAAGCAACGAATAATACACCCATTACTTATATACAGCGTGTCAGAATAGAAGCTGCCAAAAAAATCTTTGAGGCCGCAAGGAAAAACGTTACAGAAACCATGTTTGACGTAGGGTATACCGATACAAAGGCTTTTAGAGGCACATTTAAAAAGATCACAGGGCTTACTCCTATTGAGTATCGGAATAAATTTACCAGGGTGGCAAATGAAGTATAATTTTTAGGATATGGAAGAGAAAATAAATGAGTCAACACCACAGCGCCCCGAGGGAGAGCGTACCGTGAATGCTCCGCTGGTGGCAATAGATCTCCCTCGGTTCATGGAACAGATCAAGAACGAGCCTGCATGGCTAAACGGACCGCGGAACGCTATTACGGTGTTCAAGTCAGAACGCCTACGCATCGTATTGATTGCGCTACATGATGGATCCGATCTACCCACCCATACAGCCGACGGCACAATCAGCGTCCAGGTATTGGAAGGCAGTATTCGATTTGGAACCGCCGAAGAATCGGTGCAATTAGACAAAGGCCAGATGGTCACTTTACATGAAAGAATACCACACAATGTACTCGCGTTGAAAGAAAGCCTGTTTCTGCTTACGCTAGCACCGGCCGTCAAATCAGTATAGCACAGGCATCACAAGGCACATAAAAAGAAAGCCCCGAAACGGGGAGAATCGGGCCTTTCAAACTAACCAATTATAAACCTAAATTATGAAAAGACAATTTTACAACTTTAATTGACCAATTACTGTGCCGCAATCAGCAGTGTATGTCAGAATTTTGTAAATCTCTATCGAGGAGCGAACAGCTAAGGTACAGCGAGCAACAAAGCGCGAAAATTAAAATTACTGGACAACCATAAATTATAACTACCTTTACGGGCAATTAATTATTTTTATTCATTTTTTATTCAAAATGCCATGCAAGAAGGCAAAGTAAAATTTTTCAATGAGACCAAAGGTTTCGGTTTCATCACCCCTAACGACGGCGGTAAGGAAGTTTTCGTTCACACGTCGGGATTGAAAGACCGCATCCGTGAGAATGACGAAGTTTCATTTGAAGTCGCTCAAGGCCAAAAAGGGCCCAACGCAGTAAATGTCAAATTGATTTAAATTCATTTTTCAGATATTGTACAGGAACCATCCGGCGGTTGTCACCGGATGGTTTTTTTGTAGTTTATGCTTAATACCCCCTTAATGTCCAAAACCAGCTTTAATAGCATCAACAAGCCTTTTGCCTCCACGCTTCGTAAACGCGTGAGCGATTATTTCAAGACACAGCAACTTGCCAGCACTGGCAACAGCAGGCTCTACATTAAAAGCATTACATTGGTAACCACGGCTATTTCACTTTACATTATTTTGCTCGTGCTTACTATGCCGGTATGGCTCTCCTGCTTACTATGCATATTGCTTGGTATTAATTTTGCCGCCATCGGATTCAACATCATGCACGAGGGCGGGCACCAAAGTTTCTCCAAAAACAAGCTATTGAATACCATATCAGCCTATACATTGAACATGCTCGGCGGCACCATCTATTTCTGGAAACAGAAACACAATATCAACCACCACACCTATACTAATATAGACGGCCTGGACCACGACATCGATGTTAAATTCATGCGTATGCATACCGATCAGCCCCACCGGTGGTTTCATCGCTTTCAGTTTGCCTATTGGTTTATTTTATATGGTATTTCCTATATTGCGTGGGTATTGTTCCAGGATTTCGAAAAATATTTTTCGGGCAAGATGGGCCAACAGGCCGAACGGAAAACCATGCCTCTACGCGAACATCTTATCTTCTGGGCTACAAAGGCTACTTATATCGCGGTTTACCTCGTTATTCCTGTTATTTCCGTCGGTTGGTTTCCGGCATTGATTGGCTGGCTTATCGCCGGTGTCTCCTGTGGTCTCTTTTTAGCGATTGTTTTCCAGCTTGCACACGTGGTGGAGGCTACCCAGTTTCCTGTAGCCAATGAGGATAGCGGCAAGATTGAACAAGAGTGGATGGTACATCAACTGAGTACCACCGCCAATTTCGCTACCGGCAGCCGCACCGTATCCTGGCTACTCGGTGGGCTTAACTTCCAAGTGGAACATCACTTATTTCCCCGTATTAGTCACGTGCACTATCCCGCCATCAACAAATTGGTAAAGGCTACCTGTAAAGAATTCGGCGTAACCTATCTGGAACATCGAACGATGGGCGCGGCGTTTATTTCCCATCTCCGGCATATTTACCGGCTCGGGCGTGCTTAGTACCTATGGACAAGGAGAACATCACTATAAAACCGGCTCTCCTCGCCGCTTGCAGGGAATATATTGAACAGCGGATAGCGAATGCACGGGAAGCAATTGCAGCAGCAAGTGATGCCGTGGCAGCGGATACGAAAAGCAGTGCTGGCGACAAATTTGAAACTACCCGCGAGATGATGCAGCAGGAATTGAACCGGCACCAGCAGCTTCTGACCGACGCTTCACGAATGGAACAATCACTGAATCAACTGGATATAGGGATTCACAAGGAGTCGGTACGAGCGGGAAGTTTGGTAATCACAAGCGAGGGTAATTTTTTCATTGCCATCAGTATCGGTCGCATACAAATCAACGGCACATCCTATTGGATTATTTCGCCGGTATCACCCCTGGGCCAACGGCTTATTGGGACGAAGGTGGGCCAACCTATTGCTTTTAATGGCAAAACTTATCATATCACCGAAATTTCATAATCAACGGCCGGGAGATAAAATACCGTCAGCAACAAGTCAAAAGCCACGGACCACGGGCAGGGTCTGTGCTAGTGAACCATCATAGGGTCGCTCATCAAGGCATCACCCGTTGTATCGTTGTCGTATCCAGCGGGCTTATCGAGTCACGCAGGATTTTGGCTTCTTCGAAATGCCTTTTCAGCATCGGCAGTGTCTCCGCTGCAAATGCCTGCAGCTCAACGTTACGCACATCAGATACGGCATCTTCGAATAGCGATACAATCTGATCATGATCTTTTACCATGATATCGATGTATTCTTCTTCAAAAGCATCGCCTGTTTTATCCCGAAGCTTCCGTTGCTCGCCTACACGTTGCTCACTGATAACCGGTGGCAGCGTGATGTTGAAACTCGTTGCAATTGACCTGAGCTTGTCATTTACCTTTTGATGGTCAGTGGCCATCTGCTGTGCGAAATCCTTCAGGCGCTGGTCAGATGCCGTCTCCCGGGCCAACTTACCCAATTCGATTTCTGCTAGACTGGCATCCGCCGCCTTAACGGCAAAGTCCGCATCCTGCTCACTCACCATCGCCGACGTATCGTTCACGGTCTGTGCCTGCTCAATACTGTCGTCCGCCCCTCGCCGATTCGTGTTATGGCACGCGGCTACCGCCACTATTATTGTGGCTATCATCCCTATAAATTGCAAAAGTTTCATAACACCTCCATTTAATTATCCATGTCATCTTTACCCTGTAAAAGCAACTCATATATTGCGCCATTCAATAAAGCGGGGCAACCTTCATCCATATCGATTACTTTGCCATGCATGTTGTACTAAAAACCCGACGGATTGTTGGTAGAACAGGAAAAACTGAAAATATTTAAAACATTTCTCGCCGTCGAAGTGTGTTCCCTTATAACGAAACATAAAAAACACCCTTTTACATTTATATCATGAAAGACATGAAAAATTCAGCAAAAATTATCTGGGCTTCTCCTCCATCGCTCACACGTGACGGCATCATCCTACTCTTGGATCAAGAGCCCGGTTTCACTTTTGCAGAGATCGTTTCCACACGGGAGGATATAGTGAATGCAATCACTGCAGGACCTACTGCCGACCTGCTGATAGTTGATCATCTTTTCTTTAATGACCAGCATCTTCTTGCGTCACTAAAAGACATCGTTCCCTCAATAAAAATCCTCGTGCTATCGGGCATCAAGTACGACGAAGACATCCTTGGTTTGATGAAAGCGGGTGCAGACGGCTATATTGTGAACGAGGCCGACAAAGATGAACTCGTTTTTGCCATTAGGCATATCTTGGCGGGTAATACCTATATATGCACGGCCCTCTATCTTCAGGTCCTGGAATCGATTGCTGCGCTGGGAATTGAACAAAAAGGGGCTGCTTTAGCGTTTTCCGTGCGGGAAGAGCAGATTCTCAAACTCATCCTGGAAGGCTATTCCAATCAAGAAATTGCCTACCAGCTATTCACTAATAAGCGTACCATTTTGAAATACCGGGAGAGTTTACTCCAAAAAACCGGTGCTCCCGATATCGGCACGGTAATCCGAATGGCTCTTCAACAGGGCGTATTGAATTGATTAGAAATTTAAACAATAACGTTTTGGAAAGCACAGAAAATATTTTTGAAATCGAAGTAAACGATGGCCAGCTTGTAAAGACGTTGCATGTGCGGCCGGAACAAACGACCGATGGTATCTCGATTTATCATTGTTATTCGGCCGACGGTGCCTTGGTCTGCGAATTACGCCAGGAAACATCGGGCGAATGGGTGCAACTCTGGGGCAGCTTCCCGGCCGATTCTGTGGAGCAAATGGGCAACGCAATTGCGTCCCAGTCACGCTAGCGGAGTCCTTGGTATGGAAAAATAAAATGTTGATCCCTCACCTATTCGGCTGTTTACTCCTATGCGACCACCGTGCCGCTCTACGATTTCTTTGCTCAAATATAAGCCGAGCCCCAGCCCGGTCATTTTGGAGGTACCCTCCACTTGGTAAAACCGGGTGAAAACCTTGTCTTTCTCATCGGGTGTCAGCCCCATCCCCTCATCGATAACCTGCACACTCACCTCACGTGCCGACGACTCCAGCACTACGTGTACCTGATGCGCATCCGGCGAGTACTTTATTGCGTTAGTAATCAAATTAATAATTACCTGCTCCATACGCTGCCGATCGGCTTTTACCATATAGTCGCCGCGAATATTGTTCACAAACACGGTGTGCGTCTGGCTACTGAAATGGAATGTCTCCACCACATCTAATATCATTTCATTCATCTCAAAAGTCTCGAAATGGAAGCTCAGCTTATCCGCCTCAATTTTCGATATATCCAGCAATTCAGCAATCAAAGAATTGATCCGTTCCAACTGCTTAAGTGCTTTGGTCAGAAAGCGACGTCCCACTTGATCGATCTCCGACCGTTCCAATATCTGCAGGTAGCCTTTGGTGGTTGTAAGCGGCGTTTTTAACTCGTGGCTAGCCAACGCTATAAATTCATTTTTCCGCAGGTTCAAGGCATTTACCTTTTCGAATAACCGGGCATTTTCTAAAGTAACAGCAACCAGCGACACGATGCTGTGTATGATATCTTCGTCAGCAGCATTGAAAATATCAGTTTGCGCGTAGCCAAAAAACATTGCCCCTATCAATAATTTATCTGTGGACCGAATAGGAATGGCCAAGCTATGCCGAATTGCCGGTGCTCCGGCACGCTCGCAAGGCTCAAACAATGCCCGGATATAAGGCGAGGCCGGTACATCGTCAAATTTTATCGCGCTTTCACCGCCAAAAATGGTATGGATCAATCCTTCTTCCACACGTAAGTTACTGAAATCACCTTTCAGGGCTGCTATTGCCGCTACCGATGCAGAAAGCTTGGATTGCCCCTGGTCATCAGATACCCGATAAAAGCAAATGCCTACATCTGCCGCAATAAGATGTGTAGTAGAATCGATAACTGTTTGAATGAGCGACGGGGTGTCTGATTTTTCCGAGATGATTTTGCCTAACGCGTGTAATGTTTCTAACTTCTTTGCATGGAATTGTATGGCTTGCTCCCGACGGACTTTGTCGGAAATATCACGGGCAATTTTGGAAGCACCGATAATTTGCCCGGCTTTGTTACGCATGGGTGAAATAGTAAGTGAAATAGGTATTTCTTTGCCGGCCTTAGTGACACGAATAGTCTGGTAATGGTCTACCGTATGGCCCGCCTTAATCTCGCTTATAATGGTAGCCTCCTCATTTTGAAGATAAGGAGGAATAAGCATATTGATTGATTTCCCAATAATCTCCGCTTCGCGATATCCGAATATCCGCTCTGCCCCGTGGTTCCAGCTCATGACAATACCATCGAGGTTTTTACTAACGATAGCATCGTCTGATGATTGTACAATCTCTGTCAAGATTGTCTGTTTTTCCTCGTATTGCCTGTGTTCGGTAATATCAACGAGCGTGTTATATGAGCCTATCAACTCGCCTTTATCGGTCCGCATAGGTTTGGGGAAGGCTAACACGACTCGGCGCTCCCCATTCGGGCGGACAATGATTAGCTCCTCTCCGCATAATTCAACCTGCCCACGCATAGCCCTGGAAATCGGCATGACCTCCCATGGCATTGGTTTACCATCGGTGTAAAAGGTAGAAACAGCACCCGTCCACTTCTCCTTCCCAATTTCCGGATGACGTCCCCAAAGCAGTGCTGCGGCTTCATTGTACGCAATGATATAACCATTCTCATCACATATATAACTAGCCACGGGCGATGCTAAAAAAAGCTCTTTATAGATACGGTTATCAACCCCAACACGTGATTTTTTCATCTTTTAGGTACCTTCCTAACCCAAAGGGCATCAGTCATTTTCGCTTTTCACCAGACAATTAACGAAATTACGATTGTTTTATCACAATGCGACAAAACATTTAAATCAATCACTTGTATATTGACTAGGCAGCTATTCGCCAGGCAAACACGGATACGTTGGATTGGAAACGGATTTTTCTATCTGAACTGGATGGTCATTTCGTCTTTGAGATTGCCTTCCGTACCGTATTCATGTTTATCGTCGTGCTCGTTATCCTCCGTTTATCCGGCAAACGGGGTGTTCGGCAACTCTCCATATTTGAGTTGGCGATCATCCTCACATTGGGATCGGCAGCCGGCGACGCCATGTTTTACAAAGACGTAGCACTACTAGCTACCGTCCTGGTATGTATCACAGCCATCAGTGTATATCGCCTCATCACATGGCTAATGACTAAAAGCAGTCGTTTCGAAAAATTGCTGGAGGGCCACCCCGTTTATATCATCGAAGACAGTGTAATGGTGATCAAAGAAGGGCGAAAAGACAGTCTTTCTAAAGACGAATTCTTTGCTGAACTGCGCGAAAAAGGGGTAGAGCACTTGGGACAGGTACGTGCGGCCATCTTGGAAACCGAAGGAAATCTAAGCGTCTTTTTTTATGCCGACGAGGACGTCAAATATGGCTTACCCATTCTTCCACATGCTTATAATAAATATTCAGATACAATTACCGAAGCAGGCTTATATGCCTGTATCATCTGCGGTACATTAAACCGGTTGACACCCGGCCATCACCAATGCAAGCGCTGCCAGCATGACGAATGGGTAAGCGCTATCAATACCAAGCGAGTGGGCTGACAATGTAACAAAAATTAAAAATACTTGAACTTTTCCCAAACAAAATCGAACCCAATAGGTTATTAACACTACCAGTACAAAAGACAGTCCATTGATAGAAAAACGGTAACATAATTACTATGAAGAAACGGCTACCTGCTTTGTTGTTTCGTTAAGTTCTCTTGATGATTCTTCTCCTATCACGAGCCTCCGCCAGAATGTGCTTGTCAGCAGGATGGGAACTGAAATCGGTCACTGAAAACGGAGCGTAAGCACGTAATAAACGATAAATTCTGTAGTTATGGATAAGATTGAATTTAACACCAAGGTCGTACAAGAAGTAAATTCGTTAAACAGCTATGCACTTTACTTTACACGCGATGAAGAAAATGCGCACGATCTCGTGCAAGACACCATGTTAAAGGCGTTTTCATATTACAATAAATTCAAAGCGGGCACCAATCTTCAGGCTTGGCTGTATACAATACTCAAAAACACCTTCATCAACTATTACCGGAGGAACGTTAAAGCGAATTCCATCATCAGCAAATCTGACACCATATCGTCTGCAGACCTGTATAGAAGTTCACTGCGTAACGGTGCTGAGGGCAAATTCGTGATGGACGATATCGAGCATGCATTGTCTGCACTATCTGAAGAGTACTATACCCCTTTCTCCATGTATTACGAAGGGTTTAAATACCATGAAATCGCTGAACATTTCAACATCCCTATCGGCACGGTAAAAACCCGTATCCACGTAGCACGGCAACAGCTTAAGAAGAAATTGAAACCCTACCGCCCCGCCGCACACTGATTCAATTTTTCAGTTTTAATTGGTGTTTTGAGTTCATTGGAAAAATCGAAGGCTGAGATTCTTGAAAATCCCTTCCATATTTTTTTACTATCTTCGTCGCTCGATAACCTATTCGGTTACCGAAGCGGATCAGCTAGATTTAAGTACAAAAAATGCAGAAAGAATTGGACAGCCCTATCTTACGGGTCGGAATAGTTGGCTACGGGAATTTAGGCAAGGGTGTGGCATCAGCCATACAGCAAAACCCGGACATGGAATTGGTGGCCGTATTTACCCGGCGATCGCCGGAAGGACTGGCAGATGTTAGAAACGCAGTTTCATATTCGAAGATAGCCGACTATAAAGGTCATATCGATGTAATGATTCTCTGTGGGGGGTCTTCGACGGATCTTCCCGAACAGGTGCTGTCTGTCTCCAAACATTTCAACACCGTCGACAGTTTCGATACACATGCTAAAATCCCTGCCTATTTCTCCGCAGTGGATAAAACCGCGACAAGCGCAAATACACTGTCACTGATATCGACCGGTTGGGACCCAGGGCTGTTCTCATTGTCCCGGCTGCTAGGGCAAAGTATATTACCCCAAGGCGAAGAATACACTTTTTGGGGCGAAGGTTTGAGCCAAGGCCATTCCGACGCAGTGCGGCGGGTGGTCGGCGTGAAAAACGGAGTACAGTACACCATTCCGATGGAGAGCGCCATTCAAAAGGTACGTGCCGGCGAAACGCCAAGCCTTACAACAGCCGAACGCCATCGGCGGGTTTGCTATGTGGTAGCACAGGAAGGGGCCGATTTGGCAAAAATCGAGAAAGATATCAAGAACATGCCCCACTACTTCGAGCCCTACGATACGACAGTGCATTTCATCAGCGAAGAAGAGTTACTGGAAAACCACTCGGGCATGCCCCATGGTGGAACGGTATTCCGATCGGGCATTACCGGCAAGGGTTCCCGGCAGCGGATTGAGTTCAGCCTGGCTCTGGAAAGCAATCCTGAATTTACGGCGAGCGTACTGGTCGCATATGCAAGGGCGGTAGGCCGGTTGGCCAAAGAAGGGCAAACGGGTGCAAGGACGGTATTCGACATACCCTTAGGATATTTGTCGCCAAAATCTGCCGAAGAGCTGAGGCAAGCATTGCTGTAATTCAAGTCCAACCATGTATCCCACGCTATTGGCAACGCATTCATTGGTCAGGTGGCTCGTGTTGGCCGCACTGCTCGTTGCTATTGGCTGTGCCTATAACGGCTGGTACACTAACAGGAAGTTCTCCCGATTTGACAATGCGGTGCGGCAGTGGACGGCAACCATCGCCCATATCCAGCTTATATTAGGCTTGTGGCTCTACGTCATCAGCCCGTTCGCTAATCAGTTCCTGAAAGATTTCAACAATTCGGTCCACCAGCGGGATCTCCGCTTTTTTGGTATGGAGCATAGCTTGATGATGTTTATCGCTATTGCACTGGTTACCGTAGGCGCCGTGACAACGAAACGAAAACCGGTAGACAACGACAAGTTTAGGGCCATGGCGATTTGGTATACCATCGCCTTACTGATTATCGTGGCATCGATTCCTTGGGTTTTTTCACCATTCACAAGCCGGCCGAACTTCCGCCCCTTCTTTTAAAACCGATCTGCCGCCCCATCGGATCATTGAAAAATACCAGACCCGGCAGATAGCGGAAGGCAATATTTAGTATCTTTGGTACATTTAAGGCAATGGATAGATTATTCATAAAGAATATGGTGTGCAATCGTTGTGTCATGGCAGTGCAGAACGAATTGGACAAGCTGGGCGTGAACGTTAAGCATATAAAATTAGGGGAGGTCACACTTGACAAGCAGTTGTCCAAGGCCGAAAGGGACACGTTGGACAACGCCCTGACGAACCTTGGGTTTGAACTCATCGATGACAGGAAAAGCCGCATCATCGAACAGATTAAAACAGCGGTGATCAACCTGGTACATTATCAGCAAGACCATAAAAAACATAACTTGTCAGATATACTCAGTAAAGAACTCCATCATGACTATAGTTACCTATCCAACTTATTTTCCGAAGTAGAAGGCGTAACCATTGAAAAATACTTCATCGCCCAAAAAATCGAAAAAGTCAAGGAGTTGTTGGTATACGGTGAGTTGACATTAAGCGAGATTGCCAATATGCTCAACTATTCCAGCGTAGCTTACCTCAGCAACCAATTCAAAAAGGTGACCGGGCTCACGCCAAGCCACTTCAAAAAAATCAAGGAAGACAAACGGAAACCATTAGATCAGGTTTAGAGAACAGGGGTACATCCACCGAATCTTACAAAGATTTTCCATAATTACGTAACAAAGGCCGGAGTTATTATGGACATCTTTGTACAATCGAAAAACGAATCGAACTATGGCAGCAACAAGCAATAAAGAACCCGATTACAGCACGACCACCGTTAGAAGTACGTTCCCGGTGCTGGGCATGACCTGCGCATCGTGTGCCAGCAGTGCCGAAAGCACTGTAAAGCACGAGCCGGGAGTCGTCAATGCCTCCGTCAACTTTGCAACAGGAAACCTCCTCGTTGAATACCTGCCCGGCATGACAGACGCATCAACATTGAAGAAAGCCGTGCAAGCTGTTGGATACGATTTATTGGTAGAAGACGAATCGACACAGCAGGACACCCTGGATGCGATCAACGCGCGGAACTTTCAAAAGCTCAAGAACAAAACGATTTGGGCAATCATCCTATCCTTGCCTGTAGTTATTATCGGTATGTTCTTCATGGACATACCCTACGGAAACGAAATCATGTGGCTATTTACCACACCCGTGGTGTTATGGCTGGGCAGGGATTTCTATATCAATGCGTGGAAACAAGCCAAGCATCGGTCAGCCAACATGGACACATTGGTCGCCCTGAGTACGGGTATCGCGTATATATTCAGTGTGTTCAATATGCTGTTTGCCGATTTCTGGCACCAGCGGGGTTTGGAAGCGCACGTATATTTCGAAGCTGCAGCCGTCATCATCGCATTCATACTCCTGGGAAAGTTACTGGAAGAAAGAGCAAAAGGCAACACGTCCTCGGCTATCAAAAAGCTGATGGGTCTACAACCCAAAACAGTGACCTTGATACTGCCCGATGGTAGGGAAAAGCAAGCTGCCATCGAGGATGTCCACGTAGGTGATGTGATTTTAGTCAAACCGGGCGAACAGATTGCGGTGGACGGCATGGTTATATCGGGGAGCTCGTACGTAGATGAAAGCATGCTAAGCGGCGAACCGGTGCCTGTTTTGAAAAATGAAAACGAAAAGGTATTTTCCGGCACCATCAATCAGAAGGGCAGCTTCCGGTTCAAAGCCGTGAAGGTAGGCAAGGAAACCATGCTCGCACAAATCATCAAAACGGTACAGGATGCACAGGGTAGTAAAGCGCCGGTACAGAAATTGGTGGACAAGATAGCGGGTATCTTCGTTCCCGTCGTAATCGGTATCGCTATCCTCACGTTTGTGCTGTGGGTGATCCTAGGCGGTGACCATGGGGTGGTACACGGTCTGTTAGCAGCTATCACGGTGCTGGTCATTGCCTGCCCCTGTGCTTTGGGACTAGCCACACCGACGGCCATCATGGTCGGTGTGGGCAAAGGCGCGGAACATGGGATACTCATCAAAGACGCCGAAAGCCTGGAATTGGCGAAGAAAATAGATGCTGTGGTATTGGACAAAACCGGAACCATCACCGAGGGCAGACCAGAAGTAACAGGCGTCAAATGGCTGTACCAAGACGACACCGTAAAACAAATCCTGTTCAGCCTCGAAAAACAATCCGAGCACCCGTTGGCTGAGGCGGTAACAAACCACTTAGAAGGGATAAAAACCGTAGGCTTGACAGCATTTGAGAGTATTACAGGCACAGGTGCAGCAGCGGCGCACGAAGGCGAAACCTATTATGCCGGCAACAAAAGACTGCTCACCGAAAACAATGTTTCCATTGCCACCGAACTGCAACAGCGGGCCGACGAATGGGCGCTGCAATCTAAAACGGTTATTTGGTTCGCCAACAGTACCGAAGCGCTGGCAGTATTGGCCATTTCTGACAGGATAAAAGAGACTTCTGTATCGGCTATCGAACAGATGCAGGCCATGGGTATCGATCTTTACATGCTCACAGGCGACAACGAAGCCACTGCCAAAGCCATTGCACAGCAAACGGGCATAGCACATTACAAGGCAGAAGTATTGCCGCAACACAAAGCTGATTTTGTGAAGGGGTTGCAACGCCAAGGCAAAACCGTGGCTATGGTTGGCGACGGGATAAACGATAGTACAGCACTGGCTACTGCCGATGTAAGCATTGCCATGGGTAAGGGCAGCGACATTGCCATGGATGTGGCAAAAATGACTATCATATCGTCCGACCTCACGAAAATCCCGCAGGCGATACGCCTATCTAGGCAGACGGTAGCCACCATCAAACAGAATCTTTTCTGGGCATTTATTTATAACCTCATCGGCATACCCATAGCCGCAGGCATACTATACCCGATAAACGGCTTTCTACTCAATCCGATGATAGCTGGAGCAGCCATGGCATTGAGTAGCGTAAGTGTGGTGAGCAACAGCCTGCGATTGAAATGGAAAAAAATAGATTATTCAATAAAAAAAGTAAATTCAAGCAAAATGGACAATAATAATCCGAATTTTAAATTCAAGACAAACATTAATTGTGGGGGCTGCATCGCCGCCGTAACGCCACACCTCGATCGGTTAGACGGTGTTATCCGCTGGGAGGTAGACACCGACAATAAAGATAAAATATTGACGGTAGTATCTGGCGGAGCTTCCGAGCAGCAGATTATAGAGACGGTGCAGCACGCCGGTTTCAATATCGAAGCGATTTAGCAGCGATCATAACTCCCCTCGCGCCATCCGCCCCTGGGCCCGGCAAAAAAACAGGGCGAGTTTGAGGTTTTCAAGCGTCCTGATGCGTGATACCTCCTGCACTTTGCCGTCGGCTACACTATCCACGTCTGTACTTTCCGAAAGGGATTCACGTTGCGGACCACGGCTCAGCTGTGGTCCGTAATTTACTTTTGCTCTTTTCATCGTATCTATATTTCTGACAACAATCACTTCCTTGGATAATGGTCGTTTACAACATCAATAACATCGTATATCTCAAAAGGCTTCCGGATATAAGCGTTGGCTCCACAGTGCGCTGCAATGTTATCTATCTCGTGGGCTGCGGAAATCATAACAATCGGTATATCTGCCGTTTCTGAATTAGCGCGCAGCTCTTTACAAAGGCTGCTTCCCCAGCACCAGCTTAGTCCTTCGTCCATTAATATGAGACCAATATCATTGCTTTTTAAAAGCTTGTACAATGATTTACCACTATCGGTAAGGACTTCACAATCCTCAAACTGCATAATCTCCATGACGATATCCGCCATATCCGGATCATCTTCGATGTACAAAATTTTTCTCCTCATAAGGCACCTATCATGGTCAATTATTCAGTTGATAAATCACATTATTTTAAGTCTACTCAATAACGCTAGCCAGTGTTACTATCATAACGTTACGTATTCAAAAAGATTGTATCCCAAGGTCTGTCACAACCTTTTCTCTCGCTATCGCTATATCCCAGTGACTGTTACGTTTGTGCCTTCACTGTAAACGACAATTGACAACGTCGAATGTTTGAAAAAACTGAAACCGGCAGAGCCCATGATCGTTACAACTTTAAGTTGTATGCTGAACACATGATGCCATGGTTATTTCGTATTTCGTACTCCAAATAGTTACCTTTGCCCAAAAGCAAGTATATGACGTTATCTCCACTGACCGCAATCTCTCCCATAGATGGCCGCTACCGCCGTACGACCGAAGAGCTCGCTGCTTATTTTTCCGAGTATGCACTGATCAAATACCGTGTTTTCATAGAGGTTGAATATTTCATCGCTCTATGTGAAAGCGGGATACCACAGCTGAAACATTTTGACGGAAGCCTCAACAAAAAGCTCCGTGGTATTTATGCCGATTTTGATTTGGAAGACGCGCAGTGGATTAAAGATAAGGAAAAAGAGACCAATCATGATGTAAAAGCAGTAGAATACTTCCTTAAAGACCGGTTTGAAGCCCTCGGGCTGACAAAGTCCCTCGAATTCATCCATTTTGGGCTGACTTCCCAAGACATCAATAACACCGCCATACCCTATGCTTGGAAGGAAGCACTTTCTAAGATTTACCTCCCCGCATTGAAAGCACTTATTACGGCTTTAGAACAGCGGGCCACCGAATGGAACGATATCCCGATGCTTGCCCGCACCCATGGCCAGCCTGCTTCCCCTACCCGTCTGGGAAAGGAAATCAGGGTATTCACCGAACGGTTGACCAACCAGGTGCAGCTGCTCGAACACCTCCCCCACGCCGCGAAGTTCGGGGGTGCTACCGGCAATTTCAACGCACACCGCGTAGCCTACCCCGACATGGACTGGATTACATTCGGCAATGATTTTGTCAACAGTACGCTGGGATTGAACCGCTCACAGACCACTACCCAGATCGAGCACTATGATTACTTCGCGGCACAATGCGATGCGATGAAACGCATCAACACTATTTTAATCGACCTGTGCCGTGATATTTGGACGTATATCTCGATGGATTACTTCAAACAGAAAATCACTGCAGGGCAAATCGGTTCGTCGGCTATGCCACATAAGGTCAACCCGATAGATTTTGAAAACGCCGAGGGGAATCTGGGCATAGCCAATGCTTTACTGGAGCACCTGGCTGCCAAACTTCCCGTATCACGCCTGCAGCGCGACCTCACGGACTCCACGGTGCTCCGTAATACCGGGGTGCCGATGGCCCATGCGCTTATCGCAATTAAGTCGGCCGCAAGGGGCCTCCAGAAGCTCATTCTCAACGAAGCAGCGTTGAGAAATGATTTGGAGCAAAACTGGGCGGTGGTGGCCGAGGCTATCCAGACCATCTTACGGCGTGAAGGCTACCCCAAACCTTACGAAGCATTAAAGGCGCTCACCCGAACCAATGAGGCGGTAACACAAGACACCATTGCCGCATTTGTGGAAACATTGAATGTGAACGAAGAAATCAAAACGGAGCTGAAGTCGATAACACCATGGAACTATACCGGCATATAATGTTTGACGATACGCTGACCCTGATTTCTGGGAAATATTGATACTTTTGTAAAAATGATGAAGAAATGGCAACGATAAACGTATATACCGAATACACCCCTAACCCCGCAACAATGAAGTTTTTGGTCAACAAGCTGTTGATCAACGGGAGTCTGGATTATCCTGACCGCGAAAAAGCACAGGAATCACCGTTCGCCCGAGAACTCTTCAAGTTTAATTTCGTAAATGGCGTATTTTTCGCCAGCAATTTCGTAACCATCACCAAAACAGAAGATGCCGAGTGGGAAGACATCGAAGCGATTTTGAAAGACTTCGTAAAAGGTGCCGTAGAGTCTGAGCTGCAGGTGAAAGAGGTACCTCACGACGAAGAGGTAACCTTCGAGGGAACAGAAACGGAAATCAAAATCCAGCAAATCTTGCATGATTACGTTCGGCCTGCCGTGGAACAAGATGGTGGGGCGATTAGCTACATCGCATTCGAAGAGGGACGGGTACTGGTGGAGCTGCGTGGATCCTGCAGCGGTTGCCCGTCATCGATGATTACCCTCAAGGCAGGCATAGAGGGGTTGCTTAAACGAATGGTTCCCGAAGTAGAAGAAGTCGTAGCTGAAGCCATGTAATGAAGGTTCTCAAATGGCAGCTGGCCTTGATATTATTGCTTGCCGCAGCCTGCGGAGGAACGTCTAACCAGGCAGACCAACAATCTGTTGACCAAGAAGAAGCGACAGCTGACTCCCGGTCGGAGACAGAAACAAAGAATATTCTTTTTTTTGGCAATAGCCTTACCGCTGGATATGGGCTTGAGAGCCAAAATCTGGCATTCCCCGGCATTATCCAGCAATGGCTCGACTCGTTACAGCTCGCCTACCGGGTAATCAACGGTGGGCTAAGCGGAGAAACATCGGCGGCCGGAAAGGAACGTATCGACTGGCTGCTGCGCGAACAGATAGATATCTTTGTATTGGAGTTGGGCGCCAATGACGGGCTCCGGGGAATACCTACCGAGGAGACCAGCAGAAACTTACAGGAGATCATTGATAAAGTAAAAGCAAAATACCCCGATTGCCGGATGGTGCTTACGGGTATGATGGTACCACCTAGTATGGGGGGCGACTACGGAAAAGCCTTCACTGCAATTTTCCCTACATTGGCCGAGGAAAACAACATGGCATTCGTACCCTTCCTATTAGCCGGTGTAGCTGGAGAGCCTGAACTGAACCAGCGGGACGGTATCCATCCCACCGAAGAAGGCCATCGCATCATAGCCAACGAAGTATGGGAGGTACTACAGCCACTGCTTTGATAAGGACTGCTGCCAACGTTGGAGCCAAATGAATGCGAAAGTAAAAACCCACCAAGCAAATCACAATGAATTTGATAATTAATCCTTAACTTTAGCCCCAAAATCGTTAATAACCACTTTATAATGAGCGAAGAAATCATCAAATTAGAACGAATTGCATCACAAGTACGGCGAGATATCGTCCGCATGGTCCACGCCTGCCAATCGGGACACCCTGGGGGGTCATTGGGCTGCACAGATTTTTTTGTAGCCCTATACTTTAGTGCTATGGAGCGGAAACCCGGATTCGACATCGACGGCATTGGCGAAGATTTATTCTTCCTATCCAACGGACACATCTCTCCGGTATTTTACAGTACATTGGCCCGCTCAGGCTATTTCGATGTGAGTGAGCTAGCCACCTTCCGGAAGATCAATTCCCGTCTACAGGGGCACCCTACCACGCACGAGGGACTGCCTGGCATAAGAATCGCTTCAGGGTCGTTGGGACAAGGCCTTTCCGTTGCCATCGGAGCAGCACGCGCCAAAAAACTCAACAACGACAACCACCTCGTATATGTGCTGATGGGCGATGGCGAACAGCAGGAAGGGCAAATCTGGGAAGCTGCCCTTTACGCCCCCTTTAATAAAGTAGACAACCTGATCGCTACCATTGATTACAATGGCCAGCAAATCGATGGCGCGACCGACCAAGTGCTATCACTGGGCAACCTCCGGGCAAAATGGGAAGCTTTTGGGTGGGACGTGCTCGAAATGAATGGTAATGTGATGAGCGAAGTATTATCCGGATTGGCCGAAGCCAAATCACGGACAGGAAAGGGAAAGCCGGTGTTGATTCTTATGAAAACCGAAATGGGCAATGGCGTAGACTTCATGATGGGCTCCCACAAATGGCATGGCGTAGCACCTAATGACGAACAGCTCGCATCCGCACTCTCCCAATTGGAGGAAACATTAGGAGATTATTAGATTAGACACTAGACATTAGACACTAGACATTAGACACTAGACATTAGACACTAGACATTAGACATTAGACATTAGACACTATTAAATACAACGAGTCAAATGCTTCTTATCCAAGTCTCATATCTCATATCTAACGTCTCATATCTAATGTCTCATATCTCATATCTTAAAAAAAGCAATGAAAAAATACACATATACAGATAAAAAAGATACCCGCTCTGGATTTGGTGCGGGGCTATTAGAAGTAGGTCGAAAAAACGACAACGTCGTGGCACTTTGTGCGGATTTGGTTGGCTCACTCAAGATGAACGACTTCATCAAGGAGTTTCCTGAACGCTTTTTCCAAATAGGTATCGCCGAAGCGAACATGATGGGCATAGCTGCAGGGCTTACCATCGGCGGTAAAATCCCCTATACCGGCACGTTCGCCAATTTTTCCACTGGCCGTGTTTATGACCAAATCCGCCAATCCATCGCCTACTCCAATAAGAATGTCAAAATCTGTGCATCGCATGCAGGCTTAACGTTGGGTGAAGACGGCGCCACCCACCAAATTCTGGAAGATATTGGCCTGATGAAGATGCTTCCGGGGATGACCGTAATCAACCCATGTGATTATAACCAAACAAAAGCGGCAACTATCGCTATCGCCGACCACGATGGTCCGGTATACCTACGTTTTGGGCGCCCTGTGGTACCCATCTTTACCGATGCCGACCAGAAGTTCGAAATCGGTAAAGCGTGGATGGTAAATGAAGGTGCCGATGTCAGTATCTTTGCTACGGGGCACCTCGTATGGGAAGCCATACAAGCCGGCGAGCAATTGGCTGAGCTGGGTATCGATGCGGAGATTATCAACATCCACACGATTAAGCCTTTGGACGAAGAAGCGGTATTGAAATCAGCAGCAAAAACCCGATGTGTGGTTACTGCCGAAGAACATAACCGGCTAGGTGGCCTCGGCGACAGCATTGCACAGGTATTGGCAAAAAATAACCCGACACCCCAAGAGTACGTAGCAGTGAATGACAGCTTTGGCGAAAGCGGGACACCCGCACAACTGATGGAAAAATACGGACTTAATGCCGCTAATATTGTGGCTGCCGTACAGCGCGTGATCAAACGTAAATAAAGCGTTAACCACGGAACGCCGCACAGTACGATATGGAGGACGCTCAAATACTAGCGAACTTTGCCGACAAAAGCACGCGCGACGAGGCATTTGGGCAGCTGCTGAAAAAGTACCAGCAAAAGATCTATTGGCATGTGCGGCGTTTGGTTATTGATCATGATGATGCCGACGATCTGGTCCAGGAGATATTCATTAAAGTATGGAAGAACCTGGAAAACTTCAGGGAAGATGCGCAGCTGTATACATGGCTATACCGCATAGCCACCAATGAATGCATCACGTTCCTGAATAGGAAAAAGCAAAGGCAACAGGTCTCGCTTGACGATGATAGCTCTGCTTACCTAGCTGATACGCTAACGGATACCAGTTATTTCAACGGCGATCAAGCGCAATTGAAGCTGCAGCAAGCCCTGCTCACATTGCCCGAGAAACAACGCATCGTATTTAACATGAAATATTTCGATGATCTAAAATACGAAGAGATATCAGCTATGCTGGGCACCAGTGTGGGTGCGCTGAAAGCGTCCTATCATTTGGCGGTAAAGAAGATAGCCCATTTTTTTGAGGAAAACGATTAAACCTTCGCGTAACAAAAACATCTAAAGAGTACCATGAAGGAAAAACACACATACCACCACGTTGATGCCACGGGCAAACTGCCCGAGGTGTTGCGTGCGAATCCGTATACTGTGCCCAATGGTTACTTTGAAAACCTCTATCATCGAACAGTTCAAAAATGCCAAAATACCGGCAACATCCCAACGGGCTTGGGAGTCCCCGACGGATATTTTGAACAATTGACGGACAGTATAAAGGCGAATATTGCCGAACAAAGGCTGAAATCCATCGTGAGGGACCCGGGTTTTATGGTGCCTGATGGTTATTTCGGTGAGTTGGAGCAACAACTGGTAGCCTACAGCAAAATCGCGAAGGTGGCAGCCGATACCGGCTTTACCACACCCGAGCATTATTTCGATCGGTTGCCCGAAGCAATCAACCAGCAGATCCGGGAAACCGAAGTACCTGTCCGCAAATTGAATCGCAGGAAATGGGTGGCATACGCCGCCGCTGCCAGTATCGCACTGGTCATCGGCTTGGCAGGCATACTCCGAACCGGGCATGACAATTCCGAAACCAAGAATCCGTTGGCTTCGGTATCTGACCAGCAAATCCTCGATTACCTGGAGCTTTATGGTACCCCAAGCGATATGATTTATATCTCCGAGCAGCTCGAATTCGATGAGCAAAGTATCGGAGAAGGGCTCAGTGAGGAGGATATTGAAGCATACCTTAATCATACGTTGTAGCAAATGATCATCGTAAAACCACTTCGTCTCATCGCATTGGCGCTATTGCTACCTGCCACCTTCACAGTGGCACAGGAGAGCAGGGCCGAGCGTTTTGAACGGATTGAAGCGGAGAAAATAGCATTCATCACCAAAGAGCTGAACCTCACACCCTCTGAGGCCCAGAAGTTCTTCCCCGTGTATAACCAATATTTCCGGGAGATCTCTAAACTTAAGCAGGAAAGACGCTCCACAAATCGGCTAGGCAGTAAACGCAAGTTGGAAAACCAGAAAATCCCGGGCAATAATTTCAACAACAACCGCACCGATCGGGATGTCCTCGCATTTGATGCCAAGGAGCTGGAGGTAAAAAAAATATACCGGAACCGCTTCGCTTCAATCATAGGCCAGGCCCGGGCATCGCGATTTTTTGAGGTCGAAGAAGAATTCCGGAATTATTTACTCCGCGAATTACAACAACGGCGGCGCGACCGCGACTAACCGTAAATTATTCCGTAGCTTTGCGTATGCTTAGTAATCGGCAACTTTTCCTCTCCAATACCGCGCAAACATCCGCTTCGCCTCGACTTATCGAAATAGAACGTGCCGAAGGGGTATACCTATACGGACCGAACGGCGAACGTTATCTAGACCTGGTTTCGGGCTTTGCGGTGAGCAACATTGGCCATCGGCACCCCCGGGTGCTCGAAGCGATCACCACTCAACTCGACAGGTTCCTCCACGTAACCGTGTACGGCGAATTTGTCCAAGCCCCTCAGGTCGCGCTGGCCACCCAATTGCTCGCCGTGCTCCCGGATCGCTTCAATTCGGTTTACTTTACCAATTCGGGTACGGAGGCCACCGAGGGCGCTATGAAGATTGCCAAGAAATTTACGGGGCGTCGCCAAATCATCGCGGCGGAAAAAGCCTATCATGGCAGTACACAAGGTGCGTTGAGCTTGATTGGTAACCCCGAGTATCACCGTGCTTATGCTCCCTTATTACCCGACATCGAGTTTATCCGCTACAATGAGCCCGGCCACATCGGCAAAATCACCACAGCTACCGCTGCGGTAATCCTCGAAGCTGTGCAGGGCGAAGCCGGTATCCGAGTGCCGGACATATCCTACATGCAGGCCATACGCAAACGTTGCGATGAAACCGGTACGTTGCTCATCTTCGATGAAATACAAACGGGGTTCGGCCGTACAGGTGAACTCTTTGCATTCCAGCACTACGGCATCGAGCCCGACATCCTGCTTCTGGCCAAGGGAATGGGCGGCGGTATGCCAATCGGTGCTTTCGTAGCCAACAAAGCCGTTATGGACGTAATCAAGGATAACCCAATGCTGGGACACATTACGACTTTCGGGGGGCATCCCGTGAGCTGCGCTGCGGCTTTGGCATCGCTCAATGTCATTCTCAACGAACAACTCATGGCAGATGTGGGGCGGAAATCGCAATTATTCCGCCACCATTTGCAACATCCCGCCATCCGCGAAATCAGAGGTGTCGGCTTGATGCTATGCATCCAATTGGACACTTTCGAGCAAGTGGAAAGCGTAAGCAAATACTGTGCGGAAAACGGCGTAATCATCGATTGGTTCCTACATTGCACTACTGCCCTCCGTGTTTCTCCCCCCCTTATCATCAGCGACGACGATATAGCGATGGCTTGCAGTGTGATTTTAAACGGGCTCGACCGCTTGTAAGGAAATACCCACCAGCATTATTTATTCCGTCCGATGCAACATCGGACGGTCCCCTTGCGTCTTTTAAACAAAGGACTGGGAAATATAACAAGACAACTCGTTGGAAGCCTCATTCACTGACAAGCATTACCAATTGGTCGTTGCCTGTAAACAAGGTGATCGCCAATCACAATTCAAACTGTATAACCTATACGCAAAGGCAATGTATAATACGGCATTGCGTATCGTACAGGATGAGGCTGAGGCAGCCGACGTATTGCAGGAAGCATTTATCGATGCGTTCTCGCGCCTGGACAGCTTCCGCCAAGAAAGCACGTTTGGCCTGTGGATGAAGCAAATCGTCGTAAACAAATCGATATCTACGCTGCGCAAACGGAAGTTGGACTTCCAATCGCTGGACGAAAGCGACGAGCCCGTTGAAGAGGAAGAGAGCGAGAACGATGTCGAGTTGCAGGTGGCTGCCATCAAGCAAGCGATAGGCCGCCTGCCCGAAGGTTATCGACTGGTGCTCACACTATACCTGCTAGAAGGGTATGACCACGAAGAGATTGCCCATATCTTACGGATCAGTGAAGCAACATCCCGGAGCCAGTACCTCCGGGGAAAACGGAAATTATTGGATTATTTGGCAAACTGAGGGGAAAAGCATAGGAGCTGATATGAAAACGGACTTAAAATCATTCATCCAAGAAAACCGGGGGGCCTTCGACAGTGCTAACCCGCCGGAGGACCTTTGGCAGCGGATTGCCGACGGGCTGGATAAGCAACACCGCGGTAATAGCAAAAAGCCGCAAAAGATAGCCCGGCTTAGCCACGTCTTGAAAGTAGCCGCCGTTACGTTCCTGGTAGGCACAGCCGGGATACTGGTTTATTTCTATGGGAAACGGGAGGCCTATTTGGACTATAGCCGTATAAATCCAGACTTGGCCGCCGAGCAGCAATTATATACCCAAATGGTTCTGCGTAAAAAAGACTCCATTGCTTATATCGCCGTATCAGACCCCGAGCTGTATGGTGAGTTTTCGAATGTGCTCAACCAAATGGAGGCAAACTACGACATGCTGAAAGAAGAGTTTACCCGGAGTCCGAATAAAGAGCTGACACTGGAGGCCATGATACGTAACCTGCGTGCACAAATCGACATACTTAGTCAGCAGTTGGACGTATTGAATTATATCAATAACTCAAAAAACCAAAACCGCGATGAACAGATTTAAGACATATCTAGCGCTTTCGATGCTCCCGTTCTGGACCATCACCGCAGCTGCCCAGCCCATGGACCACCAAGAGTTACAGGCTATCGTGCAGAATATCGACCTGTTGGCAGCAGAAGTCGGCGAAGAGGTAAACAATGCACTGAAATCAATTGACATAGCCGGATTGGTAAGTGAGTCGTTGGCTAGGGACTTTTCTGAACTCGACTGGCAACAGAGGCATAAAGAATCCAAAGAAATACCTCTTTTTTTGGGGTACCAGAAGGAAAAGGTCGCCGAATATTCGTATCCCATCAATAACCGTCAATCAGTAAAGATTGACAACCGCTATGGTAAAATATCGGTCAACAATTGGACAAAAAAAGAAGTTAAAGTAATCCTAACAATACGCACTGCCGAAAGTTCGGAACGGCGGGCACAAGATGCGTTGGACCGCGTGCATGTCATCCAGTCCCAATCGGGCAACACGATTTCCTTTGAGACCTCCATCGAGTCGGGCGACTCAAATTGGTGGTCGTTACTTACCAGTGGTGCCGGCGACCGGGCATTGCGTGTAGATTACGACATTTATCTCCCCCACCAAAACGAACTCATACTTACAAACCGGTATGGTGCTATCGAACTACCCGATCGCGATGGCCGTGTAGACGCATCGGTGAGCTATGGAAGCCTTTCGGCCGGGCGTTTGAATGCACGGGGGAATTCGTTGACCGTGGCCTATTCAAAAGCGGAAGTTGAATATGTAAATGAAGCTGACGTCATTGTTCGTTATGGGGGGTTCACGTTGGCTGAGGCCGAAAAACTAACGTTAGCCATGAGCTCAAGCGGCGGTAAAATAGGCGAAATCAACCATCAGGCTGATATCAGCTTGCGGTATAGCGGTGGGTTCGAGATGGGCCTTGGCCCGTCCATACAAAAAGCCAGTGTGGAGGCTGCTTACTCCAACGTACGCATCCGGCCGTCGCGTGATGCTGCCTTTAATTTCGATGTCGCGGTAAGCTATGGTGGGTTTGATTACGACCGTAACCTCATCAATATCGGCAGCAAGTCTGGAAGCCGCACCTCTACCAGCTATTCCGGTTATTGGAACAAAGCCGTAGACAATTCATTAAGTGTGAGTGCACGTTACGGTGCGGTAAGCTTAAAATAGCCGAAGTCGAGGATTAGCCGAAACGCTTCCGAAGGATAGCATACAGTTTATCCACGGTCTCGGGCTTGTCGGCCCAGTTATTTTTCTCGGCGTAGTTTGTTTGTAAGAAGTTATCTGCAGAAGCAAAGTCATCATACCTATTCAGCAACTCGACAGCTTCGCTATAAGCCAGGCTATAACCGTTGAAAAGATCTTTGATAAACAACAGTTTATCATTGAGACTGATGGCCGATTTGATATCAGAAATGCGCTCACCGCTACCTTGGATAGCAGCCAATGGGTTGCCTCCGGTTTTCCGATGTGCTGAAAGACGTTCGTTTAGTGAAAGCGGCCGTGCCGGTTTTTCCTCCTCCTCGGGCGATACAGATACATCGGCCGAATCAATTTGAACGGTCTTTTCTTCGATGATAACTTCTTCCACACCTTCTTCCCCCACATCATCAGTTACTGTCTCGTCAATATCTATCACCCCATCGCCGTCCGCTTCAATACCCGCTTCGTTATCCGCGGAATCACTCTTCGCTTCATCCACAGCTGTGCTGCCGTCCGTCTCTTCATATACCTCTACGATGTCAGAGGCCTCTTCATCTGTATCCTCGTCAGCACCGTTGTCATCTGCACCTGATTCCACATCATCGGCAAGAGTTTCATCTTCTTCCGTCTCGTCGATACCTGGAGTAAACACGATTTCTTCCGGGGCCTCGTTACCGGCATCAACTGCGGGCGCTTCACCATCAAGTTCGGTTACATCGTCAGCCCGTTCGACGATATCATCCTGCTCTGCTAAGTCACCCTGCCCAGCCACGTTGTCTAACTCGGCACCGACACCTTGTTCTGCTTCATCAGCCACAGCTATTTCGGCTTTCTTCAATTTATTGTACACCGCTACGTTCGCCGCAAAATAATTGACCGTTGCTTCGAATAGATCACCCTTTAGGCTATCTCCCGGTACCGTGTCATTTTCCAAATCGTCAAACTGGCTATTGATATCGTTTAATAAATCTGCTATTTTTCCGAGAACCTGCTGTTTTGTTGCCATATTATAAAAAGCGTATGCCGATAAAGATGATTCAAAATTAACATTAAATTCTGATATTAGCAGGCCTCGGGCGCACAATTAATTGCGATTCCCGCATACGGCAGCAAATGGAACATGCTTTTTTCAGAAGACCGTTTAATACATAGGGATACGGCATACGGGAGTATTGAGGTAATCTGTGGGTCGATGTTTTCGGGCAAAACCGAAGAGCTGATCCGTCGGGTGCGACGTGCACAGCTCGCCAGACTACCCGTGCAGATCTTTAAGCCGGCAATGGATACGCGCTACCACCGTACGGATATCACGTCGCACGATAGTAACCGCATACCGTCTACACCGGTAGACCACTCGTCTGCCATATCACTTTTGGCAACCGGTGCCAAAGTGGTGGGTATAGATGAAGCGCAGTTCTTTGATGATACGTTGCCCGGTGTATGCACGAAACTGGCCAACGCCGGAATCCGGGTAATAGTGGCCGGCTTGGACATGGACTTCAAAGGGCAACCGTTTGGTCCGGTGCCGGCATTAATGGCCATTGCCGAGCACGTCACCAAGGTGCATGCGGTGTGTGTACGTTGCGGTGCTCCGGCCAACTACTCTTACCGGCTTACCCAAGACGACCAGCAGCTGCTGGTGGGCGAAAAGGATAACTATGAGCCGCGATGCCGCTCGTGTTTCTACCGGTCAGTAGAATAACATCACAGCTCTTTGACGATGGCATCACTCATCGGCTCAACTTTCGAACGGAACCGATGTACCAGCTTGCCGTGCTCATCAATCAAGAACTTTTCAAAATTCCACTTGATTTCACCGGTAAAATCAGGGTTTTCTGCAGACGTCAGATAAGCGAACAAAGGCGATATATCGGCTCCTTTCACACTGCTTTTTTCGGCCAGCAGAAACGTGACACCGAAATTCTTCTCACAAAACCCTTGGATCTCCTCGTTGCTACCCGGCTCCTGCCCACCGAAATTATTGGCCGGGAAACCGATAACGACCACTTTATCGCCATATTTCTCAGACAATTCCTGCAGCCCCGCATATTGTTTGGTAAATCCACATTCCGACGCCGTATTCACCAATAACAGTTTCTTCCCTTCAAATTGAGAAAGACTAACCTGTTTGCCGTCGATAGACGTAAAGGTAAATTGGTATACATCATCCGCAGGGGCACCAACCATGATTGCACCCAACATTAAAATCGCTACTTTCATCATTATATTATTTTATAAACACTATGCCATTCTCTAAACGTGTATTTCATAATTCCGCTCCCGCTGGACAATAAAGTTGAACAGCTCCGTAATCGGGCGGCTCAATACCTTGCCGATCTTAACACCATGCTGTCCACACACCTCCCGTAACTGCTCTATAAAAAAATAGGCGATTGAGCCCACAAAATGGCACACATATTCACCGTGGTCGGGAAATGGCTTAATATTCGTCTTGACAAATTCGGTAAAGCCTCTTTTGAGCAAATCATCTATGAAGGGGTGTTCACTATTTGCTGCCATAAATAAGGCAAACGAAGCCAGATACGCATTTGGGGTAGCACGCTGGTACACATTTTTTATAACAATCTCTTTATTGAGCCGGTACTTCTGTTCAAACGCCGCCGCAAGATCGGCAGGCATTGCTCCATACAGGAACTTCGTCACCAATTGTTTCCCGAACCAAACGCCCGACCCCTCATCGCCGAGCACATAACCGATTCCCTGCCGCGACGGGAGCAGTTCTTCGCCATCGTAGAAACTCACGTCAGATCCGGTGCCCAATGTAGCGATGTATCCTTTCCTACTGCCACATGTGGCATAGGCGGCACCTATCAAATCAGTTTCTACAGAGATGAATGCATTGGTAAACAACTGCGATAACGCATTGGAAACCATTTCGCGCCGGTCGGGGCTTGTGCAGCCGGATCCGAAAAAATATACTTCTGTCACCCCCTCGGCATGGGGAAGCACCTCGTTCGCGTTCTGGATGATTTTGGCGATATCCTTTTCACTCACAAAAAAGGGATTCAGGCCCTTCGTAGTAAAAGCCAGCCGCTTGCCGTCGGGCAACGCCAACATCCAATCCGATTGAGACGAACCGCTATCTGCTACTAATATCATTGATTTAGTTTTACTGTATCCGTATCATTAAGGGATATCAAACTTAGGTAAATTTGCTTTTATATGCAATATCTTCATCTTCAATCTACCTTCAGCACACCAGCTATTTGATTTAACGTTATTTCGGCCAGTTTAGCCTGGTACTGGGCCGTGCTGTAGCGGGTACTGGCATCCACAAAATTACGCTGTGCTTCACGAAACTCCACCGGGGCAATGCTCCCGAGCTTAAATTTCTCCAGGGTAATATCCATGTTCTCCCGTGCGATATCCTTGTTCCGTTCTTCCAACCGGACCAGTTCCAAGTTCATCAAATAGGTCTGGTATGCGGCGAGCAATTGGGCATGGATATTTTCTTCGGTCTTAGTCACTTCAATTTCTGCCGCATCCAGCATCAGTTCAGCGTTCCGTTCATTACGGCGCTGCATGAATCCATTAAATATATTCATCGAAGCCGAAACGCCATAACTAAGGCCGTTGTTGTGCGAACGGGTAGAGAAGCCCAGCTCGGCAGCCGACCTCGACCTGGTATAAGCCGAAGAAACGCTCACAACGGGGTAACGCTCGCCCTTCACGCGCTTCAGCTCCAGTTGACTGATGCGGTGGCTAACCAAGGCGGATTGTAATGCCGGATTGAGCCGCTTTGCCTGTTCGGCCAGGGTTTCATAATGGAGGTCGCTGGCTATCAAAATGGTGTCCACAACGGTAAAATCAGTATTCACGTCGCGGGCCAGCAGCTCGTTGAGTCTGATTTGTGTACGTCGAAAAAGGTCACGTTGCCGCAACACATTGGTAGTATCCGTATTCAGATCGACACTGGCAGCCAGTACTTCCAGCTTTGAGGCTCGGCCGATCTGGTACCTGTTCTCTGCCGTTTCGTGGCGGAAGGCAGAGAGTTCCAGGGCCGTTCGTGTAGCTTTGATAAGCTGTTGTTGCTGTACCAGGTCATAATAGTTGCTTATCACCTCGTATACGGTGGACAGGATGGTCGTTTTGAGATTTGCTTCGCCTAGCTCCTTTAGTGCTTTCAGTTGATCATACCGGGTAAACATCTGGAGACCGTCGAAAACTGTCCAGTCCAAACTTACCCCATACGCCATCGACCGGTTGCGCGCACCGCGCAGCGCGCGGGTCTCGCCACTAAGGAGTGTCTGCGTGGTATTCTGGATACTTGCCGCTGCCGATACATCACCACTAACGGTAGGCAGCATCCCTGCATTGCCTACACTTACGTTGTTCGAGGCCACATCGCTATCTTTGGCCACCAGCCGGATGTCATAATTATTTTCCAGTGCGATCGCAACCGCCTCCTCCATTGTAAGTACCGACTGGCCAACCCCACAAAAGGGAATGAAAAATAACGTAACAATAATCAATCTCTTCATAACAAATGTTCACCTGCCATTACTTCCGCTTCTATGCGCTTGGCTTCTTCCAGATCGGGATTGGGTTTGTACTCGCGCGACCACATGGCATATACTGCCGGGATGATATATAAAGTAAGGATCAATGAGAACAGCGTGCCGCCTACGATAACTACCCCCATCCCAATGCGGCTGGTGGCAGCAGCGCCAAAAGCCATGGCAATGGGTAGTGCCCCCAGCGAAATTGCCAAGCTGGTCATGAGTATCGGGCGGAGCCGGGCTTCGGCAGCCTCCACAATGGCCTGCTTAACCGGCTTGCCCCGCTCCTTGAGCTGGTTGGCAAACTCCACGATGAGTATCCCGTTTTTGGTAACCAGTCCGATGAGCATCACCGTACCGATCTGGCTGAAAATATTCCACGATTGGCCGGTAAGCCAAAGGGAAAGCATAGCCCCAGCAACCGCCATGGGCACGGTGAGTATGATGATTACAGGGTCTAGGAAACTTTCAAATTGCGCGGCTAAGATTAAATACACCAGCAACAGCGCCAAACCGAAAGCAAACATGGCATTTGAGCTACTTTCTGTAAAGTCCCGGGATTCGCCGCTCAAATCCGTCGAGAAACTATCGTCGAGCACCTCATCCGCGATGCGGTCCATGGCATTGATGCCGTCTTCTATCGTTTTGCCCCGTGCCAGCGACGCCGAAACCGTGGCCGACATAAACCGGTTGTTGTGAAATAGCTGCGGTGGGCTGCTTTGTTCTACCATGTCAACCAGGTTATCCAGCTGTATCAGCTCGCCAGTACTGCTACGCACAAAAATGGTTGCCAAGTCTAACGGCGAACTTCTATCACTATCGGAAAATTGGCCTATTACCTCATATTGCTTCCCATGCATCAAGAAATAGGCAAACCGCTGGCCACTCAGCGAAAGCTGCAATGTTTGTGCTACATCCAATACCGAAACCCCCAAACTTTGCGCTTTATCCCTGTCGATGCTCACATTCAATTCAGGGCGGTTGAATTTTAGGTTCACATCTACGTTGTCGAAGGTAGGATCTGCCGTAGCCCGTTCCATAAACACGGGAATTTTCTCTTCCAACTTCTCGAAATTAGGGGCTTGGATAATGTATTGGATTGGCATGCCTCCCCTCCTGCCCACTGATATGGTAGGCTGTTGGGATACAAATGTACGCGCCTCCGTAAACCGCCGTGTCTGCCTCGACAGTGCCTCTGCAATCTCCTCCTGCGAACGCTCACGTTCTCCCGGTGGCACCAAGCCGATGCGCATCATACCTGTATTGGCCGATCCGGAGCCACCCCAAGAAGGTGATGTATTGACCATATTGACCGTTTTCTCCGGTACCGAGTCGTTCACCAGCTGGATCAGCTTTAGCATAAAGCGATCCATATACTCGAACGTACTCCCCTCGGGCCCAGTGATACTCGCGCGTAATAAGCTGCGATCTTCGTAAGGCGCCGTTTCCTTAGGCAGGTGTACCCAAAACCAGGCAATAAGGCCAAAACAAATAGCCAAAATCGGGAAACTCAACCATTTAGCGCCCATAAAGCGGCGCAGCGAGCGACCATAACCCTCGGTCATCTTCACGAAGTAGGGCTCGGTGGCATTATAAAACCACGAATGGCTCGCCCCGCGGCGCATGAGGTATGCGTTGAGCATCGGTGTGAGGGATAACGATACGAACGCCGAAATCAGTACAGCAGAGGCAATAACCACCCCGAACTCCCGGAACAGCCGCCCTACGAAGCCCTCCATAAACATCACTGGTAAAAACACCGCAGCCAGTGTCACGGAGATGGAAATCACCGCAAAGAAAATCTCATTCGACCCCTTGATTGCCGCCATGATCGGCGACATGCCTTCTTCTACCTTCTTATAGATATTCTCGGTCACCACAATACCATCGTCGACCACCAGACCCGTAGCCAGCACGATAGCAAGCAATGTCAGCACATTGATCGAGAACCCAAAGAGATACATGACAAAAAAGGTGGCAATCAGCGACACCGGTATATCGATCAGTGGCCGGAATGCGATGGCCCAATCGCGGAAAAAGAGGAAAATAATCAAGATCACCAGTATCAAGGCGATAACGATGGTTTCAGCAACCTCGGTTACCGATTGCTTGATAAATAGCGTATTGTCTATCGCTACATCCATCACGATATCGGCAGGCACTTCATTTCTGAGCTGCTCAAGCCGCTCGTAAAACGCATCGGCTATGTCGATGTAGTTGGTACCGGGCTGCGGTATAATGGCCATGGCTGCCATAATCGAATTCGACTCCCTGAATTCGCTTTCCAGATTCTCGGGGCCCAGTACCGCAGTGCCCACGTCTTCAAACCGGATAATCCGATCGCCCTCCGAGCGGATTATCAAGTTATTGAACTCCTCTTCGGTGGTAAGGTTACCTACGGTTTTTATCGCCAATTCGGTATTCTCACCCATTATTTTACCCGAGGGCAGCTCCACATTCTGACGATTCAGGGCGTTGCGTACATCCAGGGGGGTGAGCCCGTAAGCGGATAGCCGCATCGGGTCTATCCATAACCGCATCGCGTAGCGCTTTTCGCCCCAAATCTGCACGGAACTCACGCCCGGTAATGTCTGCAACCGTTGGGCTATTACATTATCGGCGATCTCGCCCAGCTCCAGGGGTGAACGCGACCCGCTTTGCACCGTCATCACAATGATGGGGTCGGAGTCGGCATCAGCTTTAGATACCACGGGCGGCGCATCGATATCCTGTGGCAGGCTCCGCATGGCTTGCGACACCTTGTCGCGCACGTCATTCGCAGCCTCTTCCAGATCTTTACCCAGCACAAATTCGATATTTATCCGACTAGACCCTTGGCTGCTGGACGACGATATATTACGGATGCCGTCGATTTGGTTAATCGACCGTTCCAATGGTTCTGTAATCTGCGACTCGATAATATCTGGGTTGGCCCCCGCATAGTTTGTCCGTACAGATACAATGGGCGGATCGATGGAAGGAAACTCCCGCACGCCCAAAAACGTATACCCAATAACGCCAAATAGAATAAGCATCAGGTTCATCACGATGGTGAGAACCGGCCTTTTGATACTGATGGTGGAGAGACTACTCATGTGCTTATCGTTTAATCCTATTCCGTTACCTGCACGGATACGGCCATACTATCTGTAAGTGACATGATCCCGGATGTCAGCACGGTATCTCCGATAGATACGCCACTGGTGATCAGTACATCGGTACGGGTACGGCTTTCAGCTTCCACGGGTGTGGCGGTTGCCTTACCATCTTTGTACAAAAAGACCTGTTTGCCATTTTGCACCGGAACGACCGCTTCTGTAGGCACCAAAACCGCATCTTCGGTATGGTCCAGGGCCAGCTCGATGTGGGCAAAGGTTCCCGGGAATAGCCGGCCTTCCGGATTGTCGGCAATTGCACGGATACTGACGGTGCGTGTCGCCGGATCCACTCCGGGCTCGATGGCATAAATCTCTGCATGATACCTCGCTTCCGACCCGCTCACGCCGAATGTAAGCCCCTGCCCTACCTTAATTTCGTTGCTATATTTTTCGGGGACCGAGAACAAAACTTTTACCGGATTGACGCTCAACAAATTGGCCACTACGACAGAAGGGGTCAGGTATTCGCCTTCAGAAATCGACCGGAGGCCGATTTTGCCACTAAACGGAGCACGTACGGTAGTTTTGGCTATTTGGGCCCGTATAAGCTCGGTTTGGGCTTTGGCCGACTCGTAGTCGGCGTGCGCCACGTCATACTCCTGCTGGCTGATGGCCTCTTTTTCCAATAGGAGCCGCGCACGCTCTTCGTTGTCTTCTGCCAGCTTCTCGCTGCTAACCGCCTGGATAAGCCGCGCCTGCAATTCCGAATCGTCGATACGTAGCAGTACTTGTCCTTTTTGTACGGCCGTCCCCTCACGAAATGACAATTCCCTTACGATGCCCGACACTTCACTGCGTATCTGGACTTGCTCGTCGGGCTCAATCGAGCCCGATAGCGAAATGATATTTGAAAACGCCCGGGGTACTACCACAATGGCATTGACCTCCATGACACCGCTTCCCCGGGCTTGTTCGGGAGCAGCAACTTTGGCCTTGGGGCTTCGCGTAAGCCAATAACTCACAAAGGCTACGGCAACGACGGCAATCGCTATGTATAGGTATTTTTTGCTCATTCTGGTATCTGAAAATCAGGCGCAGGGCTATGCCTACCACCTCAAAAAACATAAATGTACGGCTTTTCGTCAGCCAAATCTACTGGAATAGTCAACTAATTCGTAGCTGTATCACTTTTTTTACGGAAATGCATTAGACACACTCCGTATTGGGCCTAGCAAGCCACGAAATCAAGCGGGCAATTAAATATAGATATCTAACAGGAGCACGCCTAGTAACCCCACCACAGAGACGATTGTTTCCATGAGCGACCAAGACATGATCGTATCACGGATACTGAGGCCGAAGTATTCTTTAAACATCCAAAAGCCCGTGTCGTTGACGTGAGAAAACATCAGTGAGCCCGCACCGGTAGCCAGCACCATAAGTTCGGGGCTGGTACCGGTTGTACCGATTAGCGGCAGCACAATACCGGCTGCCATCAACCCCGCTACGGTCGCGGAGCCCAAAGCGACCCTGATGATGGCCGCGATAACCCAAACGAGCACCAGCGGCGATAGCGGAAGTGTCCCCGCCCATTCAGCTATATCGTCGCCCACGCCGCTATCGACCAGTACCTGCTTAAATGAGCCTGCCGCACCGATAATAAACAAAATCATGACGATGCTGCGCACCGACTCTTCCAAACTGCCCATCACCGCCTTCATCGTCCGGCCCCGGGCTATCCCCATGGTGAAGACCGCCACAAATACCGCAATCAACAGGGCTATGACCGGATTGCCCACGAATGATACAACAGCCATTATGGATGAATCTGCTGGTAAGAAAAACGATAAGACAGAAGCGATTGCGATGAGTAACACGGGAAACAACCCGGTAAACAAACTAACAAAAAATCCCGGTGTTTCGGATTCGGGCGGCACGGTTACTTCCATGAACTCTGCCGGCGGGTTGGGGTGTATTCCTTTCAGTGTACGCGAAAATAATACGCCTCCCAGAATCACGGCCGGTATGGCAACAATAATTCCGTAGACCAATGTAAGCCCCATATCGGCATGGTACAGTATCCCGATTGCCGTTGGCCCAGGGTGTGGCGGCAAATAGCCATGCGTCACCGATAGCGACGCGAGCATGGGGAGCCCCACGTACATAAGTGGCAGCCCGGTTTGCGCGGCTATTGCGAAAACGAAAGGCACCAAAATAACGAAGCCTACATTATAAAACATCGGAATACCTACGGCAAACCCGATGACCACCACGGCCCACTGCACATTTTTGATTCCGAATGCGTCAATCAGGCGCGTCGATATCCGTTGTACACCCCCTCCATCCGCGATCAGTTTGCCAAGCATGACACCGAAGCCCAGTATCATTGTCAGCGATCCCAACGTGCTGCCCATGCCATTCTCAATCGAAACAACCACATCCGATGCTGGCATACCTAGTGCCACGCCTACCGCCAGCGAGGTGATAATGAGTGCGAAAAAAGCACTTAACTTAAAAACAACGACAAGGATCAATAGGAATAAAACGCTGCCGGCTACAATGATAATAGGTGTCATACACAATGTTTTATAAGCATATAATGGTTAAAATTCGTCTTTCACACGGTCGTACAACCGCTCGAACACTTCAAAATGTTCCATATAACGGCGGTGTGCTCGGGCATCAGGCTCATAACTGACCTTAGCCGACGAATGCTCAGAGACATCAAATCCCTCCACTCCTTCTAGCGCATCCAATACCACCATGCAGGCCCCCTTTGCCGCATCCTGCACACTTTCTTTAGATACCACTACCCGCCTGTTGAAGACATCAGCCAGCAATTGTACCCAAAAAGGCGCTTGTGCGAACCCACCGTTGGCGTGGATTATCTGGATGGGACCTGCAAGCTCTTCAAGCACCTTCCCTACGCTGTACATTCCATAGGTAATACCCTCCAGTACCGCTCTGGTAAAATGTGCCCTGGTATGATGGAGCTGCACGCCAAAGAAAAGCCCTTTTGCATTCGCATTCCAATGCGGTGCCCGCTCACCCGCAAGATAAGGTAAAAAGAGCAGGCCATCGGCCCCCGGCTGGATAGCCGATGCCTCGGCAACAAGCGCCTGATAGGCCCCGTCACTCGATTCAGTATCGGGCCCGAAATTGTCGCGGTACCAACGGAACACCATACCACCACTGTTCACGGCGCCACCTACCACAAACCGCCGGTTGGTAAGCACATAGCAAAATGTACGCGCCTTGTTATCGGTCTGCGGGGTTTCGGCCACCATCCTTATCGCTCCGCTGGTACCGATGCTTACGGCCGCTTCACCGGGGGCCACGGCCCCGGCACCCAAATTGGCCAAACAACCGTCGCTCCCGCCTACAACAAACGGCGTATCGGGTGCGATTCCCATGTCGCCGGCAAGCTGTTCATCCAGCCCCGCCAGCTTGTAGGTAATGGGTACGGGCTCTGAAAGCTGTTCTGTCGAAATACCAGCCAGCGAGAGTGCCGGGCTGTACCACCGGAACGTATGGATATCAAATAACCCCGTTGCCGATGCAATCGACTCGTCGACAACGTAGCGGCCGAACAACCGGAGGAAAACATATTCTTTAATAGAAATAAACTTTCCGGATGCCTTAAAGACTTCCGGCATGTGTTCCCGCAACCAAACTAGTTTGCAGAGGGGCGACATTGGGTGGATCGGTGTGCCGGTTTTCAGATAAATATCGAGGCCTTCGGCCGTATTTTTCAGCTGCGAAGCGATAGCCGCACTACGCATATCGGCCCAGGTAATGCAGTTGGTCAGTGGCTGGCCCTGCTCATCCATGGCAATCAGCCCGTGCATGGCACTGCTGAAGCCTATACCCAGGCATTCCACGTAGCTGTCGTGCTGCCGGGCTTTACGTACCACACCGGCAATCGCTTTGATTACGGCGTTAAACAGTACGGCAGGCTCCTGCTCCAACCACCCTGCCCGTGGGTTTAGCAGCGGGTAGTCCACCTGCTCCTGTACCAGCATACCCGCCGATGCGCGGAAGGCGACGGCCTTGGTACCTGAAGTTCCGATATCTACACCGATTATGATACCCATTGGTTGGGGATAGTTAACTCACAAACATAGATAAATTGAAGCGGAAATACATAAAGGCACCCAACTTTTACATTTTTTCATTAACATTGCAACAGTCATTACCAGCTTCAAGATGTTGAGATTCGGTTGCTTTGCAGTTGCTTTTATTGCGGTACTATCGGTACATGCGCAAGATGCGCGCGATATCGATCATTTCATTGTGAAGGAAAACCTAGTCAAGAACGGTAAGCTGGCCATCATTACCACGGATGCGGAAGAGCATCCCAATGATGCTATTTCGGGCACATACCAATTTATCATCAACGGATTCAAACAGGAGCTGCAGTTCCGTGAGGGAGTGGCCGTTACACCAAACGCGATCGAGACATCCGCATTCGTATTCATCAAGCACCGCAACCAACAGGGTTCGCACGGCAGGCTTTATTATGTATTGAAAAGCAATCAAGGTCTCAACCCCATCGCTATCAACTGGTATTTCCTCATCCTCATTCCTGCTATTATCCTGCTCATCGCTTATCTTTTCAAGCGATTGATGGTATTGGCTATCGTGGTGCTGGTCGGCCTCTTCATTTATAATTACAGCAAAGGGCTGAATCTGGATAATATCTTTGAAACGATTTCACATGGGATAACGTCGTTGGTTTAAAACGGCATGCCGATCCCGAAATTGTACTGTATGAAATTATAGCGGTCGGGCGCGTTGGTAAGATTATACTGGTCTTTAAACGCCCTGCTATCGAAGAGTTCGGAGATTACCCATTGTTCTTTTCCGCTAAACTGCGGGTCGCGCACCTTTATCCCGGCGTCTAGCCGGATTACGAAATAATCCAGGTCAAACCGCAGGCCAGCACCGGCACCGATAGCCAGCTGATTAAGGAAACGGTCGAACCTGAATTCACCTTTCGGGTTCAATTCATTCTCACTAATCCGCCAGATATTGCCGAAGTCGGCAAATGTAGCGGCTTTCAATTTGGCGCCGAAGACATCATTCAACAGCTTAAACCGGTATTCCACATTCCCTTCCAGCTTGATTTCACCTAATTGATCCAAGTTCCGGAGGTTAAGGCGCAGGCTCTCATCAAGCACCTCACGGTTGTAGTTTCCCGGCCCCAGCGTGCGTGCCCGCCAAGCCCGTATGCCGTTCATCCCCCCACCGAAAAAGCTTTTCTCGAAAATCAGCAGGCTTGAGTTGTTGCCATAGGGGATGGCCACCCCGGGGTTGATCCGCACCACCAACTGCCTATCTCCTCCCAGATACCGATAATAGCGTATATCCGTTTCCACTTTTGCATATTGCAGGTAGGGCACACCGAATATTTTTTTTTCGCCGTCTTCATTCTCATTAAAACGGATTAACTGGCCCGCAAGTCCCAAAAGGTTGCCGCTCAGATCCAATGCCCCGCGGAAATAAAGGAAATTTTCCAGCCGCGAGAGCCGTATTGCATTCACTGTGTAGGCGTACTGGGAGCCCAAGCCAAAGTAAGCCCTATTGTTACTCCTTACATACAGCAGAAAATCCTGGTCGATAAGTCGCTGTGCAAAATCTTCATTTAGCCGACCATACCGGTATTCAAGCACCACCGGTGTCAGGTTATGCTGTTTATAGCGTGTATCGAACCAGTTGTATGATAATGTCCCGCTGAAATAGCGGTTCGAATAGGTCTGAAATTGGTCGAACGCCTGCACGTTTGCGGCAAATATGGTGCGTGGCAATCCGCTTCTGCTCACAGACGGTACCGGGAACGGCGTAATCAGCCTGGGCACGGTGATGTTGACCCCCGCCTGGAAGTCGTTGTTAAACACGCGATCCAGTAGATTGCCCGGCAGTCGTGAGTCGAACAACACGCCATAACGCAGCTTCACTTCCAGTTGCTCCAGTCCGCCAAAGAGGTTGCGGTGCGTAAAGGTATTACCGATGTTGAAACCGCTCATCCCCGCGTTGAATGTATATTCACCTTCGATCTGATTGCCCATATAAGACCGTGGCACCAATGTGTAGTGTACATTTAGCCGATTGGAATCTACCTTCTCGTAATCGATTTTCACATTCCGGAAACCATTGAGCTCATAAAGGCGGTCATAGGTCAAGTTCTCCAAATCGACGTTGTAACTATCCCCTTGGCGGTGGAACAGATACCGCACAATCGGGGCTGCCCGGAAGCGGCCTGTATGGTCTTTGAAGTCTACCTGCCCGTCCCGTTTTTCTCGGTCGGGCACCGGCTGGTTCAGATCGGCACGATCGTGCTGGATAATCACGAAGCTACTATCGATATAGAATTTGGTGTGGTTTGGCTGTCCTTCCGGATTATCGACAATCAATTTGACATCTGCCTGATTAAGGTTCAGGCTAGAATCGACATCTACACGCATATACTGTCGCAGGTAATCGTAGTACCCGTGCTGCCGCATCAGGTTGTAAACCCGCTCGCGCTCCACCACCAACGAATCGGCATCATAACGTGCACCGGGCTTAATCGGGCTAGCTGCATCGATATGCCGGTCATACAGGGTTGCCAGTGACGTGTCGGCGATGTCGACTTCTACCCCGCGGAGCGTGAACGGCTCACCCGGTGTAACGTGGAAATAAACTTGTGCACGTTTGCCCCGCAGCTCAATTTCCTGTGCCACTTCTGCATTGAAAAACCCTTTCGATATCAGGTACCGGCCTATCTGTTGCCTTGAAAAATCAACAAGAGCGCTATCCAAGATATGCGGTGGTTCGCCTACATTACGTATATTGGTTGTCCGGTAATGTCCATTTCGGGCATTTGCCAAGTTATATATAAATAGATTGATACGCGAATTGGGCCTGAGCATGGGGGGGATATATGATTGGGCGCCTTCGGCAAATTGATGGTCAACGCCTTCGATCTCTACTTTCGTCACCAGCGCCTGGCCCGACTCAAGCAAACGTGTAGAGCGGCACGATGCTAATAATACCGACAAAAGCATTATACTTGCATACGTAAAAAGACAATTCCGTTTAACCATTGACAATGCTTTCAAAACCACAAATCCGTGCCATTACATCACTCCAACAAAAGAAATTCCGTAGGGAACACGGGTTATTTATTGTAGAAGGCATTAAATCTGTCACGGAATTCCTCCATTCGGACTATCGGGTACAATGTATTTATCATACTGCCCAAGCGGCTGCAAAATTGCCTAAAATACCTCAAAATATAAAATCCGTTGAAATCGACGACCAGACGTTAAAGCGCATCAGTTCGCTCAAGACCCCGCAGGGCGTGTTGGCACTGGTAAGTATACCCGATTACGCACCCCTTACAGACAACATACTGCGCAGCGGCTTCCACTTGGTACTTGACGACATCCAGGACCCCGGAAATCTCGGCACCATCATCCGCACGGCAGATTGGTTCGGTTTCAAGCGTGTTATATGTTCGGTAGGTTCGGTAGATGCATACAATGTCAAAACCGTGCAGGCCAGCATGGGGTCGCTATCCCGTATCCAGGTACATTACACAGCCGTCGCCGAGCTGGTGACCCGTTCGCCCGTGCCGGTTTTCGGAGCTGTCCTCAACGGCAGTTCCATCTACGACACCGATTTCGGCAAGCATGGACTGGTTGTGCTGGGCAATGAGGGTAATGGTATCGGTGCAGCGGTGTTACCGTATATTACCCGTGGCGTTACCATTCCGCGTATCGGCGGTGCTGAATCGCTCAATGTAGCTATCTCTGCCGCGCTTTTCTGTGCCGAACTGACGCGGACCAAAGGTGGCTAGTCAAATCGAATATCAGAAATTATTGTACTTTTACAACTGATGGGCAAAACGTACGCATTGGTAACAGGGGCCAGCCAAGGGTTGGGCAAAGCGTTTGTACTGGAGCTGGCAAAGCGGAAGCTGAATATCATTTTGGTCAGCCTTCCCGGCGAGGGCCTCGACTCCGTAGCTGCGCAGGTGGCCGCGCTGGGTCAAGAGGCCCATTGCTATGAGACAGACCTTACCCAAAAAACGAATATTGTAGCCTTGGCCCACTGGGTCAATGACCGGTTCGCGCTACGTGTTCTGATCAACAATGCGGGTTGTGGCGGTACGCAGCAGTTTCAGGATGTTGACGTGGATTACTTGGACAACATCATCCAGCTGAATGTCAAGGCCACCTCCCTGCTCACCCACCAATTGCTGCCTAACCTGATGAAACGCGAGCAAGCCTACGTGCTCAATGTGGGTAGCGTGGCCGCCTATAGCCCCATCGGCTTCAAAACGGTATACCCGGCCTCCAAGGCATTTGTATACAGCCTCAGCCGTGGGCTCTATCAAGAGTTTGCAGATACCAATGTATTTTTTAGCGTGGTCAATCCGGGTCCTATGATGACCAACGGTGATTCGTGCACCCGCCTGCAGCAGCAAGGCTTTTTTGCCACCATGGGGCTGCTTACCCCCGAGCAGGTCGCCGCCATTGCCGTTCGGCGGCTTTTCAAGCGGGACGCGCTCATTATGCTCAACTGGGTGAATAAGCTCACGTGGGTGGTCATGAAATTCCTTCCCGTATATATCCGGCTGCCGCTGCTCACCAAGGCCATGAAAAAGGAAGTCAAACGCACATGAGAGTATTGGTTACAGGTGCAAATGGCTTATTAGCCACCAATACAATCGCCACACTCCTATCGCGGGGATACGAAGTAAGGGGCCTTATCCGTGACACGGGAAAGTTCACCCTCCCTATCGGCAGTGGCTTGGAATTGGTAATCGGCGATATTACCGACGCTGCATCGCTCGAACGGGCAACCGCTGGCTGCGATTTTGTGGTCCATTGCGCTGCCACCACCGACCAACGGCTGCTACGTTACGAAGATTACCATCTCATCAACGTCGTGGGCACGGAGCATGTGGTACGAGTGGCACAGAAACATGGTGTCAAGAAAATGGTGTACGTAGGCACGGCAAATACTTTTGGCTACGGCACTCCCACGGTGCCGGGCGATGAGACACTGCCGCCAAAGCCGCCATTTACTAACGCATGGTATGCAAAAAGTAAACTCGAGGGGCAACGTCTTGTCTTAGCCGCTACCGGGGAAATGGCCGTTACTATCGTAAGCCCCACGTTCATGATCGGGCCTTACGACGGGAAGCCAAGCTCGGGCGCCATCATCCGGATGGGCTACCGCAAAAAAGTGCTGTTCCATCCACCGGGTGGCAAAAACTTTGTAAACGTGGTAGACGCGGCCAACGGGGTTGTAGATGCACTGGAGAAGGGCAGACATAAAGAAGCCTACCTACTGGCCGGCGAAAACCTCACATACCGGGCATTTTTCAAAAGGCTATGTGTACAGACCGGCCAGCAAACGCTACTTATCCGCGTACCGGGCACCTTGCTACGCATCACCGGATATATCGGCGACTTACTGCGGCTACTAGGGGTTCGTACCGCCTTGTCTACCGTTAACATGAAAATCCTCCGCATCAATAATTATTATTGCAGTAACAAAGCACAAACCGAACTGGGCACCACGTTCCATCCCATCGATAATGGCATCAGCGCGGCCATTGCATGGTTCAAAAGCCGCAAGATGCTATAACTGCCATCCGTAGCTAGCCCGTTCCGTGGAAATTGGTATAGCGTTTGCAACATATCGACCATGAAACGGAAACAACTCATAAATCGCGCTACTTTGCTCACCGTAATGGTGAGTGTATTTGTGTGGGGCGCCCATGCCCAACAACGCGCTACGGAAATCAGCCGTAAAAATTCATGGATAAAGGCAGGTGTGAATGTAGGACTGCCGATTGCGGATCTGGCCGACCAAAGCAGTTTCGCTTTAGGTGCCGATGTCAAGGGTCAGCTTATGTCGACACCTAACTGGGGGCTCGGTATCACATCGGGATACACCCATTATTTCCCAAAGGAAGGCTACGAGAACTTCGGGTCAATACCCGTGGGCATTTTCGGCCGCTATTACCCTGCGAGGCAGGGATTCTTCGCGGGCACTGACGTTGGCTATAGTTTCCAAACCGGAAGCGACCTTAACGGTAACGGTGGTATGTACGTGCGGCCGCAAGTGGGCTACCACAACCGGCTGTGGAATATTTTCGGCTTCTATAACGGCATTTTCAGGAAAGACACGAACGGCGCTAACCTGCAATACGTGGGCATCGGTACTACCTTCAATATTATGTTTGATTAGGTAGCCGTTTGGTACCACTTACGTTGCCCAACCACCGACGATGGTTGGGCATTTTTTTTTGGCTGGTCAGCTCCAAAAAGAATAAATTATTTGTAACTAGTCTTAATAACTCATAAGTTTGCCTATTATTTATAAAAAGTCTAAATAAATGGGCCGACGGATTCTCCTCTTTTCACTGTGTGCATTTATAGTACCCAGTGTCTCCCTTGCACAGGCAACCCACACCGGTTCTTCATGGGATTCCCTCAGAACAAAAGCGCTTGACGAAGTGGTGGTGACCGGCCAATACGAGCCGCAATCCATCAAAAACTCGGTATACCGGGTACGCACCATTACAAACGACCAAATCCGGTTGCGCGCGTCGACCACAGTCGAAAATATCTTGAACACCCAGTTGGGCATGCGGTTTTCTAATGACTTGACACTCGGCGAAACTGATATCCAGCTGATGGGGATGTCTGGCCAGAATGTAAAAGTATTGGTTGACGGTGTTCCGCTGATTGACCGTGGCGCCACCAAGCAAAGCCTTAGCCAGATCGATGTTAACATCATTAACCGCATTGAAGTGGTTGAGGGCCCCATGTCTGTCACCTACGGCACGGATGCTTTGGCCGGGGTGATCAACATCATCACCAACAAGAAGTTATCTGACGACAATTTGCTTATAACGGCACGTATCCAAGAAGAGTATCACCCTTGCCCCTCCACTTTTTCCCTTACCTTTGCTTTGGATGCCCAGTCTAATTTTATAGCAGCCATGGGCTAATTCCGTACCTAGCGTTGGGTTCGTCTTCAATTGGCTAATCAAGTCTCTTAACTCGGACTTAAGCGATGGATATTTTTTTAGCAGTCGTTTGGCTTGTCGATCAAAGGGCTTGATCGTGATAACGCTATAACTCATCCAATAATTCTTCGGCAGGGCGACCTTCTAATTTACCGGCTTTAATTAGTTTGATTTCCTCGATAGCCTCTTGTAACTCCGATAGGAAACGGACTCCGTTATCGTCAACAGGATGGACTTTTACATAAGGCAAGTCCCTTAGTAACGCCAACAAGGCATCTGCTTTATTCTCTTTAATTTCCAGAAGCAATTTCATAGCCATAATCTCCTCATCACAAAGGTAACGTTTTAAAAAAGAATCTCATAAATATGGTTTACCCGATCCATAAGACATGCAGCTAACTGATTAAAAAAATCAAAAACTAGCCAAAAAAAATCAAAAATAGAAATTAGCAATCTATAAAGCCGCCCAAAACAAGCTAAAAACACAACTTTAAAACTGTGATTTTAATTGTATAGTTTAGTTGCTGGAACCCCCGCTGATGAGAATCACCGGGGTTTTTTATTTTGGATAACTCTCATAAATCTTACTTTTGTAGCCAACTATGGCGTCAAAACATCAAGCGGGTATCCCCATCTCGATGTCGTTGACCGATACCCTCAGCTCCGAAGGAATCAATTCATCAGCGATACCGAACAAAACACGCATTATTATTATCGCCGCGTATGCGGTAGCTATTGCTGCGATAATCAGTGTCATTGCAAAGTTCCTGATCCTGTTTATCAATGTAATCACCAACCTTTCTTTTCACGGCACGCTTTCCTTCCACGAAGGCAGTCCGTGGGATACGGGCCTTGGCATCTGGGTTATTGCCGTTCCAGCAATCGGCGGGTTGATTGTTGGTTTCATGGCGTTATACGGCTCGAAAGCCATCCGGGGGCATGGCATCCCTGAGGCTATGGAACAAGTATTGACCAATCAAAGTAAGATCAGACCGTCCATTACATATCTGAAACCGGTATCTTCTGCCATCGCTATCGGCACCGGTGGACCTTTCGGTGCTGAAGGCCCCATCATCGCCACCGGTGGAGCACTTGGTTCAACGTTGGGGCAGTTGCTCAAGATATCGCATTCCGAGCGCAAGATCCTACTGGCCGCCGGTGCCACTGCAGGTATGACGGCAATTTTCGGCAGCCCGGTAGCCGCCATCTTCCTTGCCATCGAGCTGCTGCTTTTCGAATTCACCCCTAAATCGCTCATTGCCGTATCGTTGGCGTGCATCACGGGTGCTGCGGGCCATCACTTCCTATTCAGCGCATCCCCCGTCTTCGCATTGGCACATGTAATCCCCACGGCATCCAATCCGGCTATTCTAAGTTACAGTATAATCGGGCTGGCCATCGGCTTTCTTTCTATCGGCATCACCAAGGCAGTCTACTGGGTGGAAGATGCGTTTGAGCGGCTGCCCTGCCACTGGATGTGGTGGCCTGCCATTGGCGGCCTTGCGGTAGGTATCGTAGGTTATTTTGCGCCGCGTACACTGGGCGTCGGCTACGAAAACATCACCGACCTACTCAACAACAGCCTGCCGCTGGCCATGGTGATTTCCTTATGCCTGCTCAAATTCCTCTCATGGGTCATCGCCCTCGGCAGCGGCACTTCGGGTGGTACACTCGCCCCGCTACTCACCATCGGGGCTGCTGCAGGCCTATTGGCTGGGCACCTCCTGCTCATTCTTTTCCCTACATGCGGCGTTAGCCTACCCTTGGCCGCGCTTGTCGGCATGTCGGCCATGTTTGCAGGGGCATCGCGGGCGGTACTCACCTCCATCATATTCGCATTGGAGACCACCGGGCAGTTCAATGCGATGCTACCACTACTGGGGTCGTGCGTGGCTGCTTACCTCGTTTCATATCTATTTATGGATACCACCATTATGACCGAAAAGATCACCCGGCGGGGCATCCACACACCAGACTCTTATCAACCCGACCAACTCAACCAGCTGACTGTGGAACAAGCCCTTGAGCAAACCAGTACAGTTATTGAGGGCGACAATACCATCGAGGAGCTACGGAACTGGTCGACCGCCGAGGGACTTACGGACAACTATTACATTGTTGTCGATCCGGATTACCAGTATATCGGCATTGTTAGTTCCTCCAGCATATTTGCCCATCACCAGGACCAAACGCAAACGATTAAATCGCTGATCAAAAGGCAGCCTGCGTACCTCAGGGCTACCAATAGCCTGAAAGAGGCCATCCACAAGATGACGCATGAGAATGTGGACGTGCTCCCCGTGCTCGCTGCCCGGGGCAACACGGTAATCGGGCTATTGCATTACAAAAATATCTTAGCCGCCTACCAAGCTGCCGATATGCGGAACGAGCAGCTCGGCACCAACATCTCCATCAAGCGCTCCAGTATGCGGATGCTCATAAAGGGAAAGAAAATCCTAGTAAGAAAACGAAACGGTTGAGCGTGCCGCGGCACGGTTAAAGCATCAATGCGGAAAAGCCTTCCAATATGCGGCTATCCTGCTCTTCGGGTTCGAAAAGCTGGTCGATGCGAAATGCCAGTGCACCATACACCTCCAAATTACTCTGCTTTCCAAAACCTACTGACGCCAATACCTGCCGCTTAGCGTTCATCGACCGGTTAAAGGCAGCGAAGTATTTCTCGTTGATGGGCTCTGAAGGCGGGAATACCTGCGCGAGGGCATCAACCTGCTTGCCATTTTTCCAAAAGCGATAGCACACATGGGGGCCCGTAGCAAGCCCGGTGCTGCCTACGTAGCCGATGACCTGCCCCTGGCTCACACGTTGGCCGCGTTTCACGGCACGTTTGCTCATGTGCAGGTATTGCGTAGTATATACATTGTCGTGTTTAATTTTCACGTAGTTGCCGTTACCACTACCGTAGCTCGATTCGGTCACCACGCCGGCGGCTGTCGCAACAATCGGTGTGCCATGCGGAGCAGCGAAATCCGTGCCCAAATGTGCTTTCCAGCGCCGTTGCACGGGATGGAACCGCCGCATGGTATAGCGCGATGAAATACGGCTATATTTCAGCGGAGCCTTGAGGAATGTACGACGTAGGCTTTTCCCGTTTTCATCGTAGTATGCTCCACGTTCGCCGTCGTCACCCTCAAAATAGAATGCCTGGTATTCCTTGCCATTGTGCCCAAACACGGCCGACTCTATCCGCCCCGGCCCTACGGGCTGGCCGTCTACGTATCTGCGCTCGTACATCAGCTTAAACCAGTCGCCTTTATTGATGCGGTAAAAATTGACCGCCCAGCCATATATCTCTGCCAGTTGCACGGCCAAGTCGGGGCTGGCCCCATTAGCTTCCAACGTTTCATAGAGCGAGCTCTGTATTGTTCCCGCTACGGTTTCTATTTTGGTAATTACCGGCTTCTGGGCCTTGTATACCGAAGTTTCCTCGCGCAAGTCGTATACCACGTAATCAATCGGGTTGGGCTGGTACACAAAGTAGTGGGCTTTGCCTGATTTATCTTTAAAAACGGTATACTCTTGGCCCGCGGCGATCTTACGTACATCAAACACCGGCTTTGCTTTTTCTGCCACGGTCGATATGGTTGGGAGGTCTATCTGGTAGCGCTGTAAGATATCCGAAAGGAATTCATTACGTTTAACAGTTTCCGTTTCGATGTCGAACCCACCGATGGACAGCCCATACAACAACTCACTGTTTTCAACTTCTGCTGTGGCCTCAGCTATCGCCTGCGGCTGTTCGGGGCTTGTGTCAAAAGAGGAAAGAGAAACAAACGTGGCGCCCAATACAATTACGCCAAGCACAATAAGTGCAAGTACATTTTTTCTTGAGGTCATTTCTTGCTATAGGTAGTTAGAATCTCCAAAAGCCGACTCCAGTATTTATTTAAGTTAATCGGTAGCTGCCGCCACCACTTATCCATCGCACGATGCAAAAATGCAAATAACGCATTTTTATTTAGAAAACTTAATTTTTTAACATTTTTTCACACTTCTACCGGCCATTAACGGCACCAGTACCGGTTATTTTATTACCGAAAACCGATAAATACACGTACTGGTGTATGTTTCGCCGGGCTGGAGCACGGTAGTGGGCCAATCAGGTTTATTCGGTGCGTCTGGGAAATGCTGTGTTTCCAAGCACACGGCCGTTTGTTTTGCGTAGGGCACATTTTCCTTACCGGTCCGCGAGCCGTCCAGCATGTTTCCCGTGTACACTTGCATGCCCGGTTCGTTGGTATACACTTCCAGGGCAATGCCACTGCTTGGCGCATAGAGACGTGCTGCCACCTCATCGATGCGGCCGTCGGTATTCAGTACAAAATTATGGTCGATACCGCTGGCGATCTGCAACTGCGGGTGCGCTGGCTCACGTGCTAATGCCGCACCTATGGCTACGGGTTCTGTAAAGTCGAACGGGCTGTCCGCCACAGCGAGTATTTCGCCCGTGGTGATGAGTGTGCTATCGAGCGGTGTGTACTGCGTTGCGTTAACATAGAGTACGTTATCGAGAACGTTATTGGCCGGATTTCCCGAAAGGTTGAAGAAGCTATGATTGGTTAGGTTGATGACCGTCTTTTCGGCGGTTTGTGCCTCGTAATTGATTGCCAGCTCGTTACGTTGGTTTACTGCAAATGTTACGCTTACAGTGACCTCACCGGGGAACCCGCTTTCCCCATCGGGCGATACATAGGTAAGCACCAATGTACTATCGTTGAGCTGTTTAGCCGCGAACACCTGCCCTCTCCAGCCATCTCTGCCGCCGTGGATGGTATGTTGGCCACTGTTGAGGTCCAGCTGCACCGTATCGCCGTCTAACACAAAGCGGCCCCGGTTAATGCGGTTTGCGAAGCGGCCCATGGTGGCCCCGAAAGACGAAGACTCGGAAGTGTAGTCATCGATATGTGCAAATCCCTGCACCACATCGCGAAAATTGCCTGCCGCATCGGGCACCATCAACGAAACGATGCGGCCGCCGTAATTGGTAATGCATGCCTCCATCCCACTTGCATTACGGATTACGAATAAGTCGGTCGAATCGCCGTTTACCACGGTTTGGAAATCCCTTCTATCGAGTCCTGATTTCGTCTGCTGTACATCAGGTTTGTGGTTGCAGGCGACCAAAAGTATGATGGCAAGCCATCCACAGGCCAAGGTATTTGTATGTATTGTCATTGTATAATTGGTATTAGTAGTTTTCCTTTAGGAGCCGTTCGAGTTCATTTGCGGAGAAAACACCCGATTGCCGCCATTTCACTTCGCCATTTTTGAAAATCATCAGTGTCGGTACACTTCGTATACCAAACTTGGCCGCCGCTTGCGGGTTCTTGTCTACATCTACTTTAATAATGGTTGCCCGGTCGCTGATGCGCCCTTTTAGCTCTTCCAATATGGGAGCTTGTGTTTTACAGGGCCCACACCACTCCGCAAAAAAATCTACCAATACCGGCTTATCCTGATTGATTGTTTCCTGGAACGTCATGCGTATTTCTTCTTTATGTAAGCGTCATCAATGTAAAAATACGATTTTTTTGCATATTATACGGCAAAAACCCTAATCCCCGCCATCCCATTTGATTTTAACCACATCGGATTCCGGCGTCGGCATAACGGGATCGAGCTTCTCATTACGATACTTGAACACCACCATCTTTGATATAAGCGGTTTCTACTACCTGCGCCGCATAGTATTTGCGATCACGGCTGATTAATCCCGCCTGCTGTTCGCTATCCCTTCGGAAAAAGGATACGCCTATGGCTACCAACTATAATATCCAGCCGTATAAGGAAGCCCGAGTTGTGATTTGCTTTATTACTCATTTTAGCCTATTTTTTTCATCGGCATTCGTGAGCTCCCTTCGGTCGGTTCTTTGATTTACTGATATTGACCACAACCAAGGACTTAACAACCTATATTGATCCTTGTTGTGATTTGCTTTCATTCTTTGATTTACTGATATTGACCACAACGAGGACTGGAAACAGGAATATGACGTTCGTGTTGTGATTTGCTTTCATTCTTTGATTTACTGATATTGACCACAACTTTCGTTTGAAAATACAGGATATGTGTATTGTTGTGATTTGCTTTCATTCTTTGATTTACTGATATTGACCACAACCGCGGTAAATGGCTGGATTGCCACCGTTGAGTTGTGATTTGCTTTCATTCTTTGATTTACTGATATTGACCACAACGGTTGCAAAGATAGGGAATTAGTACGAAAGTTGTGATTTGCTTTCATTCTTTGATTTACTGATATTGACCACAACTTTAATCCATCGCCTAACATGGCACTAGCAGTTGTGATTTGCTTTCATTCTTTGATTTACTGATATTGACCACAACTAGGGATAAAAGATAATACGATGCAAATTGTTGTGATTTGCTTTCATTCTTTGATTTACTGATATTGACCACAACCGGGGGCTTGTATTGCTCTTCTTACGTTTAGGTGTGATTTGCTTTCATTCTGTGATTTACTGATATTGACCCCAACCGGGGGCTTGTATTGCTCTTCTTACGTTTAGGTGTGATTTGCTTTCATTCTGTGATTTACTGATATTGACCCCAACCGGGGGCTTGTATTGCTCTTCTTACGTTTAGGTGTGATTTGCTTTCATTCTGTGATTTACTGATATTGACCCCAACCGGGGGCTTGTATTGCTCTTCTTACGTTTAGGTGTGATTTGCTTTCATTCTTTGATTTACTGATATTGACCACAACCGGGGGCTTGTATTGCTCTTCTTACGTTTAGTTGTGATTTGCTTTCATTCTTTGATTTACTGATATTGACCACAACTGTTTTGCCGGTCAAACGCTTCATTTTGTCGTTGTGATTTGCTTTCATTCTTTGATTTACTGATATTGACCACAACATATGTAGTGACCTAACCCGTGCATAGCGAGTTGTGATTTGCTTTCATTCTTTGATTTACTGATATTGACCACAACTCGGTAAAAGTCCAGCATTCGATGCTGGTCGTTGTGATTTGCTTTCATTCTTTGATTTACTGATATTGACCACAACCTATTGCGTTGGGGAACATCCCCTACACCGGGTGTGATTTGCTTTCATTCTTTGTTTTACTGATATTGACCACAACCTATTGCGTTGGGGAACATCCCCTACACCGGGTGTGATTTGCTTTCATTCTTTGTTTTACTGATATTGACCACAACCTATTGCGTTGGGGAACATCCCCTACACCGGGTGTGATTTGCTTTCATTCTTTGTTTTACTGATATTGACCACAACCTATTGCGTTGGGGAACATCCCCTACACCGGGTGTGATTTGCTTTCATTCTTTGATTTACTGATATTGACCACAACCTATTGCGTTGGGGAACATCCCCTACACCGGTTGTGATTTGCTTTCATTCTTTGATTTACTGATATTGACCACAACAAAAAGGGCGTAAAAAGAACCTCGACAAGGGTTGTGATTTGCTTTCATTCTTTGATTTACTGATATTGACCACAACATCCCGTTTCTAAGCATCCATTGCAATAGGGTTGTGATTTGCTTTCATTCTTTGATTTACTGATATTGACCACAACCCGTTTCTAAGCATTCCTCTATGCAATAGGGTTGTGATTTGCTTTCATTCTTTGATTTACTGATATTGACCACAACTAAATTCTTGTTGAGGCAAACCGTCATCCCGTTGTGATTTGCTTTCATTCTTTGATTTACTGATATTGACCACAACAAATAAAGTCAAAAAGCTTTGGAGTGTATGTTGTGATTTGCTTTCATTCTTTGATTTACTGATATTGACCACAACAATATACATACATCATAACATTAGTCTATAGTTGTGATTTGCTTTCATTCTTTGATTTACTGATATTGACCACAACTGTCTAAATAATATTATGCTAAGTATCCCGTTGTGATTTGCTTTCATTCTTTGATTTACTGATATTGACCACAACGGGCGGTTGGTTGGAGAAATCAGACGGAGTGTTGTGATTTGCTTTCATTCTTTGATTTACTGATATTGACCACAACTGTCTAAATAATATTATGCTAAGTATCCCGTTGTGATTAGCTTTCATTCTTTGATTGACTGATATTGACCACAACTGTCTAAATAATATTATGCTAAGTATCCCGTTGTGATTAGCTTTCATTCTTTGATTGACTGATATTGACCACAACTGTCTAAATAATATTATGCTAAGTATCCCGTTGTGATTAGCTTTCATTCTTTGATTGACTGATATTGACCACAACTGTCTAAATAATATTATGCTAAGCATCCCGTTGTGATTTGCTTTCATTCTTTGATTTACTGATATTGACCACAACCCCTGTTTCCGTTTTGAACTCAATAAACAAGTTGTGATTTGCTTTCATTCTTTGATTTACTGATATTGACCACAACTTTGCAATTACGGCATCAATCAGGTCGTGTGTTGTGATTTGCTTTCATTCTTTGATTTACTGATATTGACCACAACAATATACACACATAATAATATTACTCTATAGTTGTGATTTGCTTTCATTCTTTGATTTACTGATATTGACCACAACTCCTGCCTCTGCATCCACAACGAGCGGATTGTTGTGATTTGCTTTCATTCTTTGATTTACTGATATTGACCACAACTTTCCTAGCTTCCTGAATAAATTGCTCTGTGTTGTGATTTGCTTTCATTCTTTGATTTACTGATATTGACCACAACGACCTGCCGTTTAGCCATTATTTCGGCATGTTGTGATTTGCTTTCATTCTTTGATTTACTGATATTGACCACAACCGGCATAAATAGAGGGGTCATTGACTAATGTTTTGATTTTCATTAAATAATTGATTTACTGATATTGACCACAACCGGCATAAATAGAGGGGTCATTGACTAATGTTTTGATTTTCATTAAATAATTGATTTACTGATATTGACCACAACCGGCATAAATAGAGGGGTCATTGACTAATGTTTTGATTTTCATTAAATAATTGATTTACTGATATTGACCACAACCGGCATAAATAGAGGGGTCATTGACTAAAGTTGTGATTTGCTTTCATTCTTTGATTTACTGATATTGACCACAACCGGCATAAATATAGGGGTCATTGACTAATGTTGTGATTTGCTTTCATTCTTTGATTTACTGATATTGACCACAACAACGAAACGAAAACTAAAATTGAATGTTATGTGGTGATTTGCTTTCATTCTTTGATTTACTGATAGTGACCACAACAACGAAACGAAAACTAAAATTGAATGTTATGTGGTGATTTGCTTTCATTCTTTGATTTACTGATAGTGACCACAACAACGAAACGAAAACTAAAATTGAATGTTATGTGGTGATTTGCTTTCATTCTTTGATTTACTGATAGTGACCACAACAACGAAACGAAAACTAAAATTGAATGTTATGTGGTGATTTGCTTTCATTCTTTGATTTACTGATATTGACCACAACAACGAAACGAAAACTAAAATTGAATGTTATGTTGTGATTTGCTTTCATTCTTTGATTTACTGATATTGACCACAACTACACCAATACAAATTTCCTGTTTGTAGCTGTTGTGATTTGCTTTCATTCTTTGATTTACTGATATTGACCACAACTTTGCAACGATGAAAGTAAAAATAGCGTACGTTGTGATTTGCTTTCATTCTTTGATTTACTGATATTGACCACAACCTGCACAAATGGAATAGGGTATTTGTTCACGTTGTGATTTGCTTTCATTCTTTGATTTACTGATATTGACCACAACTTCAATCTTTTCAAGCCCTATGCCGTAGCGTTGTGATTTGCTTTCATTCTTTGATTTACTGATATTGACCACAACTTTAAAAAGGTTGGTTATAATAACGGCCTTGTTGTGATTTGCTTTCATTCTTTGATTTACTGATATTGACCACAACTGTTTTCCCGTGTAAACGCTTCATTTTGGCGTTGTGATTTGCTTTCATTCTTTGATTTACTGATATTGACCACAACCAGATAGTGTATATGATTTTTTACCTAATAGTTGTGATTTGCTTTCATTCTTTGATTTACTGATATTGACCACAACGCGCTATTGCAACACGTTACGTGCAAGCCTGTTGTGATTTGCTTTCATTCTTTGATTTACTGATATTGACCACAACAAACTCCTGCATTCTCTTAGTGTCCTGCATGTTGTGATTTGCTTTCATTCTTTGATTTACTGATATTGACCACAACGAGCAATCTGCTTTTGCTTTGCTTGCGTGGGTTGTGATTTGCTTTCATTCTTTGATTTACTGATATTGACCACAACCTTTGTATTTTGATTTGTTTTTAGAAGATAGTTGTGATTTGCTTTCATTCTTTGATTTACTGATATTGACCACAACAAGTAAACAAATACTTGATGCAGTTCGATAGTTGTGATTTGCTTTCATTCTTTGATTTACTGATATTGACCACAACGTAGGCCAAAATCAGGATTTGGCCGCACGAGTTGTGATTTGCTTTCATTCTTTGATTTACTGATATTGACCACAACCGTTTCTACGTTTGTTATCTTATATATTCCGTTGTGATTTGCTTTCATTCTTTGATTTACTGATATTGACCACAACCTTGCTCTTTGTTCCATGCTAATCCTCTTGTTGTGATTTGCTTTCATTCTTTGATTTACTGATATTGACCACAACTACTGATTTTCATTTGCCCTTTGCATTTGGTTGTGATGTGCTTTCATTCTTTGATTTACTGATATTGACCACAACTACTGATTTTCATTTGCCCTTTGCATTTGGTTGTGATGTGCTTTCATTCTTTGATTTACTGATATTGACCACAACTACTGATTTTCATTTGCCCTTTGCATTTGGTTGTGATGTGCTTTCATTCTTTGATTTACTGATATTGACCACATCCGTTTCTACGTTTGTGATCTTATCTATTCCGTTGTGATTTGCTTTCATTCTTTGATTTACTGATATTGACCACAACGTGTAGTTCGTTGTTATCAATATCTTAGGGGTTGTGATTTGCTTTCATTCTTTGATTTACTGATATTGACCACAACTACTGATTTTCATTTGCCCTTTGCATTTGGTTGTGATTTGCTTTCATTCTTTGATTTACTGATATTGACCACAACATGATACGCTTATCGGCAGTCGCCGCCGTCGTTGTGATTTGCTTTCATTCTTTGATTTACTGATATTGACCACAACTTATGGTGTTTTATGTAGAAACAGAAACAAGATGTGATTTGCTTTCATTCTTTGATTTTCTGATATTGACCACAACTTATGGTGTTTTATGTAGAAACAGAAACAAGATGTGATTTGCTTTCATTCTTTGATTTTCTGATATTGACCACAACTTATGGTGTTTTATGTAGAAACAGAAACAAGATGTGATTTGCTTTCATTCTTTGATTTTCTGATATTGACCACAACTTATGGTGTTTTATGTAGAAACAGAAACAAGATGTGATTTGCTTTCATTCTTTGATTTACTGATATTGACCACAACCATCGCCTTTTTTTCTCCTGTTTCAATCTTGTTGTGATTTGCTTTCATTCTTTGATTTACTGATATTGACCACAACTTATGGTGTTTTAGGTAGAAACAGAAACTAGTTGTGATTTGCTTTCATTCTTTGATTTACTGATATTGACCACAACAAATTCTTGCTTGTAGTTGTAGAATATACCGTTGTGATTTGCTTTCATTCTTTGATTTACTGATATTGACCACAACTACTTTACTAATCAAAATGGTGATTATGAGGTTGTGATTTGCTTTCATTCTTTGATTTACTGATATTGACCACAACTCCATACATTTGAAAGTGCCATAGCATCTGGTTGTGATTTGCTTTCATTCTTTGATTTACTGATATTGACCACAACTAACTGACGCTTACCAAGTCAGGCTTGATGGTTGTGATTTGCTTTCATTCTTTGATTTACTGATATTGACCACAACTTTTTATAATAATAATATTTTTTGTGTATTGTTGTGATTTGCTTTCATTCTTTGATTTACTGATATTGACCACAACCAGTTTTGCCTTGTAGTATTTTGTCCTTTCGTTGTGATTTGCTTTCATTCTTTGATTTACTGATATTGACCACAACCGTAACCGGGTGCTCAAAAACTAAGTGGGTGTTGTGATTTGCTTTCATTCTTTGATTTACTGATATTGACCACAACAAAAACTTGTTGCTTTCTCGAGTTGTTTCTTGTGTTATTTGGTTTTATTCTTTGATTTACTGATATTGACCACAACAAAAACTTGTTGCTTTCTCGAGTTGTTTCTTGTGTTATTTGGTTTTATTCTTTGATTTACTGATATTGACCACAACAAAAACTTGTTGCTTTCTCGAGTTGTTTCTTGTGTTATTTGGTTTTATTCTTTGATTTACTGATATTGACCACAACCAGTTTTCCCTTGTAGTATTTGGTCCTTTCGTTGTGATTTGCTTTCATTCTTTGATTTACTGATATTGACCACAACAAAAACTTGTTGACATATCGACATTTAGATGTTGTGATTTGCTTTCATTCTTTGATTTACTGATATTGACCACAACTGCATGGGCGGTAGGCATCGATAAAACTCAGTTGTGATTTGCTTTCATTCTTAGATTTACTGATATTGACCACAACTGCATGGGCGGTAGGCATCGATAAAACTCAGTTGTGATTTGCTTTCATTCTTAGATTTACTGATATTGACCACAACTGCATGGGCGGTAGGCATCGATAAAACTCAGTTGTGATTTGCTTTCATTCTTAGATTTACTGATATTGACCACAACTGCATGGGCGGTAGGCATCGATAAAACTCAGTTGTGATTTGCTTTCATTCTTTGATTTACTGATATTGACCACAACTGCATGGTCGGTAGGCATCGATAAAACACAGTTGTGATTTGCTTTCATTCTTTGATTTACTGATATTGACCACAACTATCCCTTTGAGAAAACAGATAGTGTATAGTTGTGATTTGCTTTCATTCTTTGATTTACTGATATTGACCACAACTGATTGTTGTTACTTTCGTTCATTTTATTAGTTGTGATTTGCTTTCATTCTTTGATTTACTGATATTGACCACAACTATCCCTTTGAGAAAACAGATAGTGTATAGTTGTGATTTGCGTTCATTCTTTGATTTTCTGATATTGACCACAACTATCCCTTTGAGAAAACAGATAGTGTATAGTTGTGATTTGCGTTCATTCTTTGATTTTCTGATATTGACCACAACTATCCCTTTGAGAAAACAGATATTGTAGAGTTGTGATTTGCTTTGATTCTTTGATTTACTGCTATTGACCACAACTGACATCGGGGCGCAAGTGGGCAATCACAGGTGGTGATTTGCTTTCATTCTTTGATTTACTGATATTGACCACAACTGACATCGGGGCGCATGTGGGCAATCACAGGTTGTGATTTGCTTTCATTCTTTGATTTACTGATATTGACCACAACTTTAAAACCCCGAAAAGGGCGTATGGTCTTGTTGTGATTTGCTTTCATTCTTTGATTTACTGATATTGACCACAACCACAGAGGGGAACCGGCAGCGGATCATCTTGTTGTGATTTGCTTTCATTCTTTGATTTACTGATATTGACCACAACTATGTAAGTTGTTGACAATCAATAATATTGTTGTGATTTGCTTTCATTCTTTGATTTACTGATATTGACCACAACGTTTTGAATAATCTTCCGGTATATCATTAAGTTGTGATTTGCTTTCATTCTTTGATTTACTGATATTGACCACAACTATGTAAGTTGTTGACAATCAATAATATTGGTGTGATTTGCTTTCATTCTGTGATTTACTGATATTGACCACAACTATGTAAGTTGTTGACAATCAATAATATTGGTGTGATTTGCTTTCATTCTGTGATTTACTGATATTGACCACAACTATGTAAGTTGTTGACAATCAATAATATTGGTGTGATTTGCTTTCATTCTGTGATTTACTGATATTGACCACAACTATGTAAGTTGTTGACAATCAATAATATTGGTGTGATTTGCTTTCATTCTTTGATTTACTGATATTGACCACAACATCATATTATATCACTATTATTCTTACTAGTTGTGATTTGCTTTCATTCTTTGATTTACTGATATTGACCACAACCTAACTATTGAACAATTATAAAGTAATTCCGTTGTGATTTGCTTTCATTCTATGATTTACTGATATTGACCACAACCTAACTATTGAACAATTATAAAGTAATTCCGTTGTGATTTGCTTTCATTCTATGATTTACTGATATTGACCACAACCTAACTATTGAACAATTATAAAGTAATTCCGTTGTGATTTGCTTTCATTCTATGATTTACTGATATTGACCACAACCTAACTATTGAACAATTATAAAGTAATTCCGTTGTGATTTGCTTTCATTCTTTGATTTACTGATATTGACCACAACCTAACTATTGCACAATTAAAAAGTAATTCCGTTGTGATTTGCTTTCATTCTTTGATTTACTGATATTGACCACAACGGGTGGTTGGTTGGAGAAGTCGGAAGGGGTGTTGTGATTTGCTTTCATTCTTTGATTTACTGATATTGACCACAACACGTCCCGCTGAAACAAACTACTGGCAACTGTTGTGATTTGCTTTCATTCTTTGATTTACTGATATTGACCACAACGATTTTTGATTTTTAATTGCATTGTGTATGTTGTGATTTGCTTTCATTCTTTGATTTACTGATATTGACCACAACGGACGATTTAAGCGATTTAGATATAGAACTGTTGTGATTGGCTTTCATACTTTGATTTACTGATATAGACCACAACGGACGATTTAAGCGATTTAGATATAGAACTGTTGTGATTGGCTTTCATACTTTGATTTACTGATATAGACCACAACGGACGATTTAAGCTATTTAGATATTGAAGTGTTGTGATTTGCTTTCATACTTTTTTTTACTGATATTGACCACAACAACGGACTGAAGACCGTTTTAAAATATAGTGTTGGGATTTGCTTTCATTCTTTGATTTACTGATATTGACCACAACAACGGACGGCAGACCGTATTATACTATAGTGTTGTGATTTGCTTTCATTCTTTGATTTACTGATATTGACCACAACGGACGATTTAAGCGATTTAGATATTGAACTGTTGTGATTTGCTTTCATTCTTTGATTTACTGATATTGACCACAACCCAGAGCAAGTTTTTTTAAAGTACGAGTGTGTTGTGATTTGCTTTCATTCTTTGATTTACTGATATTGACCACAACCGCGAACTCGACGATTTGCGCCCACGTTTCGTTGTGATTTGCTTTCATTCTTTGATTTACTGATATTGACCACAACGGCTTCGGCTAGCTTATCTGATTCCTCTTTGTTGTGATTTGCTTTCATTCTTTGATTTACTGATATTGACCACAACAAGCCGTCTGTTTTCACAGTTAAAGATATTGTTGTGATTTGCTTTCATTCTTTGATTTACTGATATTGACCACAACTTGATAGTCATCACGGTGTTTACCAGCCGAGTTGTGATTTGCTTTCATTCTTTGATTGACTGATATTGACCACAACTTGATAGTCATCACGGTGTTTACCAGCCGAGTTGTGATTTGCTTTCATTCTTTGATTGACTGATATTGACCACAACTTGATAGTCATCACGGTGTTTACCAGCCGAGTTGTGATTTGCTTTCATTCTTTGATTGACTGATATTGACCACAACTTGATAGTCATCACGGTGTTTACCAGCCGAGTTGTGATTTGCTTTCATTCTTTGATTTACTGATATTGACCACAACTTGATAGTCATCACGGTGTTTACCAGCCTAGTTGTGATTTGCTTTCATTCTTTGATTTACTGATATTGACCACAACGAATCAATGGCTCTTTTAGTAGGTCGCGGGGTTGTGATTTGCTTTCATTCTTTGATTTACTGATATTGACCACAACCCGCGTTTCTCGCCGGCGGTGCAACCAGCAGTTGTGATTTGCTTTCATTCTTTGATTTACTGATATTGACCACAACATGCCATACATTTTCTTTTGTAACTCCATCGTTGTGATTTGCTTTCATTCTTTGATTTACTGATATTGACCACAACTATTTCCTGTTATTACCGCATTAGTTACTAGTTGTGATTTGCTTTCATTCTTTGATTTACTGATATTGACCACAACTGAATCGTACTCCTCTCTTTCTTTTATATAGTTGTGATTTGCTTTCATTCTTTGATTTACTGATATTGACCACAACATGATCTCAATAATTAAACCTCGCCAATTAGTTGTGATTTGCTTTCATTCTTTGATTTACTGATATTGACCACAACGAATCAATGGCTCTTTTAGTAGGTCCCCCGGTTGTGATTTGCTTTCATTCTTTGATTTACTGATATTGACCACAACATACCTCAAAGGATTTATTTGTATATCAGTTAATTAAAACAAAATTTAGAAATAAAAAATCCAAGCGGAGATTGCTTGGATTTTTTATTGATAGGTTAGTTTTCCGATTGTATTTTGAAACATGCACCTCCCTTTTTGTTACAAAACACCTTATGTGGAAAACTTTTTATTTTTTTTCGAACCATGCAGGACTAGGGGCTCTATTAGTTTAAAATAATTCCAATTGCTGCGGTGTATCCGGCCGCTTCCCAATTTCTTTCCCCACAAACAGTTCAATATCACCAAACTGTTTATCTGTTATGGTTAATATCCCTACGTGTCCTTTTCTCGGAAGCAACCGTTTAACCCGTTTGATATGGACATCGGCATTTTCGCGGCTGTTGCAGTGCCGCAGATATATCGAAAACTGGAACATCGTAAATCCATCCTGCATAATATCCTTACGGAATCGTGCATGGGCGGCCCTATCTTTTTTCGTCTCTGTGGGCAGATCAAAAAAAACTAATATCCACAAAACCCGATATTGATTTAAACGGTCCACTATACCACTGCTATATAGTAGGGTAATTGATTTTACGTGATACTCCCTCAAAGCATCGAGCAAGCGATGCTGTTGTTCGCGACATTCCAACCAAAAGCGGGCTTGTCATATCATCAAACTTAACGTCTACCTGCGGCACCCTTAATAAGCGCGTTTTCAGTTCTGTGTTTAACTCATGGTACGTCCCATCCTCCGCAACAATATCATAAACAATACGGTCCACAAATGGCCGATACGGCTCCATGATATCATCGGCCAAACAATATGCATTATACTTATTGCGATGAAATATCCCCAAGGTCGGCAATAACCCCGAAGAAACCAAACTACGCGCCACTACTGCCCGCAGAATCGCATATCCATAATTCAATAAATTGTTTGGCGGCTCTCCTGCCCTATTCCGATTGAAATCCAGGTATTGGCTAAAGATATTTTGCCAATAGTAAGCGGCGGCACGGCCTTCATAATTATCAGGATCGCCGGATTTGACCGATTTTGACCAACGATACATATTGTCTGTAGCTATTCCAAGGTCCTCCAATACGCGTGCTTGGTTATATATTTTTTGCTGAATCGTTTGTTGCCAGAGTTGCTTCTTCAACGGAAGGGATGCCTCAATTTGAAACCGAAACCGTTCGGCTTGGGTATTTCCCCCATCCAACGGCAGAATCAATCCGGTTGGCATATGACTGGAGTCGCAAGAAATCAACGCCACATTATTTTGCACCAAAGCCGCTATGCAACCGTGGGAAATGGTAATCTGTTGGTTTTCCAACACTACTACACCAATATCTTCAATTGGGACTGTTCTATTATCCTTGTCCTTGTCCGGAAAAGAAATTACGAGCTGCTTATCCTTATGGCTTAAGTAAGCTGGATTGGAAAACATGAGGGTACGCTTGATCATGTCATCGGCTGTTTATGAGTTGAGTGATAAGTTTTATCATCAGATTCTTTCCCGCCGGATCACTTTGTATGTGTCTGGCTCTCGCACCAGTTCCATTATACCGCTGTTATTAATTTCGCCAATAATCCGAGGCCCCTCGTAGTACCGGAAGCCCCGCACAAAGCTCTGGAGCCAGTAAATCCGCTCGTATTGCTTCACTAGTTCCAACGGCAAGGCAGCAATCCCGTACAGGCCAATCAGGTTTTTGAGGAAGGAAGAGCGGGTCATCATGGCTTTTATTAATATTCCCCAACACTTACAATATCTCCTAAATGATTGATACGCACCTTAACAATATTTTTTAAAGGAGGTAAACTTTTTAATTGCTGAAAAGTAATGCCTTGAAGTTCTTTCTTATCGTTTAATAAGGCTTCTAGATGATGCCTAAACTTAAAGTCTCTAACAGTATTGTTTCCATACTGAACTATGGAAAGTGTCTGGACCCTGAACAGATTCGGGCTGATTAATTTCTTGTTTTTTGGATCCAACAAATCAATTTCAGTCGGGATAAACCCGGAGCTCTTATTCGGAAAGACAAACATTTCGTTTTGCTTCATGGTAAAGAGAAACTGCCAACCTAAATGCTGATTGTAGGTTTTGTCGATTATTGGTAAACCTTGGTTCACTCGTTCCACCGCTTCAAAGAATGACACAACTTTTTCCTGTAAATTCCCATTTTCATCCTGATAAATCGCTACGTGATGATTATTCCCTGTGCTTACAAAATCGGCTGGGATTTGCTTTCCATTTTCATCTAAAATGTCGTTACCGAAATGGTCCTTTTTATAATGCAAAGGCTCCGCGTTTTTCACTCCCGAAACCCGAATACGTTTTATGGTAATTCCATTTTCTTTGTTGAGATAAATCGGGTTTTTATCCAAATCAGTAAAGGCCTTTTTGGCATCGCCACCAAATTCTTTCAAACGATTTTTCAAAATTTTCTTTATTCCTTCGTCTAAAATTTTCTCGATGGATTTTTCGTCTTTAAAGTTTTCTGGGGTTACATCCTTTCGGATAGAATAATCTTCCTCTAACCAAACCAACTTCACAGTCTCAGGCACTTTGATATCGTTTTCCAGACTGATGTATATTGCCGTTTTGTTTAGCGATTTTTTTCCTGAAAAAGCTTTCTTAGGGTCGTTTCCATTCTCGGCTAATCGTTGAAGCAAAGCGGCTTTATAAGTTGGATTGGCAACTTTTTCAATCGTTTCCAAATCAAATTTGGCACTTACCTTCTCTTCTTTACTTTGGTAAAAACGATACTTTCCGTAAACCGTTTCTTTGTGAAGCTGACCACGTGGTGTCAACGTGATTTGTGCGTTTTCTTTTCCTGAAATTTTATTCTTGTTTTTGGTCACGACCTTATTCTTCGCTTTGTGTGAAATCAACACATTTTCCAAATGCTCTTTGGCTACCTTGCGGAAGTTTGGAATAGGTTCTTTAAAAACTCTCTTCTTATTTCCGTTGTCGTCTATTTTAACCTCTGTTTCAAGGGTTTCAATAGCAATAATATTACCATGTAACTTATGGCTTTCATTTTTGCGGGCATTCAAATAATTCAAATACTGAATATGATTATGTTTGGTAAAAGCTACTGTTAACGCATCCATTGCGTGGTGTCGATGATCATTTCGTTTCGTCCAATCTTTAATAACTTCGACCTGATGCCCATTGCTGCGTTCTTGAATTTCTGTTAGTCCAAGTGATTTATATTTAGGCAAATTGAGTTCTTTCATCACATTGATCAAATCCCAATCCTCGCGTAATCTGTCCGTAATGCTGCCCGAAGTAGAAACGACTGACCTCGTTACTTTGAACAACAACTCTTTCGCTTTCTTGGCAATGTATTGGCTTTCACGCAAATCCCTCTCGATAAATCCGTCCCCGATTTCGGTTTCTTGTTTCAAGAGTTTTTGGTATTTAGCTTTGGAAATACCCTCTTCTTTGTTCTTTTGGTAAGCATCATACAAAGACTTTATTCTGTCCTCGAAATCTTCTGTACTGCCGTATTTAGATTTGATGTAGTCAAAAGCCGTTTTGTTGCCTTTATCTAAATTAGTCTGGCGATATACGACCGTTTTATTGGAAAAGCTATCATCAAATAATCGGGATTGTGGTATGATGTGGTCAATATCAATCTGCTTGCTGAATAATATTTCCCTGGGAATATAGGTGTCGGTATATAAATCCTTGTAACCTCTATTTTTCAATTCCTCATACAATCGAAAGCGAATGATGTCGTTTCGGGTTGGGTTTTTAATACCAAATTCATTTTGAAGAATTTTAAATATTTTTTCGTGAGCCAGCTTCGCAGCATTAATACTTGTGGTCATTTCTGCTCGCTCCGCAGCATTTTTCTTGAGCTCACGCGCCAATTCAATTCGGATTTCATCAAATTTGAAATACTTCGTAATGTTGCCGTTTTCATTCCGTTCGCTATTTTTCTCGATTAAAGCATTGACGACGTTAATCATCTGATTGAGAATTTTTTCAACCACAGGCTGGCGTAAACTGTTCTTTTTCAGTAGTTCCAATTTGTCCTCTAAAACTCTATCTTTCAACTCTCCCTTAGTCAAAGAATGTTTGGAATGTCGATAACCGGCTATCTCACAAGCCGTGCTATAATTATTTTCCCGAATGTGCGGATAAATCTTACGCATCGCTTTGCTGGACAGGTTTCCATAGTCGTCGACAAGGCCAACATTTGCCAAAATCTGTGCATGCTCACGCTTAAATCCGAATTTCTTCGCTAATAATTCATACAACTTCTCATTACCACTGAGCGAATCGTCGCCTTCGTACGAATACAACAAATGCCACAATTGATACGATGGTTGTTGTTCAAAAGCTTTGCCGTCTGCCTCTGCGTCAAAATCAAGAATTTCGGCATCAATTTTATTGGTTTTAAAAATATCCCGCACCATATTTTTAATTTCAATAGCCGGAACTTTCAAATCATCCAACTCAACTTCATCTTTATTCGACTTGACTTTCAGCAAATCCCTTACGTCATAGCCTTCGATATCCAGAATTTTGAGATAAGCTTCGTATAAAGATTTATTGGTTCGATTTCCTTCCAATTGGGTATAATTCAGCTCCCATTCATTAGAGCTCAACCCCAAAATTTCCAAACAGTTTTTAGCCGATAAATTGCCTTTTAAGTTCAACTCTTCGAACAGTTTTTCTTTCGCTTCTAAATCAAGTGAGAAAATTTCTTTTTCTTCCTCGAATAAAGAATGTTGGTTTTGCGCTTTGGCAACTCTTTTTCGACTTCCCTTTTTACGCACCAAAACATTATTCAAGTTCTGCCAAATTTTAAATTCCTGAAACAAAGGAGACGATTTTGGCGCCACACGAGCCCCAATTGTTTTCTTTGCACCGTCAATGACAACTTCCTTGCTTTCCAATTCACAAAAGCTAATCAGTCCTTTTTGGGATTTGAGCTTGCGTTGGTAAAAGATGATGATATCACGAATTTCCTTTTTCAGTTCATTGGTTAATTCCGAATGAAATTTGGCTTGCGTTTCCCATATCGTTTCAAACTCATCCAAATAATCTTGTCGATAAAACACCTGATTTTTTAAACGTGTATGCGGATTTTTCTTCAATTGCTGATACAGATACTGCCCAACCGTTTGCTTGTTGAAATAAAGTTCTTTGCTTCGGTCGGAAATCGCGCCCAGATAACCGCTCGAACTGTTTAGGTTGTTGTTAATTTCGGTCAATGCGTATGCAACCTCCTCTTTTTCTAATTGCTTAAATGTGGCTTCACTTCGCCATTTATATGCCTGAAGTTTTTTCTCGCCACGACTTCCTTTATTTTCCGCAGTGTTAAATCCATACTTCGTATAAAACATTGCAGAAGTTGCACGTTGCCCCTTGCCTTGCAGTTCTTTATAAAATTCATCGATAAGAATTTCCGGATAAAATTGTTTTTGGAAGTTCCATACTTTATCAAATTCAGCTTGTAAGTCTGAACGGTAAAAATCCGGAATGGATTTTTTACCTTCTTTCAGTAATTCATAAGCCAACTGCCCCGGCGTCAGGTTTTCTTCATACAATCGTTTAGCGATAGCCATCCCGTCGATGGCTTGTCCTTCGTCCTCATTTTTAGCTTTACGTGAACTTTTATAGCCACGCTTTTTGTTGATAGCCAATAAAATTCTGGCGAAATCCTCTTTTTCAACCTGCTCGGAAACCGCCTTTGCGCGCAAAGCCCAAGTTTGATGCGTGGTGTTTTTTCCATCTTCCGCCAGATGAGTTTCGGCATTAATTAGATTGGCATTCTGCAAAACCTCTATCAGATTTTTTCTTCTGTCTTGATAACGATCTAAATTTCTTCTAGCACCGCGTTTAAGCGTTCTTTCTGCATTGATAGAAAATGGCTTTCCTTTTTCAAAATTGGTTTGCTCATCGACAGTAAGTGAATTTACCCGAACACCAATTTGTTTTATTTCCGAATTGTTTCGGTCTTCGCTTTCCACTACGTGCGCAAAGCCGATTGAAGCTACGCCAAGATCTAGGCCGAGTATTTGTTTAGTATTCATAATCGCGAGTGTTATTTAGCAGTCTATATCGAAGCAAATATATCGAAAATATTAAATTTATAAAAACTCACTATAATCTATAAGTAATAGTGTACCTTTACTGTTCACTATAATCTTCCGCCATTTTGAGATTATAGTGTTGTGATTTGCTTTTAAGGTTGCTCGATTTATCGGGTAACCTTTTTCTTTGAAGATTTAAGGATTAATAAACGTTTCCTTTTTGGTGCAGCCAACGTTATTCGTCCCTAAATCCAGTCCTAAAATTCGTTTTATCATATCGGTTTATTTTGTTTGTTATATAATATATTCTGAAAGGTTTCAGACTAATTTTTGTTTCTCCGTTTGCATAACCCAAATTATATGTTATCTTTGACGCCGAAAGCAAATCACAATAAGGATTATTCCGTTGTGAAAACATTTGGATTGCCTCTTGTCCACAACCAGGAGGCATGTTTTTACCCAAATGTTTCATGAGTGCCATAAAAAAAGCAATACATTACGAATAAAACATTCAGCGCCTCGACTATCTTCGGGGCTTTTTTATTTCCTCCCAACCCCGAGTATATGACCTATCCTGCGATTCCCTAACAGAAAACCCAAAGACATGAAGCCTCGAATCAGTTGCGCAATTCATAACGATAGCTTAGTGATGATATGACTACAAAATAATAAGGTTACATATCCTCAGGTTTTTAATTGGAGTGCAATATACCATATTTTTCTTAAAAAATAGTATACCTTTTCACTGCATTTAATAATGGGCTTGCTTGATCGTGTGTGAATCAAAACAAGCTACTTCCCCCAAATTAAGAAAGTGCCGGTGGAGGAGGCGGACTGCCAGCCGGCCGGGTCCTATCTTCTGGCAAGGGAATGAATTCCTCGTTGTCGGTGGGGGGTAATTCGAAACGGCCTCGTTTCCAGTCTTCTTTGGCCTGTTCAATCCGGTCTCTGTTTGAATGGACAAAATTCCACCAAATAAAACGCTCTCCTAACGGCTCGCCTCCCAAAAGCATGAGGGTTGTCGCTTCCTGTGCCACGATGAGGGGATCGACACCTTTGGTAAAGACCATCATCTGTCCGGGACCATATCGGTGGCCGGCTACCTCCACAGAACCTTTCACTACATACAGTCCCCTTTCGGAATGTTCCATGGGAAGGGCCAAAGGGGTGCCTTTGTCCAGCTTGACATGTAGGTAAAACAACGGGGAATGGGTGTTTACATCGCTTTTCAAACCATAGGCATTACCCGCGATGAGTCGCATCCAGATGCCTTTGTCGGTAAATACAGGCAATTCTTCGGGTTTGTAATTGCGGAAAGAAGGATTGGTCTCTTCGTATTTCTCCGGAAGGGCCACCCAGGTCTGTATCATTTCCAGTCCGCCTTTAAGAATGCCCGGGTCCTCAAACCGTTCTGAATGGGAGATGCCTCTTCCGGCTGTCATCCAATTGACCTCTCCGGGACGAATGATCTGCTCTACACCCAGACTGTCCCGATGCATGACCTGCCCTCCAAATAGGTAACTGACAGTGGACAAGCCAATATGGGGATGAGGCAATACGTCTATATCATTAGCCTCACGCAATACGGCTTCTTCTATGGGCCCTGCATGATCCATAAAGATAAAAGGGCCTACCATACGTTTCTTACGAAAGGGTAAGATGCGCCTTACATCCATCTCAGGGGATAAGGCAGCTATTCTTGCGTCGATAACGAGTTCTAGCATAAACGGTAGTTTGCAACAAGTTACAGAATAACTTTTCACATTCCAAAAAATTAATGAAGAATGCAACCAATCATACGGCACGGATCTCGCCTCGCTTTCCCACCGGGGGGGGGTAGGCTACAAGCTAAGAGGAAATCAATTACCAGCACCTATGCCATTATTTCCCCGGCACAAAAAGTAGTTTGTATTGTATTTATAACATTTTATAGAAAATAGATACAAATGGGAGCCGAAATGCTATACTGTGAGCAAATAGTTGGTGCTCCTTCCTCCGGCTTCGTCCTTGACCAGTATCCCCTTTATGACCAAGTTTTGTATATCGCGTGTAGCCGTATCCTGCGAACACTTGGCAATTTTTGCCCATTTAGAAGATGTCAGCTTGCCTTCAAAGCCATCCATTAATTTATTCAACATTAATCGTTGCCGGTCATTGAACGTTTGTGCTACCGGCATCATCCAAAGTTTAGCTTTGCGCATTACCGAAGCCAGCACCACATCCGAAGCATCGATTGCACGCCCCAGACATTTCAAAAACCATGTTAACCATTCCGTGATATCCAAATCACCCGATTGGGTTTTCTCCAATACCGAATAATAGTGTTTCCGCTCCTGCCGGATTTGGCCCGACATACTGTAGAAACGTTGGGGGCTGCCGTCTGCCCGTGCCAGCTGCATGTCCGCTATCGCCCTTGATATCCGTCCGTTACCATCCTCGAATGGGTGTATGGTCACAAACCAAAAATGGGCAACCGCGGCCTTTAGCATTGGATCGATGGCAACGTCGCTGTTGAACCATGTTAAAAAACGCCCCATCTCTACCGGCAATTTATCGCTATCGGGTGCCTGGAAATGCACCTTCTCCCTGCCCATCGCCCCTGACACCACCTGCATGGGATCGTCCTTGGTATTCTTGCGCCAATCGCCTACCACAATACGATACATACTGCTGCGACCGGTGGGAAACAATGCCGCATGCCAGCCAAACAATCGTTCTTCATCCAATGGTTGGTCATATCGTTGCGTAGCATCGAGCATCATCTCCACCACACCATCAACATGCCGACCCGAAGGCACTAAGCCAACAATATCCAGCCCGAGGCGACGGGCAATGGAAGACCGTACCTGATCGATATCCAGCATCTCCCCTTCGATTTCACTGGACTTAACCACATCTTGGGTCAGGATCTGCAATACCGCTTCCTCCTTCAAGTCGAAACCCAGGTGTTCCATATACCCCAAAAGCTTCCCCTGTTTAAAGCGTACCGCTGCCAAGAGCGAGGCTATTTCGTCCGCATTCCATGTAAAATCAGGCCAGTGATGTAATTGATGGATATACATTCTCCGCAAATTATACGGCAAATATAAACAACAATCTCCGCATCCAAAAGTTATACCCCGCAATATATGCGGAGATAAGACACTTATTCCCCGCATCGAATTGCGAACACACTGCGTTCGCAATCGGGAATACACCTCCCATACTGAAGCGTTTCAGTTACCGATTATCCAAGAAAACAGCCGTACGCGTCATTTTTAATTTCAGTCAACAATTTATGTAGCTCAGTGCTTTCCGGTCGTGGCTCATAAGCCTCCCATTTTCCAGATGCGCGCGTCCAATAGAGCTTCCAGATTTTAGATGACTTCACAAAACGAAGCTTAGCAAAGGGTAATTCTAAGATTCTCGTCGGATCATTCCATTGCGGTCTGATTTCAGACAACAAAGCTGTTTGTCCATCCCAAGAACAACCAAAATCCAATTTCTTACGAGTTTCCTCGTCTGCTGGCCGTAGCGATTCTATAAAGCCCCTTAATCGAACTTCGACCATTGAAATTAGTCCAGTTTGGTCTGCCACCGCCAATAAATTCAACACTTGTCCGGTGACTTGCGGGGTGATCACTTCCGAAGCCGGAAAGGTCATGCGGATAAAGTTGTCCATAAAGCGGAAACATTCCCTGGCGTAGCTTTCCAAAATCCTTGGCACGCCCGAACCAAGCTGCTAACGTGCCGCGTATTGGCGATGGGCGGGATTTTTAGCACTGAACCATAATCGAAGAACAGAAGTTGAATTTTGCACTTCCGTTGATACGAAGCCGTTCAGCCCGCCTATTGCCAATACGATGTTGGCGGTTCGTTGTTTTGTTTCTCAGTTTGTCTCTGTGTAATTTTTAAAGTTATTCAAAATCGCTTGCCAGCCTTGTTGTTGCATTTCCACCGGATTTTGTGTTTCAGGGTCAAATGTTACAGTAACTTTGGTTTGTCCATTTTGTTCATTGAATACAACCGACGCTTGTCGCCCACCAAATTCATAGACGAAACTTTCGCCTTCGTGAATTTCTGTATAAACGGCTTCAAAGTCAAAACCAAAACTACCGTCTTTGGCTTCCATTCTTGCATTGTAAATGCCACCAACTTTCATATCGTTAGTAGCTGTCGGGCAATGCCAACTTGGGTCGGCAAAATTCCAATTTACGATGTGGGTCGGATTGGTGTAGTAGTCCCAAACTTTCTTTACGTCTGCATTTATGGTTGCAGTTACTGTTATTTTATTGTCCATATTTGTTTTTAAGTTAATTGTTTATGCCTTTCGTTGTTTATTCCAAAGTCCAAGCTCTGATGTTATGAAGTCTTTTGCTCCGTCAACGCCTGTCAATTCAAGCCACGCTTCACGTTTGTCGCCACTAACAGAAAGTCCGAAAGTGAAAAAGTCGCAACACATTCTTTCTGTTTTTATGAAATCTGTCAGTTCGTCCAAAACTTCATCTGTTCCTCTGAACTTAAAAGCGTAACCGTCTTTCAGTTCTTTTTTGTCAAGAATTTGCTGTTTCAGACTTGCGATAACAGTTTCTTTTCGTTTTTGAAGTTCGGGCGTTGTCAGTTTGCAACTTAGTTCCCTTGTCTTGTTTTGGGCTTTGCAGTTGTCGCTACAAGTAGAAGTCGTTGTTTCGTTGTTGGCTGTCATTGTCTTGTTATTCGTTGTTGATTTGTCAGAGTTGTTACACGCTGTCAAAGTCAAAATTATCAAAGTCAAAAATGTCGTTATTTTGCTTATCTTATTTCTGTCGTTAAATGTTTGCACGTTCGCCCGTTACAATGACCGCTAACTCTCAAATATACACAATGATCTTCTATATGCAAGGGTGTCAAGTGTCATCCCATTACCCTCTATAATTAGTTGTTTTTAAACGTCTTGCTTTGGTAATATCAGATTTTGGACGTTGCGTATTTTGTATACTTTCTTAGATTTGCTTTGGAGGATAATACAAAATACGCAGTATGGAAGGTGTTGGTTTTTCGGTTTTTGATTTTCGGGAAGGTAGACACAAGGATGCCGCAGTCATTTGGATAGATTTCAATACGACCGAGCAAAGATTGATTTGGTCAAACCATCATATATTTGTTTTCTTTGACCCGATTGAAAACTTTTGTACTAGGCGATATCCACTGAGCGGCGAAGGCGCTTGAGTAGTGCCTCGAACGGTCTGGCTTCGATAAGAAAAATGACGCGCTGATTCAGCTGGGCGATGTCGTAGACCGGCACGATAAGGTGTTCGAGTGCGTCGAGATCTTGCTCCAGGAAGACAATCTGATTACCCTTAAGGGCAATCACGACGATTGGTTTGCCGATTTCCTGCGGACAGAGTCCATCCGCGTGATTGGATTTATGGTGGCATAGACACGGTCAAATCTTACCTCAGGCATGCAGGGAAAGTGGAGGTATTTCACGAGGAGGGTGAGGGTTTCTCAACCAATTTAGTCGCTTCGGATATACCTGCGACGCACCGGGAGTCTTTTGCGCAGCAGCAACCTTATTACAGCTGAGCATAACCGTTGTTTTGTGCACGGCGGCTTCAGCCGGCAGCATCCCATGCACCAACAGCATCCCGGGATGCTACCGCTTATGAACATAAACCGGTGCTTCGGGTCGATTTCGTAGCACCAACTCGCAGTTCCGTAGCACTAACTCGTGGCTCTGTAGTACTAACTCTCGGCTCCGTAGCATTAGCATGCAACTCCATGGTAATAGCTTGCGGCTCCGTAGCACTAACTCGTGGCGCCCTAGTACTAACTCGTGGCTCCGTAGCGCTAACTCCTGGCGCCGTAGAGCTAGCTTGCAGCTCCGTGGCACTAACTCGTGGCGCCCTAGTACTAACTCGTGGCTCCGTAGCGCTAACTCCTGGCGCCGTAGAGCTAGCTTGCAGCTCCGTGGCACTAACTCGTGGCGCCCTAGTACTAACTCGTGGCTCCGTAGCGCTAACTCCTGGCGCCGTAGCACTAGCTTGCGGCTCCGTAGTACTAACTCGTGGCGCCGTAGTGCTAGCTTGCAGCTCCGTGGCACTAACTCGTGGCGCCCTAGCACTAACTCGTGGCGCCCTAGCACTAGCTTGCAGCTCCGCAGTGCTAACTTGTGGCTCCATAATACTAGCATGCAACTCCGTAGTGCTAGCTTGTGGTTCAGTAGTGCTAACTTGTGGCTCAGTAGTATTAGCTTGCGGTGCAGTAGTACTAAGCAGCCGGCCCGAAGTGCTAGCCAGGCCACGGCTAGTACTACGAAATCATACAAATCCTCGAAATTTCGGCGTTTGACTGGGTATCGCGGTGGAACCTAATTGCTCAAGATTAAAAAAATCAACATTTCAAAATAGGGCCGTGTTTGGTGCTTTGGCCAGATTCTCCACCTCTACGCAGCAGAATATCCCTATTTACCGATGCAAAAAGTATTATTAATTGATTTTCAGATAATTAAAATTAAAAAGATACAAATAGCGGACAAATACTTAGAATACTTGCGACATTTTTTTTGCTTTCAGTATTTTATCGATGGCAGTGTATCGGGGAGCCTGAGGAGCAAGCCCCTTTTTGTCTTTATCAAGCGGTATAGGGTTAATCGATTGGGCTTTGTCCTTGAAATATAGGATATATTTATTCGTGTCTTTCCATTTTTCAATAGAAGCCACTTCTGCATAATGTGTAATAGCCGAAACGGGTGCTACCTGATAAGCAGCAACGTATTTTATTTTATCGAGCATGGATGCATTGATGCGAATGGCATACCAGCAATTATTATTGAGAAATTCTTGTTCAAAGCCTTCTTCACGAGCAGCCACCACCACTGTATTCAATTCTTCAGGTTTTAAGTTTGTTTTCGGCGATTCTGCCAATTCCCTTATTTCAGCATTAAAAGGTGTGAATTTATGTATTGTTTCATTCCCATGTTTAAAGGTTTGAAACTCGATAATATCGGTATCCATAGTTAGCTGGCTCAGCACATTTTCTAAATCCGGTGTACTTTGGTCAATAATCACAATCGCAGCTACAGGCTTTTCAAAAATGATACTCTCCAAAAAATCATCGATGTTCCGATAGCCTGCTTTAATAAGGCTTTTCTCGGCTATTGAAAGTTTTTCTGAATCTGCCATTAAATGTTCAAGCAAGAAAGTCTTGATTTTTCGCCCGCTGGCTTTGTAGGAAATGGCGAATTTGAGTAGCTGTGAACCAATGTGTTTGTAGGGGTCGTGACTTGAAAGCTCATTTTCTATGATGTACAGGCGAGGTTCTGCCTCAAAAGAAAAGTCTATTAAATAACCATCCGGGATGGTAATAATGCTATCGCCAATTCGTTTCTTAATATCTATGTAAATACTACTACTACCAAAAATATGACCGGCCTGTTCAACAATCACCTGCTCAAATTCTTGCTCTTTGCCATATTCATAGTAGCTATATGTTTTACCATTTTGTACCAGTCTTTCCATTATCATTTGTTATTTTACTGTAACTCCCAATGCCCAGACCTATCTCCACCTACACGTTTTAAGATGTTCCTTTCGCGTAAACTCCGTATATGTTTATCTATAGCAGTCGTGCTGATCCCGATATTTTCAGCCATATCCTTTTTGGATATTTTAGGATTAATCTTAATCAGTTCTACTATTTTCCGTTGACTTTCTACCAACCCATCTACCAACCCATCTACCAACCCATCTACCAACCCATCTACCAACCCACCTTGTCGAATAATTTCTTCCGATGCCGGAAATGTCATACGAATAAAATTCCCCATAAACCGAAAGCATTCCTTTCCATAACTCTCCAAAATCCGTGGCACTCCCGACCCAAGCTGCTCCACCAATTCCAAATCCCGATACACGCGCATCAATTCCCGATTCCTTGGAATGGAAACCCCATCAAAAAAATCATCTTCATTGAGGCCCTCCGGCAAAGTGCCTGCCGAAGTGATTTCAATACGGTCGGCAAAAATCTCGAATTTGGGTGGCACCTCACGGGTAAAGTCGTTATGCACAATCGAATTTATCACGGCCTCGCGGATGGCCACCGGATTCCAAAGCCTGCGGTCTATCCGTTCTTTGGACGTAATCTGCGTTGCCGTCCGGTTTTCCAATTCAATCTTATCCAATACGCTTTTCGTGGCTTTTATGAGCGAACAATAACCGTATTCGTTGTTTTCAATGAGGTCTACCCGATTCGTACCCCTATATTTCGCCACCTTGATAGAAACACCGTTTTCGTCGGCCAATAGGTAGGCTGCGTAATTAAGCGCACCGTCTTCGGTGAGCAACTCCAAACTTTTCTTGAATTGGTTGTTGAGCGGCTTGCGCTTTTCCTCATAATAAATACGAAGCTGCTCAAAGGTCAAATCCTGTCGGTTCGACCGGATTTTGCCGATGGAATTGCGGGTACGGGTCGCGAATAGTTTATCAATCATCGCCTGCGGCATTGGCTCCGCTGCTGTACCGATACGGATGAAGCAACCTTTCTCGGTCATCCCATATTTCTTTTTGAAGTACGGCTTTTCGCTGCCACTGGCCACGGTGATTTTGACAATCTCCTTGCCCTCGCGTTCCTCCACCACCACGTCAAACAAACCCATGGCCGATGGGGAAATATTGTTTTTGATACGGTCTTTGATTTTAAGCGCATCGCCGTCCGCATCTGCAACACCCACTACTTTGCCTGTCTTATCTATACCGACATAAATCATACCGCCCTCGTAGTAATTCAAAAAGGCAATGACCTCCTTTTCAATATCCACGTCGGTATGGAGCTCGCGTTTGTATTCTATACGGTTGGTTTCGGGCATTATATATTCAGTTAAATCTCGCTAATCTCCTTTTCAATAGGCTTGTATTTGTCTTTTACTTCCTCCCCCATATAAAAGTCAAGCAAATCGCCTTTGCTTAAAACACCCTCTTGCAGAAACTTTTTCAGATACCGTTGATTAAACTCCATCAACAACAAGCTTTTTTCTAATTGCTGCAAAATTCGTTTATTGTTTTCAATATTCGTTTCCACCAACGTTCGTATTTGTAGCAACTCGTTTATATCTTTTACAATACGATTTACAATAGCAGCCAACAGGTTCTTGTCCAATTCCACATTCCCAGCATTCAATGCGATGTCCCTCGCCAACATATAGGCTATTGCCAGATTGGAATAATCTCCCTTTTGTGAATTGATAATAGCTACGAAACCTACGCCGGGAATGTATCCCACATTGTCGAAGGCCTTGAGTATCGAGTTATCTACCAATGAAATATCAAACACAATCAAACTCACCTTGGCATCACGATTCACTTCAGCTTCCAGCAATTGGCTCCATGCGGTATCCACCCTCCGGGTAAAAACGTCCTTCGCCTCTATTGGCCCTAACTTTATGCTTTTATCAAACTTACACTCGATGACTATTTTCAAATCACTTCGGCCATCAACTTCACATACGATATCCCCTGTTTTATTACGAGGGAGGTTTCCAATCGAATTCCCCGTCAACATAGCTTTATCTCTCAAGCGTTTATCTGCGAAATAATCATTCAGGAATGCTGCAATTTCATCTTCCGCCAACACTCCTTTGATTGTTGATTTATAGAACAACTCTTTCTTCATTTCGAAAATCATCTTAAGACTCTCTAGCTCAGTACCCAATTCATTACTGGTCTTTGAAAGGAACGCTGAAATACGATCTTCCATCATGGCCAGCACTCCTATATAAATGGCGCGGATGAGTTTGTTGTCCCGCTCAGAAGCTGGTAAATTGTTGAAGTAATTAAATACCACCTGATTTTCGATTTCGAAACCAGATATTTCGATTCGTTGAAGCTGCTGGTTAAGTGATATCGTAGCCATATATTGATCAACTATATATTATTTTAATTTTTTCAGAAAGCGTCTCTTCGATGATAAATTCATCCGATGCAACATGGTCTATAGCAACAAAGGCCTTGTTCTTGCTACTTTTTCCCCTCAACCCAATTTCCTCCTCAATATCGTTGACTAAAACTACCGATCCCCCCAAAGCTGGGTCTACACAATCTTCAATCAATTTAGATTTCCTATCCGCAGAGTCCTTATCACCCTTAGTTTTGTGTTCCTGATGATCTTTATCATAAACACATGTATATGAGATTTTGAAACCATTCAATAGCTTAACGTATTGGGGGATGTTATCTTTACCACCACAATCAATCAATGTGAAATCATATTTAAACACCCCTAATTTGCGCGCTAATAAAGGAATAACCGATTTATCTGTAGGGCCTTCCACTAATATTACCTTTTTTGCAAAAAACAATTCACCTCGCTCCGGATTGATCCAATAGCTAAGATTAAAATTCTTATGTTGTTCTCCATCGGCAAATAGTTCTTCAGTACATTGAAGAACTTTTGTTCCGGTGGGTAAATCATTTTTCTTCACGATACAAATTGACCTATAGTAATCAAGACTAATAAAGGAACTTGAATGTGTGCATAGGATAATTTGGCTCTCTTCTTTTGAGAGTGTTACTAATGAATCGAATAGTTCTTTCTGAGCCTGTGGATGCAAAAACAGTTCTGGCTCTTCAAAAATAAAATAAGCTGATTTGGAGCCTTTCCTGCCAGTAACAACGGTCGTATCCTCACTGCTGCCAACCTTATCCTCCTCTTTCAACATTTTCGTCCATGCCCGTATTAAAGCAAATATAAGTGCTCTTTGAAGCCCATGCCCTTTTCGGTCAATATCTGTTCTTACCCCATCATCGATCCAAACACTCGCACCTAATTTGAAAATTTCATCAACATTCGGCGGCTCAATTTGTATATCTATCTTTGAATTCCAAGACTTCAGTTCATCGTCAAGCAAATTTTCCAACATCGACAATTCTTGTGGTCTATTAGGGTTAGGCTGCTCATCTTCGGTTGTTTTATTCAATACTTTTGACAACTCCCTAATCTGCCGTTTTGCTTCTTTATAATTTTCATCTGTTTCTGCTATTTTGCTAATGACACGTGAATATAATTGACCAAACAAGGAATTACCTTTGGGGGACAACTCATCCGCGGCTTTCTTAATCGATGGGATAAAAAACACATCGCCCAAACTACCTTTGGCTACGTTTTTGACTCCCAAAAAATTTGATGATTCAAGCGTGTAACTAAATGAAATGTTGCCTATATGAGCATCAATATACTGTTTTTGGGCAGTTATAAAAACTTCTTTCGTAAGCCTTCCACTTTCAGGTAATAAATCATATAAAGGAAGTTCCTTCGCTTTTTCCCTCGAAGTATATTCCGAGGCCTTGCTCTCTTTCAACCATTCCTCTTCAGGTTCTTCCAAATAACCATGATAAGAAAACGCACCTCCTTTTGTTGCTGTTTTCCGTACCTTAATTGTATTGGAAGCCGTTACATATTTTTGAAACGTTACTCTTTCGCTGTCCGTCAATTCGTCAAACTCGACCTCGATCCATAATTCAGAATTGCCTTGATTAAAGTCCAAATCTTGCAGCCCTATTTCACCAAAGAAAAACAGGATAGCACTCAGAATGTTAGATTTCCCATGGTTATTCTGGCCAATAAAAATCATTAATTCGTTGAACTCAATACCCGTATTAACGATTGATCGCCAATTGTTAATCTCAATATGCTTTATTTTCATTATCCAACCTGACGATATCGGTAACCAGCTTTCTTTATATTCCTATCAAAGTACTGACCATGGGAACCGGCTCCCATCAATCCATGGTACACTGATTCTGGCACGCTGTAATACTGATAAACCCCTCCGTGGTTAAATTCAATTTCCAAAATTTCGTTTTCGGGATCATAACCAACTGAAGCGAGGTTTGATGAATATACTGGTTGTCTTTTCATTACTTTTTAGATTTAAATGGTTTAAAATAAACAAATTACTTATCGCTTAAATTATGATAATCAAAAATCTCTTCATTCACAAATACAGCTTTATATTCTTCAGGACTAAGTACCGTATCATAAAGTCCCACATCATCTCCCCGATGCTTATTAATCCCTACATATTCCAAACTTGCATCCTCATAACGTTTAAACTTGTAAACTGCATCATTCATCAACGCGGAGTTGAAAACGCCGACGCTGACCAACAATTCAAAGTCTTTTACAGATAAACCTGTTACTTTTTTGAAAAGCCCGGGTTCGAGTTGGGTGATTACATCTTTCAAACTTCGCTCACGGTAGTCTGTCAGGTACATGAACACGGGGACACGTGTTGCAAACTTGATGAGTTTTTCTTGAATCTGTTTTCTTAAACTTTTGTATTCTTTTTCCTCATCCGAAAGTTCTTTTTTCTCTTTCTTCGTCAACTCGCGATCGTTAGCTTCTTTCTTAGCTTTCTTTACAGATTCGGATTTATTGATAATGGTTTCGATATCCTGATTTAGATTTCTGAAACCTTCAATATTCATGAGGGCATTCATTGCTTCTTCACTTGCCATCAATCGAGCAAGGGTATTGTTATCAACATTAACAAGTAATGCACTTTCCCAACGTCTAGCTAAAAGCGTGGCTGTTGTACCACTCATTGCAATATCCAAAATTCCCGCGGCATCTATTTGCTTCATCGAACTGCCATCATACGCTAACACCGGTAAAAAATTGATAAAATCATCTACGTTTTTTTCTGGATTCGATTCGTTTACGTTCAAACGACATGCGTAGTCAGCAATTTGCCTTAATGCGCGGTTGGGTGCAAAATCGAATACATAACACTCCTGTTTTAGAATTTCTTCTTTGTTAGGTGATTTGCTATCAGGATTTTTAATTACCCAGGGTGTTTGCACACGGAAAGCTGCTTGAAAATAAGTCTCGGGGCTTGAAGAGTTACGCAACATAAAAATCCCCGTCCATGGTTTTACAGATACGCCAGTAGTGAGTTTACCACAAGAAAGCGTTATGGTTTTTGATTCCAGCGGATTATCTGTCATGGCATCTAATACGGGCGGCAAAGCTTGCACACCGATTCCCGCCTGTGTGCCTGCCGCGACGACTACAGTGTAATCATGGTAAAATTTATTTTGGCGTTGTTTCAATAACTGCGCCATAGCATGACACGCGGCCACGGTTGGCAAAAACCAAAATGTATGATTTAAAACACTAAGCAACGGGGCATGCGAAAAGGGTAAAGGTGGCTTTTTTGCACCCATTTTTAAGTTATCAATAGTAGTTTCACTAAATGCGCCTCGAATTAAATCTAACCATTTTTGAACTTCGTCCTCGTATTTGAAACGTGCATTTCGTCCTTCACCCTCTGCTGAAAAGAAAACGTTAAGATCAAATCCGTCAAACTCCCCTAATTCAGCAACTTGACTAATTGAATCGGGCAATTGATATGTCATCATCACCATCCTAGGCAGGGAAGCATAAGGATTTGGGCCATTACTATCGTTCCATTCTGCTTTGGCTCGTTGTTCATCTGAGTAGGTCCAGTTAAAAATTTGTTCTTCGATAAATTCGCCTGAGGCAATAGCTCGAAAAGGCGTACCCGACAAATACAAGTAATGATCAGTTGTAATGGGTATTGATTCTTCATCAAAGTACTCTATGCCTTCACCTGTACCAAATTCCAATTCTTTTTTACTCTCAGCTTCAAAGAGTTCTTTGGCATTTTCTCTCCAAGCTCCGTAGTGGTATTCATCAAATATGACACAATCCCAATTGGTAGCATGTACCCATTCATTTTTAGTTTTAATACCACCTGTACTGGTGTTTTTTCCTAAGTAATCCTGGAACGAACCAAAACAAACAATTGGTTTTTTCGGGTCGGCCTCTTCAAAGCTTAATCCATTACGTGAAATAAACTGCCAACCTTCAAAATCTACGTGAGTCATCAGATCTTCTTCCCATGCACTTTGTACGGCCGGCTTAAAAGTGAGCACTAGAATCTTAGCCCACCCCATTTTCTTTGCTAATTGATAACTGGCGAAGGTTTTACCAAACCGCATCTTGGCATTCCATAAAAAATGGGGGGTCTTGTGTTTATTCTCTTTTTCAAAACTCTTGAAATAAGTAATGGTTTTATTAACAGCCGCTTGTTGCTCCGGTCGCATGCCAAAACTCAGCACACGATTAGCTTCAGTCCGTTCTCCTGTTTTAATTTCCCAAATAGTTTTTCGTAAGTCATTTAGAGAACATTTAAACCATTCACCCTCGGGGTTGACAAAACCTTTTTTGCGCAGAAGACGATGAATATCATGGTCAGTAAAACAACTGCCATCACGTTTCATTGCCGATTCTTCGAACACAATTTTATATTGGATAGCGGCTGTACCTAATTGTTCTTTAATGCGCTTCCGGACATCCCGGTCAGTATAGCCTATTTTGAGCAAGCCTATATGTGTAGACACCCCCTCCAACTCATAGGCATATATGGTTGGGTTGGCTGACGGACGAGACGGGAAAAATTCACTATTTGTCATCAGTTTTATTAAAGTTGTAAACCAGCCTCAAAATCAGAGATATACTGTTTCGGAACAGTTCCTTTTATATCAGGAATACTTTGCGTTTCACCTAGGACAAAATGATGATTTGCTCTAATATTCAATATAAATTCGTTACAATTTACTCTTGAAACAATATTCCCTACTCCTGCCGTGTGTAATAACTTTGCTCTAAGTGCTAATGGTTGCTGCTCAAAAAATAGTATTCTCCCTTCTTTTGCCCATGCGCCTTGAAGGTCATTATCTTCCCAAACAAGTATGGTAGCCCCATCACTTTTTGAAAGATACCCTAGAAGTTCATAATATTCTGCTTCTGAATTGAATGAAATCTGTTCCTTTGTTCCGAAGTTTTCTTGATACATGGCATTTTTAGTTTATAAATCAATTTCATTGGAATGCATCGGGCGTATTAATTGAGAAATAAAATCAATCTCACCTTCTGTCAATTTATATCTATCAAATAGTTTTTCATCATCCCATTTCTCTTTCATGGAAAGATTGGGCACAAAAATGAACTTACTTTTGGTAATATTCTGAGTTAGGAGAATCGTTGAAACTAAGAATCTGCAAAACTTCGTTTTGAGATAATTCATCATATTTTTAGCCTCCGTTTCCGAATCATAATTTCCAACTACTAAATATGATTCTGTACAAACAGTTTTTGGCGGCATTACTTCAATGCGTGAAAAGATCCTTCTTTTACCTTCCTTATCCGGCTGTCCTCCGTGATCATTTGAAGCTTTAGACAACAGAACCTTCCATTTGTCGATTAATTCCGTACCACTAGTTACTTTATCGGAAGAAATCTTTCCGTTTCCAGCACTAGTGATTAAATCAAGGTCTCCTTCCTTTTCTGGCTTAACACTTGAAACTAAACCAAACGGCATCCTGCTTGAAACGACAGTATCCAAGAAAGAAGTACTATTTTTTTTCACCTTATGTATAATGTCTACGGCTAAATTATCTCTTACAAATGTGTCAAACTCATCTAGGAATCGACTTGATTTGATTACGACTTCCTTTCTTTTTGTTTCCACCTCACAAATTCCTTTATTATCTTTATCCCACAAGAAGTAACAAACTCCACCGGCAATATCTACACCTGGAAAACAGTCTCTAGAATCAGCAAAGTCAACTAGTTTTCTTATACTTTTATCTTTGAGCATTTCAGCTCTAAATTCATCCAACCCCTTACCACCCGAATACCAACGTGCAGGGATAATCATTGAAAGATATTTAGGATTCAGTTTTTTAGCTTGGTCAATAAATAAATTATAAATTGGTTTTGCACTTGAACCTGTTCCGCCACCATCATTTAACTGATAAGGAGGGTTTCCAACGATAACGTCAAATTTCATATTGAATATTTTTTCCGGTTGTTCTGTGTGAATAAAATTATAGGCATAATTTTCTAAAGTATCATCGCGGTCGTACACTTCTTGGCTTGCTCCGCAATACGTACATTTACCAGCCTGCCATGTATGTTGCATACGCTCATAATGAATATTGCCTTGCTCGGTAGTAAACGTTTCGCAAATCGAGTACTTCCCATTGGCCGTTTTGGAGCAATAAACACTTCTCCGACTAAGTAAACTGGTGAGTTCTGTAATAGCAATACCATAAAGCTGTTTGCCAAAAATATGGTTAATACGTTCCTGCTTATCGGGTATAGCAGATTCTAAGCCTTTCGTCAATCGCTTTGCCATTTCCCGTAAAAACACACCACTTTTAGAAACAGGATCCAAAAACTTAGCATTGGGGTCACTCCACAATTCAGCAGGAAGCATATCTAAAATATCGTTCACCAAATTTGGTGGGGTAAATACTTCATCATTGCTCAAATTAGCTAGGCAAGTGAGCACATCGGGATTATAATTCGTTTGTATCATCTTCGCCAAGTTTTAAGAAATGTACCAAAGGAAAGTCTTTTACTGGTTCATCAATAGCAGCAGGATTACCTTCGTCATTGAATAGGGAAAACTGGTGTGTCTTCTCTACTAAAAACTTAAACATATAGTCTCTGCGTTTTAACAGAGAGCCGTTAACTGTACTCCATTCCGAAAATATAATTGGCTGTTTGGTCACTGGATTAGTAAAATCCAATGCATCACCCCAAAGAATGTTTCTGCTTAATAAAAAACGCACAGACCGAATACATTCATTTTTTACCCGCTTAAATAACTTAGTATACCAATTGGTATATATACCAAGTAGCCGGTCTCGACATTCCTGGGCGTTATCTTCTAATATATCCACCCCATAGATGCTCGATACAGCAACTACCGAATAACGTTCCCACTCTACTTGGCTTTTACTATAACGGTTATCGACTACCTTTAATTTTCGTCTTAAAACTTCAGCTAAAAAGTTTCCGTTACCACATGCGGGCTCTAAGAAACGAGAATCTATTCTTTCCGTCTCGTGTTTCACCATGTCAAGCATAGCGTTTACTTCGCGTTCATTAGTAAACACCTCTCCATGGTCTACAACTCGCTTTCTCGATTTTACCTGTTTTGTTTCATCTAATATCTCCACCCTCGTTATTTCTTTTGATATTATTTATATCCTCAATTAATTCTTTTGCGTTCACCCCCAAGATCCTTGCAATTTCAAACAACACCTCCAACCTTGGCTGTTGCCGATTCTGCGCGTACGCATTTACCATGTTATAACTTTTGCCTAATTGCTCGGACAGCCACGTCTGCGTAAAGCCTTTTTCCTGCAATACGGCTTTGATTCGGTTCATCGTTCAGCTTATTGAAATTGCTTTACAAGATAAGCAAAAATTTGATTATCATCTCATTTTGTGAGATAGAATTAATCCGACTTGTAACGCGGTATAAACAAAGACAATGCTTCCAAAAATAGTCGACAAAACGTATCATAAAATACGGGAAACCGGAAACATATTATTTTAAGGTTATCAACACTGGCTGATGCATCATTTGGTAATGGTCGTCCAGTACGCTGGCGTTCACGAAGGTCGTACCCCCGTCGGCATACTGTCCGTAACCTTCATGGATATGTCCAAAAACATGGAGCTTGGGCTTCACCTGATAGACTCTCTGCCGTAATTCTTCGCAACCTATTCTTTTTCCATAAACCGTTTCATCCAACAGACCAAACGGTGGACCGTGGGTGATGAGGATATCGGTATCTAAGGGTATCAGATCCCAATGGGGTTTGATATCGGTTCCACGCTCCCGATTGAACGCCCAATTGTTGAACCAAGGTGTGATAGGTGAACCCCATAGCCTCACTCCCACGATTTCACAACCGGAATCATTCAGGTAAATTACTCCTTTCGGTATCATTTGCTCGATAATCCGTGGATGCGCCTGCTCGAAAAAGAAATCATGATTACCAGCGATAAATACCTTGTAAGTGAATTTCTGTTTGCTGAACCAATCCAAAAAATCTTCAATCTCGATTGGATGTCCCCGCTTGCTTACATCGCCCGCATGGATAAGCATATCGCCCTTGGGCAATTTCAGCGACCGATGTTGGCCATGGGTGTCGGAAATAATGATAACCTTCATCATTGGGATACAGCAAATATACACATAAACAGCCTGTTTACCGCCCTAATCCCCGCTTCTTTCGCTTGATCCGCTCGTCATCTTCGTCAGGTGTTATCTCGATAGCCAAGCCATCAAACCAAGAGCTGCCACCAGTGTGAGGAACGGAATCGTGCTCAGGAAAAATATCGCCGTCAAAAGATTTCTCGTTTTCCGTTGTTGTTTGCTGTATTCCGGTATTGTGCGGATAATCTCCAAAAGTGTTATCTCTATCTTCGCGAGCCGCCGATCCATAGCTACTGAATTTGGAAGCCGCTTGTTGATGACGTTCGCAATGTCCTGCTGAAATCGGTTCAGCACTTTTTGATTGGCCAGAATCATGGTGAACATTTCGGCCAATGCCTTGTCGAGAGTTAGTTCTTCCTCCCGTTGTTCTTTCTCCGTATTTTGCTTTTGTTCGGCTGTTTGCTTGGCTAATTGCCTCGCCATGTTGAGCTTGCTCATAGTATATCTCCTTTATTAATGCACCCCATTTAAATTGTTGCCCCAACGTTCGACCTGTTACCATAAATCCATTCATGAAATAAGTAATACCGGAAACCCGCCCGGTACTGGCTTGGTTGAACAATAGGTCGATACCATCCTTACGGAGCATGCCAATAAAACCTCTCATATCCTTTGATCGTTCAATGGCCACCGCCACTTTTTCCTGTAGCAGCATTTTCTTTGAAGGGCTTCCGGTACGAAGTGCCATTTCAATTTCGTTCTTCGTCGGAGCTTTGTGTTTCGATTGTTTGCTATCAATAACTTCCATCAGTCCGTACTTCTTTTCGAGCTCCCTGACGATTTTCTCGCTGCGCTGATAATTGTTGCTGTCGCTCACTACTTTGCCATCAAAGCGATTACGCAACGCCAAAATATGGCAATGTGGATGCGAAGTGTCGTGATGCCGGAAGATGCAATACAGGTTGTCATCGAACCCCATCCGTTCCATATATTCTTTGGCGATAGCCAGCATCGTCTCGTTGCTTATTTGCTCCTTATCGGAAAAGTTCAAGCTGACGTGATAGGTGTTCCGACTCAAATTCGGGTTCCGTAACCGCATGATCTCCAATTCCTTTTTGACCACGCTATTGTCGAGCGAGGAAAAATTGGTTTCCAATAATTCGGCACGTTCATCCTCTTGCTTGCTGAAAACCTTCCGCAGGTTATAATGCAGCGCACCCATGAACGATTTCCCGATGGATTGTTTGGCAATCATTGGATGAGTTTTTTTAGGATGATGGATAGTTGCTTTTCAATCACCCGCAAATGCACGTTCGCTCCGTTAACCTTACCTGCATTCAGGTGCTTGGCAATCTGATTGATGTTGTTACCGATGCGTTTCAGCTCCACATAGGTCTGCTGATCCAATACCGGCACCTTGGCTTGCAGTATCCTGTTTTTGAATACGGCCTCACGGATGACTTCCGAAGCTTGCAAGCCTGCATAAGCAGATAGCTTTTCCAATTGCGTGGATTCCACCTCGGTAAGCCGGACGGTGAAACGGATGTAACGCTGGTCTTTTTTCTCTTTAGTCGGCCTTGCCATATATTGCTATATTAATATGCGTATAAACGAAGTGGTAAGTATGCCGAAGCAAGCGTTTCCGTCTGACGGAAACATGGCTTGCTTCGCACAAGCGACCTACTTTTTTTTGATACGGGTTTGTTATTGTATTTTTCTTTTTGCTGGCTAAAGAAAAAAGACAGCAAAGGTGAACCTTAAAAATGTTGCTATGTTGACTTTCCATCATAATCCCTTGATTTATTACTGTTTATCCGGTCAACTTTCAATCAACTTTCCAGTCAACATTTGGATTCGATTGTTGACGGTCTATCAACTTTATTGTCGAATGTTGACTATTTGTTGACCAAATGTTGACTTATCAAAAAACTCATTATTAGCACCTTACTTTAAAAAGTCAACATTCCGTCATAAATGCGTTCCAAATCCTGTTGGGTAATCCTGTAATACCTGCCCTTGCCGTCCAGTTCCAAAAGGTAGCCGCTGTGGTCATACAGATACGTGGTAAAGGTGGACGCGTTGGGGTATTGCTTCAAACGCCATTGGTCTTCCAAGATGTGGCGCACCTGAGAACGGGATACCTTGATACCTGATCGCTCCAACAAAATCTTGGCGTGGGTATTGGTCAGGCAAAAGTCCAACAATTCCTTTGCCTCCATGATTTCGCGGATGGTCTCATAGAGCTCCAATTCCACCTTATTCACATAATACGACTTCACCTTACGTAACGCAAGCGTGGCAATCTGTTCCGGCGTGAACCACATGCGCGAACTATTTTTGGTGGCCAGTTTCCGGTGAAGTAGAAAATCAAGAAATGCCGGTATCTCCGTCTCAAGTTTCCAAAGGAAGTCCGGATCAAGCGATGATAATGTGGGTACTTTCCTTACCCAATAGCGGGTTTCCTGCAAACCGATAACCATGAAGTTTTCCTCGTTGTTGGAACACAGGATGATTTTGCCGAAAAACTCCACCTCGAAACGGTCCTTGCCCTTGGCTTCTGCCTTGTATGATTTGGCAGTACTGAGATTCTTTATTTTCTCGCTGTCTTCCCTCCTGTCGAGCAGCACTTCGTCAATTGCGATAATCAACTTGGATACCCAGTCAGCGTTGAAATTGCTCCGGAAATCGGCATTGGTATTGAACGTCATGTTATTGCCGAAGATGGACTTTAATAGATTGAGGAACGTTGTCTTCCCGGTATTCCCCTCACTGCTTACCAAACACAGCACGGGCAACCGTTGCCGGGGCTGGGTATACAAAAGCTGCAAATAATCGAGCCCCAATTCGTATTGTTCCCCGAAAATATGGGTGATAAATTGTAGAATCGTTGTGCAGGTACCCGCTTCGGGTTCATGTCCCACCGGCTCATAGAGGTTATAGAAACCCTGATAGTTTCTTCGGTAGTCCAAATGCTCCGGGATGGTACAAAAGCCATTGTATTTGTCGATACCTTTGATAACCTCCCGCCAATTGTTGGGGTAATCCTGCTTGATGGTATCCAAATTCCACACAATCAGCATATCTTCGTCTTTCCCGCTGATCAGCGGCTTCTTCACCCGCTTATACAACGTTGTACCTACGCGGATATAAGTGTTATCACTATCCTGTTTCATGGCGACGTGATTTGGTCAACAAGAATTTAATAGGAGGGGTTACCATGGAACGGCGAACCTTTTCGTAGGATATAGGATTTAGCCTCCTGCTCGATATCCGCTCGCGTTTTCCTTCGCCCGGACTTCAGCCATTCCAAAAGTTCCTTCTTGGAAAAGTAAAGCCGCTTCCCCCGCTTCATATGCGGGATTTCACCCCGGGAAGTCTTTCCGTAAACGGTGGGTTTGGCAATGCCTAAAAGTTGGGCAGCTTCATCGATATCGATAATATCATAGCCATCCGGAGCCGGTTTCTCTACGGTTCCGTTTTTCATTTCCATCACCAACGTCTCGATCCGATCAAGCCGTTGGTCTAATAATACAAAGGGATTTTCCATTGCGTAAAAACTTGTTTTCCGCAATGATAGGGGCATTTTTAGCGTTCTCTATGAAGATTGTAGATACCGTAAAAAATGTAAATGACTTTTGTAATCGTTTCTTATTTTTTCCAACAGTTGATTATCATCTGTCCGAAAATTCCGAATAGTCTTTTCGAACTCAAAACCTTCGAAATGATCGCACAGTAGGGTTGCATATTTAGGTATATCCTTTCTATCGTGATGCTTATCATACGATGCAAGCATGAACTGATGGAAAATCATCCTTGTGATGACGGGTTTTTTATTTTTCAAGACGATTTTCTTCGGTAGGGGATGCCGCAGAAATGCGGATTTCAGAAACAACAGAAAGTCAGCTTCTGACATTTGCGGTACTTCTTTGCTGCATGCTGGGCAACACATGACGTTAAAGAAGTCAATCACCTCAAGCATGGGCATTTGATTGAATTGATTCTCCCTCTTGCTGATCTCCCGAAGCTGCACTTGGAAATCGCTGATCGGAACTCCGGAAACTGTTTCGTAGGCCTCACCATCATTTCTCTTTTCGCCAGCATCCTTGCTTCCGATTTTTAACGACTCGATAAACGCTCGCAGTTCAGCCGGATCGCCAACCGGCAAATTGATGAGTTGTGTAAATCGCTGGTTATTATCAAGAATATGCGCAACGTGCCGTAGGTTTCGTTTTAACCTGGGCTTATATGCCAAAAGATGGATTATTATTGGTGGCACAAACGCCAGCAAGGCAAAGAAAAAAGGCGCGTTAAATACATAAAGCAATAGGACAAAACCACCCAAACCGATGATGACATATAAATATTTCAATACATCGCCCAAAACGCGACGTTTGTTCTTATGAAACTCGGCAAACTCATAAGCTGCTTTCCCCTCTCTGCTAAAGATCAACCAGCCTACCTGCAATGCTTTCAGCCGCGTTTCAAGACCACCATCGTCATAGGCTCCAAAATACTCAAACAGCAGGTATTTCCAATACCCCATTTCGGGGCTGAGCGTCTTGTCTGGATTCCGTTTGAGTATTCCCATTGTCTAAAGTATAATGCGTTTTGCGGCTTCAATTTTCTTTTCGTCAATGACCTTGGTGTAAATTTCCGTGGTTTTCACGTTCCGGTGCCCTAACAGTTTGGATACCGTATAAATATCCGTACCCATGGTTAGCTGCAACGTCGCATAGGTGTGCCGGAAACAGTGGAACGTCAGTTTCTTGGTTATTCCGGCCCGCAGTGCCCATCGGGAAATCTGCAAGCTGATGTAATCTGAATATTTAAGCCCTTTGAAAACCTGTTCCTCAGCACGCTGCCTTTCACCTAATTGTTCGTATGCCTGATCAGGTATGTATAGTGTTTCGGCACCTTTGGTTTTTTGCTGTACGAAACGGATGTAATATCCGTGTTCCGCGGAATGGTGGATATCACCCCATTTTAAATTTATGATATCCGACCATCGCAGTCCGGTAAGTGCCGAAAAAAGTGATGCCTGTTTCAATAAGGGCAAATCACATTCCGCCTCTTTCATGGCTCGCAGTTCCTCCAACGTCAAAAACTCCCGGTGGGTTTCCCCTTGGGGAAGTCCTTTAACTCGCAGTATGGGATTAACGGAAAATAGTCGCTCCTGAAATGCTTCCTTGATAGCTGCCCGGAATTTATTGAAGTAGCTGTATTGGGTATTGGCGGAAAGGCCAACCGTATTGGATCTAATCGACTTGACCGTTCCTAAAAACTCCTTGAAACCCTCGCAGAATTTCTCCGTTACGTCACCAAACGTACACTGTCCGTTCGTGTACATTTCGAGGTATTTATACGTGCCATACCAATTATCGTGATTACCTTTTGACTTGTTGTGCTTTCTGACCTGCTCCTTAAAATAAGCAAGAAAATCGCGCTGCGCGTTCAACCTGTCGGCAAAGTCGAATTGCCGATTGATCAGTTGGAGTTCCCGTTCCGACCGGATGCTTTCCGCTTTAGCCCGGCAAACTTTATTGTACTCCTTTTCCGCAGCGTTGGCAGGTTTCTTATGGATATAGATCTTAAGGAACTCCCGTCTGGTTTCCTTACCCGTCTCGGGGATGTAAACAGGCGGGTAGTAATCCAAGTAAAGGCTTAACCGCCCATCGCTTAATTCTTTCTCGCGTAATTTGACTGATCGGGTTCGTTCCATAATCTTGTACCTATTTGTACCTCCGTTAAAATATCCTACCAAAGGTACAAAAAGATACAAAATAAAGATTAGTCAATGAAAAACAAAAGTAAACGATAATAATATAACATATTGATTTTTAGTACATTAAATTACACATCTGTATAGATTGTAATCGATGATTATCAAATACTACTTCCCGATACAGAACTTCGAGAAAATATTATCCAACAGGTCATCCGTAGATACACTGCCCGTAATCTCACCGAGGTGATGCAGGGCCTGCCGGATATCCATCGCCAGGAAATCGGATGTAACGGGGTTGTCGATGCCGTCGAGTACTTTTGCGAGCGATTCGGCGGTCTTCTGCAGGGCCGACACGTGCCGGATATTGGTAACGAGCACGTCGTCAGTACCGAGGTTATGTAAATTCACTTTTCGCAACAGTTCTTCCTTCAGCTCCTCTACCCCCACGTTGTTTTTAGCAGAGATAAACAGGGGGGCTATAGCCGTCAAGGCTTCTTTATGGGCTTGTGTGAGCAGATCGGTTTTGTTGACCACCACCACGTAAGGCACACCCAGCGCGGCCACCTCCACAATCTGGCTGTTGATCTCGTCTATATCATCCTGCTGTGGGTCGGCCAGGTAGATGATAAGCCGGGCTTGCCGCATTTTCTCACGCGTACGTTCCACCCCCTTGGCTTCGATGATATCCAACGTGTCGCGGATACCGGCGGTATCGATAAAACGGAACGACACGCCGTGGATATTGATTTCGTCCTCGATCGTGTCGCGTGTTGTCCCGGCGATATCCGATACTATTGCGCGCTCTTCATTAAGCAATGTGTTGAGCAATGTGGATTTTCCGACGTTCGGCTTCCCGGCGATTACCACCGGCACCCCATTTTTCAGCACATTGCCTTGCTCAAAAGAGGTGATGAGCCGACCGACCACGGTATTGATTTCCAACACGAGCCCTTTTAGCTGCTCCCGGTTTGCAAACTCCACGTCTTCTTCTGAAAAATCCAATTCGAGCTCGATGAGCGAAGCGAAGTGGATCAGCTGCTCACGCAGCTGCTTCAGGATATTGGAAAACCCGCCACGCATCTGCTGCATGGCTACTTGGTGCGAAGCCGCCGAATTGGAGGCTATCAGGTCGGCCACGGCTTCGGCCTGCGAGAGGTCCATCTTACCGTTGAGGAAGGCCCGCAGCGTAAATTCACCCGGCTGAGCAGCACGGGCACCTTCCTTGATCAGCAGCTGGATAATCCGCTCGATGATGTACCGCGAATTATGCGTGGAGAGTTCCACGATGTTTTCCCCGGTGTACGAGTTCGGGCCGATGAATAATGATACCAGCACCTCATCCAGTACTTCGCCACCCTCACGGATAGTCCCGAAGTGGATGGTGTGAGATGGTTGCATCGACAAATCCTTGCCTTTGAAAACACGGTTTACGATAGCAATTGCATCCGTACCCGAAATCCGTATCACTGCAATGGCACCGCTCCCGGTGGCGGTAGCCAATGCCACAATCGTATCTTGATGAGCCATACGGCAAAGATACGCAATAGCTACCCAATCACCGTGCCGGTGGGTAATATCGCCCGCTTTTTGGTAACCACGATACCATCGCGTATAACATGTGTTTCGAAATCGCCATCTTCCAGATGCTTGCCCCCCGTGATACGGACATTATTGCCTATACAGCAGTTCTTGTCGATGATGGCATTTTCGATATAGCAATTCTCCCCTACGCCGGTCAATGGAACGCCTTGCTCATTGGCCTGCCTGATTTCATCAAGCGTCTGGTAAAAATCACAGCCCATCATGTAGGTGGTCTTGATTACCGTGCCGGCACCGATGCGCGACCGCACACCGATAACGGACCGTTCGATCTGGTCGGCCGCCACGATACACCCGTCGGCAAGGACAACCTTATCGAGCTTGGTACCCGACACTTTGGAGGGTGGCAGCATGCGCGGACGCGTAAAGATGGTGTCTTTGTCGAAAAGGTTGAACAGGGGAATATCGTCCGTAAGGCCTATATTGGCTTCAAAAAACGAATCGATGTTACCGATGTCTGTCCAGTATCCCGGATATTGGTAGCTGTGTACACGGCGTTGGCCGATGGATTCGGGTAGCAGTTCCTTACCGAAATCAACACCGTCGCTCTCGGCCAACAGCTGCCTGAGCACCTCTTTATTGAATACGTAAATACCCATCGACGCGAGGTATTCCCTACCGGCAGCCTTCATTTCGTCACTCACCTCGGATACCCAATCCGGCAACAGTGAGCTGTTGGGTTTCTCGATGAATGAGGTAATGTTGCCTTCTTCATCAGACTTGAGGATCCCGAACGATGTGGCGTCCTTGGCATTAACGGGAATGGTTGCTACCGATATCTCCGCATTCGCTTCGATATGCGAGCGGATCATTTCCTGGAAGTCTATCTGGTACAATTGATCGCCCGACAGGATAAGTACATGCTCATAATCGTGGTGCTTGAGGTAGCGGAGCAGGTGACGGACGGCATCTGCCGTGCCCTGATACCAACGCTCCCCTTCGTTGGTTTGCTCCGCGGCCAGTATGTCTACGAAGCCCTTGCTAAACAGGCTGAAGTTATACGTGTTTTTGATGTGGGCGTTGAGCGAGGCGGAATTGAACTGGGTGAGCACATAAATGCGGTGATAGCCCGAATTGAGGCAATTGGAAATAGGGATATCCACCAAGCGGTATTTGCCGGCAATCGGCACTGCGGGCTTTGAACGCTTCTCTGTCAATGGATACAGGCGTGTCCCCTTGCCGCCTCCCAGTACTACGGAAATTACACTGTGTTTAATCATAATCTATTCGGTTATATTCTGATAAAGATCTATATATGAAACGGCCGACTTATCCCAAGAGAAATCGAGCGCCATCAATTGCTTACGCAGCCGCTGCATACGCTGCCGGTCGGCATAGAGTTCCAATGCCCGGCCCACCGCGTTGCTGGCGTCGGCGGCATTCGCGTCAGCGAATGTAATGCCGTATCCGTCGGGCTCGGCAATATCCTGCACGGTGTCTTTCAGTCCGCCGGTGCGTCGTACAATGGGGACCGTACCGTAACGCATAGCGTACAACTGGTTGAGGCCGCAGGGTTCCACCCGTGACGGCATAATCAGGAAATCGGCTGCTCCATAGATGCGGTGCGACAGTTGTTCCTCATAACCGATGTATGCCCCCAGCCGGCCCCGGTATTGATTGGCTAAATATGTTATGGCCGACTGTACCTGTGGATCGCCCGAGCCTAATACCATGATGGATACATCCCGGTTTTCGCGACCAAGGAGCCGTTCGATGATATCAGGCAATAAATCGGCTCCTTTCTCGCCGGCGAAGCGCCCGATATAGGCGAGCAGTGGTTTTTCCGGGTCCAGCCCATAAGCTTCACAAAGAAATGCCTTATTTTTCTTTTTGCCCGACTGTACCCGGCTGGGGGGGTAGTGGTGCGGCAGCATGGGGTCGGCCGCCGGATCCCAAACCGCCGTATCGATGCCGTTCACAATACCCACACCTTTAGCGCGCTCCATCGCAAAGAGCTGCTCCAATCCGTTGGCCTGCGTCATCAACTCGCCGAGGTAGCCCTCCGAAACGGTGGTAAACACGGTGCAGCATTTAATCAGCGCCGCCAAAGGGTTGATGGTTTTGTCCCAATCCAGCAGGCCCCACTTCCAGGTATCGAATGGTGGGAGCAAAATAGCCTTGTTCCAGTCCATCCAGCCCTGGTACTGGCCGTTATGCACCGTACCCACAGTGGGCACTTTCTTCAACGCGGAAAACGCATCGCTATAATACATCAAGAACGGGATGAGCCCCGTATGATGGTCGTGGCAGTGCACCACATCCGGCACAATACCAGCTTCGGTAATCCAATGTAGGAAGCCATGCTGGAAAGCCATAAATTGTTCGCTCTCGTCAGCATAGCCATAGGGCTCATCTCGGTCCAGCAGGCCCGGTATCTTGATCAAATAGAGCTCGAACCCCAACACATCGCTTTGCTCCTTGAGCACCGTCATGTCCAGCGGCCGCGACCCTTGGTTGAACGAACCGGTGTATACCACTTCAAATGTGTGGCTTTGCACAAAAGGCTTGTTGTACCACGGCAGCACTACCCAAGTGCGCAAGCCCGCTTGCTGCAGGTACTTGGGTAAAGCGCCTACTACATCGCCCAGTCCGCCCACCTTGGCCACGGGATAGCATTCGGCACTCAAATGGATAACGTGCTTGCTTGTGCGATGTGCTTTTTGTTTCCCCATGATGCTAGTTCCCTTTTGTAGTTGTTTTCTTGGCGGTTGCTTTCTTGCCGGTCGCTCTTTTCTTCGCTTTCTTTTCCGGATCAACCGCACTTTCGGCTTTCACAAGCGCTGTTTTCTTGCTCTGCTGGACCCGCTTACGGCTGGTCTGCTGCGCCTCGCTCCGCTTGAGTACGAGCCCGGCCAGCGGGGGCAGGGTAAACATGGCCGACCAGTCTTTGTTCATCCAGCGAATCGGTTCGGCCGTCACCGTGTGCTGCTCCACACCGCTACCGTAGTAGTTGCGGTCATCCGAATTGAGCAATACCGTCCACTCGCCCTCCGATGGCAATCCGCAGCGATACGAATACCGTACTACCGGCGTAAGGTTGAGGATGATGAGCAGGTCGTCTTCCCGTCGCACCCCTTTGCGGGCGTAGGCAAGTACGGTGTTAGATGAGTCGCCCGCCTCAATCCATTCGAAGCCCTCCGGGCTGAAGCTGTGTTCATACAGCGCAGGTTCGCCGCGATACAGGTGGTTGAGGGCTTTCACCAGCTCGAACATGCCTTGGTGCGGCTCATATTGCATGAGGTGCCAATCGAGCGACTGGTTACAGTTCCACTCGGTCGTCTGCCCGAATTCGCATCCCATGAAGAGCAGTTTGGTACCAGGATGGGTATACATATAAAGGTATAATGTCCGCAGGTTGGCAAATTGCTGCCACTCGTCGCCCGGCATCTTGTAGACCATCGGGCCCTTTCCGTGCACCACTTCGTCGTGCGAGAGGGGCAACATGAAGTTTTCGTGGAATGCATATAGCATGCTAAAGGTAACCTGGCCGTGGTGGTGCTGCCTGTACAGCGGATCGCGGCCGAAATATTCGAGCGTGTCGTGCATCCATCCCATCATCCATTTCATACCGAAGCCGAGACCACCACTGTATACCGGCCGGCTTACGCCCGGCCATGAGGTAGACTCTTCGGCGATGGTCTGCACATCGGGGAAATAACCGTATACCGCCTCATTCAGTTCTTTCAGGAAACTGATGGCCTGCAGGTTTTCGCGCCCACCGTATTCATTGGGTACCCACTCGCCTTCTTTACGGGAGTAGTCGAGGTACAGCATGGAAGCTACGGCATCTACCCGCATTCCATCCACGTGGTATCTATCCAGCCAGAATACGGCATTGCTGATGAGGAACGAACGCACCTCATTGCGGCCGTAATTGAAGATGTAAGACCCCCAGTCGGGATGGAACCCCTGGCGTGGATCCTGGTGTTCATAGAGATGCGTCCCATCAAACCGATACAGGCCGTGCGCATCGCCTGGGAAATGGGACGGTACCCAGTCTAATATCACGCCGATGCCGTTTCGGTGCAGTTCTTCGATGAGATACATCAAGTCCTGCGGCGATCCGTAGCGCGATGAGGCGGCGAAGTAGCCGGTAATCTGATAACCCCACGACGGGTAATAGGGGTGCTCCATGATGGGCATCAGCTCTACGTGGGTGAAACCGGCTTCCTTAATGTAATGCACCAGCTTTTCGGCAATATCGCGATAGCCGAGCACCCGCGATGGGTCTTCGGGGCTACGTATCCACGACCCGAGGTGTAGCTCATATACGGCAACGGGCTTGTTCAGTCCGTTGTGCTCATGCCGCACCTGCATCCAATCATCATCGTCCCACTCATACCATGTGGTAGAAACTACCGAAGCCGTTTTGGGGGGCAATTCGCATTGTACCGCGAAGGGGTCGGCTTTTTCTACGGTGTCACCCTGGTACGACCTGATATGGTACTTATATAGCTCGCCTATGCCAACCGCGGGTATGAAGCCTTCCCAGATACCCGACCCGTCCCAGCGTACCAGCAGCGTGTGCGAATATGGGTTCCAGCCGTTGAAGTTGCCGATTACCGATACCGATTCGGCATTCGGGGCCCACACTGCAAAATAAGTGCCTGCCGTACCGTCTCGCAGCAGGGCATGTGAACCGAACTTCTCATACAGTTTATGATGTTTGCCTGCTCGGAAGAGGTTTACATCAAAATCCGTAAATAACGAATATACTTCTACCGAATGCTGCATCACGTTGGGTTTAATGGGTTAAGCAATAGCTATACTTCTGAAATCCTTCGGCACTTTTGCGACATAATGGCCTTTGTCATTCTTCTTAAAGGTGGTTGCCTTATCGTCTACCATCACCTGCTTTACCGCAAACGGCAAAGCTGCAAAATGCAGGTCGTACGTGTCGTATTTCTCAGAATACAAGCCTTCTACATACTGCGTAATGGTCAAGCCCTTGGATGTACCTTTTACCACGAACTTCTTTTCCAAATAGATATGCTGCTCGTATGCAAACGTATCGCCGTGGTCTTCATAAAGGTACGAATTTGTTTTCTTATCCGTATGGTAAACCAGCAATTTCAATGATTCGATCCGTTTTTCATGCACATATTGCATCACGGGATACTCGGGCAAGACGGCTCCGGCCTTGACAAAAATCGGCATCTTCTCGATGGGTGTATCCACCTCGTGCTCCTGCCCCCCTTCAAAACGGACATCGTCCCAGTAATCATACCATGTACCGCGGGGCAGGTATACCCGCTTGCGCTGCTGCCCCGGATTCAATACCGGCGATACCAGCAGCTTGTCGCCGAAGCAAAACTCTTCTTCCCGTTGGATGTTGCTGTCTAAATGCTGCTCCAGCATGGTCACCGGCCGCAGTATCGGAAAGCCGTATTTTGTATGTTCCCAAAACACCGAATAGATATACGGCAGCAGTTTGTAGCGCAGCTCGATGAACTTCCGGTTCAGCGCTTCGTTTTCGGGGCCGAAGCTCCACGGTTCGCGCTCGGCGGTATCGCCAGCCGAATGGGCCCGCATGAATGGCGAGAACACCCCGAACTGCAGCCACCGCGTAAACAATTCGGCATCCGGCTCGCCGCTGAAACCACCGATATCCGTGCCGCAGAAAGGCAGGCCCGATACCGACAACCGCTGCAATTGCAAGACGCCGAGGCGCAGGTGCTCCCACGTGGCAATGTTATCGCCTGTCCACACCGAAGCATAACGCTGTGTGCCGGCATAGGCGGCACGGGTGATGGTAAATGGCCGCTTTTTCTGGAACAGTTTCTTGAGCCCTTCGTAGGTCGCACGCACCATCTGCATGCCGTACACGTTGTGTGCCTTGCGGTGCGAGCCACGGTGACCATCAAAATTGTGGCGCACGTCATTGGGGAATGTACCCCTACCAAATACCGCGGGCTCATTCATATCGTTCCACACACCGGCTACCCCGGCTTCTACCAGCTCCCCGAACAGCCCGCCCCACCATTCACGCACTTCTTTATTGGTGAAGTCGGGAAACTGGCAACGGCCCGGCCACACATACCCTTCCATGAAGTAATCGTCGCCGCGGCGGCAGAAATAGTGGTTTTTCTTCCCCTCCTTAAATACCCAGTAGTTTTCATCCACCTTGATGCCGGGATCGATGATCACCACCGTGCGGAAGCCGTCGTCTGCGAGCTCCTTGATCATCTTCTTTGGATCGGGAAAATAGTGTTTATTCCACGTAAAGCAACGGTAGCCATCCATATAATCGATATCCAGGTAGATCGCATCGCAGGGGATTTTGCGCTCGCGGAAATTCTTGGCAAGGTCGCGCACTTTACTTTCGGGATAGTAACTCCACCGGCATTGGTGGAAACCAAGGGCCCACAGGGGCGGCAGGTAGTGGGTGCCTGTGATGACGTGGTAACGTTTCACCACATCCATCATGTGAGGCCCGTGGATATAGTAATACTGCAACTCGCCGCCTTCCGACCAGAAGCTGGTCTGGTCGTGCGCTTCGGCCGCAAAATCAAAATAGGTTTTGAACGTGTTGTCGAAAAAAATACCATACGCATTTCCGCCGTGCAAGCCGATATAAAACGGGATGCTCCGATAAAGTGGATCCTGATTGAACTGGAACGAGTAGGTATCGGAATTCCAATTGGTAAATCGGCGGCCACGCAGGTTGAGGTGGGTGGGTTTATCTCCTAGCCCATAAAATGCCTCGTTGGCCACGGCCTCCTTCGTGCTGTATACGTAATACCCACCGAAATCGGGGTTCTCTTCCCAGTGCATGGGCGAATAATCCTTGTTGTACACCTTGCCATTGCGGTCTTCAAACGAAATCAGGAAGTCCGCTTTGTTAATCACACACGTCACCGTATTGGTTTTCACACGGTAAACGTACTGGTCTTCTTCAAAATTATATACCGTTACGTGTTGGTCGGTCTGCGGTACGGCATAGGAGAAGTCTTCCAAAAACTGCCCGTTCGGGGCTAGCCGAACGCGTATGATTTCATCACTCACCACCTTCACCTCCACCACAGCACTCCCGTCAGTGAAGTAATAGTTGTTGTTTTCCTGGTGATAGTCGGCAACCGGCCCGAGATAGTTCTTTACAATCTCCGGCAAATCCAATACCGGGTTATTCACGTGGTGTATTCCCTCTTCCAGTATCTGGGGAGTGGTATTTGTGTCTGTTTCTTGTTGTTTAGTCAAATCCTTCGCCATAAATATTACCTCTTAATTTTAGCCAAAGTACATTTTTTGGAAAATTAAAACAATTTATCAGTCGTTTCTTTTTTTTCCGCCTTTCACAGCCGGATGTCTTTTCGGCACTATACTATCCGCACGCGATATGCGATGCACGCGGATGTGCATAAAAATTTGCACGGAACGTATTTACCTGCTATATTTGCCCACCAACTTCATGGATTATTAATAGAAAACATGCAGATTGCTTTCATCCATCCGTTCATACATCATCATCGCCTCCGCGGCGATATTTAATTTGTATGTTTCTACGTGAAGCAGTTTGACACCCGATGTTTTTATCCTTGTATTAATAATTATAACACACATTGAAACCAGCATGGAATCACCTATTAGTATAGCCGATGGCATGGCCGGTTTCACAGACATAAATAAACCCGTTACCCACTCATGAAAAATCTGAAAATCGCAATACAGAAATCCGGCAGGCTCAACGAGAAATCTGTGCAGCTGCTGAAAAATTGTGGTCTGAATTTCGATAACTACAAAAGCTCGTTGATTACCACCGTTGCCAATTTCCCCTTGGAGATCCTATTCCTCCGCGATGACGACATCCCCGAATATGTACAGGATGGAATTGCCGACCTGGGTATTGTAGGTGAAAACGTCATCGCTGAAACGGAAGCCGATGTGCGCTACCTCCAACGGCTAGGTTTTGGGAAGTGCAGCCTCAAAATCGCGGTCCCGACACACAGTGAGTTCAACGAGCTGGCCGACCTGAATGGCAAAGCCATTGCGACATCCTACCCTACCATCCTCAGGAAATTCCTCGACGAGAACGACATCGCTGCCGATATCCGCACGATATCCGGTTCAGTAGAAATATCGCCGGCATTGGAGTTGAGCGATGCTATATTCGACATTGTTTCCACCGGGGGCACATTGCGCAGCAACGGGCTCAAGCCGTTTGCCGATATCATGACATCTGAAGCCATCCTCATCAGCAAGAATGGCATCGACAGCAATCCGGTGGTACGCGAGCTGATCCAGCGTATCCAGTCGGTACTGCGGGCAGAGGAAACGAAATATGTAGTGCTCAACGTGGAACGCAGTAGCCTGAAAGAAATAATCGACCTGCTACCCGGCGTAAAAAGCCCTACGATCGTGCCGCTGGCGGAGGAAAACTGGGTGGCGGTGCACACCGTTATCGCTGAGCAAGACTTCTGGGACAAAATCAACAAGCTGAAAGCTGCCGGTGCCCAAGGCATCGTGGTGATGCCCGTAGAAAAAATCATCATGTAACCCTGCCATGCTGAAGACCTATCGATACCAATCGCTTCAAGAGCAAGACTTCCAGCGCCTGCTGGCCCGCAACACCGACCCCTCCCATTCGATACAACAGTCCGTAACTGCTATTATAGAGGAGGTGCGTACGAATGGCGATACAGCACTAAAGGACTATACGGCCAAGTTTGATGGCGTGCAACTGGAACGCCTGTACCTCGGGACTGAGGAGATTGCGGCCCTGGCTGCTACCGTCGGGCGCGAACAGCAGCGGGCGCTGGAGATCGCGTTTGCCAATATCCATCGTTTCCACGAAACGCAGCAACGCAAAGAACGGGCTGTGGAAACCATGCCGGGGGTAACATGCTGGCGCGAACCACGCCCCATCGAAAAGGTGGGACTATACATCCCGGGTGGCTCGGCCGTATTGCCCAGTACGCTGCTGATGCTCGGTGTGCCTGCCCGTATTGCAGGCTGCAAGGAGATCGTGGTTTGCTCGCCGCCACAAGCCGACGGCCTTATAAACGGCTATGTGGCATACTGTCTGCAACTGCTGCAAATAAACCGGGTTTACCTGGTTGGAGGGGCACAAGCGATAGCCGCCATGGCGTACGGCACAGCCACCGTACCTAAGGTAGACAAGATATTCGGGCCGGGCAACCAATACGTCACCAAAGCCAAAAGCCTGATACAAGGGCTCACCCAGGTGAGTATCGACATGCCTGCCGGTCCTTCCGAAGTACTTGTTGTCGCCGACCATACGGCCAACGCATCTTATGTTGCGGCCGACCTGCTGGCACAAGCGGAGCACGGGCCCGATAGCCAGGCGGTGTTGGTATGCACCGATGAGCGGTTGGTCAACAGCGTACAGGCGGCTCTAGCCACACAGCTCGCCGTATTGCCCCGCGCAGCTATCGCAGCGAAAGCCATTGCCAACTCGTATGCGATCGTATGCGATACGCTCGACGAAGCCATGGCTTTCAGCAACCGGTATGCCCCTGAGCACCTGATCATCGAAACCGACGATTGCGAACGCTTGGTGAGGAAGATTGTAAATGCCGGATCTGTTTTCTTAGGGCACCATACACCGGAGAGCGCTGGCGACTACGCCTCCGGCACCAACCACACATTGCCTACCAGTGGGTTTGCCCGGTCGTATTCGGGCGTGTCGGTCGATTCTTTCGTCAAAAAAATCACGTTCCAGCGGATCACCACCGAGGGGCTTCGGCACCTGGGGCCCGTGGTGGAAACATTGGCTGAGCTGGAGGGCCTTCAAGCGCATAAAAACGCCGTATCCATCCGGTTGGATTAATTACAAAAATCCCGTATCTTTGCAGATACCTTTCATAACAAGGGTCCGACCGGAATTGACAGGATGGAGACGGTTATGTAAGCATGCAGCGCGTTGTGAGTATGGCGCTTTAATCTCAACTTTCAACTCTATAAATGGCGAAAATAACTACGCCTTAGCTGCCTAATTTAGAATTAGCTCAGCTTTTGTCCCGCTTGCGCTTGGCTCCGTAGCGCGGCACCAGGGGCATCGAACTACGAAGCTGGCTGGCCCGGTGTTGTGACGGGTGAGCGAGATAAAGCAACTACGGAAAACGGTATAGGCAAGCGTCCGGCCTACCCTTTCCCGACAACGAAACGGAAGCTAAGCATGTAGAAAGCGTATATTGTACCATGGCTGGACGAGGGTTCGAATCCCTCCGGATCCACAAAGCAACGGCAAGCCCGGCGAGAGCCGGGTTTTGTTGTTTTACAGACTTTGCGAAGCCCCGCTTCAGCAAAGATGGAAAACAACAAAAAGGAATGAGCATAGTGAATGGCTTGCCGTTGCTTTGACTCCCCCACTAAAGATGGCTGTGGCCATAAGCATGGGGCTGAGCGACACAGCCAATCCCTCCGGATCCACCAGAAATAGCCTGACGATGGGTTGGGCCATTTTTTTTCACCGAACCCCTTGATAATCAAAAATAATCTAGCTACCTTTGCCGTCCTTAAAATAAGTTTAGGATAAAAAAAGCAAAATTAAAAAAAGGTAAATGCCTACTATTCAACAATTAGTTAGAAAAGGTAGAGTAGCTCTGGAAGACAAGAGTAAGTCCCCAGCGTTGGACAGCTGTCCACAGCGAAGAGGCGTATGCACACGTGTGTATACCACTACCCCTAAGAAACCAAACTCAGCAATGCGTAAAGTGGCGCGTGTACGTCTTACCAATGGTAAAGAAGTAAACGCTTACATCCCTGGTGAGGGCCACAACCTTCAGGAACACTCTATCGTGTTGATCCGCGGCGGGCGGGTGAAAGACCTCCCTGGCGTACGTTACCACATCATCCGTGGTGCATTGGATACCTCGGGCGTTACCGGACGTAACCAACGGCGTTCGAAGTATGGGACAAAACGCCCTAAACCCGGACAGGCAGCAGCCCCGGCAAAAGGCAAGAAATAATTAAACGGAGGACAAGAAGATGAGAAAGTCGAAACCAAAAAAAAGAATCATTCTGCCTGACCCGAAGTTTAATGAAGTGCAGGTAACCCGCTTTGTCAACAACATGATGATTGACGGCAAGAAATCACTTGCTTACAGCATATTTTACAAGTCGATGGATTTGGTGGAAAAGAAAACCAGTGAAAACGGCTTGGAGACCTGGAAAAAGGCGTTGAACAACGTGATGCCCTCCGTAGAGGTCAAATCACGCCGCGTAGGTGGCGCCAACTTCCAAGTGCCCACGGAAGTACGCCCTGAGCGCAAGATTGCCTTGGGTATGAAATGGCTGATCAGCTACGCCCGCAAGCGTGGTGAAAAGACCATGTACGAAAAACTAGCTGCCGAAATCATCTCCGCATCCAAAGGAGAAGGTGCAGCGGTGAAGAAAAAGGAAGATACCCACCGGATGGCAGAGGCCAACAAGGCATTCTCTCATTTCCGGTTTTAAGAATTAATGAAACAGCACAAATGAAATTACACCGATTTTTAGAGGGAAGCAACCTAACCGCTAAAATCGGTGTATTTTTTATGGTGCGCTTTTGAACACATCCGCTTCCGGCGGATTATCTCAGAACAAGATGTCAAGGGATTTAAAATACACAAGAAATATCGGTATTGCCGCTCACATTGATGCGGGCAAGACCACCACTACCGAACGTATCCTCTTTTATTCGGGAGTAAACCACAAGCTCGGTGAAACACACGAAGGCTCGGCCACGACCGACTGGATGGCTCAAGAGCAAGAGCGCGGTATTACCATTACATCGGCCGCCGTGACCGTGTTTTGGAACTATCGTGGCAACAAATATAACGTCAACATCATCGATACACCGGGGCACGTAGACTTTACGGTGGAGGTAAACCGCTCACTCCGCGTTTTGGACGGGCTGGTATTCCTTTTCTCGGCCGTAGACGGTGTAGAACCGCAGTCTGAAACAAACTGGCGGTTGGCCGACAACTACAAGGTACCCCGTATCGGTTTTGTAAACAAGATGGACCGCTCCGGTGCGGATTTCCTCAACGTGGTAAAACAGGTGAAGGAAATGCTGGGCTCCGAAGCCGTTCCCCTGCAATTGCCTATCGGCTCCGAAGACAACTTCAAAGGGGTAGTCGACCTGATCAACAACCGTGGTATCGTATGGAACGAGGAAGACAAAGGGATGACCTTTACGGAAGTGCCCATCCCCGACGACATGCTAGACGACGTGGCCCACTGGCGTGAAAATCTTTTGGAATCGGTAGCCAGTTATGATGAGTCGTTGATGGAGAAATTCTTCGACGACCCCAACTCCATTACCGAACGGGAAGTGCTGGACGCTTTGCGTAAGGCTGTGCTCGATAATTCCATCGTACCGATGGTATGCGGGTCATCTTTCAAAAACAAAGGGGTACAAACCATGCTCGACTTCGTGATGGAGCTGCTGCCTTCACCGCTCGACCAAGAAGCGGTAAAAGGCACCGACCCGCGCAACGACCAGGAAATTATCCGCAAACCAGACGTCAAAGAGCCGTTCTCGGCATTGGCGTTCAAGATTGCGACTGACCCGTTCGTAGGCCGCCTCTGCTTTATCCGCGTTTATTCAGGCAATCTGGACGCTGGCTCTTACGTGTATAACACCCGGTCAGACAACAAAGAGCGCATCTCGCGCATATTCCAGATGCACGCCAATAAGCAAAATCCGATTGCAAACATCGGCGCCGGTGATATCGGGGCGGTAGTCGGCTTTAAAGATATCAAAACAGGCGACACCCTTTGTGATGAGAAAAACCCCATCATATTGGAGTCCATGAATTTCCCTGAGCCGGTAATCGGCTTGGCGATCGAGCCAAAAACTCAAGCAGACGTAGATAAACTCGGCGTCGCATTGGGCAAACTGGCCGAGGAAGACCCGACTTTCCGCGTGCAGTCTGACGAAGAGACCGGCCAGACCGTTATCTCCGGAATGGGTGAGCTCCACTTGGATATCCTCATCGACCGTCTGCGGCGTGAGTTCAAGGTGGAGGTGAACCAAGGGGCACCGCAGGTAGCTTACAAAGAATCCATCAACGGCACCACCCAACACCGCGAGGTATACAAGAAGCAGACCGGTGGGCGGGGTAAATTCGCCGACATACAGGTGGTTATTTCCCCTGTGGACGCCGACTACGACACCAGCAAGTCACCGCTTCAATTCGTCAATGAAATCGTGGGCGGGGCAATCCCGAAGGAATACATCCCATCGGTACAAAAAGGATTCGAATCGTCGATGGTAAATGGTGTGCTGGCGGGCTATCCGCTTTCAAACATGAAAGTACGCCTGATCGATGGTTCATTCCACGCGGTCGACTCCGACTCACTGTCGTTCGAAATCTGTGCCCGTACCGCATTCCGCGAAGCCCTTCCGAAATGCCAGCCGGTATTGATGGAACCGATCATGAAGATCGAAGTGCTTACCCCGGAAGAAAACATGGGTGATGTGATGGGCGACCTCAACCGCCGTCGCGGACAACTACAAGGTGTAGATACACGGGCCGGATCACAAGTGATCAAAGCATTGGTACCGCTGTCTGAAATGTTTGGATATGTTACGCAACTGCGCACCATCACTTCGGGCCGCGCTACTTCCACGATGGAGTTCGACCACTACGCAGAAGCACCACGCAACATCCAAGACGAGGTGATTGCCAAAGCAAAAGGGAAAGTAAACGTTTAACCATATATCACAGGCTGCCTGTTGTTAATAGCTCTAACAGGCAGCCATCATTTTAACTAAATAGCATGAGCCAACGAATCAGAATCAAATTGAAATCGTACGATTACAACTTGGTAGATAAATCTGCCGAGAAAATCGTCAAAACTGTAAAACCCACAGGAGCTGTCGTGAGCGGACCTATCCCCTTGCCGACCGAGAAAAAGATTTACACGGTTTTGCGTTCACCACACGTGAACAAAAAGGCCCGTGAACAATTCCAACTCTGTGCGTATAAACGGCTACTAGACATCTACAGCTCCAACTCCAAAACGGTCGACGCGCTTATGAAGCTCGAACTGCCCAGCGGTGTTGAAGTGGAAATCAAGGTGTGACGGTTTCTTACTGAACAAAAAAGCCTGCCGCGTTTCAGACGCGGCAGGCTTTTTTTATTATTAATGGTTTGTGTTATTACAGCTGAAAACCGACACCTATCGACAGCACCCTATTGGAAAACTTGCTGTTACTGTTGTCGCTCGGCGATAAGTTGGCTAAACCAAGGCCATAACCTGCATTGATCAGGAAACCACTGGACAATCGGTAGCCTGCCATAAAATTCAGCCCGAAATCGAAAGCATTCTGGTCCCGATCATCACCTCCGAAATCAAGGTCGTATTCGCTCTCTCCACCTACTATGTCGCCTACGTTCCCCTTACTCTTCACCTTTCCACTCAGCGAATAAGCGGCATACGGCCCAGCCCCTAAGAATACCGACCCAGCACCACCCGTGGGGATATAATAAACGGCATTCACGGGAATCTCCAGGTCCATTACATTCCTCGTAATACTTCCGTCCAAATTGTTACCATCGTACGAAAACTTACTCCCTTTTCCCTGTAGGGAGAGCCCGGGCTGGATAGAAAACTGCGGTGCTACCGGCAAATCCACATAGCCAGTCAGGTAAAATGACGGGTTCAGCTTCTGGTAATCTTTCGCATCATCCGATACGTTGCTATACTGGCCCAAATTCACGCCGGCCTTGACGCCGAAGCTGGTCTCCTGGGCAAAAGCACCCATTGAAACACCTAAACCAAGTAATACTGATAATAACTTTTTCATTTTTGTTTTCTCCTATATTTTATGTTCTAATTTGTATTTAAAACCACGCAGTGGATTACAAGATATGCGCCACTCTTTCTTACAGTGGCTTAATCAACTAATTATCAGCTCAATATTTTCCAGTCCGGTGGCATGGCCAAGTGTATGCATAATTATACACTGGTAAATTAATAGCTCCTGTCTTTCTTAATTTCAATAATTTATCTTAGCTTTGCATTCCTTTAACGATAGGGTCGGGTGGCCGAGTGGCTAGGCAGAGGTCTGCAAAACCTTTTACAGCGGTTCGAATCCGCTTCCGACCTCGTTTTTTACGAAAAAAGAATAAGAAAATGGGAGTTACACGCTTAAAAAGAAAAGACAGAAGAAATAAAGTAGTGGCCAAAAACGAGGTGCAGTTTTTGAAACTTGGCCGTAATCTGGAGACTGGCAGCCGTTCCAAAATGCCGGCCAACAGCCAAATCGTCAAGAACAACGCCGTACTTGACCAGTTGGAAGCGGGCTTTAAAAAATAAGGCCTTTATTATCCGGCTTTTACTGTAGATTTTTCACGATATCCGCCATACGGCGGATTTTTTCTATATCGGATACCCATACGGCGCCGCCCATCCCACCAACGTCATCATTAGCGTATTCCATGTCACTCGGCCATTGGGTTTTGGCCGAAGTATGGAACGACGTGGCTCCCGTTGCCGCAGCAATCTCTTTGATGTTGTGATCATTGATACCCGATCCCGGCATTACCTCAATTCTTCCCGCTGCCTGCCCGACCAACTGGGCGATGGTCGCCGCACCTTCCGGCGCGGTATTCTTCATGCCTGAAGTAAGGAGACGGTTGCAACCGAGGTCGATGATGGCCTCCAATGCTTCAAATGGGTCTCTGCAACGATCGAATGCCCGGTGAAACGTCACGTGCATCGGCCGGGCCAACTCAATAAGCTCTGCCATACGTGCTGTATCAACCCGCCCGTCCTTAAGCAACAAACCGATTACCACTCCATCGCATTTCGCTTCTTTGCAGAATAGGATATCTCCCTGCATCTCTCTAAATTCAAGCGGTGAATACAAGAAATCCCCCGCACGTGGCCGGATCAGCACATGCAAACCGATGGTTAACGCTTCGCGGGTTAGCCATATTTGCCCCAACGAAGGGGTTGTTCCACCAGCTTCCAGGTTCTGGCACAATTCGACACGGTCTGCGCCACCATCCTGCGCCATCAAAGCGGAGGTAAGTGAGTTCGCACAGATCTCTAAGAGGTACTTTTTTTCCATAGCTATCAGAGTTAGTGTTCACCCCAAACCTAACCAAATTTGCCCTAACTAACAACAAAACGTCTCCAAACCAACAAATCCTTATATTTACAGCAGCATGCGCGAAACATTCGACATCATCGTCATCGGAAGCGGTCTGGGGGGACTAGTCTGTGCTACTATCCTTGCAAAGGAGGGGCTCAAGGTATTGGTATTGGAAAAGAACAAGCAATACGGCGGCAACCTACAGACCTTCGTACGAAACCGTTGCATATTCGATACGGGTGTACACTACCTAGGCGGATTGCAACAGGGCCAGAACCTCTATCAATATTTCAACTACCTCGGCATCGCCGACAAACTCCGTGTGAAGCAGATGGACGAGGATGGCTTTGACCGGATCACATTCGACAATGACCCGAATGAATACCGTTATGCGCAAGGTGGGGACAATTTCATCGACCAGCTGTGCTGCTACTTCCCGGATGAACGCGATGGCATTACCCGCTTTTATACCACCATGCAGGAGGTCTGCCGGCAATTCCCGTTGTATTACCTTAATGGAAAAGACGACTATGAATGGAATAAAGACATCCTGGGCCTGAAGGTACGCGATGTGATAAATAGCTGTACCACCGACCCGACACTTCGTGCTGTCCTTGCCGGAACCAACCTGCTGTATGCAGGAATAGCCAACAAGACCCCGTTTTATGTCCACGCCCTTTCCGTCAACTCATATATCGATAGTGCTTGGCGCTGTATAAACGGTGGCAGCCAAATCGCTAAACTACTGATTAAGGAAATCCACAAAAACGGAGGCAAGACACTGAAATACAAAGAGGTGTCTCAGTTTCATATCGACAATGGGTTACTCCGGTCGGTATCAACGACCGACGGGAGCGAGTATCGAGCAGATACATTCATATCCAACATCGATCCAAAGCAAACACTTAGGCTGATGGGCAATTACCCCATCCGCAAATCATACAGCAACCACATCCGGCAGGCGGAGAACACCATTTCGTCATTCAGCCTCTACATTGTGCTGAAGCCAGGGCAGATACCTTACTTCAACCATAACTATTACCACTTCAAAGATGAAGCGAGCGTATGGGACAACGTCGATTATGACGAGACGGACTGGCCTACCGGATACATGGTGTCGATGAATGCGAAAAGTGAAAACGACAGATGGGCGGAGGGGATGACCGTATTTACGTACATGCGCTATGAAGAGGTGGCCAAATGGGCGGCAACACACAACACGGTAGCCAAGACCCGTTACCGGGGCGACGATTATGAGGAATTCAAGCGACGGAAAACCGAAATTATGCTCGACGAACTGGAAAAGAAATTCCCCGGCATACGCAAGCATATCCGCGCCACCTACACATCCACCCCACTGACCTACCGCGATTACATTGGCAGTGAAACAGGTGGAATGTACGGTTTTGTGAAAGACGCCAACCAACCGCTAAAAAACAATCTCCCTACCCGCACGAAATTGAAAAACCTGTTGCTTACCGGACAGAGTGTCAATATGCACGGCATACTCGGCGTCACCATCTGTGCAGTGCTGACCTGTTCGGAAATACTGGGCAGGGATTACCTACTCCAAAAAATAAATGCAAAAAATGGATTAAAAACCCCCGATACCTATGACAATGCTTAATCTCAAACCTCTCGAACGTATACAGCCGATACCGAAGGAGGCATTCCTCAACCGGTACTACCGTACCCAACAGCCTGTACTTATCGAGAACCTCACCAATACGTGGAACAGTAAGTGGACATTTGACCATATTAAAGCGCTGGCAGGGGAACAGACCATCCCCCTCTATAATAATAAACCTGCCGAGGGAAAAGAAAGTGTTTACGAGCCAGTGATGAAAATGCGTTTCGGTGACTATATCGATCTGCTCCAGTCGGAACCTACCGATTTGCGGATTTTCTTTTATACGTTGAAAGACCACTGTCCACAGCTGCTCGAAGATTTCGAATATCCCGACCTGGGCCTCAAGTTTTTTAAGCGGCTGCCCGCACTTTTCTTTGGCGGCGGACTATCTAAGGTGTTCCCGCATTACGATATCGACCTGCCAGACAACCTGCATATCCATTTCGAAGGCAGGAAACGAGTGGTACTCTTTGCCCCCGACCAGAGCAGGCACCTCTACAAGGTACCGTTTTCAATACATAATATCGACAAAATAGACCTGGACAACCCCGACTTCGAGCAGTATCCGGCATTGAAGCATGTGCAGGGGTACGAGGTGTACATGGAGCACGGCGATTCGCTCTATATGCCCGGTGGATGGTGGCATTACATCACCTACCTCGACGGCGGCTTTTCGATGACCCTGCGCGCACTGCCGCGCACACCGGGGCGGGTAGCTCAGATGTTATATAATGTATTCGTAATGCGGCTCATTGACAACTCCATGCGCAAGATGAGGGGCCAGAAATGGCTGGATTTCAAAGACCGATGGGCCCATAGGCGAACGCACCGGGCACTAGAGAAGTCCGCCTAGCTGATTGCCGAACCGATAGCGAACTCCGATTTCATGCGTGGTATTATTGATGCGCCTGCTGGACACATCGCCGGCCGGATTAAACTGGTAGCTATATCCGAGGCCCAACCCGCCAAAATTGAACTCCGCCATGCCTGCCACCTCTCCATAGCTGCGGAAGTTTCCACCGATGCCAAAAACCTGCTTGATAAAAAACAAGGCAGAGGCTTCCGCCTGCGGGCGCAGGCTTTCCGAGTAGGTCACCAACACTGCTGGGCGCACGTGGAAATCCGGACCCAGTGGAAAGAGCGCGCCCGCGGTAAGGTGATAGATATTGCGGAAGTTATACCGGCTGTCGTCAGACCCACCCAAACTACCCAGCATCAGCCGTGGCAGGGAGAGCCCTATGTAGTAGCGTTCGGGGCTGTATAACATCACCCCGAAGCCTACCAGCGGATCAACTTCCCGCACGTCATCGCGGAATGCGGGATCTTGTGGATCCAGTTGCGAAAAGCGCCCATCCATATAGGTGATACCGGCGTTCAAGGACATGGCAACGTGTTCCATTTCCGATATGCGCACGCTCTTTGCAAAAAAGGCGCTGGCCTCGGACAGTCTTTCCACCGCGATGCTTTCGTGGCGGAGGGTAAGGCCGGCCGTGGCACCGAAATCTTTGAATCCGATATGGCCGCCTCCCCAAAATACCGAAGGCGAACCGTCCACTCCCACCCATTGGCGCCTGCTGATTACACTCACTTCGCCACCCGCCGTCAGCAAACTCGCCGCCGGATTCAAAACCGTCCGCAGCCGCCCATATTGTGTATGGGTCAGCGGTTGTTGGGCATAAGCGGTGGCTGCTGACATCAGCACCGCAACCACCGCACTCATTGTTATTCTTTTCATTTCCTTTTTTTAAAACGCACGATTATCGGTTTGCGACAGCCGTCCACGTTAGTACCTCATCACAAAATACCCTTTCTGCGCCCGCCACACACCGTTTTCTTTTATTTCGACCACGTAAAAGTAGGTGCCGGCGGGCAGCAGCAGCTGCCCCGTAGACATTCCGCGGAATACCCTACTGCCATTATCGTATCCCGATAGCTCGAATAATACCGTTCCGTTCTTACTGATGATGGTCACGCGGTTTTCAGGGAAGTCCCTGATTCCCTCAATCATCAGGAACTCGTTGATTCCATCGCCATTGGGCGACACCGCTTGATGCACCCGCACGGGAAAGTCGCTGCCGTCCGTTATGTGGATGGTGACGCTCACGGGATCGGCCGGGAAATAATTGGCATTTCCCTCCTGTGTAGCCGTGATGGTGATGGTTCCCACACGCAACACATCGAGGACCGTCCCATCAAGCCTGGCTACCTGCTCATCATCCAGCAACAGGGTTACCGGCAGGCCACTGCTCGCCTGCACATCCAGCGGTACGCGGCCTGCACTGCGGTCTAAGTTGGCCGGCGTGTTGAATGCGATCTGCTGGTGGGCGCGCAGCACCGTCAGCGTTGACGGGGTATAATCAAACACATAGTTGTCTGATTTCCCACCAGCTACCGTGATTGGATAGGTGCCGATATCGCTGCGCGGCGAGGCCACGGTTGCGGCCACCGGCGCTTGTTCCAATTCCTGTTCGGTATCGTCTTTCACGAAACCCGAATAGTGGAGAACAAACGCCGGATTGGCCTCCCCGTACGGTCGGTCGACAGCTTGAACCGAAACCGAGAGGGTAGCGGGCTGGATAACCAGCGTCCGAACCGCATCTTCGGCGGCCCCATAATTTCCTGCACCCGGTTGCGATGCTATGATTTGCACCGTACCTGCACCATTTATACGTACACGGTTACCATCCACTAAGATGGCAGCATCCGTGTCATTGCCCTGCATGTCCGTTATGCGGTACGAAACCGGCAACCCACTGGTAGCTGTCCCCTGCAATGCAAACTCAGAGTCGCCGTACGTCTTGGTCGGTAGTGGGTCAAAGGTGATTTGCTGTTCCAGTTCTTCCACGACCAATACGCCTACCGACACCGAACGCTCCGCCCGCGTATCGCGCACCACACCATTGGCTTGCAGTGTATGGCGGCCGAGCTCCAGATCAGCCGGTATCGACAATGTTCCATTGAACGTACCGTCTTCCTGTACGGGAACCCGGCCCAATAGCTGTGGCGCGGAGAAGATGTACATCGTCACTACCGTGCCAGGTTCGAAACCATAGCCCGTTAGCTGTACAACGGCACCTTGACCGCGGACAATGCGGATCACCGCGTTTACACTGGTGATTGGAATAAGCTGGCCATTGACACCTATCGAAGTCAAATCCATAGCGAATCCATCGCCACGTAGTCGCAAATAGCTGTTATCGATTACCTCCACGGTAACTATTTTCGGCTGGCCATCCACCATGATGATGGTTTCGCCCGGCTGCAGCATTGGCAGCTCACCCGTTTCATCGGGCACCGGTATCGAGGGCACCAGCACATCGGTTGCGGTGCTAAATGCGCCGATACCGGCCGCATTCACCGCAGCTATGCGGAACCGGTAGGTCATGTTGTTCGTTAACCCGGCAACCACCGTGTTGGTTATCGTCGAAACACCGTCGCCCACCGTCTGCCAAACAGCGCCGTTATCCGTGGTATACTGAATTAGATAGTCGGTTATCGCAGCACCATGGTCATTTTGTGGGGCCTTCCAAGTGAGCTGCACCTGTTTATCGCCGGCCTGCGCCACTACGTTCGTCGGTGCGGTTAGCAAATTTCCAGTCGACAGATTCGCTAGCGCGTTGTTCAGGTTCTCCAATGCCGCGCCGATTGCAGATTGCGTGGCGTTCGGATCGTCAAATACGGTCTGCGCGATTTCCAGTGCCTCTTGCAAAGCGGCCCAGCTCGCGGGCGAATAATCTGTTTCCACCAAGACTTCGGTTTCCGTGATCGCCGTCTGCAACACTACCTTGTCAACGCCAAGGTTAGCCAGCGCATCACGCAGGGCCTGCTCGGCTACGTCGATCTCCGACTGCGTGGCATCTGCATCATCATTCACCGTTTCAGCTACAGTCAACGCCGATTCAAACGTTGACCAACTCGCGGTTGAGTAATCCGTTTCCGTCAAGCCTTCGGCTTCCGTGATGGCCGATTGCAGACCGGATTTGTCAACGCCAAGATTAGCCAGCGCTTCGCGCAGCACCTGCTCGGCAGTGTCGATTTCCAATTGGGTAGCTCTCACATTAGTATAAACCAGCTCGGCTGCGGCAAGAGCCGTTTCAACAACCTTCCAGCTGTCAACAGAATACTCGGTTGCTGTCAGGTCCCGGGCTTCTTCTATTGCCGCTAACAATCGCGTCTTATCCACGGTAACGATAAACATTAACGGATTCGTTACCAGTGGAGGTACAGTTGGAATAATTGCTAATACAGTCACATTTCCAGGTTCTTCGCCCGTTAAAGTGATCTTTGCCACACCACTATTTGCGGCAACCGGTCCAAAGTTGGAAGCCGACCCTTCCCCACCTAGTGTAAAAGTGACCACGTATTCGCTTTCTGCACCGGTAGTAACCGTATTGCCGTATGCGTCTTGCAACGTTGCTGTCAATTCGCGCGTAGCCCCGGATGCCAAATCCGTTACGTCACCGGTCAATGCGATTTTCGCAAGTGAGGCATGCGTGACTTCCGAGGTGTACGGACTGCCGCTGGTGGCGGCACCGGCAAGCGTGATTGCAATATTGTCCGTTCCGGCAATGGTTGGCGTATATGCCACGGTGTAGGTGCCATCGCCGTTATCGATGATGGCGCCTACTTCAACGCCAGCATTGGCTCCGTTGACGGTGACTACGAGATTAGTTAGTGGTAATCCACTTACCGGATTGCTTTCGCTATCTCGAACGCTGATGGTTATGCTTGTTTCTGCCCCCGCCGTGCCAGAGGGGACCACCGCGGTTGTGGTCGACGCATCCGCATCGCCAGCAATCAGCGTAATAGTGTTTGATGTTGCCGATGTGACGTCGTATGTTCCTGGACTTGTCTCTAATGCGAACTCCAGTTTATAGACACCCGTTTTACCGGCGATTCCCAAATCGGTGAAACTCCATCGATCGGTATCACGCGTGATCCGCCTCACAGCTCGATTAATCAGTGTACCTTCTCCCTGTACAATGGATACACTTAATACTGTTCGAATACTTTCTTCCGGATTGGTAGGATTGCCGTATGCGTCCTGCAACTCAATGACCGGCTGCTGATCAAACAGTTTTCCACTTTGAGCTGTGGCGCTTGGTTGCGTCACGATGACGAGTTTGGTCAGTTCCCCCGCTGATACGGTAGAAGTATAAGGGCTGCCGTTGATGGCAACACCCGCTAAGGCAATCGCGACATCATCGCTGCCCGCAACAGTCGGCGTGTAGGTAAGCGTATATGTGCCATCGCCGTTATCGGTGATAGCGCTTACGGTCGCAGTAGCGTTGGCGCCGGTCAGCGTGATAGCAAGGTCAGCCGCAGCACCAGTGACAGGGTTATTGTACTCATCAAGAACGGTAATGGTAACTGTGGTCACCTCACCGGCCGTGCCTGCCGGAACAGAAGCAGTGGTGTTGGNATCCAGCACGGTGACCGTGATGGTCGTCTCCTCACCGGCCGTGCCTACCGGTACCGACGCGGTCGTATTGGTTGCATCCGCATCAGCTGAAGACACAACGCTGCTGTACGGACTGCCGCCAATCGCGGCACCATCAAGCGTGATGGCAACCTGGTCAGTGCCCGCAACAGTCGGTGTGTAAGTAGCCGTGTAGGTGCCGGCGCCGTTATCGGTGATAGCGCTTACGGTTGCAGTAGCGTTGGCACCGGTCAGCGTGATAGCAAGATCCGCAGCAGCACCAGTAACAGGGTTGTCAAACTCATCAAGAACGGTGACCGTGATGGTCGTCTCCTCACCCGCCGTGCCTGCCGGTACCGACGCGGTCGTATTGGTTGCATCCGCATCAGCTGAAGACACAACGCTGCTGTACGGACTGCCGCTGATCGCGGTACCACCAAGCGCGATGGCTATATTGTCCGTTCCAGCAACAGTCGGCGTGTAGGTCACTGTATAGGTGCCATCGCCGTTATCGATGATGGCGCTTAATGTGGTGGTGGCATTCGAGCCGGTCAGCGTGATAGCAAGGTCAGCTGCAGCACCAGTGACAGCGTTATTGTACTCATCAATAACGGTAATGGTAACTGTGGTCACCTCGCCCGCAGTACCCGCCGGAACAGAAGCGGTCGTATTGGTCGCATCGGCAGCAGCTGAAGACACAACGCTGCTGTACGGACCGCCGCTGATCGCGGT
>NZ_JAMXAY010000002.1:0-76230 GCF_025460835.1 Parapedobacter soli | reverse complement strand
TTGCATCCGCATCAGCTGAAGACACAACACTGCTGTACGGACTGCCGCCAATCGCGGCACCATCAAGCGTGATGGCAACCTGGTCAGTGCCCGCAACAGTCGGTGTATAAGTAGCCGTGTAGGTGCCATCCCCGTTATCGGTGATAGCGCTTACGGTCGCAGTAGCGTTGGCGCCTGTCAGCGTGATAGCAAGGTCAGCTGCAGCACCAGTAACAGGGTTGTCAAACTCATCCAGCACGATGACCGTGATGGTCGTCACATCACCCGCAGTGCCTGCCGGTACCGACGCGGTCGTATTGGTCTCATCGGCAGCAGCTGAAGACACAACGCTGCTGTACGGACTGCCACTGATCGCGGTGCCATCAAGCGTGATGGCAACCTGGTCAGTACCAGCAACAGTCGGCGTGTAGGTCACTGTATAGGTGCCGTCGCCGTTATCGGTGATAGCGCTTACGGTTGCAGTAGCATTGGCGCCGGTCAGCGTGATAGCGAGGTCAGCTGCAGCACCCGTAACAGGGTTGTCAAACTCATCCAGCACGATGACCGTGATGGTCGTCACATCACCCGCAGTGCCTGCCGGTACCGACGCGGTCGTATTGGTCTCATCGGCAGCAGCTGAAGACACAACGCTGCTGTACGGACTGCCACTGATCGCGGTGCCATCAAGCGTGATGGCAACCTGGTCAGTACCAGCAACAGTCGGCGTGTAGGTCACTGTATAGGTGCCGTCGCCGTTATCGGTGATAGCGCTTACGGTTGCAGTAGCATTGGCGCCGGTCAGCGTGATAGCGAGGTCAGCTGCAGCACCCNNNACAGGGTTGTCAAACTCATCCAGCACGATGACCGTGATGGTCGTCACATCACCCGCAGTGCCTGCCGGTACCGACGCGGTCGTATTGGTCTCATCGGCAGCAGCTGAAGACACAACGCTGCTGTACGGACTGCCACTGATCGCGGTGCCATCAAGCGTGATGGCAACCTGGTCAGTACCAGCAACAGTCGGCGTGTAGGTCACTGTATAGGTGCCGTCGCCGTTATCGGTGATAGCGCTTACGGTTGCAGTAGCATTGGCGCCGGTCAGCGTGATAGCGAGGTCAGCTGCAGCACCCGTAACAGGGTTGTCAAACTCATCCAGCACGATGACCGTGATGGTCGTCACATCACCCGCAGTGCCTGCCGGTACCGACGCGGTCGTGTTGGCAGCAGCGGCAGCACCGGGCGATACCTCGCTATCAAACGGTGAGTCCTCAATGGCAGCACCGTTAAGCGTGATCGTAATCTCATCATCACCCGTAACAGTAGGCGTATAGGTCAGCGTATACGTGCCGTCGCCGTTGTCAACAACATCCACCACAGCACCGGCATTGGCGCCACCAACCGTAGCAGCAACCGTCGCACCCGCTCCTGCGGGCCCAACAGGATTGCCTACGGCATTCTTTAACATGACCGTAATGGTCGTTACCTCACCAGCCTTACCATTGGGTACATCAGCAGTCGAATGAGAGGCCGAGTACCCTGATACATCAAGATTGAATGTCTTAGAAACGGCCGCATCGACATCATCTTTGACTATAATTTCAAAAGTAAAGGACCCAAGCTCTGTAGGTGTCCCGGAAATGGTACCGTTATCCGTATCTAAATTCAATCCCACTGGAAGTGTACCACCGGATATCTGGAAAGAATAGGTCCCAGTTCCACCCGTCACTTCGATGGTGACAGGACCATAGGACTCAGCGACCATCCCTTCACTCAGAGGAGAGGTACTCGTAATAACAAGTGCATCATTTGTCGTAATCGAAAGATCCTTAGTCGCCGTAAAGTTGTCCCTGTCTTTAACTTGAACAGTGAAGTCGAATTCACCCGCCACAGTAGGCGTACCGCTGATAACTCCCGTGGAAATATCAAGACTCAAACCATCAGGAAGTGAGCCGCTGCTGACAGACCACGTATAAGACGGTGTACCGCCTGTGGCAGCCAGCGTGCCGCTGTACCCCGATTGACTTATGGTCCATTCAGGAAGTGTCGACGTGGTAACAACCAGCTCGTCAACAAACGTCACTTGAAGAGGCTGGCCATTCATAACCTCATCACTATCAATATAGGCATGAAGTGCCGCCAATCCTGCTCCTGAGGCAGACAGCGCAACGCCCGCAATTCCAGAAGCATTAGTCACAACCGTTACTTCGTTCGACGATCCAGGGGTAAATAATCCGTGAGAAGTTTCAAATTTGACAGAAACCCCAGCTTGCAAAATATTATTTCCATAAACATCACGCAACTGTACAGAAATCTGCGAAGTAGAAACACCGTCTCCTTCCACTAAAAGAGCATCCGCAGAAAGAAGAGATCCATTCGCACCTAAATTGATGGCCGCAGGACTGACGGTACTTGGAAATGGTGAGCTGCTAATCGCTACCCCACCCAATAAAATCTCAATTTTGTCGTTACCAGCAAGCGTTGGTGTATAGGTAAGCGTGTAGGTTCCATTGCCATTATCTTCCACTTGGACAGTCATGGATGTATTTCCTTCAATGATTGAAGCTGTCACATTTGCACCACCTACACCCACTGGATTGCCATGTGCATCACGGGCCGTCACCGTTATCTCAGTCTCCGAACCGGCTGTACCATTAGGTACATCAGCCGTCGAATGCGCGGCCGAAACCGAGCCAGCGATAAAGGTTACCGTGACTTGTCCGATATACGATCCGCTTCCATTAACACCTAGATAGGCTCTCACAGTACCGGAGCCCAGCGAAGCAGGCGCTGTCAGAATCACGGTAGCTTCACTACTTGCGTTTGTTTTCCAAGGGCCTGCTGCTAAAACACCCGTCCCGCTCGAAAGCTCGAAGTAGATATCCTGATCCTCTCCTACCAAATTTCCTTCCGCGTCTTTTACAATCACCTTAACGGTCGATGTACTTGACCCGTTGGCAATGATTTCCAATGGATTGGCAGAAACCTCTGATTCGCCTGCGTCCGCGATACCGGCCGACAAGTCAATGACATCAGAAGTCACTGAGGTTAAACCGATAGCTTGAAACTCAATCTCGAAATCCCCCATTTCACCACTGATGCCGAGATTCGTAAAGGTCGCCGTACCGTTGACATCTGTATTTGCAGTAACGGAACCAATGAGGGTGCCATTACCCGAGCTAATCACCGCAATGATTTCGACATTTTCTGTAGAAACCGCATTTCCGTTGATGTCTCTCAACTGAATGATGGGCTGGGTAACGAATGAAATCCCGCTTTGGGCCGATAAAGAAGGTTGTGTTTCAACGGATAAAGCTGAAGCAGCACCGGGAATATAGGTAACATCGACAGAGCCGATCACATCAGTGGTCACTCCATTGCCAAGGTAACCTGTGACAGTGATGGTATTTGCTTTCGTGGAGGTAAGTGTCGTTGTGGCAACACCAGAGGAATTTGTGTCCCACGGTCCGCCTCCCAACACACCTCCATCTCCGGAAGATATAGCGAAAAATACAGATTCGTCTGCTAATGGATTACCTGAACCATCTCGGACGGTTATAGTAAGCGTGGAAGACGTGCTACCATCGGCAATGATGTCATTTGCACCACGTTCAATGGTCGATTGTGCCAAGCTTGGCGGACCTGCAAGCACATTGATGCCGGTTGGTGCCGAAGAAGTGTATTTCGGAGTGGGATCGCCTTCATTTTCATATAGAAAAACCTCTATGTTTCTGCCTGATTCTGCGGCGTGCAAAATAAACCCAGGAATCTGAATGAATCCATTTTCGAAGTTTTGGCTCTGGCCACCTGGTAAAACGGGAGCATTTTCGCCGATAGAGCTTGCATCGGTCGACCACGTTGTATAATAATTCGACGGATTAACGTTGGTTAGTTCGTTGCCATTTGCATCCATAAAATAAACGCGCACCGCAAACGGCGCACCAGCGGAAACTTCTGAAGTAGAGGTGCCTCCGGTGGGATTATTTGTATCCAATACTTCTAAGTGAATATGATCTATGGAACCAGGAATTACATCAAAACTCAACGTATTACTCAGAATCGGTTCGTCAGGGACTGGTTCGATTTGAGCCCGAAGCACAATGGCTCCCACCATATGCCCGGTCGGTTTGAAAGTTGCTTTACCGCCTGCAGCGGGCACGGACAACCCATCTCCTGGCCCCAGCGAACCATCGCCACTCGAATTACTTATGGACACCATGAGCACACTGTGGGTGCCACTCACAATGGTATTACCTGCCGCATCTTGAATGGTGACGATAACGGTCCTTTCTTCGCCGGAAGGAAGTGGATCAGTATCACCCTCCAGTAGCAATTGCGCAGCGATTGGGGAATGAACGACGGTAATCGTTCCGGATGGAACAGGATCCGCAGAAACATCACTTGCAAGTATAGTCATCGTTCCGACCTTCGCGGCTGTGAAGGTGGCAGATCCATTTGAATGATTCTCCAAATCGCCAGAAACAATGCCGCCTGAAAAAACCTCTAGACTGAAAATAGCATCAGTCACCAATTCAACAAAATTCCCGTATCCATCACGTGCAATGGCATAAACGGTGAGATCGTCGCCTGAAGTAATTGTTTGAGGCCCAACTTCATTACCACGCCCGTCATTGGCTGTCTCTACAAAAATTTGAGTAGCGTCATTTGCGACCACATTGCTGAGGAATGGGCTGCCGGGAATAGCAACGGTTTGAATCACTATGGCAATTTCGTCTTCGCCGGCTTTGGTGGGTGTATAGGTGACCGTATAAACTCCAGATCCCGCTTCCGTGAAATCCATGATCTCCTTGTCTGCATTTGCACCCGTTACTTCGGTGGTAAAATCGTCAGATACAAGGCCAGTAACGCCATTTCCCGCAGCATCTTTTATCGTAATTGTAATCGTGGTTGCGACTCCGGCCGTGCCTTCGGAAGGTACATTTGCAGTGCTTTGACTCGCATCCGGTAGTCCGTGTCCAAGTGCCACAGCAATGGACTGTAACGGTGTCAAATTTTCACCACTAAATTGGAGGTAATAATTGCCCGTCGATCCAGAAATCACTAGGTTAGTGAACACCACTTGACCGTTTGCATCGGAAAGCAACGACGTGCTACCGGATAACGTTGCTATTTCGGCATCGATTGGCACACCATTTTCATCGACCAATTTGACTACTATCTCTTTGTTTTCTTCGGCAACCACATTGTTGAATTTATCCACAACCTGAACAATCGGTTGCTGAGTCAACGCAATACCGCTCTGTGCCGAAGCAGAAGGTTGCCGATCTATTTGGAGTTTCTCGGAGTCGCCTGGATTAAACTGCACAACTTCAGTACCCAGTAAGGTTCCTCCTTCGGTATCCTCGCCATCATAAAGTTGAATAGTCGCGTTTCCGGCAAGTTGAGAACTAAAGCTTAACGTTGCTTCTCCGAATTCATTTGTCATGATGGTAAGTTGCGAACCACTTTCCTCACCATCATCAAGGGTTCCAAGGTTGGTTGTAACGGTAACGGTAGCCTCGGGAATTACATTGTCATATTGATCCCAGACCTCGATTGTTAGTGCCGTGCTTTGACCGACGTCTAACACGTCGTCATTCGCAGAAAATTGAGTAGTTACAGCATCCGCTACATCGGGAATAATCGTAATAACGTAGGTATCTGACCCCACATCCGGTTCACCCGAATCCCAAGTGGCGGTAATGGTCTGATTGCCTGCGGCCGTATTAGAATACCTAAAATAGACCGGTTCACTTTCATCCGCATTGCTCCCCGCTAATACAGTGATGTCTGTAATCTCGTTACCACCCCTATCATAAAATTTTCCGTTACCTGTCGAGGTTAAATCGAAGGTCATATTCGTCTTTACCCGGGTCGGCGCGTAATTCCCATCTAAAACTTCAAGTTTGAATAAATCCGGCTCAGCATTTGAAGAAATCTCACCTGCGGTCAAATTATTGGTTAGCCCAGTAAGGGTGATATGCATAGGAAGACTCCAAATAGCCGCCCGTAATGTTGATAATGGACTATTTACAGGTAGCGTCAGATTTCGCACCTTATTGGTTTCGGAACCCGTACCAGGCCCTGTCCAGGCGTGAAACTCCGAAATGACATCTTCCTCGTCTTCTTCTACCGTTAATACAATTGGTAACGTAACGGGAAGGTTTTCCCAGGTCTTTTCATTCTCTCCATTTTTCTCAACCTCCACTTCATTTCCAAAAAAATCTTCAAACGATTGTTTATTGATCCAACTTTTTCCAAGACTTGACAAATGCAAATCAAAGTCTTCAAAAGCATCAAAAATTTCATTCCAACTTGTATTGGTTCCCTTACTTAATGTTACCGTGCCCTGTCCATTTCCCACAAATTCAAGCTCCAAATTAACAACACGATCTTCGGTAAGACTATTCAATGTTGCTCCGACAGGCGGAAAATCTCCAAAATAATTTCCGGAGATATCAAAACTTCCACTATAGCTTATATGTCTTTCGTTATCTGCACCACCCTGATTAATATTATTGACAAATCTATTATTCTTAACGATCCCTGCCGTCGTCTTTTGTAATCGAATAGCTCCGCCAGGCGTTGTCGGACTGGCATCACCGTCATATTCGAGCATTTCATTATTATATATGTCACAGCCATATATAATGACCTTCCCCTCCACCACATGAATTCCCCCTCCCTCTCCCCGTGGTGACGCAACATTTGTCCGAGCTCTATTATCATTAATTTTTGAATTAATAATTCGGTGGGTGAATGTGCTATTCGCCCCCCCTGTTAAATTGGGTCGATTATCAATAAAAATGGCACCCCCATGGTTAGCAGAAGTATTATTTTCGAATTCCGAATCTACTACTGTCAATTGGGCGAACTCACCCTGGCTGTTGATTGCCCCCCCTCGTGCATCGCTTGGTGCTTCATTTGTTGGTATAACATGATTATTTCTGAAAACACTATTGTAAACATATAAAACCCCATCGATATTGTATATTCCTCCTCCTCTACCAGATTGCCCCCCCGTATATCTAATATTATCCTCAAACAAGCAATTTAGTACGGTAAGTGTGACATTCATACCCATATAGACTCCTGCTCCTTCATCTGTCGCTCTTCCTCCCGTTATCGTTAAATTTTCAAACAAGACAGAGACCGGGGAAGCACTTTGGGGTATCAAAAACACCCGTGAGGTAGTACTTTGGGCTTTATTCAGTTTAATCGTTGCACCGCCACCAACATTCCGAATCGTCAAGCTCTTCGTAACCTCCAATTGTGCTGTGATTGTATGTGTACCATCAGCCAATTGAATAATATCTCCACTATTTGCGGTATTAATGGCCGTTTGAATATCCCCGCCCACCGGGACAGTGCGAATTGTCTGCCCCATCACTGGTCCGAGACCAAGGGTCAGCCAAGTAATCATAAGCGAAATTGCATGGAAGCTCAACGAAACGCCCCGCCTGTGTTTCAATTTCAGTTGCGTGCATGTCGGGGAAGCGGGTAAGGTGTTATGGGATTTATGAGTTAGCATGGTTCAATAAAATCTTATCGGTAGCGTTATGAGGCTTGAATCGGACCACTTCTAGGCATAAATCCCATAAATGTTGTCAGTCGATCTCATAGTATATATTCTTCTGGTAGTACACGATTGCGTGATAACGCTACAAAACTATCACGTCAGCGAATACATTCCCCCACCCAAATGGGTGGTTTTTCGGATAGTGGCGGTAGTTCTTCATTAAAGGGGCTAGTGGCTAAAGGGATTCAGAACGGTTTAGACTAAGGAAGAACATGCATCCGGAACCGATACCAGCGTTGCGTTCTACCTCCACAACATGGGGAATCTGGTATCGGCCGGAATACATGTTAGGCTGTCAGGTTGGCCGCTTATATTTATTGATCAATTCCGTCCGGCTGTTGATCTGCAGCTTGCCATAGATATTGCGGATGTGGTATTTCACCGTATCCACACTAATATTGGCCTGGGCGGCCACTTGTTTGTACGAAAATCCGTCTTGCAACAGCGACACGATCTCGATTTCGCGGGGTGTGAGCCGTTCGGCATCCGCAGTATATGGCTTATCCAAATACGGATTGAAATGGCTGATGACCATCCGGGCCACATGCGGACTCATTACCGAACCGCCATTCAGCACTTCCACCAACTGCTCTTCCATCTGCGGTAGCGGCGTGTTTTTCAGCAGGTAGCCGGAGGCTCCCGCACACAGGGCTTGGAAAATCGCATCCTTATCATCAAACACGGTGTACATGACCACCTGCGTGGACGCCGAACGCCGCTTCACATACCACGCTACCTCAATGCCCGATTTGCCCGGCAACCCGATGTCACACAATAACAGATCAATGCGCTGGTCGGCCCAGTTTTCGATGAACTGCTCGGCCGAATCGGCCGTTAGCATCAAATCGAATCGCTCAGATAGGTCAAAAAATGAGGTGAGTGAGTCGAGTATAACCCGCCTATCTTCGATAATGGCCAACGTCTTTTTATTTGACATCATGATCGCGTTCTTCATCCAGGTGAGTACAAAAGTAACGGATGTTTCGATATCTTTTCCCACCCATATGGGTGGTTCTTTAAAAAAAGGATAGCGACGGCTTAGTACTTGTTCACCAGCTCAGACCGCGAATTGACCTGTAGCTTGCTGTAAATATTGCGTATATGGAATTTTACGGTATCCACGCTGATAAAAAGCCGCTCGGAAACGGCTCGATAGGTTGCCCCGTGCTGCAGCATCGACACAATCTCGATTTCCCGCTGCGTGAGCCGATCGATTTCTTTATTCTCTTGCTTATCCAGCATCGGATTGAAATAGCTGACGACCATCCGCGCCACCTGCGGGCTCATTACCGCCCCACCATCCATCACCTCCAGCAACTGTTCTTCGACTTTGGGCATCGGTGTATCCTTGAGTAAATAACCCGATGCGCCTGCACAAAGGGCTTGGAAGATGGTTTCCTTGTCTTCGAACACGGTAAACATGACGACTTGCGTAGCAAACGATTTACGTTTTACATACCAGGTTGCTTCTATACCCGATTTGCCGGGCAGGCCAATATCGCAAAGCAGAATATCGATACGTTGGTCTTTCCACATATCCATAAAACCTTCTGTTGATGTGGCTAAAAACAGCAGGGTGAATTGGGAAGACTGCTGGAAATATGTTTCCAACATTTTCCCAACGATCGGGTTATCCTCGATAACAACCAAATTGAAACTTCTATTTTTCATAATTGTAGAGTAAAAGCTATTCCAGTTGATCGGGAATAGTGTTGTTCATGGTGCCAACAAAGATAGTATATCCAAATTACGATAATACTACCCTTTTAGTGTGGTTTTTAAATATCAATCGGAGCGCCACAATCGCGGACCGAAACAAACCCATAAGCTAAATAGTAGGTAAAGCCCACCTATCCATATAAGTTGGTCAGCGTCTCGCAAAATATATGATGCCTGTAATTGGTTGAACAGAATATTCATGACCATGCCTACTTGTATTGCGATAAAGAGCGAATAGATGATGGTCAAGGTGTACAGGGAGAAAAGAAGTCGACGGGATATAACGCCATCTTCGGTATCTGCCATAAATAATGCGCGCCATTGCGCCAGCAAATAAGCAAAAGCCAATAGCAGCCGGATGATATAATGCCACTGTTGGTTGATAAACCCATACTCGTGTTCAAACCCTGTCCGGATGTTGGTTACCAGCCGTACCATAAGGGCTTGCTTTTCAGCGCTGCTCGTCAGGGCGTAGGGCATGATGTCTACCAGCCCGAAGACAAACGGAGCCAAGTGCAGGTACCAGTAGCGGGGCAGCTTGTGTATTTGCCGCAGCCTGAGCTTCACATAAAAAAACATGCACGGAGCAATCAGGTAATACAGCGGGATACCTTTATTGTAAAAATTGGGAACGTGTACCACGCTGCCCGTAAGTATCATAAGGTATATGAATGCATACCAGCTGACGGCGAACAAGGCGACGCTGAGCACTAGGGCAGCAACGTCTTGCTTCCGCCGGTAATCGACCACCCTCAGCACGATTCCCAGCGCACTGAATATGATACCGACAATGCCAAAAAATAGTACCCAGCCCCCCATAATCAGCTCCGCCGCTTAAACGGGTTCACGAAAAAAGCACGGCGGGTAGGCACCATAACCGACACCCGGTAGCCCGTGGACTCCATGCCGGCGGTAAAGGTTGCGCCAAGCTGTGCCGCACGCAGCTGCATGTTCCGCTGGCCGTGTCCCCTGCGGCCCGTGGGCCGCCCCACTTGCGACCTATCGACGCCATCGTTGTAGATCTCCATCTCGATATGGCCGCCGATGTGGCGCAGTTTGATATGAACGTCCGTCGCGGCCGAATGTTTACAGATATTATGCAGGGCTTCCTTGAAAATCAAGTAGAGGTTCTGCCGTATCTTCTGCGATATCTTACGGTCGTCGTGCTGGTCAATATCGAAGGTTACCACCGCATCAAGCGGTTCCAGCAACTGGGCGGCGAGAAACTTCATGCGGTCACTCAAATTACCTTGGTGGTTGTTCCGCGAGTCTACAGCCCAGATAATATCGTCCATCATCTGGATGGCTTCGCGACTGTAAGCCCCAATTGATTCGACGGAATTCATACGGTGGTTCTGGAGGCGCAGGAGATCGGTTTGCATCGATATGCCCGTCAGCAGTCCACCCACCTCATCGTGCAAGTCACGCGAAATACGGCGCCGGAGCCGTTCTTCACCCTTGATTTTCCGTGTCCGTTCATAGACGATATAGCCCGATACCACCCCTATAAAAAGGATGACCAGCACATAGAATGTGAGCGTCTCCGTAAAAACCGGCACTTTGTAAACCAGCCAGGTATGTTCGGATGCAGAGCCACCGCCGGTCGCTGCCGCCATCTTAACCGACACCTCGTATTCGCCCGCAGACAGCCCTGATAGGTTAATCTGCGCCGACGCCGGCATGTCCTGATATTCCATCATAAGGGGCGCAATCTTAAATTGCATACGATATACCTTCCGGTAGGAGTCGGGTCGCGCGAAGTCCATCGAAAACCATACCGCATCTGAAGGTAACTCGAGGGTATCACCCAGCTGCATCCGGCCATAATCTTCTACGTAACGGTTCGAGTGCATACCGATTTTAACACCCGAAAGGCGGGGCTGTGGGGCGACCCGCTGGGTGGCGTGCAGCAATTGGCCGGGACGGAAGGAGACATAGCCGCCGATTCCGCCCATAAACAACCGGTCCGTCTCGGTATCGTAGTAGCTGGCTTGGTGGTTGAACTCTTCAAAGGGCAACCCATCCGTGTGGTAATAGTTGGAGATTATCCCGCTTTTACGGACGGATAAGCCCTCGTGCGTGCCCAAAAAAAGCGCCCCGCCTACCCAAGCCATCTGGTAAACCGTATTGCTTGCCAGTCCATCTTCGACGGTTATCGCTCGGGCGGGTTCCTTCCCGGCGATCAGGATGAGTCCACGCCCCTTTGTTGCCAAATACACCGTATCACCGCGCTGCACATGCGCGTAGATGTTGAGCTCGGTATTACCTGCGGGAAATACTTTCTGGAAATGACGCCTCTCCCAGGTGAAAAAACCCCGGTCGGCGGTAAAGGCAATGCGGTTTCCATGCACGGATATCGACTGCACACGCATACCGCGGCTGAAAAATCCGGATGCCGGACATACCAAGGGTGCCACCTCACCGGTCGACCGGGCATACGTCCATAGTCCGTTATAGGTCCCCACAAGCAGCGTGTCGGGCGCGTACTTTACCACGCAGTACGCCATGCCGGTAAATGTTTCACGGGTATGGGGCGCAACATACACGGGTGCGGCCGATACGTTACCTTGCACAAGGTAGGCAAGGAAGTCCCCCTCTAAAGCCACGCATGCGGTATCTGCCGACAAGCGGAGAAACGCATAATAATTGTTCTCGGGGGCTTGGACAAACGGCGCCACTTTGCCGCCGTCCGGTAAGGCATCCAGGTAACCGTAGCCTCCGAAATAATAGGTGCCATTTTGTTTAATCATGCCTCGGGCGCTTCCACAATCCACAAAATCGAACGCTATGTGCGATGGGAACACACTGTATAGGCCGTGGTCAGTACTCAACAGCCATTCATCACCGGCCTGCTGCCAGTCATTGAGCCGTTTATTAAGGATGTGTTCGTTGAATTGGTGGGTGCCTGAATCCAATAGCCGGAATAGCGTATCACGGCTGAACTCGAAATACTGGGTCTCGTGAAAAATGACCACCTTATCGTCCGTTTCAAACGACCAGTGGTTCCAGTTAGTAAAATCACGTGTGGGAAAAATGGGACGTGGCAGGGCACGGAACGCTGCCCCGTCATACACGTAATAACCCTGCGAATAAATGCGGATCAGGACACCGTTGTCAACTGGCAGTAAATCTTCCATGCGACTGAATAGACCGTCAGGGAACCTTGAAACGGTCTGCTTGCCCGTCGCGAGGTCATATCCATACAAGTTGTCGCCGAAGGCCAGCCACACCCCGTCACGATCGGCCACGAGAAGCCTGCCCACCGGACGGCGCTCGAAAACTGCATAGGGATCGAACCGGAAAAGCAACCGCGCGTCACGCTCACCGACCAGCCATACATTGCCACGCCTATCCGCCATGTAAAACACATCATCGGCTGCGAAAAAAGAAACCACCTGCCGTCCCGCCAGCTCCTCCATGGGATGGTCGCGGCCAGCGAACGACCACGTATTCAAGTCAAAAATCTTAAGTCCGTTGCGCGTACTGATCCACAGGCGCCCCCACGGGTCGGCATGCAGATCATCAGCTTCGTAAAACGGCAGTTCCTTTCCGTAAAGTTTTGCCAACGGGGTGACAGAAACACCGTCAAACCTCGAAATCAGGCCACCGGAAAGCATCCATACCATGCCAAAGGGATCTTTGGTAGCCCTTTGTATCATGGTGTGATGCTTGTCTACGCCGGGAAGCACCTGGGCATGGCGATAGGGCGATGCATCAAGACGGATTGCCGTCATCAGCATTAACATCAGCATACATAGCGCCCGATTCCTTATTCGTTTATCTGGTTTAGCATTCCCCATGGCGAGTAGAAGCGGCCCAAAGTTAACAAATTTGCCAACGCTTCAGCAAATCGACCTGGTTTTTTAGAAACTTTTGGAGTTTCAGCACGTTGCTTTTTGCGCTTTGCCCTTCAAATCAATACACGCTCTCTCCATCCATCAGCAGATCCTGCTGCTTTGCATCGCAAACAGCATAAGAAAAGCCTTTTTGCAATGAAAATGCACCATACTCGCCTTGCTTATTCAAGGCCAGAAAGCCGACCTGGATTTTCTTTGCGGTTTCGGGCTTCTTTTTGATGATGCGTACTACCGCCTCGCGGCACGCCTCGCGGGGCGACATCCCTTGGCGCATCAACTCAACGACCAGAAAACTGCCCACCGTACGGATTACCTCCTCGCCTACCCCAGTGGCCGTAGCTCCACCCACTTCATTATCCACGTAAAGGCCCGCACCGATAATGGGGCTATCGCCCACCCGGCCCCGCATCTTGAACGCCATACCACTCGTGGTACAGGCGCCGGAAAGATTGCCGCTGCTATCCAACGCCAGCATACCGATGGTATCGTGGTTGTATCGGTTGCCCGGTAGCCTATCGCTGGTAAACGACTTATTTTCAATATTGATAACGGGCTCATATTTACCTTTCTTCAGCCAAGCCTTCCAAGCAGCTTCGCTTTCGGGCGTAAGGAGTTTCTCCTGCTCAAAACCGTTTGCCAGGGCAAACTGCAGCGCACCTTCACCGACAAGCATCACATGAGGTGTCTTTTCCATCACCAGTCGCGCCACGGAAATGGGATGGGCAATATGCTCCAACGCGGCGACGGAACCACAGTTGCCTTTATCGTCCATGATACATGCATCAAGTGTGACATGCCCATCACGATCGGGATACCCGCCTTTCCCGACTGTTGGGTTGGCCAAGTCCGCTTCCGGCACACGCACGCCTGTCTCTACAGCATCCAATGCACGCCCCCCGCTCGCCAATACCGTCCAAGCCGCTTGATTGGCAGCTACACCGAAATCCCAAGTAGCTATTACGATGGGCTTATTGGTTCTGGCGTTCGAACGTGACTTTTCGTTACGCGCCGATGCCAAGCCGACAACCGAAAGAGCAGAAGCCCCCAGTGCCCCGGCCTTTATAAATAACCGTCTGTTAATCATTCCCTATTTTCTTGTTTCACGCCAGGCGCCTTGCATATTCGTGCGACATTACAGTATCAACGAATGATTTTACCATAAAAATTGTACAGTAACGATTTATAACCTAACTTCGTAGGAAACATATCCCATGATGAAAGCCCTTTATATACGCCTGTTATCACCATTTTTCTGTATTGTCGGTTTATCGGCCAATGCCCATACCCATTTGCAGGATTCTGCCGAGTACTATAAAATCAAGCACACTGTCGAAGATATAAAAATCCAATACGCCCCCGATGCGCGCACAGCCCTTTTTGAGCTGCATATACCAGAGGCCCCCTTCCAGCAGTATAGCATAATCACTACAGAACCGGAGGCTCGGGATGCTTTCCGCCGGTCGCTTGCCAACGCTGGTGTCTCCGAAACAAAGATAACGATAAATCTATTGCCCGACAGCAGTGTGGGGAAGAATATTCAGGGTATTGTCAACCTTTCGGTGGCAAATTTGCGCGTATCACCGCGCAACCAGGCTGAGCTAGCTTCGCAGGTATTATTGGGTACGACGGTCGATTTACTCCAGCAGCAAAATGGATACTATCGGGTTCGGACACCGGAAGGCTATATTGCTTGGGTGAGCACTTCTTCCATCACTCCCGTTCCTATCGAAGGGGCTGAGGAGTGGAAATCGGCCAAAAAGGTCATCTTCACCGCCGACTTCGGGCACTCCCATACACAGGCTGATGCCACGTCGTTACGTGTGTCTGATCTGGTTATGGGCGACTTACTGGTTGCATTGGGGCAAACCGGCGGATTCTACCATGTTAAATATCCGGATGGGCGCCTTGCTTATATCGACCAGGCGTTGGTCCGTCCTTTCGACGAATGGTTGGGCACCAGGGATCTAACCGGCGAAAACATACTAGCCATTGCAAAATCCATGATGGGTGTCCCCTATCTTTGGGGTGGCACGTCGGTAAAAGGCGTGGATTGCAGTGGTTTCACCAAAACCGCCTATTTTATGAATGGCATCATCATCCCGCGGGATGCATCTCAACAGGTGCTTGTGGGTGAGCCCATCGATATATTATCGGCCGACACGTTAGACACCGATAAGGCCCTGCGGAACCTGCGACCGGCCGACTTACTCTTTTTCGCATCCGGCAAAGGGCGGTCGCCCGACGCCAGGATTACGCACGTGGCGCTGTACTTGGGCAACGGCGAATTCATCCATTCTGCGGGAACAGTACGAATCAACAGCATGTTACCGGACGCACCGAACTACAGCGATTTCCAGTCGCGAACGTTGGTGAGTGCACGCCGCTACGTCGGTCAGGAAGACCCGGCCCTCCAAGCTATTTCATCGAATCCTTTTTATCTTTCAGCCACCGATAAAAAAAGAAAATAACCATGCAAGCCATCACACGGAAATTCGGAAAATTTACGTTGAGATACCGCCCATATACCCTCGAGCTCCGCCATGTGTTTACCATTGCGGCAGGCTCGCGTAGCACGACACCGGTTGTTCTCACCGAATTGGAATACGATGGAACCGTCGGTTATGGCGAGGCATCGATGCCACCGTACCTCGGCGAGTCCCATCAAAGTGTATCGGCATTCCTAGACCGGGTGGACCTTTCGGGATTCAACGACCCCTTCCATACTGCCGATATTCTAACTTATATCGACGAACTTGCACCCAAGAATACCGCAGCTAAAGCATCGGTCGATATTGCACTTCACGACCTTTTGGGGAAACTCATGAACCAACCGTGGTATCGGATATGGGGATACAATCCGGCAGATACGCCAAACACTTCCTTTACCATCGGCATAGACAAGGCAGATGTAGTACGGCAGAAAGTGCTCGAAGCAGCACCTTATAAAATACTCAAAGTGAAACTGGGTCTTGATACCGATAAGATGATGATCGAAACAATCCGAGAGGTCACGGACAAACCATTGTGCGCCGACGTGAACCAAGGATGGAAACAAAGGGAGGAAGGACTGGAAATGGCCCATTGGCTAGCCGAACGCGGCGTTGTATTCCTCGAACAACCCATGCCAAAAGAGCAGGTGGACGACAATGCATGGCTTACCGAAAACAGCCCGATACCGACTGTAGGGGATGAAGCCGTACAACGACTGGAAGACGTCCGCCGTGCATTTGGTGTGTACAGTGGCATCAATATCAAGCTGATGAAATGCACCGGCATGCGCGAAGCCCACCGGATGGCCGAACTGGCGCGCGCGCTCGATATGAAAGTGATGCTGGGTTGTATGACCGAGACATCGTGCGCCATTTCCGCCGCGGCACAGTTGTCGCCAGTAGTCGATTGGGCTGACCTGGATGGCGCGCTCCTCACCAGCAATGATATTTACCGCGGCATGGAAGTGGTAAAAGGTAAAGTAATCTTGCCCGATACACCGGGTATCGGAATCCGGCTGAACGGATAGACCGTCGCGCTGCCTGTTACGGTGCGGCGACAGTCTCAGCTTCCGTAAGTGCCTTCGTTGTTAAATAATACTTAGCGATCATATTGGGAACTTCCCATTCAGGCATCGCACCCGCATGCAGGAAGCCCAGGTATTTTTCAGCCACTTGTGCGAAATGCTCTTCATGCGTAGTAACCAGCGAGGGGCTTACGCTGATCCGATACCGGCCTGGAGCCAACCGCTCGAATCCCAAACCGTTATAAGTATTTTCCAATTGGTCCATAGCCTGAGCCAAGGCGGTTTCGAATGCAGCCTCGTCACGCGCGCCTGTAGACTCCACATACAGCACGGGCTTATAACTCTCCTCAGCCCCTTGCTTGATAATCAAGTTAGCATACGTCCCGCGCATAATCGAGTAGTGGGTATCGCCCGTACCTTGCGGCGCCTCAAAATTCCAGATCACAGACACCTTCGCGTGCACTCCTTTCAACTTATAATTGATTTCACCATTAGCGAATACCGCGAGGTTACCATCTTGGTTGACTACTTCGGTAAGGAACCCAGGTATCTCCTGCTGCCCCGTCGAACGCTGGAACTGGGCAGGGGTTAGCACCGTTGGCCACCGCCTGGCCGTTATCAGCTCAATATCCCCCTCATAGTCAATAATCTCACCTGGGAAGCTTTCCCACTGCACCAGGTCTACCAAATGGGTAGTTACATCAACCAGCCCTTCGCCCTGCTGCTGCGTATCATAAAACCACGTGGGTCGTACCAACGGCTTGCCCGATACTTCCTTGAAGAAATGGTGTACGCTCTCCTTCGTGATGGCCGGGTTTTCCGCAGTGCCTTTTTCAAGCTCACCAAAAAAATCGGGGATTTGCGATAGCTCTTTTTGCAACATCGTGTTGATTTCGTAGCGCTCGGTCATGATGTCATATAGCAGCACATTATTCTCTTCTGCCTTAGCAAAAGCATCGACCAATTTTGAAAAGCCTGCGGGATTGATTGCCATGGGCTTATCGGCAAGCACGTTCAATCCGGCATCGATAGATTGGGTGATGTAATCAATTTTATCGCGGTTATTGCCTGCCAGCACAACGACATTACCTTTCCGCTCTGCCAACATTTTCTTCAGAAAATCAGGCCCCGAATACACAACCTCATCCCAACGAGTTGGGTCGGTGTCGCGTGTATTATATTGGTCTATCAGTGCTAGGTGAGCTTGCAACTCACTTCCCTCCGGCGCGTACACATGCACTACGCTATCCACTTGCGGATACATGGTCTTTTGCACCAATGCCGCGTGGAAATGTCCCGGTGCTACGGTAATTAATTGGATATCTTTCCGATGCATATCATTATGGCTTGTGCTGCATGCTGCAAGGCAGGCAATCGCTATACATGAGACCAGCCCGTATTTTTTCTTCATCTATTCTTCGCTATTTGGATATTTAACTTATGACTTACGACTTATGACTACCCAACATACGACGTCCCATAGGGGAATCGCTGCGGGCGCGAGAGCAGTGCATTCGCTTCGTCATCGCCAATGAACTGTTCTTTACTGGCGTCCCACCGCAGTTTGCGCCCCAGTTTCATCGCGGCATGGGCAATTAGGCAGGCCGATCCTGAACGGTGTGCGATTTCGACATGGCTGATGGTTTGCTTACCATTGCGGATACATTCTAGCCAATTCTGATGCTGCTCGGGGCTTTCATAAAGCTTAGTTTCATTTTCGCCGATCACCGATTGGAGTATCTTATTGTCGCTCGCTTTGAACGCCTCGTTCTCCTTACCATCGGCTGCACCGGGGTCGGTAGCGGTAACCCCTACATTACCCCGCGACACGAATATCCAGCCTTCCGTTCCTTCAAACCGGACACCGTTCGGATATTTTCCACTGATTTGCATGACCACATCTCCCGGATATAGCATCTGCACTTCGAAGTCACCATGTACGTTCCACAAGCCCTCCGTCGGGAACGTAGCCCAACCTTCGGCTTCAAGTGGCCCACTCAACTCGGTATCCAACCCCCAGTGTGCGATATCCAGGTGATGTGAGCCCCATCCCGTAATCATGCCCGCACCAAATTGCTCGCACCGCAACCACCCAGGCCGGTCGTAAATATCTGTTTGTGAGTGGACCCTATCGAGTGTGTAAGGCACCAGCGGCGTAGAGCCCAACCAGCGGTCGTAATCGAGGTTATCCGGTATAGGCATTTCGGCAGGGTTCCCCCCTGCGGGGTCGCCCGGGAGCCCAACGATAACCCGTTTCACCGTACCGATCCGGCCATTACGCACCAGTTCGCATGTCCGTTTGAACTGAGGCCAGGGGTGTACCGAGCGTTGCTGGCTACCCAATTGGAACACAACGCCTTTTCGCGCTACGGTATCGGCCATCATACGCCCCTCCTGGATGGTTAGCGAGGTGGGCTTCTGCAAATAAATGTGTTTCCCCGCTATCGCGGCTTCCATCGCCGGTTGTGCGTGCCAATGGTCCGGCGTGCTGATTACTACGGCGTCGATATTTTTATCGGCAATCAAATCACGGTAGTCACCATACGTTTTTACGTCTACGGGTGATTTCCCTCCGTTTTTCTTTGCCTGCTCTTGTTCCAACCACTCCTTGCCCGCTGCGGCCCGGTTACGGTCCACGTCGGCCACGGCCATGATGCGCACATAATCGTGCTTCAATACCTCCGGTAGGTCGTGTGATTTAGCGATACGGCCAAAACCGATCTGCCCGATATGGATGCGGTTACTTGGCGCGTTTTTGCCGAATACCGATGCCGGAACGATGGTTGGAAATGCGGATGCCGCAGCCAACAGGGCAGCCCCACCGGCCGACTGTTTAATGAACGTTCGTCTATCTAATTGCTTACGTGGAGTATCCATGATGTACTATTTTTAAGGTTTAATTAATCGATTAGCGTTCTCTCACCTCGTCTTGCGGCGTAGATGCATAAGCCTTGCTATAATCTCGCTTCTTAGCTCCGGTTACCACCCATTCTATACCGCCGAGGATATGTCTCCTGAATTCCTCATCCATATAATCCTCTTTACTGTGGCCAAGCGACGTGTACCACGACCTGCCGCCATCAAACTCGTGGCACCATACGGATGGGAAGACATCACCAAAGGTGTCCAAACGGCGGTCATCTTCTCCTTTCAATGTCTTGGCATCGTTTACGGCCACCACGTGGAGGTTGACACTCATTTGCTTCAGGTAGTAAAACTCGTCGCCTTTTACCCGCACCCATCTTCGGGGCAAGTGGGTTACCGAAGGATGCTTCGCGTCAATGATATCGACAGTAAACGGCTGGTATTTGTCGTGCCAATAAAAGGTTGCGCCCAATAGCTGTTTGAACCATTTCCATTTGCGCTCGGTGCCCGAAGCCGAATGGATTCCCACGAAGCCACCGCCCGCTTGTATATAACGCATCAAAGCCACACGTTGTGCGTCGGTGTCAAAAACATCATTATTGGTGTTTGAAAAAACCAGCGCGTCGTATTTCTGGAGATTCTCGTCGGTGAATACAGACGGGTCGTCGGTGGCATCGACAGAGAAGCCATGTTGATCGCCCAGTGCTTTCAAAGCGATGACCGAGTTCTCGATGTTGTCGTGTACAAACCCGACACCATTTTTGGTATATACCAATACATTAATCTTTTTCCAGTTTACAGACTGTGCAATTGCTGCTCCTGCAAACAGAAAAAATGGTAGTGCAATTAGCGTTGCACGGCTAAGCCGCAAAAGAAAGTTGAGTTTCATAATTGTCTTAAAAAATTATCACTTCAGCCACCCAGAGTTCTATCAATTGGCAAAAGACTGCCAAAGCTGTTCCGCCTCACCTGCCGATAATGTGCCATCAAAAACAATGAGTCGATATTGGAGGGTATATTCTTTTCCCGCTTCCAAAATCCAATCTTTGTTTTTGGTCGGCGAAAAATTGAAGAATTGGTCTCCACGGCCGCCGTTGGCATCTTCGGGCCATATCCGCACCGGCTCGGGAAAATTGTAATTTTGGGGATGGGAAAGAAAAAGCACACCTCCTTCACCATTCCCCAGCTGACCAAACATGATTGTCCAGCGCTCAAGCGAACCGTCTGCATCCTTGCGGGTTTTGCCAGTTGACGTCAGCACACCGCTATTCGTATTGGTCCATTCGGGAGTTGCACGAAAGCCCAGTCCGGCGTAACGATATTCCTTCAATATGACATCGATATCAGTTATCGGGGCTAACGTAGAGCGGATGTCTACAGCATATTTATTGGCATCCAGCTGTGAAATGGCGATGCGCCAATTTTCCTTCATGATGGTAGTCTCCTCGCCTTCGTTAAAGATAACGTGGTGGTGCACCGCTTCGAAGCCTGCATGTTTGTTATCCTGGAAGATTTCGGCAAAATCCACAAAGCGGACTGTCCCTTGTTTATCGCCGATATTCCATAAATCGTACAATTTACCATCATATTCCACACGGGTCCAGGGGTTCCACAGACCATAATGATGGTAGTGGTCCGCCGGTTGGATAGTGGTGAGTGTTTTCCCGCCCAATGTTTGTAATGGGTGTATGTATCCCGAACGGCCATAAGCGGCACTTACCCCTTGGGGCGGGGCTTTCACGGTGTATCGGTAGGTGAGCAATGGCTGTCCCTGCCGATTACTTAACACCAGCTCATCTTTCCCTTTCACCGCTGAATACGGCTGGTCGCTATCAAATGGCTGGCCTGACGCCGAGAGTGCCCAAACACATACACAAAAAACCGGTACTATTCTCTTGAACATTGATTCGATAGATTTACAACTAATTCAACCATAAAGTTATCAAAAATCCAACCGGTTTGGATATTGTCCATGTTTTTTTGATTATCAAAATGGCCTTTTCGGCGATTTAGAGGGTATTCAACCGTTATACTAAAATTGCCCTAGTTCTTGATTACCCCGATACCAATCACTGGACATAATTCTTAAATATCTCCTGCGGCATGGTGGAGAGGTCGAGCAAGTACCCATTGATTACCGCATATACCGGCTTGCCATCCCGCGCCAGGAAGAAGTTGGCCGCCCTACCTAAATGTGGGCTTGCAGTGTTGGGGGCTTGCTGGTAGAAGGCTACCAATGGTAACCCGTGGTGCCTGTTGTCGGGCATCTGCGCTAACTGGACAGCACAATAGCCTTCCCGCAATAATGCTAACGCCCGCTCCAACGATATGTCATCAACATGGTCAAACACGGTGGGATAAATCTTCCCTGCCATGAAGTGGAGACCTACGGCATCCAGTTCGGCGTAGCCGAAATTCTCAGCCAGGTCGCCAACATCGGTAATGCGCGACTGCACATAGTAATCGCTGCCTACGGTATACTCATTGCGGTTGATGGACAAGTCCACGGTATAATCCATCGAGTCGCGAGCAACACTGACATGCCGCAGCAATACATCGGAAAGTTTTGAATCGCTGAAGGGCATAGCCTCATACGCTTCGACATCGTACTGCGCATAACTGCCTTGTGCTATTTCAATGAGCGAGTTAAGGATAATGATGAAATTGAGCTTACGGATGAATTGTTTCTCGGGGTCTCCTTTGTAGCCACCTGACTCGATTAGTACGGTACGGACTCCCCAGCTTTGAAAATTATCACCAAACGCCCGCGGAGAATAGGTATCGTCATACTTGGCAACGCCTCCGGGCACATACCCTTGCAGCAATTTGTTGATACCTGCGGTGATTTTCATCGCATCACCCCGGACATCATTAACTTCGCGTTCTTTATTGTAAGCCGGCGCCAGCAGGCCGATGGTTACGGGTGCAGGTGTACCGGGCACATTATAGTAAACGTGCATATCATGCAAATTGAACCCATAATCGGGCTGTACAGTCTTAGCCGCATTGATTAAGATCCGCCCTTCGACTGTGGCCCCCGACCGTGCATCCCGGTTGAGGTCGATGTCCATCGCATTGCGGCGGGTATACACATCCGCACCATCGGGGTTAAGCATCGGGATGAAATACAGGCTGGTTTGCTCCTTCAACAGGTTGCGGATACTATCCATGCCGTCTCCCGATGCTTCGAGGAAGTTGAACAGATCCATCAGTGCCATCGTGGCCGTGGGCTCATTGCCATGCATCTGCGACCATAGCATCACCCGCTTCGGGCCATCGCCATACTTAAGCTGATAGATCGGCTTCTTAAGTACCGAAATACCCAATTGCACAACATCGAACACACCACTACCCTTTCTTTTGAGGATAAGCGGCTCAATATCGGCATGCTTGAAACGGCGGGTGGCAATGGTTGGCTCACGGTAGGTTTCAAAAGCATTCCCCAGCATGGCCGTATCCGGCACATAAGTAATCCGGCTTTGGCCCACCCCATTGCAGGCAGCCGAAACCAAGACAATTGTAAACAAATGGATGATATGCTTCATCGTTACAATTAACTAACCGGCAGCAAAAATGTTTTCCAACACCGTGATGGCACCCTTATTTGCATCCATACGCACCCGGGCACCTACCGGTAGGATAAATTGCTCATCCATGTGCCCAATCAATGCTCCCTGATAAGCTGGGATACCCAGTGGCTTGATATAATGATCCAAAATCTGATCCAATGTCAATGAGTTGCGCGGACTCGATGCTTCACAGTCCGAGCATCGGCCAAAAACAAAGCCGTTGATGCGCTTCAATGCGCCGGATAGTTCCAACTGGCTGAACATCCGGTCGATCCGATAGGGTTCCTCCCCGATATCTTCCAAAAACAAGATACTGCCGGTAAAATCGGGATAATAACGGGAGCCCGCTATACCTGTTAAGACAGTGAGGTTCCCACCCAATAGTTTCCCGTCAGCTGTGCCACGCGCCAACGTACGTACCGGCCGTTGGTTATCGGAGTACACGGGTGGCTTACCCTCGAAAAACAGCTGTTCGAACTGGTTAAATACCATAGGGGTCCACTTGCTGTTTGCCACGGCACCGTGGAAGGTAATCATCCCCGTTTGGGTATGGATGGCTTGGTGGAACGCGGTGATATCGCTGTATCCCAAGAAAATCTTCGGATTGCGGGCGATGAGTCCATAATCCAGCTTATCGAGCAGCCTCGCGGCGCCCGACCCTCCCCGCAGGCACACGATGGCCTTTACACTGGGGTCAGCGAACATATCATGCAGGTCGGCAAGCCGCTCGTCGTCTTTGCCGGCTAGGTAGCCGTATCGCTTGCCCACATGTTTACCCCAGCGCAACCGAAGGCCCAGCGTCTCAAAATTCGCTTCGGCAATCGAATACCCTTCGTCATCTACCAATGCCGATGATGGCGTAATTACGCCTACGACATCACCCTTTTTGATGGTCGGCGGGTGAATGGAAGGCCGGTAGTGACGTACGGTTGTGGGGCCACCGGTGGCAATAGGCAACGATGCCATACCCAAACTTAAGGTCTTGATAAAGGTACGTTTATCCATATTCTTTTTACGCTCATTACAGCCGTTGGAACGACAGCCGTTGGCCGCTACCCTGTTCCACGATTTTTCCTTGCTTATATGCCAAATTGCCCGATACCCATGTATGGGTGACGGTAGACTTAAATGTGTGTCCCTCGAAGGGGGACCAGCCGCATTTCGACAAAATGTTATCCCGGCTCACGGTGTAAGGTTTATTCAGGTCGACCAGTACCAGGTCTGCCCAATACCCTTCGCGTATAAAGCCGCGCTGCTCCACTTGAAAACAGGTGGCCACATGGTGTGCTGTTTTTTCTACCAGCTGTTCGAGTGTAAGCCTGCCATCATGATGCATGTCCAGTAACGCCAGCAGTGCATGTTGCACCAGTGGCCCGCCCGATGGCGCTTTGGCATAAGGCTGAAGCTTCTCTGCCAATGTATGGGGCGCATGGTCGGTGGCGATTATGTCTATACGCCCATCGAGCACCGCTTCCAATATCCCTTTGCGGTCTGCTGCTGTCTTCACCGCCGGGTTCCATTTGATGAGATTACCTTTCTGTGCATAGTCTGCATCGGTGAACCATAAGTGGTGTACACATGCTTCAGCGGTAATCCGTTTTTCGGCCAGTGGGAGTGGGGTATTATTTTCAAACAGGCCGGTCTCCTCAGTCGTGGAAATATGCAGCACATGCAACCGGGTGCCGTGCTTCCGTGCCAAGTCGACCGCACGTGACGATGAGATGTAGCACGCTTCTGCCGATCGGATGAGGGGATGCATATCAATGGTCAGCCCGTCTTCGCCGTGCATGCCCGTATACATCGCCAGGTTCTGCCTAATGGTCCGTTCATCCTCGCAATGCGTAGCGATAAGCAATGGCGAATTGGCAAATATACCTTCAAGCGTGTACTCGTCGTCCACCAGCATATTCCCGGTGGATGATCCCATAAACACTTTGACCCCACATACCCGATGCGGGTCGGTGCGGAGTACTTCATCGAGATTATCGTTGGCCGCTCCCATATAAAAGGAATAGTTTGCCAGTGACCGGCTCGAAGCGATATCGTACTTATCTTGCAGCAGTTCTTGGGTCAGTGTATTAGGCACTGTATTAGGCATTTCCATGAACGATGTAATGCCGCCGGCTACCGCTGCGCGGCTTTCATGCCAGATATCCGCTTTGTGGGTAAGGCCGGGCTCGCGGAAGTGCACCTGGTCATCGATGAGGCCGGGCAACAGGTGCAGCCCTTCGGCATCAATCTCCACGTTGGCTGGTGTATTGATTTCCGGTGCGATTTTTTCGATACGCCCACCACTTAGCAATACATCGAATACATTTGTTTGTCCTTCGTTGACAACGGTCGCTGCTTTAATAATAGTTTTAGACATTCGTTACCCTTTTTTTACAAACTTAGCTAAAGTTGCTTTAATATACAGATAACCGTTAAGGTTACACATCGGCATTACCAGATTCGATCTGCCGCAGGTAAGTATAAGTAACGTGTACTTGTCCGTCGGTTTTCACCTGTTCGTTGCAGGCATTAGGCACCACAATGTAAAACTCACTGCTATCCACACGGCCACTCGGGTTAATATATGTCTTTTCGGCAAGGAGTTCGGCCGCTACGTTCTTAGCGACAATCGGTGAACGGTTCAATTCTTCAACAACCGCTGTATCTCATCGAGTTTCATCAACGCTTCCACTGGAGTCAGGGTATTCACATCGAGATTGTTGAGCATATCCCGGATTTTCACCAAAATGGGATCGTCGATAGAAAACATCTGCAGTTGATAAGCTTGTTTCTGGATTTTCTTGATGCTGTCTTTGATGTGCTCACCGCCGGTACGTTCCTGCTCCAGCCGTTTCAGTATCTCGTTGGCGCGTTGCAATAACTTGGGAGGCATTCCCGCAAGCTTGGCCACATGGATGCCAAAGCTATGTTCACTACCTCCCGGCACCAATTTACGCAGGAAAATCACTTTGTTTGCGACTTCCTTTACCGAAACATTGAAATTCTTGATCCGCGGAAAAGAAGCGGCGAGCTCGTTCAGCTCGTGGTAGTGGGTGGCGAAAAGTGTCTTTGCGCGCGCTGTAGGGTGGTTATGAAGAAACTCGGCAATAGCCCAGGCGATGGATATGCCATCATAAGTGCTGGTGCCCCGCCCGATCTCATCGAGCAGGATAAGGCTACGCTCAGACAGATTGTTCATGATACTGGCTGTCTCGTTCATTTCGACCATGAATGTCGACTCGCCCGACGATAGGTTGTCGGAGGCCCCCACACGGGTGAATATTTTGTCAACCAGGCCAATACGTGCTTCTGTGGCCGGCACGAAGCTACCCATCTGTGCCATGAGTACAATCAGCGCGGTTTGCCGGAGCAAAGCGGACTTACCCGCCATGTTGGGCCCGGTGATGATGATGATCTGCTGGGAGTCGCTATCGAGGAAAACATCGTTGGTGATATAATCTTCATCTACCGGCAGGTGCTGCTCAATGACCGGGTGGCGGCCGCCTTTGATATCGATAGCGTTGGCTAGGTCGATCACCGGCTTAACGTAATGGTTCCGGTGGGCGATCACGGCAAAATTAAGCAACACATCGAGCCGGGCAACCAGCTGGGCGTTGAGCTGTATCGGTTTGATGTATTCGGCAACAGCTGTTACGAGCTCGCCGTATAACTTGGCCTCCAATGCCTGTATCTTCTCTTCGGCACCAAGTATCTGTTCTTCATAGGTTTTCAGCTCTTCGGTTATATATCGCTCGGCATTTACCAGTGTTTGCTTACGCACCCATTCCGCGGGAACCTTATCCTTGTGGGCATTGGTCACTTCCAGGTAATAGCCAAACACGTTGTTGAAAGCAATTTTGAGCGAAGGGATACCCGTAGCTTCCGCCTCGCGCTTTTGGATGGCGAGTAGGTAATCTTTTCCGCCATAGGCAATCTGGCGCAACTTGTCCAGTTCATCGCTTACCCCATCGGCAATGACGTTCCCTTTATTTATGGCTACGGGTGGCTCCGGCTGCAGCTCCGCTTCGATACGCCCACGGATCAGTGTACAGACGTTTAGTTGCTCGGCAATGATATTAAGTGCATGCACCGGTGCACTACCGATGAGTGTCTTCAGATGTTCAACTGCTTGTAACGCCCGTTTCAGTTGGACAACTTCCCGGGGATTGGCCTTTTGCAGGCCAATTTTACTGATGAGCCGCTCCAGATCGCCGATGTGTTTGATATCACGTATCAACTCGTCACGGAGGTCAGCATTCCGGTATAGGAAGTCAACAACCTCCAGCCGCTCGGTAATCGCCTTTTTATCTTTCAATGGCATTACCATCCAGCGTTTCAGCAGGCGGGCCCCCATCGGCGATGCCGTATGGTCCATCACATCGGCAAGCGTCGCAGCTTGTTCATTGGTTGAAGATACCAGTTCCAGGTTACGTATGGTGAAGCGGTCGAGCCACATGTAACGGTCTTCTTCGATACGCGATATGGTGGAAATGTGCTGTAGGTTACGGTGCTCTGTCTCATTGAGGTAGTGCAGTGCTACGCCTGCTGCCACGATACCTAATGGCAATCGGTCGATGCCGAATCCCTTGAGCGACTTGACCTCGAAATGCTTGAGCAGTGTCTCTGTGGTATAGTCGCCTGTATACGCCCACTCATCGAGCGTATAGGTATAGAACTGGTTTCCGAATTGGTCAACAAACATCTTGTATTGGCGCTTGCCCATAATTACTTCCGTTGGCTTGAAACCTTGGAGCAGTTTATCGATGTATGCTACACTGCCTTGGGCCACCAAGAATTCGCCGGTGGAGATATCGAGGAACGAAATGCCGACGGCCTGTTTGTCGAAATAAATCGAAGCTAGGTAATTATTTGATTTCTGTTGGACAATGTTATCGTTGTAGGAGACACCGGGCGTTACCAATTCGGTGACGCCCCGCTTTACAATGGTTTTGGTGGTCTTGGGGTCTTCCAATTGGTCGCATATTGCCACACGTTGGCCCGCTCGCACCAATTTGGGCAGGTATGTTTCGAGCGAATGGTGGGGGAAACCCGCCAATGCCGTCTCGGATTCACTGCCATTGCCCCGCTTGGTTAGCACAATACCCAGGATACCGGCGGCCTTTACTGCATCTTCACCAAATGTTTCGTAAAAATCACCTACACGGAAAAGCAATAACGCACCCGGGTATTTCACCTTGATACTGTTGTATTGCTGCATCAATGGGGTTTCTTTCTTCGCTGTCTTTGCCACCGTCCGATTTTTTTAAATGGTCGTAAACTTAGATAAATTCCCCTTTATATGCAATTTATTCGCGTTGCATATAACGGGGAATTTATTGGTCTCTCCCCGGCCATTGAGAAAAAAGTTGTACCGGGGAAAAATAGGATTAATGGGGCGTTTTGGCAAGTTTCTATTTGTATATTCGCATATCGGACGACATGGCAACCAAACGAAAACGCAGAAAGAAGAGAAACGTGTATCTTAAGTGGACATTACGGATACTCTGTTATTTTTTTGCTATCACGATTTCTTGGGTTATTTTACTCCGTTTTATCAATCCGCCGATTACGTGGCTCATGGTGCAACGTGGCATCGAACGGAAAACCGATGGCAAGGGACGGGAAATCACGAAGAAGTGGATACGTTACGGGGATCTTTCGGATAACCTGAAGCGCGCCGCCATAGCCGGCGAAGACGCCCGCTTCATGGAACACTGGGGGTTCGACCGTGAAGCCATTGCTGATGCTTACCAACGTAACAAAGACGGGGGCAGGTTGCGTGGCGGCAGCACCATCAGTCAGCAGACGGCAAAGAACGTTTTCCTATGGCCCCACCGATCCTGGGTAAGGAAAGGCTTCGAGACCTATTTCACCATACTGATCGAACTATTCTGGAGCAAAAAACGGATTCTCGAAGTCTACCTCAACGTGATTGAAACGGGTGATGGACTATACGGTGCCGAGGCTGCTGCCCAGCATTACTTTGGTAAGTCGGCACGGAGCCTTACCAAGCGGCAAGCAGCATTGATTATCGCCGTACTGCCCAATCCGCGTCGCTGGTCGCCCGCCAAACCGACGGCCTTTATCAACCGTAAAGCCAATACAATTGTACGGTATATGGGGCACAGTAAAATACCTTGATGATTATAAAAAAACCTGTGCGTGCCAGCTTTCTTTTAACGGCACCTCCCAATGGGTTTCCAATTCGGGGTAGGATGTAATAAGATTGTTGAATACGATGGTATCCTCGGTAATCTCGCCGGCGGCAATAAGACGTTCAAATTCATCGCGCGGCACAACTTCGATCCTTTCTTTTTTTCGGTAGGCTATTTGCAAGCGGTCGAATAGGTCGAGCCCGGTTTCTTTCTCAATTTCTTTTAAAAGGTATACGGACTTATCAATAGAACATCCTGTTGGGGGTGCAATAGCATCGTCCACCATCAGGATAATAAAGCGATCATAGCGTACCTCCGCATTCGCTGCCAATGGCCTGCCATGGGCCTTCCATTCCGCTGTAAAAAGCGCTAATTTGTCGAGTACTTTCACTTTATCAGCCACGGTCATTTGCCGATCAGCTTGATATATCCAAATCCGTTGCATGAAGACAAAGTTACGGTTTTAAGTGTAATATGGCGAAATCATCAGGTATACGACCACCCCCGAGACCGCCACGTACAACCAAAGGGGAAATGTGTACTTGGCCAATTTCCGATGGCGCGCAAAATCGCCCGATAAGCCCCGGACGAACGTAACCAATACAAAGGGAATAACAACGATTGAAAGTAAGATATGAGAAATTAGGATAAAGAAATAGATGTAGCGGATTGTACCCTCACCGCCGAAAGGCGTCGACTCGGCCGTCATGTGATACGCAACATACATCAAGAGGAATGCAGCGGAGCAACCGATACATATCTTCACCAATCTCTCATGTACCTGCCTGTTCCCGTTTTTGATTGCTATCACCGCGGCGACCAATAATACCGCCGTAATCCCGTTGATCGTAGCGTAAATAGGCGGCAAAAAAGTAAGCGGCTTGACGTCGTATCCCAGGTCCCGCAGGTTAACACCGAACAGCATTGCCACGACCAATGGAATGGCAACGGAGAGTATAATAATCCACCTATTGTATTTATCCGTTTTCCGCATTACTCCTTAATCCTCAAATCCTTAATCCTCAAATCCTTGCTCCTTAAATCCTTGCTCCTCAATCCTCAAATCCTTGCTCCTTAAATCCTTGCTCCTCAATCCTCAATAAGGGCTATGTTCCCTGATTTCCTGCACAAGTAACAGCTTCAGTTCGTCGATCAGCCGGTCCACCTCCTTTTTCTGGTTGACATCGTAATACCCCCGTATACGCCGTTTGGAATCAACCAATATCAGTGACGAGCTATGGATGAAGTGGGCATCTCGTGTGGTATCTTCTACTGCATCGACCAAGAAACCATTCCGTGCAACATTATACACATCATCCTTACCGCCGGTAAGGAAATGCCATTTCTTTGTTTCGGGCCGGTAGTCTTTCGCGTATGCCTGTAAGACTTCCGGGGTGTCATAGGCTGTATCAACAGTGATGGTATAGAAGTTTACCATCTGATTATTGGCAAATCGATCCGCTACCCGGTTCATTTCGTCGTTCATGTGCTTGCAAAAGGTAGTACACCGCGTGTAAAAGAAATTGACTACCGATATGGTCGTATCTTCCTGCAATACTGACACGGGCACCCCTATCTGGTTGGTCAGCGAAAAAGGGGTAATCTGGTGGAATAAGGTATCTGGTACTTGCTTCCCCATCCGGCTGGTGGAGGTACCGGTCAACACCTTCTCTCCATAAATCGGTAGGTTCTGATAGCGGTTCTCCGCTTTTCGTTCCAGTAGGAAATATAAAAATCCTGGCAGGATTAGAATTGCTGCCAGGATCATAATTTTCTTTATACCACTGGTATTTACAATACCTGTCATTGCGGATTGTCCCAATGAGGGAACGGATTGTAGTGCGTATTGAGGTATCCGCCTTCAGTGAGCATCAGTACGATGAAATAAATAATCAGCACAAACGCGATAGCGACCGACATGATGAAGCCGAACGTTTCGAACTTCAAGTGCATAAAATATGCAATAATATAGTATGCTTTAAGCAGCGTAAGTACGATATAAACTACGTTCACTGCCATGGTCTTTTCGATTACCCCTCCATGAACCAGCACCAAGGCTATGAAAAATTCGAGTGCCGTGAGCGCTAGGAGGTAAAAAAAGACCCGCCAGATCTTACCCTTGGTCATTCCCTCTTGGTGTTGCCCTTCCGTGTGCTCTACCGTCTGATCTAGATGTTGAGAAGCCATAATTTCGATAACTGCTTTAATTGTTTATACCAAATAAAAGAACGTGAACACAAATACCCATACCAAGTCCACAAAGTGCCAATAGAGCCCGACTTTTTCTACCATAAGGTAGCTGCCCCGGCGTTCAAAAACATTGGCGAGGGTCATACCCAATACGATAATATTCAGCAGGATACCGATAGATACGTGGAATCCGTGAAATCCGGTGATGGTAAAGAAGAGGTTGGCAAACTGCAATGCCGAGACCTCCGAAATCTCTTTTGAGAAATACGGTGCAAGTGTGACCTCCGGCGACACCCCCTCTTGTGATGGAATACTTCCCCACCAAAAACCGGCATGATTAAGGTGCGTCCACTCTAAGGCTTGGCAACCGATGAACATTAGACCACCGATAATCGTTGCTATCATCCAACCCACGACTTCCTTTTTCGCCATACGATGCCCCGCTTCTACCGCCAGTACCATCGTCACCGAACTCATGATGAGGATAAAGGTCATGATGCCCACAAATACCAACGGATAACCGTAATCGGCCACAAAGGGGATCGACTGAAATAATTTATCCGGGTCGGGCCACGTCATATGGGCAAACCGCTGCGAGCCATAATAAATCAAAAAGGCCGAAAACGTGAATGCATCGGACGTAAGGAAAAACCACATCATGATTTTACCGTACTCTACATTGAAAGGCGATCTACCACCGTTCCATCGTCCGGTTTTAACCTTATCTAATTCCGTTACAGTTGTACTCATTGTTCAGTGTTATTGGTTCAAAAGTAAAAAAACATAAATATAAATCCACAAAAAGCCTAGAAAATGCCAGAATAACGTTGCTAAATCCATCCGGAACACATTATTGACCTGGCTGATACCTTGAACGCGCCCCACCAACGCCCGGACTAACACGATAATCCCTGCCAGAATGTGGGCAAGGTGCATACCAGTGAAAATATAGATAAACGATTGGGAAGCATTGGTATTGACAAACACCACGCCCCTACTCGTTAATATGCTCCATGCATATACTTGCACAATGAAAAAACCAATGCCAAGAAGAACCGTTGCCAACAATAGCAATTTCTGCTGTGAAAACTGGGTCTTCTTTGCAGCAACATAAGCAAGCTGCATGGTTATACTGCTAACTACGATCAGTATTGTGCTATAGATGAACGCATCAGGCAATATGGTTTTGATACCACGATCGGCCCCACCAGCAGTGTACACGATGAAACCGCTGGATAATGCGGCAAACATCATGAACATACCGATCATTCCCAGCCAAAGATTGAACTTCTTCGCCTTTTGCTGCGCTAACTCTTCTTTATTTTGGGTGTACTGTGCCATGGCTATCATAACGCTACAAAATCAAAAAGTAATACCAATTGGATCAGCGGTAAGTAGAAAAAAGAGGTAAACATCACTTTCTTAGCAGATGCCATATCGCGCTTCAAAAACAGTTGTAAACCGTACCAGCTGAATAGTAACGCCCCAGCAACGGACACCAATGAAACCACAATACCTCCAAAACCGAAATAATACGGGAGCAAGCTCACAGGCACCATCAACACGGTTGAAAACAGCACCATGAATGCCGAGAATTTGTCACGGCGTGTAGTGGGCAACAGACGGAAACCTGCTCGCTTATAATCTTCGTCAAGTACCCACGCTATACCCCAGAAATGGGGAAACTGCCACACAAATTGGATGATAAACAATACCAGTGGAATAACGACGATTGCGGCTGCGTTAGACTGGCTATATAGCGCCAGATCGTCCTGGCTAAAAGCCGCATAGTATCCAATCAATGGCGGCAACGCCCCCGGGAATGCACCTACGAATACGGCAATCGGTGACTTGCGCTTTATTGGCGTATAAATAAAAGCGTACAATATGATAGAAAAAACCGAAAGCAACCCGGCTACGAAATTAAGCGTCACCAACGTATACGTACCTAGGATACCCATCAATAAGCTCAGTACCAATGCTTGTCCGGTAGTCATCCGGCCTGCGGGGATCGGCCGATCGGCTGTGCGCTTCATCAACTTATCCAGATCGCGCTCTATGATCTCATTAAACCCGTTAGCAGAACCAGTCACCAAGAAACCACCCAAAGTCAAAACCAGCCAGTTGATCCAATTGATATCGCCCTGCTGTTTACTACCGATCAAGAAAGCGATGGATGCTGAAAACACCACCGTCATCGTCAGCCGCATTTTGACCAACTTCTTCAAATCGCCAACAAACTGCTTTACTTCCGCCAGTACCGCCCCGCGGTGGTGCCTTTGTACGACGGCATCCCCCTGTTTCCTGGCTCGTATGTCACTATTCGATATATTCATTCACTCACTATTCAAAAATTGTCAAGCGTTCTTCCGCGACACAGTACCCAATAACAACATTAAGTAATACTGGGTACCGAACAACAAGCAGGCGAGCATCAAGTGGGTCGTCTGCGCGTATGCCGGCATGTCCAGATACGCCAATATCAAGGCACTTACCAACTGTAGCACGAGCAACACTACCAGTAAGTTGGTGAACCGGCTTTGATGCGTATTAGCAGCAAACCGCGAGCGCACAATGAAAAACAGTGCTACGATCACGATAATGGATAACCAAGCCAAACTACGGTGTATCTGAAATACGTCACTTACCTGTGCCAACCATTCTCCCCGGTCGGGCCAATTCCCGGATGCCGCGATGATATCAATTTCTTCCCGCACGCCGGTGCCGATAGCTACCTGCGCCACAATCAGCAGCAGGGAAAAAATAGCCAGTGGCTTCAACCAGTGCGACGTATGATTAATCAGCAAGTCCTTGTCGCGCACCGATCTCACCTTAAAATAGGTATAGATACTGATCGCCAAGATAACCAATGCCAATAACATGTGCACCGTGATAATCCAAGGCATCAGATTGGTAGATACCACTATTGATCCCAACCAAGCTTGATACCCAAGGACAAATACGTTGATCACACTCCAAACGAAAATGGATCGCTTTGTTTTAAAGAACGTAATGGAGAAAACGGCACAAAGAAACACCACTATCCCCGTCGTGGCCCCGGCAAGCCGGTTAATGTATTCGGTCCACGTCTTTGCAGCATTGAACTCCTCATGTTGGAGAATACTCTCGTCGTGGCGAATACGGTCTGCCAGCTCTTTGGCTCCGAACCGATCCAGCATATTGGCGAACCGCTCGTTTTTCGCCTTTCTACCAGCTATATATTTTTCTTCGTAGCCCGCTGGCAATTGGGATACATCCGTAGGCGGCACCAGCCGGTCAAAGCATTTGGGCCAATCAGGGCATCCCATCCCCGACCCTGTACTACGCACCACCCCCCCTGCCAAGATCACAATGAATATCGAAACAATCGCTACCTTGTTAATCCTTAAAAACCGTCGTTCAGCGGGGGGCAGCATGTTATTTTATTCCGTCTCCTTTTCCGCCTGTGGGCTATTTGCCAACTCCCATTCCCGTTGGATACGCTCGGCCTCTGGATTGCCCTCGAAATCGTGCGGCAGGTTCGAACTCATCGTTTCAGAGAACGGCACATTCTGCGGAATGAAATCTTCGTGATGCCCGGGTTTGCTGTAATCATACGGCCACCGGTATACGGTCGGTATCTCACCCGGCCAGTTGCCGTGAATGTGCTTCACCGGTGTGGTCCATTCCAATGTATTGGCACCCCAAGGGTTTTGGGGAGCGACCTTGCCAAACCGGATTGAGGAGAAGAAATTCCAGAGGAATGCAATCTGTGCCACTCCGGCCACAATTGCCGACCATGTGATAAATACGTTTACCGACATCCACTTTTCCATGAACGGGAATTCAGTAAAGGCATAGTACCTACGGGGTACGCCGTCTATTCCCATGAAGTGCATGGGGAAGAATACAAAATATGCGGCGACGAAGGTCAACCAAAAATGGAGGTACCCTAGTTTCTCATCCATCATCCGCCCGAACATCTTCGGATACCAATGGTAAACCCCCGCCAACATACCAAATATGGATGCCGAGCCCATCACTAAGTGGAAGTGGGCCACCACGAAATAGGTATCATGCACGTGGATGTCTATCGCAGAGTTACCGACATACAACCCGGTCAATCCGCCGGAAATGAAAAACGAAACCATCCCGATGGCAAACATCATGGCTGGAGTGAATCTGATATTCCCCCGCCAAAGCGTCGCTAGGTAATTAAACGATTTAACCGCCGATGGCACCGCGATAATCAATGTGGTAATCATGAACACCCCACCCAAAAACGGGTTCATCCCGGTTACGAACATGTGGTGCCCCCAAACGATAAACGATAGTACCGTAATACCTACCAGCGAGTATACCATTGCATGGTAACCGAAGATGGGCTTACGCGAATTGGTTGAAATAATCTCAGAAGTAAGTCCCAACGCAGGCATCAAAACGATATAAACTTCGGGGTGTCCCAAGAACCAAAACAGGTGTTGGAACAAAATGGGGCTACCCCCTTCGTTGGGTAAAATCTGCCCTTGGATAACCAAATCAGACAGGTAGAAACTCGTACCTACACTACGGTCAAAGAAAAGCAATACTACGGCTGAAACCAACACCGGGAAAGAGAGCAATCCCACGATTGCGGTGAGGAAAAAAGCCCAAATGGTCAGCGGCATTTTCCAAAGATCCATCCCTTTGGTCCGCAGGTTCAATATCGTACTGATGTAATTGGTGCCGCCGAGTACCTGCGATATGATAAACATCACCATACTGACCAACCACAAAGTCATCCCCAAGCCGGAACCGCTAATCGCTTTCGGCACTGCGGACAATGGTGGATAAACCGTCCAACCCGCACTTGCAGGCCCACTTTCCACAAAGAAAGAAGAAACCATGACCACACATGCTCCAAGGAAAAACCAATACGACAGCATGTTCATGAAAGGTGAAGCCATATCACGTGCACCCAACTGATAGGGGATCAATAAGTTACTAAAGGTACCGCTAAGTCCCGCAGTAAGTACGAAAAACACCATTATGGTGCCGTGTATGGTTACCAATGCTAAGAAAAACTCGGGATTAATGCGACCCCCTTCGGCCCATTTACTACCCAAAAGCACTTCCAAAATAGGAAATTCCTTATCTGGCCAAGCCAATTGGAGCCTGAATAATATGGATAGTATCAAGGCAAAAACTGCCATGATAATACCGGTAATCAAAAATTGCTTCGCAATCATTTTGTGGTCCTGACTAAATACATATTTAGTCCAAAATGATTCATGGTGATGCCCATGTTCAGCGTGGTGCTCTAAACCATGTGTGCCTGCGCTTGCTATACTTGACATGTCTCTGTATTAAATACGTTATTTCCTCAATATTTAGTTCGCTTGGGCCAATAACTTGGCATCCTCTTGTTCGTCGGTAGCTTGTGATAGCTGGAATTCTTTCCGCAAATCCTCGGTAAAGAAGTACGGCTGTTCATTAAGCCAAGCGGTGTACTCCTCTTCAGTAACCACACGTACTTTTTTCTGCATATTATAGTGGCCCCCACCACATATCTTGTTACACAGCATTACAAAATCGTAATTATAATCATCCATCTTCTCGCGCATTTCTTCGGTAGTCATGGTGGCGGTAAACTGGAAATACGTTTTCATACCTGGTACAGCGTTCATCTGTACCCTGAAATCAGGGATGTAGAAACTATGCAAAATATCTTTCGAGCCGATTTGGAAACGGACCGGCTTATTCACGGGGATCACGATTTCGCTTCCCAACTGATCGTCCCAACTGTTCTTATCGTTAAAATCGATACCGAGCCCGTTGAGTGGTGTCGTGAGCCGATAATTCCGTTCACCAATTTTACCATCCCGGCCGGGATACCTCACTGTCCACGCAAACTGCTCACCCACTACTTCAATCAAAATAGCTTCCTGTTTGGCTTCTTCAGATACATTGGTGATAGAACGCCAGGTAAAGAAGCCGAAGAGCACGAGTATGGTCAACGTTGTTGCCGGGACGATTGTCCAAATTTTCTCCAGCGTATTATTGTGTGGGTAAAAGTATGCTTTCCGTTTGGGTTGCGCGCGATAGATATAAGCGAACATAAACAGGGCAATGTGTGTCAGCACCAATACCACCGTACAAATCACCGTTGTAATGATAAACATGTTATCGATACTCTTCCCATGTTCGGTAACCGCTGCCCGGAAAGCCTGCCCACCGTGGTGCACATACGACCAATATACCCCGTACAATCCCAAAACGAGTGCAAGTACAAATAGCTGTGCGTTGAAATTACGGGCGTAAAGTGTAGTATCCTTACCGTTCATCCGGCGGGTCAATTCATATATCTGGATGATTTTCCCGATAACACCTACGAGCACGCAGATCAGGAATACCAGCAACACGCCGTAAAAGAAGTTCATATACACCTGCGGATCTATGGTAGACCCACTCTCTTCAGCAGCTGCTACGGCAGTACCCGTAGTCGCAGCTGCCGGTGCAGCAGCAGTTGTAGTGCCACTGTCGGCCGCGGTCGCACCGCCAGCCGCGGCTGTTGTATCACTAACCGTTGCCGTATCAGCAGCTGTAACAACCGCCGTGTCGACTGCCTGTCCAGCTGTATCTACAACCTCTTGCGAAAACGCTTGGTTAGCCAGCCCCATTCCCACAATAAATGCCAGTACAACGACTGCCCTAAACTTGCTATTATTTATAAAGCCCATTTCTTTTTATAACGATTTTCCTTATTTAGTGTTTCGTTTCCCAAACTTCCGCCCGTCAACCCGACCTATCTCATATTTGATGGTGCAAGCTCTCTTCCAAGAACGGATGCTTCGCCGGCGCCAGTGCATGTTTGCTCAGTTTGTTGAGTACCAAGAAAGCAAACAGCCCCGTGAAACCAAGTGCCGAACCAATCTCTACCCAGCCAAAAGCCCGGTGTGTTTCCACGGTACCCGGCATCACCATGATATAGAAGTCGAGCCAGTGGCCTAATAGCAATACAATACAGACCGCTGCTAGGATCTTGCTGTTGCGCACGAAGTCACGGTTTACCAGCACCAATACCGGGATTACAAAATTAATAAATACATTGATCCAAAACCAAGGTTTGTATTCCGGTTCCCAACGTTTGTAAAAATAAACCGTTTCCTCGGGGATATTCGCATACCAGATCAACATAAATTGGGCAAACCAAACATATGTCCAAAAAATAGAGAAGCCGAAAATCAATTTCCCTAGATCATGGAGATGGTTTTCGTTGACCCAAGCCAAGTACCCTGACTTCTTCAAGAGGATAACAATCAACGTAATCACACATAGGCCACTTACAAATATCGCGGCAAAGTTATACCAGCCGAACATGGTGGAAAACCAATGGGCTTCTAACGACATGATAGTATCGAACATCCAAATCGGCGACGTAAACCCGAAAATCACCAGGAATATAGCCGACAGCTTAAAGCTCTTCTTATAAGAATTGAGGCCGCCATGAAGGTCTTCGCTGTAGGAATAACGTGCTAACATCCATGCACAGATACTATATGTTCCCATAAAAGCCACTTGCCTCAGCAAAAAGCCAGGGGCATTCAGAAAAGAAGATTTGCCGGCAATGATCGCATCGTAACTAGGACTATCCGGATCGGTAAGCCCTTCGCCGAACCAATGGTGATAGAGGTTGTGTGAAAATAGCCCCCCAACGATGATAAGAAGTAAAATCAACGATGCAACGGGCAATATATATGCCATCGCTTGCGGAATCCGTATCAACCCCGAGGGCCACCCTGCCTGGGTAACGTATTGGATGGCTAAAAAACACCCGCCGGCAGCACATACGCCGGTGAAATAATATCCCATCAGCAATAGGTTGGCATACGTACGCTCCACGGTGACGTGGTCATTGGAGAGTAAGCCAATGGCGATGGTCACGATGCCTATAGCAAGTGCGACCAAACTCACCACTTTCGCCCTTCCAGTGAAAGTAAACTGTTCGCTGAAGTTATAATCGTTATGATGATTGTGAGTTCCCATTTAATATAGCTGATATAATATTATTTCTTTTGTAATTCTCTAACGTACATAACCACTTGCCAACGTTCTTCAGGTGAGAGCTGCGACGCGTGGGATCCCATCATGTTTAGCCCATAGACAATGGTATGGTATATTTTCCCGTCGCTAAGCTCGGCCATCGTCCCGCCACGTGAAGAGTTGATGCCATCTGACTGCGCGTAGGACGGTGGCGGGGGGAAGTTCTCCAGTTGCCGCGATTCGGCTTCCAATGTCCTATCTTTTGTAATCGAGCCGTCACCACGTCCTTCCGGTCCGTGGCACACTGCGCAATAGACATGGTAAAGCGCTTCACCCTTTGCGAGGTTAGCCTCATTGCGTTCTAGCGGGTTCACCAACTCCTCACCCGCGCGAATGTAGTCGTCTGTCGTGTTAGCATAATCGAACCGCTCAAACCCGACCGGCACCGTACCTGCCGGTGGTGTCTGGGCTGTTTTCCCATCTGCAAAATTCGGATTAGGCTGGTCGGGATTGTAACCCAATGGATCATACATATTCCGCGAAAACTCCCAGCCCCGGCTACGCGTTGTGCCGTCTCCGCAGGAAGTCACCACGGCCGCAATAGCGACGGCAGCACCTACAGCGCTTAGAAGTTTCATTTTATTCATAGCTAACATATTTTCGTTCGTTATACTTCACTTCAACCGCTCCTGCTGACTTTAACAGGCTTTCAATCTTCTCATGGTCCCCATTATCTTTCGCATCGATAGCAATGATAAACCGGTCGTCGGTAGCCCGCAGGTCCATCACACGTGGAGCACGGCCCGGGAACAAATGGTTACGGTAGAAAAAGGTCGCCACCATACCCAATGCGCACAGCAGGATCGTTACCTCAAACGTAACCGGTACAAAAGCCGGTAAAGGTAGCGATGGCTTGCCACCGATATTGATCGGCCAATCGTAGGTCATTGTATAATACAGCAGACTAAAACCAAGGAATGTACCCGTAATCCCAAAGCAAAACGCTGCAATCGGCAAGCGCGAAGGCTTGACGCCCAACTTCGCTTCAATACCATGGATTGGCATTGGGGTGAAGCAATCGTAGATGCTGATGTTGTTGGCTTGAAGTTTATCGATTCCGTCCATCATCTCGTCCGGATCGGCAAAACTGCCAAGGATATACTTAATATTGCTCATTGCGCTATTTCGTTTCTAGTTCTTTAATTTCTTCGTCGGTTACCGAGTCATATTTCGTCAGCGTATTCCTGAAAAACTCAACCTGTTCGCTGTCCAGATGGCCTTCCTTGATCAACTTGGATTTCTGTTGCAGGCTCGCGCTCTTCAGCAGCAGTTTCACTTCGGCAATAGCGATGCCGGGCAGGAAGCGCAAAAATAACAGAAACAGCGTGAAGAACAGCCCTACCGATCCAACGAACACGCCGACATCCACCCACGACGGGTAAAACATCGCCCAGCTTGATGGCAGGTAATCGCGATGCAGGGAAGTGACAATAATGACGAAACGCTCAAACCACATCCCGATATTGACCACAATGGAAAGCACCCATGAAATCGGAATACTGGTACGGATACGCTTAAACCAGAACAGCTGGGGAGAGATAACGTTGCACGTCATCATCGTCCAATAAGCCCACCAATAAGGTCCGGCGATCCGGTTGGAAAACGCGTACATTTCATACTCAGACCCGGAATACCAAGCGATGAACAGCTCGGTCAAATAGGCAATACCAACAATCGAACCCGTCGCTAAGATGATCTTGTTCATCGACTCGATGTGGAACATCGTGATATAGTTCTCGAAGTTGAGCACCTTACGCATCACCAGCAACAGCGTTTGTACCATGGCAAAGCCCGAGAAGATGGCTCCAGCCACAAAGTAAGGCGGGAATATGGTAGTGTGCCAACCCGGAATCACCGATGTGGCAAAGTCCATGGATACGATAGTGTGTACGGAAAGTACCAGCGGCGTGGAAATACCGGCAAGAATTAATGAGACAATCTCAAACCGCTGCCACGTCTTCACCGACCCGTTCCATCCGAAAGACAGGATGGAATAAATCCGCCGTTTCAATCCCGCAGCACGGTCACGCACCGAAGCAATATCCGGAAGCAAACCGCAATACCAGAATACCAGCGATACGGTAAAATAAGTCGAGATGGCGAATGCGTCCCATACCAGCGGCGAGTTGAAGTTCACCCATAGCGAACCGAATTGGTTGGGTAGCGGGAAAATCCAGTAAGCCAACCAGGGGCGGCCCATGTGGGCAACGACATAGGTGGCAGCACAAATCACCGCGAAGATAGTCATTGCCTCCGCAGAGCGGTTGATGGAGTTACGCCAGTTTTGGCGGAATATCAATAGTACCGCAGAAATCAGCGTACCGGCGTGACCGATACCTACCCACCATACAAAGTCGGTAATATCCCACGCCCAGCCTACGGTCTTGTTTAGCCCCCAGGCACCGATACCGGTCCAGAACGTGTAACCTACACTGAACACCCACAGCAAAGCGCCTAATGCAGCCATGGTAAAACCAATCCACCACGCCTTGTTAGGTTTATTCTCCACCGGCAACAGAATGTCGTCAGTCACCTTGGCATAGGTGATGTCTTTGCCCGTTACTAAAGGTTCCCTTATTATTGATTCGTTATGCGATGACATAAATATGGTATTTCAATTTGATTAAGCCTCGTACGTATTCCTCACCTTTGTCATGTACCCGATACCTGGCTGTACGTTGATCTCCTCGAGCACATAGTAAACACGCTCGTTTTTCAGTGCTTTCGACACCTCCGATTCAGGGTCATTTGCATCACCGAAGATGATTGCATTCGCCGAACATGCAGATGCGCACGCCAACTTGATATCGCCGTCTTTCAATGTCCGTTTCTCTATCTTCGCCTGCAACTTTCCGGCCTGGATACGCTGGATACACATCGAGCATTTTTCCATCACACCGCGTGAGCGCGAAACAACATCAGGATTCAGCACCAAATGGGTGAACTCGTTATTCAGGTAGTTATCAAAACGCGAATCATTCCAATAGTTGAACCAGTTGAAACGACGAACTTTATACGGGCAGTTATTGGCACAATAACGTGTCCCGAAGCACCGGTTGTAAGCCATGTGGTTTAACCCTTCGGAGGAGTGCACGGTAGCCAATACGGGGCATACCGTTTCACAAGGGGCGTGTTCGCAGTGCTGGCACATCATCGGCTGGTGCACCACGGATACATTTTCCATATCATCCAAGTGACGGATCTCGTCCTCTTCAGTATATGCTTGACCGCCTTGTTCAATGGAATAATACCGGTCGATACGTATCCAGTGCATCTCACGGCGCCGGCGCACCTCATCGCGACCCACCACCGGAATATTGTTTTCAAGGTTACAAGCTACAATACAGGCTCCGCAGCCGGTACAGGCGTTGAGGTCGATTGCCATCACCCATTTATGTCCGGGCTGCTCGTATTTATTCCACAGATCGTAGGTCTTGTGCTTGTCGGCAAACCGGTCAGCATTGTGCCCAGGATTTTCCTTGTATTTCGCAAAACTCGTTTCGCGGATAATATTACGCCCCTCAATGGTATGGTGGGTTTGCGTTTGCGCCAATTCGTACGAGCCGCGCGCTTTTGATAGCGTGGCCGATGTATTGTACTGCATGGTGCCGTTTTGTAGCTTCGCAAATGGATAAGCGTTTTTACCCACGCCGTTCCCTGCTTTACCGGCTTTCGTACGGCCATAACCTACAGCTATAGACACCGTACCCATTGCCTGTCCGGGCTGCATGAGCACGGGTAACGTTATTGTATATCCGTTTTCCCCCGCTACTTCTACGAGGCTGTTCTCGCCTAAGCCCAATGATTCCGCAAACTTTGGGTTCAGCGCAGCATAATTATCCCAGGTTACCTTTGATACCGGGTCGGGCAATTCTTGCAAATAGGCGTTGTTGGCTTGCTTACCGTCTTTAATCGCTACGCTCTGATAAAGCTGCACTTCAACGTCTTTGGCCAATGTTTTACTTTGGGCGGCTATTGTTTGGGCAACGGTTCCCAAACCTGACGTATCGAAACTATACGGCGATGCAGGCTGATCACCTTTGAATTCAAATCCGGTTTGCAATACATCTTTCCATGTCTTACTGCTTCCTGCCAGGATTTGCTGCTCCCAATAATCTTTTACGAACGTGTAGTAATCGGTTTTGTCACCCGCCCACAACAGCAAGCTTTGTTCTGCCTGGCGGGTATTGTATACGGGATTGATCGTAGGCTGCACAATAGTGTAATATCCGCCCCGCGGCTGTGCGTCGCCCCATGATTCCAAGAAATTATGGTTGGGTGCAATAGCATCCAACTCTGAAGCGGTCTCATCCTCACGGTCGGCAAACGACAGTTTGAACTTGATTTTACCGAGTGCCTCGGCTAATGCCCCGGCGTTAGTATACTCGTAGAGCGGGTTGGTATTCAAGAAAAACACCACATCCACTTCACCACGGCCTACCTCCGCTAAAAATGTCTCGAATGCCTCGTCATCCCCTTTGTACTGGTAAGATGGGTTGTCTAAGTCGATGGTCGTGCCATAGCTTTGGAGTGCCGCATTGATTGCATTGGTCAAGGTTTGTATCGCTACGTCGTTAGACCCCGACACCACTACAGCACGGCCACGGGCCTGCTGAAGCTCCTGGGCTACCAGTTTCAGTGCGGTTTGTGCTTTCTGGTTGGTACTGATTGCTCCGGGAAGGCTTTCGCCGGTAATCGCATTATACAATGCAATCAATAGCGGTCCTTCTTCCGATGGCTTGATGGCAACGCGAACGTCGGCGTTTGTGCCGGTCATGCTCAGGCCACTTTCAAACTGGATGTGGCGTGACATTTTGCCTTTCTCCAAGCTCTTGTAATCGCGGTTGCCGATGTATTGCTGGGTATGTTCCTCGCCATTAAGCCACGTACCCAGGAAATCCGCTGCTATACTCACGATGACATCGGCATTGTCAAACCGGTAGTGCGGTACCACCGCTTTACCGAAACTACGGCCGTTAGCTTTGATAATACCGCTATAGGAAACGGCGTCCACCTCAACCAATTTCGTGGTTGGGTACTTTTCAGTGAACCGTGCTATTGCCGCAATCGTCGATGGGCTGTTAATAGTAGACGACACGATACGTATCTGTTTGCCGGCCGCTTGGGCAGCATTCAGGGCTGCTGCCACATGGGTATCCAGCTCATCCCACGAAACATCGGCACCATTGAGCTTAGGGCCTTTCAGCTTGGATTGGTCATACAGATCGAGCACTGCAGCTTGCGTGCCCGCATCGGTACCACAGTTCAACCCCACGGCCGACGGGTTAGCTTCCAACAGGATGGGCCGTCCTTCGCGCGTCCTAACCAATACGCTCTGTCCTTTGTAACTGGATGCGTAAAAATTGGGGATACCAGGAGTAATTTCCTCCGGCTTAATCAGATAAGGCACCGCTTTATGTACAGGCGTACGGTTACAAGCAGCTAGCGTAACGGCACCAACCCCGAAGCCCAGGGCTTTCAGGAAATCCCGGCGCGGTGTTCTGGTGCTTAAACCGGCCTCATTCAAAACATCTTCAACAGGAATCGGCTCGGCAAACTCACCTTTGCTTTCCTTCACGAAAGCTGGTGTTTGTTGCAACTCTTCCAAACCTTTCCAATATTGCTTGTTGCTCTCCATTTAAGCTATATATAAAGATTGCGTAGTCTAGTAATTACGTCGTATGTTATTAATAGTGGCACTTACCACATTCCAATCCACCCAACACGGCTGCTGTTACCTTCTCTCCTTTTTTCAATTGCTCATGTGCAGCAATCAGTTGGTCATAGTAGGCGTTGCCTTCATGGTTCACCTCGGTTTCCTTATGGCAGTCTATACACCATTTCATAGTAAGCGGCGAGTATTGGTATACTTCGGCCATGGTTTCAATCGGACCGTGGCACGTCTGGCATTCCACGCCCGCCACCACCACGTGCTGCGAGTGATTGAAGTAAGCAAAATCAGGCAAATTATGGATACGGATCCACTCGATGGGCCGCTGGTCCGGGCCGTATTCCATTGTTTCGGGATCGTAATCCAATGCCCGGTAAATCTTAGCAATCTCCGGCGACAGCTCACCACCGTATTTATCACTTGCGGTAATGGCTTTATGGCAATTCATACACACATTGGCCGATGGGATAGAAGCGTTTTTTGATTTGTAAGCTCCCCCATGGCAATACTGGCATTCGATTTGGTTGACCCCAGCATGCAGCTGATGGGAAAACTTGATAGGCTGGACAGGCTTATACCCCTGATGAACACCTACATTCCACATCGTTTTCCAGCCAGCAGAACCAAGGAAGATGGCAACCATCAATACTGCAAAAAACACCAGTTTCTTATTTTTGGCCAGCTTTTTAAGCTTACCCAAGTAGTCTTTGCGCGGCCCCTCTTCATCCTCACCTTCGGCAGGTATCAGCTCCTTGTTGTTATCGATTACCCGCTCCAGCGTACGGATTACCTTATTAAGCACCAAGATGACCGCGAAAGCCAGGATAATTACTGCCACAAGGCCAAGAATCATAAAATTACTTGCGTCACCGCTTGCGGCTGCCACAGCACCTGAACCACCACCGGCAGCACCACCACCGGCATCCGCAGCAGCCTTCTTATCTTCTTCCGACTTGACGTATAAGAGTATGCTCTTTATCTGGGTTTCCGAGAGCTGCGGGAAAGCCGTCATCATACTGGTCGGGAATTGGGCATCCAATTCCAACGCAATCGGATCACCTGCCGCAACCATCGAAGGAGCATTGTGGATCCACTTCAACAACCAATCTTCTTCGCGCCGCTCGTTTACGCCGGCTAACTCAGGCCCCAAAAACTTACCGAATACCTTGTGACAAGTGGAGCAATTGGCTTTGAAGAGCGTCTCGCCCTCTTTCGCATCTTGAGCTTGCAATGAAGAAACCGCAAACAACAACACCAACGCAACGGATATCGGCTTGGCAACTCTTTCAAAAATTAACGAGATATGTCTCATATTGAGCACGTTATACTGATTATGATAAATGTTAAAATTTGGGCTATCTGAATCAATGGAACTACACCCTTTTAATATTGCCACAAAAGTATGATTTATTGCCGTATGGATGACAAAACGATGACTGAATTTAATAATTTATAATCGTTCTAAATTGATCAAAATAAGCGATTAGAGTTTATACGACGCGTTTTGATCAAAAAATCACAACTGCCCATCCGCTGTCGTTATATCCATAAATTTGGTAGTTTGAAATTATTTCTCTTATTTGATAGGACCTATTACAAAATATACCGCAGTACTCATCCGGATTTAATTTTACATACGGATGAAAACATTTTCACTGCAAATGGCGTATATTCGCGTAACGGAGGAAGACGGGTTATGGCCACACCCCGACGAAATAAATAATTATGCGTTACATCGGATTCATACTCGCATGCTTATCGCTACAGACTGCATGCGGGCAAAGTGCTCGACAGCAGGATAGCCATCGAGACACGGAGTACATCAGACATTACACAACGACAAGTAAAATGGATACATCAAAATACAACAAACTGACTGCAGAGGAAGAGTATATCATTCTACATAAGGGAACCGAAAGGCCGTTCACCGGCGCGCTACTCAACAATAAAGCACACGGCACATACGTCTGCAAGCGCTGTGACGCGCCCCTTTACCGGTCGGAAGACAAATTCGAATCGCATTGCGGGTGGCCTAGTTTCGATGACGAAATAGACGGGGCCGTAAAACATGTTCCCGATGCTGATGGGCGTCGTACGGAAATCTTATGTGCCAACTGCGGCGGCCACTTAGGCCATGTCTTCATTGGAGAGCGGTTCACACCTAAGAACACGCGTCACTGCGTCAATTCCCTGTCAATGAAGTTTGTGGCAACTACCCCCTAACCTTACAGCGGCTTTCCGCCAGCCCGTAAAGCTATCGATATGGCGCTTAGTAATCTGGCATGATGCCTGGTTATATGGCACCTAAAAATGGGATGTTAAAATAATACATAGCTACCCATGGGGCTTATATTTCAAAAAAATTACGTTACTTTGGGTATATTCTATCCGAGATTAAATATTTTCAATTCATAAGGAAAGACAACATATCATGACTAGTAACCGAAACCCGGCGATATGAATTGATACTGCCTTCCAATATACCATCCTAACCGGATACCATATTATAACCTTTATAACATGAAAAAAACGTACGTAAACCTCATCATCTTGTTTTTGGCAATCGCTCCTTGCATAGCGCTCGCCCAGGTCGGTATTGGCGTGGAACAGCCCGATCCATCGGCACAGTTGGAAATCACAGCAAACGGCAAGGGATTATTGATTCCCCGCATGGGTGCCGCTGAACGGCCCACCAATCCGGCAACGGGTCTGTTAATCTACCAAACCGACAATACGCCCGGTTTCTACTACTACAGCGGTTCAGCCTGGTTGCGTATCCAATATACGGGCGAAAATCCATTTGCAGCAGCAGTGGCATACGATGCAGGAGACGCTACAAACTATGAGGCCGGCCAGTTGGTTACCTACAACGGCAGTGTGTACCGGGCCGATAAAAATGGTCCGGCCGGAACACCCGACGTCGGGGACTACCTCCTGCTGGTGGCACGCGGAGCCGACGGCAACGCCGGAATTACGGGGCCACAAGGTTTGCCCGGACCGCTGGGGCCACAAGGCGATACGGGAGCTGCGGGGCCAGAGGGGCCACAAGGACCCAAAGGTGATACCGGTGCGACGGGATTGCAAGGACCACAGGGCGACACCGGACCGCAAGGGGTACAGGGCATCAAAGGCGATACCGGAGCAACCGGCCCACAAGGACCACAGGGCGACACCGGACCGCAAGGGATACAGGGTGATACCCTAACTCGTGGCGCCCTAGTACTAACTCGTGGCTCAGGACCGCAGGGTAATACCGGACCGCAAGGACCGCAAGGTGATACCGGACCGCAAGGACCACAGGGCGACACCGGGCCGCAAGGACCGCAGGGTGATCCCGGGCCGCAAGGACCGCAGGGTGATACCGGGCCAGCGGGGCCTGAGGGGCCGCAAGGACCGAAAGGACCGCAGGGTAATACCGGACCGCAAGGACCGCAAGGTGATACCGGACCGCAAGGACCACAGGGCGACACCGGGCCGCAAGGACCGCAGGGTGATACCGGGCCGCAAGGACCGCAGGGTGATACCGGGCCGCAAGGACCGCAGGGTGATACCGGACCGCAAGGACCGCAGGGCGACACCGGACCGCAAGGACCGCAGGGCGACACCGGGCCGCAAGGACCGCAGGGTGATACCGGGCCGCAAGGACCGCAGGGTGATACCGGGCCAGCGGGGCCTGAGGGGCCGCAAGGACCGAAAGGCGACACCGGAGCAAACGCAACGTTCACGTCTATGGTTACTTTCGACGCCCCCAGCTCCTCTAGCTACCTGCCCGGCCAAGTCGTCCATTACGACGGTTCTACTTATGTCGTTATTACCACTCCGACCCTTCCCATCACTCCAGACGTCAGCGGAGATTATGCATTGGTTGCCGTAAAAGGAGACCAAGGCGATCCGGGACCCGCTGGTCCCTACGGTCCAGCGGGATCCGACGGCGGTGGAGCAATCATCCCTTTTTCGTCTGGCGCACCGGTTTCCATGACGACATTAATCGGCGGATTAACGGGCACACCCTCGGTGGTTGGCTTTGGCAACAATGCACAATTGTTAAGCATACTAGGTTCGACCATTGACTTAACAACTAGTCCTAACATGGCTTTCACCATGCCTCGAGACGGTACGATTACAGATCTTTCGGCATTCTTCAGTGCCACGACCGGGATCACCCTCTTTGAGCCGTTAACTATCCATGCCCAATTGTACCAGTCTACCACCCCAAATAACATCTTTACACCCATCGAAAACGCCGAGGTGACGCTTCCCAAGCTTGATGGATTCGTCAATATTGGCGATACGCGTAACGGCCAGGCAAGCGGCTTATCCATTCCGGTAACCGCCGGCACGCGGATATTGCTCGTCGTATATGTTTCAACTATCGGCTCACCGATAGCTACCGCGGTCAATGGTTACGTCAGCGCAGGTTTAGCAATCCGATAACCCCCAACTACCGTAGGCATGAAACTGAAAAACAGGCTTCCTTTCTCCGCGCGCCGGTTGGGCATGCTGGCGGGGGCCATCCTGTGGGCTGCCGCCGCACATGGCCAACTCACCGTGCAGGACGACGGTATAAAGGCGCTCCCGGGGTTGTGGTTTTCCTACGAACGCCTGGCACTGCTGCCCGCCAGCGGCGCACCGCTGGTGATGCGGGGCAAAACGCTTGCCTTCCGCCCTTCGCCCGTATCGATCGGCACGGGTAACTCGTTGCCCCGGGTGTACCGGCTCTCTGGCCCCGTGGCCTTCACCGGCCGTGTGCGTGTGCGCTACCACACCGCCGAATTGGGCCAGCACGATGAAGCAACCCTATTGCTTTTTGCCCAGGCCACCGATGACGAGCCGTTCAAGCCCATCATGGGCAGCACCAGCCACACCGGTAGCGATAGGTACGTGGAGGCCGATTTGGAAGACCGTTCCTTCGTTGCACTGACCATCGCTGACCCCACGGCGTTGGGGTACGCCCTCACGCCTCAGCGACCCACCGCATCCGAGATTACCGATGGCGGCTTCGCGCTGGCTTGGCCTGAGGTCATCGGCGCGGAATCCTACCAACTCGACGTCTCCCAATCAGTGGATTTTTCCACATTTATGGACGGCTACGAAAGCCGAACCGTGGCGAACACCGCTGCCGTGGCGACGGGTCTCAGCCCCGGAACGGACTACCACTTCCGGATCCGGTTGGTCGACGCCGGCGGAGCGACCCTCCAATCGCCCGGAGGCAGTGCGCAAACGCTCACGGCGGTTGCATCCATCACCCGCAGCGCCGGGTCACCGACCAACGCGGAACAACTGACCTATACGGTTACCTTCGCCTCGCCGGTTGCGGGTGTGGATGCCGCGGATTTCGCCCTGACAACCTCGGGCAGTGCCACCGCCACCATCGGAGTACCCACCGGCATTGGGTCGGTATGGACCGTACCGGTGTCGGCCGTAGCCGGTCAGGGAGCATTACGCCTCGATTTCGTCGATACTGCAGGCATCCGTCCACATGCCGTGCGGACCTTCGCCTCGGGTGAAGCCTACGTCATCGACCGTGTACCCCCTGTGGCCAAGGCCAAGGATATCCGGGTAACCCTCGGTACCAGCGGCACGGTCACCATTACGCCGCAGCAGGTAGATGATGGCAGCGCCGATGCCGGTGGAGCCGTCACGCTGTCGCTCGACAAGACAGTGTTCAACCGCAACGAAACGGGCCGCCGGACCGTCACGCTCACCGTGACCGACGCCGTAGGCAACACCGCCGCAACGACGGCCACCGTAGACGTGGGCCGCGACGTGGCGGCGGCAGCAGACCTTGCCGACGTGGCCACAACCTATGGTATCCCTGCCGCACAGCTGCCGCTCCCCGAACAAGTCGGGGTGGTGTATACCGATGGTACCTCAGCCAATGCAGCCATTACCTGGGATCGCTCCACGTTCGGGGACGGCGTTGGCACCTACGTGCTCTCCGGAACCATCATACCCGCCGAACACACCACCAATACGCAGGCGGTTAAAGCCACCGTGCGTGTTGTGGTAGCACAGGCGACCCAGATCATCACATTTATCCCTCCGGGCGAGCTCCGCCGCGACGCGGGCAGCATATCCCTGCAAGTGGGCAGCAGCAGCGGACTCCCCGTCTCGCTCAGCGTAGACGATGAGCAGGTAGCTACCGTCAGCAGCACCACGCTCAACGTGCTTAGGCTCGGTACCGTGCGCATCACCGCCAGGCAGGCCGGCGACGCCAACCACCTCGCCGCAGCGCCAGTGACCATCACCGTCACCGTGGTTGACCCTACCGAAGAGTTCTCCATACGGGTACACCCGGCCGTATCGCCCAATGCCGACGGCATCAACGACTTCCTGATGATCGAAGGGATACGCGACTATCCAGAGAACAAAGTAACCATCTTCAACAGAAACGGCACCCTCATCTACGAAGCCACCGGTTATGACAACGGCACCACTAAAGCGTTCCGCGGCATCAGCACAGGTGGACTGACCGTGCCAATGGGTACCTACTTCTACCTTGTCGAAATCAACGACAACGGTCAGTGGAAGCACAAAAAAGGCTATTTTGTGCTGAAATAAACCGAAGGAAAAGGCGTTGCTGGCCAGGAAATGCGCAGCATGCTGAACCACGTAGCTTGGTCTAGGGGGATAGGGGAATTTCTGCGATCGGCCGGACTCATACGCCGGACTCGCCTAACCGGAAACCGCGAGCGACGATTCCCTAATGACCAGCTCCGATGGCAACACCACCTGTTTTGATCCTTTCTCCTTACCATCAAGCTGGTTTAGCAAGATATTGATCACCTCTCCTGCAATCGCTTCTATGGGCTGGGATACCGCCGTGATAGTGGGTGTAAACAGCTTAAACAACGTGTGGTCATCATAAGAAACAACGGCGGGGAACGGTAGTTTATATTGCTTCAATGCTTTCAGGCCCGCGATCGCCAGATAGTTAGTCGCGAAAAAAATGGCATCGGGTTGCTGGTCAACCAGAAAAGAATGGAAATCAGCAATGGCGGTTTGTTCATTATCACCCAAATTCACCTTTTTTACGTAAGGTTGCAGCTGGTAGCTGTCAATGGCGCGCATGTAGCCGTCCATCCGATCGCGCATCTGTGTCTGCGACGAATAGAGTGTCACCATTGCAATGCGGCGGTACCCTTGCTGCGCAAGGTGTGCCGTTGCATCATACGCCCCCCTTACATTGTCTGTGATCACATGGCTGGCATCCAAGCCGGGGATGTACCGGTCAAACAATACCACCGGCAACTGGCTGTTCAAGAGTGACGCAATCGTATCCCGCACCCCTTCAGAGGGCGTGATGATGTAGCCGTCAACATGCCGGTCGCGGAAAAGCTGTATTAGTTCAACAGCCTTATCAGGTTGGTTATCGGTGCTGCAATAGATAATCCGGTAGCCCCTGCTGTAGGCTTTGGCTTCAATGAGACGGGCGATATTAGCAAAGAACGGATTGGAAATATCTTCGATGACCAAACCGATAATCTTCGTTTTACCGGTACGGAGGCTCTTTGCCAATTCATTGGGCTTATAACCCACTTTCTGCACATGCTCAAGCACCCTTTTTGTCAGCCCCTCACTGATGCGTTTTTCTTTCGCTTTGCCATTCAGAATAAACGATATCGTGGTAACCGACACCCCTAAATCCCTAGCGATGTCACTTATGAGTATTTTTTTCTTCATTTTAGCAAAAAAGCTTAATGTTTAGCAAAGGTGCAAACCTATGTATTTTTTCATGAAATAGGCTAAAATAATGCACTAAAAATTCGTGTTTCTGAAATAATCAATTAGCTTTACCGTATAAATAATAGCGACATTATTGAAACAACTATGCTAACGCGTTTAAGCATCTCTGTAGCACTCACGCTATCTTATACATTTTGTTGGTCGCAAGATTCACTGGTTTCATATGTTGACCCCTTCATCGGCACGGGTGGCCACGGGCATACTTTCCCCGGCGCCACGGTACCCTTCGGAATGGTGCAACTCAGTCCCGATAATGGCCGGAACGGTTGGGACTGGTGCAGCGGCTATCACTACAGCGACAGCCTTATTGCGGGGTTCAGCCACACACACCTCAGCGGGACGGGCATCGGCGACTGGCTGGATATTTCGGTTATGCCGCTGACCGCACCGCTCGTAGACACTGTGGATACACCCAAAACCCCGTTTAAACACGCTAATGAGGTGGCTTCCCCCGGATACTACGGGGTGACGCTAGACAACGGGATCCACGTCGACCTCACGGCTACGGCACGGTGCGGCCTGCATCGCTATACCTTCCCCCAAGGCAGTATACCTACTATACGCCTCGACCTCGCATTCCATCAAAATTGGGACACACCTACAGAGACCCATACCAGCATCCTCAATGACAGTACATTGGTTGGATATCGCTTTTCTTCCGGTTGGGCCGGCGTGCAACGAATTTATTTCGCTGCCAGAACGTCTGTCCCTATTACGCGAGCAATCCTCTACGACGGCCAGTCGGCGTCGGATATGACCGATATGGCTGAAACTTACGACAGGGGTACCGGCGTTGCCACACAGCTCCTCTTCGAAGACATTACCGGCGCTCCGATAATGCTGAAAGTGGCGTTGTCCACCACCAGCTATCAGAAGGCATTGGCCGCACTCAGCGAAATCCAAGGCTGGGATTTTGACCGTATTCATACGTCGGCCCGGAACCAATGGGAACACGAACTGCAAAAAATCCGGATAACGTCGCCCGATACGTCTCTGAAGCGAATTTTCTATACCGCGCTTTACCATACCGCAATAGCCCCCACGCTTTACTCGGACGCGGATGGCGAATACCAGAATGCCCACGGCGATACGCATACCCTGCCAGGCCGCGCTAATCGATACACCCTGTTTTCACTGTGGGATACCTTCCGTGCGTTGAACCCGCTTTTCACACTCACACAGCCCGACCGCTATACCGACATGCTCAACAGCATGCTTGCCTTCCATGACGAAAATGGCCTGCTCCCGGTATGGGACCTCAGCACATGGGAAACCAACACGATGACCGGATACCATGCCATTCCCGTTTTGGCAGACGCCATTCTGAAGAACTGGCCCGGACTGGATGCCGAACGGGCATACCAGGCAATGCTGAAAAGCGCACATCAAGACATACGCGGAGTGCCTGATTACATCGAACACGGCTACCTTCCGCAAGACAAAGCGGGCGGGAGTGTAACCATTACATTGGAATATGCTTTCGACGATTGGTGCATTGCCCAAGTGGCTAAAAAGCTCGGCAAAACGGCAGACTATGCCACTTTTATGAACCGTGCAAAATCATACACCCACCTATTCGACCCGCAAACGGGTTTTATGCGTGCGAAATTGTCGGATGGGCAATTCGTGGAGCCGTTCGACCCGTTTTGGTCGGAACACGACTTCGACAAAAGCCAATACATAGAAGGCAATGCATGGCAGCATTCCTTCTTCGTGCCCCACGATATAAGCGGACTAGCCGCGTTATACGGAGGTAATAATGCACTGAGTGCGAAACTGGATGAACTATTCGCAGCCCCCTCGGTAATGCACGGCGATAATATTTCTCCCGATGCCAGTGGCTTTATAGGGCAATACGCGCATGGGAACGAGCCGAGCCACCATATAGCCTACATGTATAGCTACATCGGGGAAGCGCCGAAAACACAGGCGCGCGTACGCCAAATCGTAGACTCCATGTATCACGATGGACCCGATGGCTATGCGGGCAACGAAGATGCCGGCCAGATGAGCGCTTGGGCGGTGTGGAGCATCGCCGGGCTTTACCCGGTAAATCCTGCCAGTGGCGAATATGTCTTCGGCAGCCCCACTGCTGAAGAAACAACATTCTCCCTGCCAAACGGCAAATCGTTTATTATCCGTGCATTGGGCAAAGGTGCAGAGAACCCCTATATCCAGTCAGCGACACTCAATGGAGAGCCGTACGACAAAACCTATATCCGCCATGACGAGTTACTTAAGGGTGGCGAACTCGTTTTCAAAATGGGGCCTAAACCCAGCAAAAGATACGGCCGGAAACCGGAAACGTGGCCCGGTAACTAACTCGCCTCAACTAACGTCTTATGGCCCAGCATTAAGCACGCAGCCTCTCTCGACAAGCATATAAAAAGCCGGACATCAGTTGACTGATGTCCGGCTTTTCCATCAGATACGTAAGAACGTATCTACTTACGCCCAGAAATTACGCTTCATTCCGCTCCGGCCTTGGGATCAGGGCCTTGCGGGATAGCTTCAACTTGCCTTGTTTATCGATATCCAACAACTTCACCTTCACGATATCGCCGACGTTGAAGATACCGTCCATGTTCTCGAACCGTTTCCAGTCGATTTCGGAGATATGGAGCAACCCGTCCTTACCAGGGATGATTTCGATGAAAGCACCGAATGGCATGATAGATTTTACTTTACCTTCGTACACTTCACCCACTTCGGGTTTGGCAGCGATAGCCTTGATGCGGCGTACAGCTTCGTCGATAGACGCTTTGTCATCTGCAAACACCTGTACCACGCCTTTGTTGTCCACCTCATCGATAGCGATGGTGGCTCCGGTTTCGCGTTGCATCTCCTGGATTATCTTGCCACCCGGCCCGATCACGGCACCGATAAATTCCTTGTCGATAGAGAAGCTAATAATACGTGGGGCATGTGGCTTGTAATCAGCACGTGGTTCGGCAAGCGTCTTCTTCATCTCGTTGAGGATATGTAGCCGCGCTTCTTTTGCCTGCTCCAATGCCTGGGTAAGTACTTCCCATTTCAGTCCATTGATTTTTAAGTCCATCTGGCAACCCACTATTCCCTTTTCGGTACCGGTCACCTTAAAATCCATATCGCCCAAATGATCTTCATCACCCAGGATATCACTCAATATCGCATATTTGCCACTTTTCTCGTCGGTAATCAACCCCATAGCGATACCTGACACAGGTGCTTTGATCTTCACACCCGCATCCATGAGTGCCAATGCGCCCGCGCAGACCGTGGCCATGGACGACGAGCCGTTCGACTCCAGGATATCCGAGACTACACGGATGGTATAAGGATTGTCATCGCCGGTAGGCAGCACCTGCTTCAACGAGCGCATGGCGAGGTTACCGTGGCCAACTTCCCGGCGGCCCGGTCCACGATTCGGTCGTACTTCACCGGTTGAGAATGCAGGGAAATTATAATGGAGCAGGAACTTATTATAACCGTGGATGAATGCGCCGTCAATCATCTGCTCGTCGTCTTTCGCCCCGAGTGTCACCGAGGTGAGCGACTGGGTTTCACCACGGGTGAAGACCGCCGACCCATGGGCTGCAGGAAGGTAATCCACCTCGCTCCATATCGGGCGAACCGTGCGCACATCGCGGCCGTCAAGCCGTATACCTTCGTTGAGTATCAAGTTGCGGACAGCTTCATACTGAACATCATGGTAATATTTCTTAACCAGGAATGCGGTATCGTCATCAAGCTCTTCTTCGCCAAACGTCGCTTCTATGAACGCATCGCCGATTTGCTTGAACTGCTCGGTACGCTCGTGTTTAGCCGATGCAGATTTCGCAACGGCATACACCTTGTCGTAGGTAGCTGCAAAAATCTGGTCACGCAGCTCCGGATTGGTCGGCTCGTGGCTATACTCCCGTTTGGTCGTCTTTCCGACTAATTGGGCAAGTTCCACCTGTGCCTGCACTTGTTTTTTGATGGTCTGATGGGCAAACTCGATGGCTTCCACCATCTCCGATTCGGAAATTTCCTTGGCTTCGCCTTCCACCATCACGATATCGTTGGCAGACCCTGCCACGATAAACTCCAGTGTCGCATTCTCGAGCTCGCTCAGTAACGGATTGATCACCAGCTGGCCGTCGATTTTAGCAACACGGACTTCCGATATGGGTCCGTTGAAAGGGATATCGGATACGGCTATGGCTGCCGAGGCCGCCAATCCAGCCAGCGCATCGGGCATGATGTCTTTGTCTGCGGATATCAGGGTAATCATTACCTGCGTATCAGCGTGGTAGTCCTCGGGGAACAACGGCCGCAACGCCCGGTCGACCAACCGGGAGATAAGGATCTCGTAGTCGGACAGCCGCGCTTCCCGGCGCAAAAAACCGCCAGGGATACGGCCCGTGGAAGCATATTTTTCTTGATAATCTACCGAAAGGGGCAGGAAGTCTGCTCCCGGTTTAGGTTCCTGTGCGGAAACCACCGTGGCCAACAGCATGGTTTTCCCTTGCTTGACCACCACCGAGCCATCTGCCTGCTTGGCCATTTTCCCGGTGGAAATCTCGATTTCGCGACCCGCGCCGATATCGATTGTTGTTTTGATTTCGTTGTAACTCATTTGTTGTTTCGATTCGGTGTGCTATTCGTCTTTAGGCGGCACACCATGATTGTATAGACTTTTACTTTGCGTGCAAAAGTAGACAAACAGCCGTGTATATGCAAGTATTAATCACCTTACACACCGCTGCTTATCCACAAGCGCCTGCCATCGGAATAAAAATTGGTCTGACCCGGCATAGCATGGCCACCAATAAAACGCAAAAAGGCCATCCGCCAGTCGGCGGATGGCCTTTTTGAAAATTTCACCTGAACTATTTGATGATGTCGCGCAGTCCCAAGGCTTTGATGATGGCACGGTAGCGCTCGATATCTTTATGGAAAAGGTATTTCAACAACGCACGGCGTTTACCTACCAGCTTCTGCAAAGACCGTTGGGTCGCGAAATCTTTACGGTTTGATTTCAGATGCCCCGTCAGGTGGGCAATCCGCTTGGTAAATAAAGCCACCTGTCCTTCGGCAGAACCGGTATTGGTTGCATTTCCTGCAAATTCGGCGAAAATATCCGCCTTGTACTCTTTACTTAAATACATTACTTGAATAATATTAAAGCGTAAATAATAAATTAACGGCCGCAAAGGTACACCAATTTTAATTACAGTGCAAATTGGTGTACCTTTTTTGTTCCTTGCTCCTTACGTCCTTACGTCCTTGCTCCTTACGTCCTTGCTCCTTACGTCCTTGCTCCTTACGTCCTTGTTCCTTACGCCCTTGTTCCTTACGCCCTTGCGTCCCTGTTCCTTGCTCCTTACGCCCTTGCTCCTATGTATTACGTAAACTCAAAAAACTCAGCTATCGGCACGTTGAGTGCTCCGGCCAACACATATAGCTGGTATGCCGATGGGTTCACCCGGCCCTTTTCCATGCGGCTGATAGCTTGGAAATCTTTGCCGACCAGCGCCCCCAATTCCATCTGCGTAAGCCCGCCACGCTCCCGAAGCACGCGGATACGCTGGCCCAACTTTATTTTGAATGCCTGAATATCTATTGCCATTCAGCCAAACACGGGAAATGTCTGAAATTCATGCTAAACATATTTGTTTAATAAAAATAAAACTCCTATCTTTGTTTTACCAAAGAGAACCAGATTATAGCACAACATGAGTAAACAATCGGACTATCCATCAAAAACACATCGGCACTTCTGGAGCCTGTTAGCCAATGTAAAGTGTTCGCCTGAATAGGGCAACCCCGTTACCAAGACAAATCACCCGGCAATACCGGGAGCTTAGACCCGTAGTAGCGATTCGACATTGCTAAGGGGAGAGATATTTTTTAAAATTTTCAGACTCAAACCCGTTGTTTTATGGCGAAAACCAATTACCAAACCCGAAAAGACACCACCGAAGCATTCCACCGCTTCAAAGCCGGCGATGAGGCCGGACTGGCCTACTTTTACCGCATATATTACCCTCACTATGTCTATCGCGCCGAACGTTTTGTAAAAGACGATCTGGTGGCCAATATCATCGCCCAGGAAGCATTCCTCCGGCTTTGGCTCATGCGGGAAGTTATCCGAGACACGGACAATCTGCATGAGTTCCTCAGCCAGCAACTCCACGAAGCGGGCATGGCCTACTACCGCAAGAGTCTCAACCGTTTCCACCGCAGCATGCTGCGGCTGGATGGCATCGAGGATTTCCAAGAGTTTATGCTGGGTTACGAACTGGAGGACGAAGCCGAGGAGGATGCCGTATACCTCGAACAGCTGGAGGCGGAAAAACAACGGCAACTGGAGCAGGTCAACCGGCTATTGCCCAACCTGACCGACCAGCAGCAGCTATTTCTCCGGCTATGCCTGCGATACAGCTTTAACTACGACCGGATAGCCTACCACCTCGGCGGCATCTCGGATTACGAGGTTGCCCAGCGCGTGGAGCAATGCATTGCCCACCTGAGGGCTGCCCTCGCCGATACGACCAAGCTGGATAGCGCCACACGCACCAAACCGCTCATCGCCGAAGGCATGCTCACTGAAGAGCAGGCGCAGGTACTGGCTATGCGCTACGACCTGCAGTATTCCTTTGAGGAAATCGCCGCGGCGCTGCAACTCGACGACACACGGGTGAAGTCGCTGTTTGTGCAAGCTTATGCCGTCATTAATAAAAACAAAGCGAAACAATCGGCCTAAACCATGGAAAAGGAAACCATCATCCTCACACGGAAAATACAGGTATATGTGGACTGCGAAGACAAAGCGCAGAAAGACGCCCACTACAAGCAGCTGTATGAATGGCAGTTTCTGGCCTTTCAGGCCGCCAACCTCATTTTCACCAACCTGTATGTGCAGGATCGGGTAAAAGACCTGATTTATTTTACCGACGAGGTGAAGGTGAAGCTGGCCGACCGTGCCAAGGATGAAGACGGCATCCTCAATACCTCACGGATGAATACCACCTACCGCGTGCTGTCGAGCAAGCTGCTGGGTAAGATGCCGTCCGACATCTTTTCCAACCTGAACAATTCACTCACCAGTGTATACAATGCCGAGCGGACCGCGTACTGGAAGGGGGAGAAATCGCTACGCAACTACAAGCGCAATATTCCGCTGCCCTTTTCGGGCAAGTCGCTGAAATTCGTGGCCGACGAGAAACACCGCGAATTCCGGTTTACGTTATTCAAAATCCCGTTCAAGACCTACCTCGGCAAAGACAAAACGGATAAGCGGGTACTGATACAGCGCAACATCGCGGGTAAGTTGAAACTCTGCGCCAGTTCGCTGAAAATCGACAAGGGCAAGCTGTACCTGCTGGCGGCCTTTGAGATGGAGCGCGACGCGCATCAGCTGAAGGACTCGGTCATTGCCGAGGCATCGCTCTCCATCGAGCACCCCATTGTGGTGAACGTGGGGAAGGCGCAGTTCCAGATCGGCAACAAGGAGGAATTCCTGCACCGGCGGCTGGCCATACAGGCTGCGCGGCACCGCCTGCAACGCGGGTCTACGTACAACCGATCCGGTAAGGGCCGCCAGCGTAAGCTGAAAAGCTTGGACGACTGGGATGCGAAAGAAAGGCAATATGTGGACAGCCGGCTGCACCTGTACAGCCGCCGGCTGATCGACCTGTGTATAAAGTCCGAAGCGGGGACCCTGCTATTGGTTAACCAGCAGCAAAAGGAGGAAGTAGCCAAGGAGGAGGAGTTCCTGCTCCGCAACTGGAGTTATTATGGGTTGAAGGAAAAGATTGCCTACAAGGCGAAGAAGGCCGGGATTAACGTGATTGAGGAGTAAGTGGCGAGTTGACTGATGACTGGTGGCTTACGACTAAGATAGTTCTTTGAAAATTTTGAGGCTGCTTGTACAGCCGTAGGGTGAGGCCGGATTGGCACTCACTGAATACTTTTTTATTTGCCACAAGAGTCTGAGAGTTTGAAAATGGGTATATACGATGGTCAACTTGCGGTTGTGATTAATGTGTACAATGCGGAGCCACGAGCAAAAAAGCATATACAATCGTCAGTCTTTTCGGGGACAATGATTGAATTTGGTATAGGCAACGGTTCTATCGTAAATCGGAGCATACAGAAACTGGCCCAGGTAGTGTTCTTATTCCTTGCTCCTTTCATCATTACTCAGGGCAAGCAGGGATCGATCTTGAAAGGTATATTATTTTGAGACAACAGACGCCAGACACTAGACATCAGAAAAAGCTCGGTGTGGGTAACCCCTTTTGAAAAGTGGCGGCAACCCTTTGTCCTTGCTCCTTTCATCATTGTTCAGGGCAAGCGGGCATCAATTTTGGAAGGTATATATAACTGATGAACGATGTTTTCTCGAACCCGAATAGGTATTACCTACTCCATTTTGAAAGGCATATACAACGATTGAACTTTGTCTTTGCAGTAATTTTTAGTGTTACTAACCCCATTTTGAAAGATATATTATTTTGAGACATCAGACGCTAGACACTAGACATCAGAAAAAGCTCAATGCGGATAATCCGATTTAAATGGCGACATGCAAATCCTTAATCTTTGCTCCTTTCATCATTATTCGGGGCAGAGGGGGATAGTTTGAAAGGTATATGCAACTCCTTAATCTTTCGGGTTCTTTGCAATATTGGTGTCACTAACCCCATTTTGAAAGGTATATTATTTTGATACATCAGACGCTAGACACTAGACATCAGAAAAAGCTCAATGAGGATAATCCGATTTAAATGGCAACATGCAAATCCTTAATCTTTGCTCTTTTCATCATTGTTCAGGGCAAGCGGGCATCAATTTTGAAAGGTATATACAACAGCATAGGCTAATAAAAAAGCCCCGCTTCAGATGTCGCTAACCCCATTTTGGAAAGTGTATACAGCGGGATTCAGGTCTATTTGCGGTACTGTCCTTGTTCTTTGCTCTTTTCATCATTGCTCAGGGCAAGAGGAAGTCATTTTGAAATGTATCGTGCAAATCCTTAATCTTTGTTCCTTTCATCATTACTTAGGGCGAGCCAGCGACAAAATCTGAAAGATATATGCAACGTCAGAACATCGCTCATAAAACCCAACGACGGTGTGGGTAACCCCATTTTGAAAGGTATGTGCAACAGCATTGTTTTCACCTGATGAACGTAGGTGGTGTGGGTAACCCCATTTTGAAAGGTATGTGCAACTATCACCAATAGCTGGCTTCATCACCGAACGGTGTGGGTAACCCCATTTTGAAAGGTATGTGCAACAGTCATTATCATGATGGCCAGTTGGGACAAGGTGTGGGTAACCCCATTTTGAAAGGTATGTGCAACAGAAGTTTACTGTATTCCGAGATACCAAAAGGTGTTACAGACCTCGAACTGGCACAGGTCTTATGCGATGTGCTTGCGCGAAGGGTTGACTTACGCCTTTCTAAATGCGTAGTCTTTATTCTTTGTTCCTTTCATCATTAATCGAGGTATGGAGGGAATCAATTTGAAAAGTATATCCAATGGCTGGGTGTCTATTAACCATCACGTTTCGCTATTGTCGGCCCATTTGAACGGTGGTCGTAATCCTTAATCTTTGTTCCTTTCATCATCAATCGGGGCAAGAGGGAATCAAATTGAAAGGTATATGCAACAAGAATGTTTTTTTAGGGATGTCCGTGATGTGTGTTACTAACCACTTTTTGAAGGTATGCGAACATAAAATCTTCTAGAAACCGATCGGTGGATGATTGTTAAACTAGCGGTATCATCAAAAACATTTGATTATTACTAAGGAAGTTGTAATGAAAACGATAGCTATTAATGTACCACCAAATTTGGCCGATGCATTTGAAAAAGCTGATATCGAGCGGAAGAGGACCGCTGAGCTTTATATCAACGCTTGGCTTGTCGATTTCTTAGGCCAGCCGGCCAATGAACGGCTATTTGAGATCATAAACAAGGCAACTGCCGAAGCGAAAGCTAAGGGCTTCAACGAAACCGAATTACAGGAACTCCTAAAATCGGATGAATAAGTTTTTTGTGTTTGACACCAATACGCTGATCGACAAGGATTTGCTAGTTATGAATCCGTTTCGACAAATCCCAATCTTAAACGCGTCTGACTTCTTATTACTTTAGAGGCTGCTTGTACAGCCGTAGGGTGAGGTCGGGTTGACACTCACTAAATACTTTTATTTTACAACCGATACTATATAACCGAGCCTCGTTCGCGAAATCAAATTAAGTGCTTACATACCCCATTTGAAAGGTGTTCGCAATTCCTTTGTCTTTGCTCCTTGCGTCCTTGCTCCTATGTATTACGTAAACTCAAAAAAATCAGCAATCGACACGTCAAGCGCCTCGGCCAGGACGTAACCCATTACCCCTCTTCGCATGTTGGAGAACCCCGGCACACCACTATTGAAATAAGGAGTTTCTCTTACCTCAAATCCTACCTTCCATTAACCTTCCTTCGGGCCCTACCCCCTGGTGTCCCGCATATGCCTTGGTAAACGGCCTCGCCAGAGGCATTTCAACGAAGGTTAAGCGGCCATATAATGGGAGAAAGGCATATTTGGACGGACAACAGATAGGGAATGGGTCAGGGCGGGGTAGCGTTTGAGTCAGCTAGGGGTCGGCTTCGGAGGTAAGTTTGCTCTCTATGCTGCCTTGCACTACGCTTCGACAGGCGGAACCAATAGGAGTCCAAACCAAATCCAGTAGAAGTCCAATACAAGTCCAGTTGAAGTCCAAGCCAAGCTCCGAAGCCATACCGAAGCCATCCAGAAGCCAATCCCGCAAGAAAGTGGAGCGAGGAGTGTACAGGCGACATAGCATCGTGGTACGCCTTGGGTACTGGGCAGATTTGGTAAGGATAAGAAAACCACCGGTACACGACCGAGAATCGGTCGAAGACCAAAGTGCTTATACCTTAATATAAATCCCCTTCCTATCCAATACGTAGCAAATACACCAACAAAGCGCAAGAAATGCCAACGCATAACAAAACGACCCAACTTCCGGTGGCCCCGGCACATGCGCGCACACCTCGGTATAAAACCAACGAAGCGGCGTGGTATACTGCGCTCCGCCTGATTCATCAACTCCCATTGGGATACGGATTAACCCCAGCAAGCGTGGCAGTGCACCGCTAAGTACAAAAATGAACAGCGGATTCTTACCAAAAACATCAAAGAAGCGTGTGAGGCCGTTCCGTACACCCAGCACCTCTAAAAACCAGATAACAACGCCGATGGTAAACAACGCGAGGCCACTGGTATAAAGCACGTAAGAACTCGTCCATATTTTCTTATTGATGGGGAACTCCAACCCCCAGAACAGACCCAGCAACGACAGGAGCGCTGCCACCACGAACAAGCCCGACATCATTTTATAGAGCGGTTCGGCCGGTGCCTGCAGCCGCGGCCACAGCCAGCTTACCTGACCCTGCGCCCGGATATACTGCCCCGTGAGGTAGCCAACCACTACCTGCACAATAGCGGGCAAGGTACTCATCAGCCCTTCCGGATCAAACGGGACACCCTCTCCGCGATACAGGTGCGCCGTTCCCAGCACCGCCTTATCTACGGCGGTTCCAAACCAACCTTCCAAACTATACGGATCAGTACCGCCAAATACCGCGCAAAGCACCCAATAGCCTAATAGCAATACCGCCGAAATGGTGATAACCCACCTTTCCTTAAGGTAATAAACGATGATGGATGCGAAGCAGTAAGCCAGCGCGATACGCTGCAGCACTCCGAAAATTCGGATACCCCGCTCCGGATCATCAGGATCAACCCAATGTTTAAACACCAGGGCATCCCCTTCCCAACGCACGAAAGGCCACCAATTGAGCAACAGTCCGATACCGAAAATCAATGCCGTACGTTTCAGCACTTTCCGCCAAAATGCGGAGTCGCCAGCTTCCCTTAGGCGCGGGATCACAAATGCCATCGCGTTGCCCACAGCAAACAGAAAAAACGGGAACACCAGGTCCGTGGGCGTAAGCCCATGCCACTCCGCGTGGCCCAGTGGTGAAAAAAGATGCGCCCAGCTCCCCGGATTGTTTACTAAAATCATCAGCGCTACCGTAGCCCCACGGAACACATCAAGCGAATAATAACGTTTTTTCATAGTTGACAATGCATAATTTCAGCGTTCAAATCTGCCCCACGAACAACCGTGCCTTGTACGATAACCGCACCCTCCCCTCCCGTTGGTGCGCCTTAAACAACGCTTCCAACGCTGCTGTCATCTCAGGCAACACAGGCGACAGCTCATCCGGAAGGAACGAATAAGATAGCGTACGGCCAAGCAGTTGCTCATAAGTCAGCGAATCCACGTGGCCGAAAACACGATATTTCGGTACCGATGGTGCGAAAAAGGAACGGACATCCGCCGTATCCATCTTGCGTTGGCTCACTTGGAGGTAGTCCGTCGCGTAACTTCGGATAAACAACTCATAACCAGACTCAAAAGCACTGCGTGTATTCCGCAGGTTCCAAACGACAGCTACATGGGCCGAACTACGCGATGTCCGTTCGAATTCTGCTTTTGTCTTAGCCAAATCGAACCAATGGAAAGCTTGGGCGGAGACAAAAAGGTCGACCGAGCGGTCTGGCAACCCCGTGGCCTCGGCAGTTCCATCCAAGAATACACACCGTCCGCAGGCGCTCAACCGCCTACGTGCCATGCTGCGCATATAGGGATTGGGCTCTATCACATACACCCGGCTACCCCACGAAGCGATCTGCTCTGTGAATATGCCCGTGCCCGCCGCAATGTCGGCGATAACCAAACCGGGGGTAATGGGTACGGTTTCATGGAGGAATGAGAGGAGTGCCTGCGGGTAATCCGGCCGAAACCTATCATAGTTTCCAGCCCGTTGTGAAAACCGCTGTATACTGTCCTGATACCTCATAAGCAATCCGATTCCGAATTGAATAGCCTTGATTTGGTTATAAATTATATTAAGGGGAGTAAAAATAGGTAAATCGTACGAGAAAATGACCGGCAAACACCCGTGGTTACAATCACACAATCAATATAAAAATTAATTGTACTGATTATAAGCACTATACAACATCTTAATGTTTTTTTTTAATAAGTTTTAAAAAAGAAGGTTTGCTTTTTATTAAGTTTGCATTAACAATTACATTATAAGCAGTTACAAGCACAGTGAAACTTCGCCAAGATCAATTAAAAAAAGCCGTTTTCAAACTGCTTTACTATCACGGGGCACTTTCCGTAGCTGAGTTGAGCATGTACACCAATAAAAGTGTACCCAATATTACCAGCATCATCAGCGGATTGCTCAAAGATGGGTATGCAGTGGAACATGGCCTTGCCCCATCTACCGGGGGGCGGCGTGCGGTCACGTATCGGCTCAATAAAAAAGTCAAAGCCTATTTTATTGCTGTAGCGATGGACCAATTCATCACACGGATCGTTGTTTATAACTTGGCGAACGAAGCGGTACACCCGGAAACGGCTTTTTCTTTACCGTTACAGGATAATGCAGCGGCTTTCCAACAATTATGTGTGGCGATTGACCGGTATGCCTCTTCGGCAAACATAAAGCGCGAGCACATTGTGGGCGTAGGCGTTGCGATGCCCGGATTCATTGATGTGGAGAAAGGAATAAACGCTTCATTTCTAAATGATGAGCACCACCTCGGCCTGCGCGACCGCTTGACACAGCGGCTGGGCTTACCGGTATATATAGAAAATGATTCCAGTGCAATCGCCATGGCGGAGCTACACTTCGGGGCCGCAAAAGGTATGCGGGATGTCATGGTTGTTAATATGGGCTGGGGAATAGGATTGGGCATGATCGTAAACGGAAGCCTGTTCAGGGGTCATAATGGTTATGCGGGCGAATTTAGCCACATCCCCCTCTCGCATAGCAATAAACTTTGTTCCTGCGGCAAGCGCGGCTGCATGGAAGTAGACGCATCATTGCTCGTTGCCGTCGAAAACGCTAAGCGAGCGATAGCCGAAGGCACCACTTCAAGCCTTCAACGGCTTTTTGCCACACCTACCAAATCGGAAGGCGACCATCTGATTGATGCGGCACGCAAAGGCGACCAGCTGGCCATCTCAGCGATCTCCGATGCGGCCTTCATGATGGGCAAAGGTATCGCTACCCTCATCCATATCATGAATCCCGAGCGCATTGTTTTAAGTGGCAGAGGCGCAGCCATCGGCAAGTTACTCCTTCCCCCGGTGCAGCGCGCGATTAACGAATTCTGTATCCCAAAGCTGGTAGAACACACAACCGTGGTGGTCTCTGACCTAGGGTATGAAGCTGAGTTACTAGGGGCTGCAAGCCTAATTATCGAAAATAGCAAACCGCATCAATTAATGAAAACAAGCTTGCAGAAGGAGCCGAAGGCCGTAACAAGTTAAAACGATATTGCTAACAGAGTAAACCTTAAGAATGATACAATAACCCTTTTTTTAACCAACTAAATGACACAGAACATGAGAATTTTGTACAAAAAGTTATGCATGGCAATCATCGTCCTATCAAGTATGCTGATTGCCGCCCATGCACAGCAAACCGTTACTGGAGTGGTAACGGATGTAAATGGTCCCGTACCCGGGGTAACCGTCGCCATACAGGGCACCACCCGGGGAACACAAACTGACACGGATGGACGTTATTCCATCCAAGCTACTCAAGGGGAAATCATCGTTTTCTCCATTATCGGGTATGTACGCCAAACCATCACGGTTGGAGGCTCTTCCACCATCAACGTGACACTTCAAGAAGATGCCAGCCAACTGGATGAAGTTGTTGTTACAGCATTGGGCGTACAGCGCGCACCCAAAGAACTTGGATATGCCATGAGTATTGTTGAAGCCGAAGAGCTTACCAAGACGGGTAGCCCGAATTTTGCCGGTGCATTATACGGCAAAGCACCGGGCGTACGAATATCTGCGGCTCCAGGTGGGGCTACATCAGCTGTCAACATCAACATTCGCGGCACAAATTCCATCACGGGCAATTCACAGCCTTTGGTTATCATTGACGGCGTGCCCATCCGGCAGTCATCGTTCAACAATTCCGATTATTGGGGCGACCAGCGTGCACGCGGCAACGGTCTTGAAGACTTAAACCCTGAAGATATCGAATCCATCAGTGTATTAAAAGGAGCCTCTGCCGCAGCGCTTTATGGATCAGAAGCAATGAACGGCGTTGTGCTGGTAACGACCAAGTCCGGCAAGGGTGGCAAGCAGTTCTCCATTGACTTCAACGCAACATACACCAATGATAAAATTGCTTACCTGCCTCGTTTCCAAGATGTAAGAGGTGCCGGATACGACCCTTCATACGCCGACATCGGACAATCGGACGATATGTTTTTCTATTACGACTTAGATGGTGACGGCATCACTGAAACGAGGGCTCCGGCCAATACCAGCCTGAATTTCGGCCCTAAATTCGATGGCGAGCCCATTCTCTCTTGGGATGGTCAAATAAGGCCATATGAAGCACAAAATGCATATAGCAAGTTTTTCAACAACCCCAACAATACGATCCTGAATGTTGCGCTGAGCCACGCATCCGATAATTCCAATACGCGTTTTTCTGTGACACGCCAAGATAACCAGATGACGTCGCTTGACTCATACAATAAACGGAATATTGCCAATTTCAACAGCACATTCCAGTTGGGAGAAAAGTTCACGACAGACGTGATGGTTAACTTCGTGAATCAGCACACGTACAATCGCCCGTTTTTGACAGACAGGCTTATCAACAACTTTACGGGGATGATTTCTACATTTGACAATCCCGAATGGTATATCAACAAGTATCAAACAAGCCTCGGCTACCGGTTCGTTACCGGAACTGACCAGAGTTTAACCCCCGAAGAAAATATCATTTATAATGGTTACCGGGGTGATGTACTTGATTATATGTGGCATGTGAAGGCTAAACAATACAACGAATTTTCCAATCGTCTTATAGGCTCATTCACCAATACATGGCAAATCACATCCGACTTATCGGTACGTGGCCGTTTCTCGGCAGACCTTACCGCAATGAAAACGGATGACAAGGAACCGAACAGAATCCCGTTGGCGTATGGCAATAGTGGCTATTTCGGCCTAGGCCAGATGAACGGCAGCGTGTACTATGCGGACCTGCTCGCCACATACGAAAAACAGATTACTCCAGATCTGAAAATGGGTGCCATGGCGGGCTATACAGCTACGAAAAACGAGGAAGCCTACTCCCAACGGGAAACCAACGGCGGCCTTAGTGTACGCGATTGGTTCGACTTGAACGCTTCAGTAAACTTAACATCGTTCAACTCTCGTTATAACTATCGCCGCAATATGCTCCGCGACGCCGTCTTCGGCATGCTCCGCGCCAATGTGAAGGATTTCTGGTTTGTGGAAGGTACCGTGCGGCGCGAGCGCATCTCGACGATGCACCCGGATAACAACGTAGTGGTATACCCTTCCGTCAACTCCAGCTTAATCCTGTCTGATGCATTTACGCTCCCTTCGGCCTTCGACCAAGTCAAGGTACGGGGATCCTGGGGTATTGTGGGTAATTACCCAACGATTTATCAAAGTGCTTTGAGCTATTCACAAAGTACACTCGGTAACCAGGGCACCGGCACTGCCGTGCTTTATACCAATGTGCCTACCTCTTCCTTTGGCAATGAGACCATAAAACCGGAAACCAAACGAGAAGTCGAATTTGGGTTAGAGGCACGTTTGCTTAATTATCGCTTGGGCCTTGAAATCAACTATTACAACGGGCAAATCAAGGATCAAATCCTCAACTATACCCTGCCCATCTCTACCGGAGCTTCGTCTATCCTGGCCAATGTGGGCACGCTACGTAACAAAGGCTGGGAGTTCGTGATTAATGGCACACCCGTAAGCACCAGCGACTTCCAATGGAACTCGATCTTGAACTTCGCCATGAACCGCAATATCGTTGAAGAATTACCCGGCGGGGCAAGCGAGTTACTCCATCGGGACTATGACGGCGCCGCAGCACAATTGATATCAAAAGTGGGTGAGCCTATGGGGGATATCATGGTTCACCCCGTTGCAACCGACGAACAGGGCAGGAAAATTGTGATGGACAACGGGCTCTATCAATTAGATGCGGATTCTTGGATTAAAGCCGGGAATGCGATGCCGAAAGTAGTTGGTGGTTTTATCAACACATTCACATACAAGAACCTCACATTGGACGCGTTAATCGACTTCCGATGGGGTGGCCATGTGATGCCGACCGGCATAAACTGGATGACCAGCCGCGGTTTAACCGAAGAAAGCCTTAATTATATGGATGAGGCCCACGGCGGCATCAGTTATTATGTCGATGCTAACGGTAAAGGTGTCGCTTTCACGGGCACCTCCGGTCCGAATGGCGAAAAAGTCTTTCACGACGGCATGTTGATGGATGGTGTACTATCCGACGGCACTACCAATACAAATATCATATCACAAGTGTCGTATTATGCGAACACCTATAACTGGGGGGGACCACAGTATTCGTATTCTCGCTACGAACTATATGTACAAAAAAATAACTACATCAAAATGCGTGAACTGTCGTTAGGGTATCGTTTGCCTAGGTCGATAGCTGCAAAATTAGGAGCCGAAAATCTGCAATTGTCTATATTCGGACGGAACCTCTTTTTCCTTTATCGCTCTATAAAGGATCTCGACCCAGAACAGATGACCGGCGGATCAAATTGGATTAACCAGGTTTCCAATGCAGGCACGAGCCCCGCTACCCGAACATTTGGTGCCATGTTACGCGCAAGTTTCTAAGAAATAGCAAAAAGAGACCTACATGATTGGACTCATTCATGCAAGTCTCATAGCTCACATAGAAAAAACAATAAAATGAAAAAGTATCTTATCATATTAGGACTATTCACAGTCTCTTCTATTATCATTACGTCGTGTAAAAAATCCTCCTTTGATGAGTTTTATCGCGACCCCTCGAAAGTAACGGAAGTTACCATAGACAAACAATTTGCCGGAATGCTCTATTCCTATCGCGAACTTGTTGTCCCCAGTTATTGGAATTATTTCGTCATCCTGCGCACAACCGCTATTCGTTACGTCCAGGCTACTGGCTGGGTAAATGAAGCGAACCAACTCTCGCCAGGTGCTGCGGCAATTTCCGACCGATGGGGAACCTATTATAGTGGTCTAGCGCAATTCAGGGAACTCGAGAACGTGTATAATAATGCCCCCGTGGAAGAACAGCAAGAAAAACGTATTTTTTACTTAGCTGCCAAGATTTTCTTCTACGACCAAACCCAGCAGATTATCGACCTCCACGGTGATATCCCCTGGACGGAGGCGGGCACATTGAATGCAAACGGTGGAGACTACACGGTTTCCTACCCTGCATACGACAGTGCAGAAGACATCTATAACACGATGTTGGATGACCTGAAAGCAATCAGCACGGAGCTGAATTCGTTAACCATCCCTTCCACTATCCAAAACAGCTTCTCAACCCAAGACCTTATCAACAATGGAGACTTGGATTCGTGGAAAAAATATTGTAACTCATTAAGGTTACGCATGCTGACCCGGGTATCTGACGCTTCCTCCTTTTCTGCTCGTGCGCAACAGGAACTAGCAGATATCGTCAACAACCCGTCTGCGAATCCGTTGGTTTTAACGAATGAAGACAATATCCAAATCGATATATTCAGCCATGAAACAGGTATTAACTCCAACGGACTGCGCGACGGTATAGAAAGCTGGAATGCCAACATCGCAGGTAAAGTGATGATTGACCACATGTTAACCAATGAGGACCCTAGGCTTCCGTTTATTTTCGAGCCGGGAGCTGAAGCTGAAGGTGAATTTGAAGGGCTCGATCAATCACTAACAAATACGGTGCAGTCCGCGTTGATTAATGATGGTGTAATTTCCATCTATAACCGGTCTACGTATTCTAGGAATCAATACTTCCCGGGCATTATCATCACGGCTTCAGAGGTCAATTTCCTCCTATCGGAATACTATGCTAGGAATGGGAATACCACGAACGCAAAGAACACGTTTGAAACAGGCATCAAAGAGTCCATCCAACTTGTCCAAGACATCAGAGCGGTTAGTAACGACAACACAACTGCTGCTGCCGATGCGCCTACCACAGCTGCGATAAACGCCTATATCTCCAACATTGGGTGGGGCACAGACATCATCCAACTCATTGCCACTCAAAAATGGTTGCATTTTAACATCATACAGCCCCTCGAATCATGGGCGGAGAATAGACGTTTGGACTTTCCAACTTTTGAATTCCGGGTAGACGCTTCTGACATGCAGAAAACAGTACCTGTAAAATGGAATCTGCCTACGTCTGAACCTACCTATAACGGTGCGAATTACCAAGCTGTCCAAGCAAATGATAACGTAAACACGAAACTCTTCTGGGACGTTAATTGATACTTGCCCAAACATGCGATTAGAAAAGCCACTCCGCCAGTGGGTGGCTTTTCTTTTTACAGCACGGAGTCAACAAACTCAATTATATCATAGATGAAAACGAACACCGCCATCCGATTGATTTTTGCAGCCATCATGGCCTCGGCATGGGTAGGCTGCCAAAATACAGGCAATAAATCTAAAAAACCCAAGATTGCCATTGCCGGGCTCGCCATCGAATCGAGCACCTTCTCACCAGCCACTACCGATGCGGCGGCCTTCCACCCCAGGAGGGGCGCTGAAATATTTGACTATTATCCGTTTTTCCACGAAGGCTCCGCACTCCGCGATGCCGCCGAATGGGTGCCCACACTTACCGGAAAAGCAATCCCCGGTGGCGCTGTTACCCCTGAAGCATACGAGGCATTGGTAAGCGAGATGCTGGACTCGCTAAAGAGGCATACACCGTATGACGGCCTGTTTCTTGATATTCATGGCGCCATGAGCGTCGTCGGCCTCGACGATGCCGAGGGCAATCTCATCACACGGATACGCGAAGTGGTGGGACCCCAAACGGTTATTTCGACCAGTATGGATTTACACGGTCATGTCACGGAACCACTTGCTGCATACTCGGACCTGATTACCTGCTACCGCCTGGCACCTCATGAAGATGCCATGGAGACCAAACAACGGGCCGCGCAAAACCTGGTGGATAGGTTGATAGCGGGTACCGGAAAACCTGCCTACAAGGCATGGGTCCCCATCCCTATCCTTCTGCCCGGCGAACAGACCAGCACGCGTATTGAACCCGGGAAAAGCCTCTATGCTGCCGTAGAACCGGCTGCTGCGCAGGAAGGTGTGGTAGATGCCGCCATTTGGATGGGATATCCGTGGGCCGATGAACCGCGCAACCACGGATATGTCATGGCTGTCGGCGATGATAGTATCAAAGTCAAAGAAACGGCCGAAGAACTGGCTGAAAAATTCTGGCAGTCACGCCACGACTTCGACTTCGTGGCACCTACGACGACCTTGGAAAACGCTTTGGATATGGCCACAAATAGCGACAAAAAACCCTTTATCATCAGCGACATGGGCGACAACCCTACGGCGGGCGGTGCGGGGGACGTAACCAAAACACTGATGGACGTACTTGCGCACAAGGCGTTTAAAGCAGCAGATGGGCCCACCTTTATCTATGCGTCACTTCCGGGGCCCGACCTGATAGAAAAAGCTTTGCAGGCCGGCGTAGGAAACCCCGTGGACGGGATGGTGGGCGCTCTCGTAGATAACCGATTTGCACCCCCGTTGCGGCTGAAAGGCATCGTACATGCTATCAAATCGGGCGATCGCGATGCCGAAGTGGAAGTCGTCGTAAAAATCGATAACAACTATATTATCGTCACCAAAAAACGTAAGCCTTATCACTATGAAAAAGATTTTACGGACCTCGACCTCACCCCTCGGGAAGCCGATATCCTAATGGTGAAAATCGGCTACCTCGTACCTGAACTTTACGACATGCGCGGCGACTGGGTCATGGCACTTACTGTCGGCGGTGTAGACCAGAATTTGATAGGACTGCCCTATAAACGCATAAACCGTCCCATGTATCCGTTTGACAAAGACATGGCAGATCCTGATTTATCTGCACGATTTATCCCCCTATCGCATAAATATAGGCCGGAAAAATAAATTACTGGATAAACTGTCTACCTCAGCATGCTAAATAGAATTAGCAAAACAAAAAGACTGAAATATGCCGATGATGCTTCAAACCAGTTGGTTCAAATGACAAGTCATAAAATGAAAAAATAAACATTTTAACATTTTTTAACTATGAGAAATTGAATTTTAATTATATGTTTGCAGCAGTGGCAGGCCGTAGATGGAATGATTTAGCATCTGCAAAAGCTACTGTTTTTATAAAGTAAAGATACATATCGGCCATCAGGCCACCAAAGATTTTGGTTTGTTTTAATAGGTAGGAAGAAGCTGGTTGCCGCCCGGTAACCGGCTCTTCCATTTTTTGGGCTAACCTGAAACTAAATAGCCTTTGTTTTTTTCGCTAACCACAATTGCTCCTCCGCCGTAAGATAAGGTTCCAAGCGGCGATAAACCATTTCATGGTATGCATTCAACCATGTTACATGCTTCGTATCGAGCAGGGATCTATCCACCAACTGCGTATCGATATAGCAGATAGTCAGTGTTTCAAACGCCACAAAGGATCCGAACGACGTGTCGGCATGGCCGACACTCAGTACCAGGTTCTCGATACGGATACCATAAACACCCTCACGGTATAAACCTGGCTCAATGGACGTCACCATCCCTAGCTCCACCGGCACATCCACAGCCGCCCCGTTGAATGTATGCGGCCCTTCATGCACATTGAGGAAAAAGCCCACGCCATGGCCCGTGCCGTGGCCGTAATTGCGCAACTCATCCCAAAGAGGTTTCCGCGTGATAGCATCAATCTGATAGCCCCGGGTTCCACGGGGGAAAACCGCAGTGCACCCCTCAATCATCGCTTTGAGCACAAGCGTGTAGTCTACCCGTTCCTCAGCAGTGCAATTACCCAACGATACCACGCGGGTAATATCGGTCGTACCGGTTCGGTACTGTCCTCCTGAATCAATCAACAACAAACCATTAGGTTGCAATTCGCTGTCGCTGGCAGTGGTGGCTTTATAATGCGGCAGTGCACCATGGGCGCGGTATCCGGCAATGGTATCGAAGCTTTCGCCTACGAAACCACTCTGCTCGGATCGGAATTGCCTCAACCGTTCAGCAATAGATAGTTCCGTAACAGTTTCTTCCTTACCCATGGTCTCTTCCAACCATTTGAAAAAGCGTGTGAGTGCCACCCCGTCTTTCACCATTGTTTCGCGAATATGGGCTATCTCCACATCATTCTTCACCGCCTTGAAGCGTGTGGTGGGGTTACTCGACTCCCGCACATTGGGCAGCAATATGTCATACACATGGCTGCAGGTGCGCCTGGGGTCGAGCAGAAATGTCTTACCGGATAAACGCCGCAGGTAACCTTCTACCGCTGCATAATCGGCTATTTCAACTCCCCCTGCAAGAAGCTCAGCACGTTCCCTTGGCGATAGCTTTACCTGATCGACAAATAATATCGCATCAGCCGGCGTAACCAGCAGGAATGCCAATGCCACGGGGTTACAAACAACATCGCTACCCCTCATATTCAGTAACCAAGCGATATCGTCCAGCGACGAGATGAGGTGGGCATCGACATGGCTCTTCGTTATTTCCACACGCACCCTCGCAAGCTTAGAAGCAGTCGTTTCACCGGTGATGGTTTCTTCAAGTAAATATACCGGATTTTGGGGTAACGCGGGGCGACTATGCCAGATCGGAGTTAGCAGGTCTATATCGTTTATTACTTCTATCCCAGCAACAAGCAATCGTTGCTGAACTGCGGCAGCCAATGCAGCAGACATTAACCACCCATCGAAAGCCACAATAGTACCCCGGGGTAAGTTTTCCGCTAACCAGTCGGCATACTCTGCCGCATGTTGAACAGTTAACTCTACCAACTCATAGCCACTCCCCGCCAGCTGCTCGCGAGCTTGAACGAAATACCGGGAATCGGTCCAAAGACCGGCAAACGATTGGGTTATGGCTAAAGTACCGGCCGAACCCGTGAAACCCGATGCCCAAGCGATGCATTTATAACGATCTGGCAGATATTCACTGACATGCGGGTCAGATGAGGGGATCAAGTAGGCGTCGATGTGCTTTTCTTTCATCAGGCCGCGGATTGCAGCCAGCTTTTCTCCGTAGGTCATTTACTTTACTTTGATGGTGGCAAGTTACAAAATATCAAAAAATACGGTTCTATGACGATTTGTATGGCTAAATTAGCTGATCAACCA
>NZ_JAMXAY010000019.1 GCF_025460835.1 Parapedobacter soli | reverse complement strand
TTTGGTTGATCAGCTAATTTAGCCATACAAATCGTCATAGAACCGAGATTCTTTTCTGTTGCTGATATGGTTTGTTTATCTGAGTAGCGTTTTATTTCATCTTTTAAGAGTTCAAAAGAAGGTACTTCGTTTTTCAATTCATACTCTTTAAAGATTCTATCAATCGTAGTAGATAGCTCCTGTATTGCTGTATTGATTTCGGAAGAGCTTTGTTTTAGCTTATTGGTACACCCATTGCGTACCTTTTCTTTTGCTTCATCCCATTTAGAAGCATCAATGCGGTAGCCTGTAAAGAGTTCTACACGGCCACCATTATATACCACTCTTGCACGAATTGGAACGTTCTCTGTGATTAATACACCATCTTTCTTTCTCTTTTCAATAGCAATAGTTATCTTTCTTTTTATAGTCATAGTTATTTGTAATAGCACCCAAATATACACCCAATTTTGATACTATCATATAGTATTTTAAGGTATTTAATCGACTTAATAAAAACATAACTACCAATAAATCAAAATAATAGTATTTTATCACACTCTATTTATATATGGGTTATATTCCCTCTTTCTCCGCCACCCAAAATGAAGCCCGACGAAAGTCGGGTTTTTCTGTTTAACAGGCGAACCAAGCGCGCTTGAGCGACGCCGGTTCAACAAAAAAAGGAATGAGCGTAGCGAATGGCTTCATTTTGAGTGAAGCCTCCCCCCTAAGGGATGGCTGCGGCCTTCGAGTGCGGGGGTCAGCGCGGCGCAGCCAATCCCTTGAAATCACTCCCAAGTGAGCCTGCTCAGACAAAAGCAGAAAATGAAAAAAGAAATGAGAGTGGGAATTTATTTTTCTTAATTTGACAAATGCCTTACCCAAACCCCGGGTTGTACACCACTTCCCACACATGGCTATCGGGGTCCTGGAAGTAGCCCGCATAGCCACCGTAAAACGTATCCTGTTGCGGCTTCAGGATGGTCGCGCCCGCCTTGGTTGCCTGTTCCATCACCTCGTCCACTTCGGCCCGGCTGTTGACATTATGACCGATGGTAAACCCTCCCGGCGCATCTGACGCCACCGGAAGTCCCGTATCCCTCGCAATGCTTTTTCTGGGCCATAAGGCCAGCTGCAACCCTGCCTTCAAGCGGAAAAACGCCACCGCCCCATATTCGAACTCCCCACCGATAATGCCTTCGGTAGGCAAGCCGAGGCCATCGCGGTAAAAGGCCACCGCTCGTTCGAGGTCGGCAACGCCCAATGTCAATACAGTAATCTTTGCTTCCATCTGCTAAATGTACAAAATATATTATTGTTCAAAATGTCATACCCCGTCGGAAAATCCGGTATACGGCAGATCGCCACGGGCATCGGGTCTGCATGAAAGACCCCAGTCCAATGTTTTTGGAACATTTTTTGACCTTTTCATCTTAAAATGATAAATTTGCTTAATACGAGGAGATCAATGATGAAAAAAATTATTACAATATGTGTTGCATTGGTGGCTTTTATTTGCACCGGTGCTGTTGCGCAGCAAAGCAGCAAAGCAGAGTTTAAGTTTGACAAAGAAACACACGATTTCGGCAAAATCCCACAGGGAAAACCTGTAACCCATGTGTTTACATTCGAGAATGTGGGCGCAGAGCCCATCATCATCAGTGAAGTCAAGCCCTCTTGTGGCTGCTCTGTCGCCGAGTTTACCAAAACTCCGGTAAAACCAGGCGAGAAGGGCACGATTTCGGTCACATTCAATGCTGCCGCGAAACAACCCTTTACCAAAAACTTCACCGTCCGCTCTAATACGAAGACCCCGGTGAAAACGCTGTATATCAAAGGGGAAGTCACAGGCTAACAGACCATAAATCACACAAATAAAAAAAACCGCTATACACAGCGGTTTTTTTGTTGCATTAAGTCAAAAGCTATCCGTAATATTGTACCCTAAATCGCACAGTGACATGCCGCAAGTATCCATAAAGGCCGTCGAAATGCCGGCTTCACCAATTCGTAAACTAACCCCGTATGCCGACCGGGCAAAGGCCGAAGGCAAACAGGTGTACCACCTCAACATCGGGCAGCCCGATATCGAAACCCCACAGGGGATGCTGGATGCCATCCGCAGCGTTGATTTCAAAGTATGGGCCTACACCCCATCGGAGGGCACGGCCTCTTACCGCACCAAACTCGCTGGATATTACAATAAGTTGGGCTACTCGATCGAACCCAGCGATATCTTGGTAACCAACGGCGGATCGGAAGCCATCATGATAGCCATGCAGGCCTGCGCCAACCCCGGTGAGGAAATCATCATCCCCGAACCGTTTTATGCCAACTACAACAGCTTCGCACATTCTGCAGGTGTCACGGTAAAGCCCATCCTCTCCTACATCGACAATGGCTTCGCCCTGCCCCCCATCGCGGCTTTTGAAGAAATCATTACCGAAAAGACACGTGCCATTGCCATCTGCAGTCCGAATAACCCTACGGGCTACCTCTATTCGCGCCAAGAGCTGGAAGCACTGCGCGACTTATGCATCAAACACGACTTATTCCTCCTGGTAGATGAGGCTTATCGCGAATTTTGCTATGACGGCCACGAGTTTGTCTCGCCCATGCACCTAGAGGGTCTCGAGCAACACACCGTGATACTGGATACCGTAAGCAAGCGGTACAGTGCCTGCGGTGCGCGGCTTGGCTGCCTCATCACCAAAAACCACGACCTATGGCAGGCCGCACTGAAGTACGCCCAGGCTCGCCTCAGCCCCCCGGCTGTAGCACAGATTGCGGCAGAAGCGGCTGTGGACACCCCACAACACTATTTCGATGCGGTAAAACAAGAGTATAACGCACGTAGAGACACGTTGGTAGCGGGTTTGAACCAGATTCCTGGCGTATACTGCCCAAACCCCGGAGGCGCATTCTACGTGTTGGCCCGGCTCCCGATAGACGATGCCGACCGCTTTTGCCAGTGGATGCTGGAGCATTTCAGCTACGAAAACCAAACGGTTATGATGGCCCCAGCCAGCGGATTCTACAGCACACCAGATGCCGGAAAAAATCAGATAAGAATGGCTTATGTATTGAATATAAGTGATTTAAAAAAGGCATTGACCTGTATTGAAAAAGGCTTAGCTGCCTATCCCGGCCGGCAATGAGGCCTCTTGCACGGCTACAGCCTATCGAGTACGAACTGAAGCTGCTCCGCTTGGTTGAGGTCGGTATTATCTAATATGATGGCGTCTTCCGCGCGGACCAGCGGACTCTCATCGCGGGTAGTATCGATATAGTCGCGATGGGCCAGGTTTTCAAACACCTCCTCCAATGTGGTATCTTCGCCTTTTGCCTTCAGTTCGAGGTAGCGTCGCTCCGCCCGTACTTTCGGGTCGGCGGTCATGAAAATCTTGAGGTGCGCCTCCGGAAAAACGGTAGTACCGATGTCACGGCCATCCATCACAATGTTTTTGTCCTTCCCCAACCGTTGCTGCTGGGCCACCATCGCCTCCCTAACGGCCTTAACGGCACTCACTTCGCTTACATAATCGGAAACATGCATCTGCCTGATTTCGTCAGACACATCCTCCCCGTTCAAGAAAATACGTGTTTTCCCCGGTTCGATATGGAAGTCGATATGTATCTGGCGCAGTGCCGCCGCAACCTCCTCTTCATGCCGTACCGATACAGCGTGTCGTAAAAAATATAACGTCACCGCCCGGTACATGGCGCCACTATCGATATAAAGGTAATGCAACCGCTCTGCCAAAGCCTTCGCAAGCGTACTCTTCCCGCAGGATGAGTAGCCATCAATCGCAATGATTTTATTCGTCGTGGCCATTAAAGTCAGTTTTGTCCACCAATGAGCACCCCGGGTTTATTCAATACCGGAACTTTGATCAGATTGTCGTCGATTATGCTTTCCGGTAGGAAGATGTATTTCTTATCGTAGATGGTGCCATCGATATAATAACTGAGCCAATACTCGTTGGTGAGCCCAAATACCTGCTCGTCAATAGCCTCGATCCTGGCATAATCATGCGGATCGATATCACCGATAAAATGCCTCAGGACAGACGTTTTCACCTCTTTCTCATCTTTGATTCCGTATCCTTTTGAACTAACCATCACATTCTTGATCGGTTCTTCTTTTTCATTGATCAGGTATACGTTCCATGTCTTACCGGTAGGCGCTTCACCCTCCAGCACCACCGCAATGGAGATATCCTCGACGACATTCAGCGGTAGGTCTTTTTTCATTTCTTTCCTCTAGCTTTTTTCTTCGGCTTTTTCTCGTCCTCAGCGGCCCACTTTACCACATCCTCATACGTAATATCGTTCACTTCCGTCCCCTTGGGAATTTTGATATTCTGCTTACCGAAACGTATGAATGGGCCCCACCGCCCGTTTTCTATACGTGCATCCGCGTTCTCCTCAAAAACCCTGATGATTTTCTCCTTGTCCTTCTGCCGTTTGTCTTTGATGATCTCAATCGCCGACTCCGTAGTTACATCGAGCGGGTCCATTCCTTTGGGCAATGAGAAGAAGGCGTTGTTGTGCCGGATGTAGGGACCGAACCTTCCGACGGCGACCGTCATTTCCTTATCTTCAAACTCGCCTATCTTCTTGGGCAGCTTGAACAGATCGAGTGCTTCCTCAAAGGTAATGGTCTCAATCATCTGGCCGGGGCGAAGGCTTGCATATCTTGGTTTCTCCTCATCATCAGGCGAACCGATCTGTACCATGGGTCCAAATCGCCCTATGCGTACGCTTACCCGCTTTCCGGACTCGGGGTCTATACCCAGCTCCCGTTCATTCGTTGCCCGGTCGGCATGTTTAGTCGTTGTTTCCACCTCCTGGTGGAACGGTCCATAAAAATTGTGCAGCATCGCTGTCCAATCTTTCATGCCCTGCGCAATTTCGTCAAACTCCTTCTCCACCTTGGCGGTGAAGTTAAAGTCGACTATACCATTGAAATGCTCAACCAGAAAGTCATTCACCACTACTCCAATATCGGTTGGGAAAAGCTTTGATTTTTCGGTTCCCGTTATTTCGGTTTTCGTTTGCTTTGAAATGGCTCCCTGCGCCAATTCCAAGACACGGTAATCACGCGGTTTCCCGTCGCGGCTTTCCTTAACCACGTAGCCGCGGTTCTGTATCGTAGATATGGTAGGCGCATACGTAGACGGGCGGCCTATACCCAGCTCTTCCAGTTTTTTCACCAAGCTGGCTTCCGTGTATCGTGCCGGCGGACGGGAGAAACGTTCTGTAGCTAACAGTTGCTTCAGCTGCACCTGTTGCCCGCGCTGCAGCGGCGGCAGCAGCGCATTGTCAGTATCACCATCCAAATGCAGCTCATGCTCTTCGTCCGTCGATTCGAAATAAACCTTCAAGAAGCCATCAAACCGCATCACCTCACCATTGGCCACCAACTCTTCCTCGCGGGTAGAAACGCCTATTCTGGCTGTCGTTTTTTCAAATTCCGCCTCGCTCATCTGTGAGGCAATCGCCCGTTTCCAAATCAATTCATACAACCGGCGCTCAGCACTGTCGCCTTCGATGGTATGCCGGTCGAAATAGGTCGGCCGGATGGCCTCGTGTGCCTCTTGAGCACCTGCCGACTTTGTACGATACTGCCTACGCTTATGGTATTTATCGCCATACGCCGATCTGATTTCCTGTTCGGCACCCTGCAATGCCGTATCGCTTAAGTTCACCGAATCGGTACGCATGTAGGTAATACGCCCCGCTTCATACAGGCGCTGCGCAACGGTCATGGTACGGGCTACCGAAAACCCAAGCTTACGGCTGGCCTCCTGTTGGAGGGTCGAGGTGGTAAACGGCGCTGCCGGACTACGTTTGGATGGTTTCGTCTCCAAGCTGTTAACCACAAATTCCGCTTGGATGCAGTCTGTAAGGAAACGCTCGGCTTCCTCAACATCCTCAAATCGCTTGGGCAGTTCCGCCTTGAAAAGCTCCTTGGCATTGCCGGTATGGAAAATAGCTGTGATTTTGAATGCAGCTTCTGCGTCAAACCGGTTGATTTCACGCTCACGGTCCACAATGAGGCGTACCGCCACCGATTGCACCCGCCCGGCCGAAAGGGAAGGCTTCACTTTTTTCCACAGCACCGGAGAGAGCTCGAAGCCCACCAAGCGGTCAAGCACCCGGCGCGCCTGCTGCGCATTCACCAGATTGTAGTCTATGCTCCTAGGCGTTTCTATAGCACGTAGTATGGCAGGCTTGGTAATTTCATGAAATACAATGCGCTTGGTCTTATCCTCGTCTAGCCCCAATGTTTCATAGAGGTGCCACGAAATAGCTTCTCCCTCGCGGTCCTCGTCCGATGCCAGCCATACCGTATCGGCAGCCTTAGCCAGTTTCTTCAGTTCACTAACCACCGCCTTTTTTTCGGCGGGCACCTCATATCGTTGTTTAAAATTATCTGCTGTATCGATTGCATCGTCGGTTTTTACCAAATCGCGAATGTGGCCATAGCTCGATTTCACCAGGAAATCTTTGCCAAGATACCCTTCTATTGTTTTTGCTTTCGCCGGTGACTCTACAATCAGTAAATTTTTCGCCATTGATTCTTTGGATTTCTGCAAACTTAGATAAATTTGTTTTATATGCAATAAAAATGGGTTGTGTAAAATGGGGGTCCTTAGCTAAAAGGAACACCGCGAGTTGTTTACCAAATGGCAAATCAACCGTGGGTCAAAAAATCAAGTCCAATAGGAAAAAGCAAGCAAACACCACAGACGCCACGCCGTTGGTCGTCATGAACGCCCGGTCTACCCGGCTAAGATCTGTAGGGCTTACAATGCGGTGTTGGTAAACGAGTAACGCACAATAAAAAACCACCCCGGCAATATAAAACCATCCGAACGGCATTACGCACATAGGTAACGTCACGAAGACGGCAGAGAGCACATGGAAGGCTCTCGATACGTATAGTGCATTGCGCTTGCCAAGCCAAACCGGGATGGAATTAAGGCGATGCTCGCGGTCGAACGACTCATCTTGCAGCGCATATATAATATCGAAACCGGCTACCCAAAACAAAACGGCAAAGGCGTAAAATACAGGGACGACGTGAAACGTACCGGTTACCACCAGGTAAGCACCTAATGGTGCCAGCCCTAACCCAAGCCCCAATATCAGGTGGCAAAGGGGCGTAAACCGTTTGGTATAACTATAGCCCAACACTACGGCCAGGGCTACCGGCGACAGGTAAAAGCATATCGGATTGATAAACCAGGTGGCCGCCACAAATAATACGGCGTTCACCATGGTGAAGCTCAGTGCTTGGTTGGCGCTGATACGGCCTGCCGGGATGTCGCGCATAGCCGTACGCGGGTTGGCCGCATCGATATCACGATCCAAGTAGCGGTTGAAAGCCATAGCAGCATTACGGGCAAAAACCATACAAGCCAGCATCAACAGCAGTTTCAGCCAGTTGAATTCCGCCGTGGTGGTATGTACAGCAAGGAAAAAACCGATAACAGCAAAAGGAAGGGCGAAAACACTATGGGCAAAAAGGACAAGTGAAAAATATTTCTTCATACAAACTTCTTCATAAGGTGGCCATCAACGGTCTATTGAGTCGAGCGGCTGAAAGTTAGCGTTGATTTCATCGATAGCGGCCAATAACTCCTCGCAACCAACCCGGGTCTCGGACGAGGTGAGAAAATGCAACGGCGTTTCCTCAAACCATTCGAGCAGTGCCCGGTGGAATAGCTCGACATTTGTGTTGGCCTTGCTGAGCGACAGCTTGTCGGCCTTGGTAAAGACCAACAAAAAGGGTATACCGTTTTCGCCAAGCCAACGGCAGAATTCCAGGTCTATCTTCTGTGGCTCATGGCGGCTATCTACCAGTACAAAAACACATTGCAGGTTTTCACGCACCGATAGATACCGGCGGATAAACTTCTCCCACGCCGAACGATTCGTTTTCGACGTCTTCGCAAAACCATAACCCGGCAGATCCACCAGGTACCAGGCATCGTTGATCAAAAAATGATTGATCAGCTGGGTTTTGCCCGGTGTTTGCGAGGTCTTAGCCAAATGGCGTTTGCCCGTAAGGGCGTTGATGAGCGACGATTTACCCACATTCGAGCGGCCGATAAAGGCATATTCCGGCAGATTAGCCGGCGGCAACTTGTCCACACGGGTATTGCTGCACACGAATGTCGCTGTCTTTACCACCATGGCGCAAACTTAGTAAAATCTGCAATATATATCGCTTATCTCCTGCTAAAGATGAGACGCCCTAGGTTCCGTCGCTTTACTTGTCGGTACCCAATGGCACATTTGATGACCGTTTTCACTACATGCTTAACGGTATTTACGTTCACATGCATCTTCAGTGCTAAATATGCTTGCATCAGTGCTGCTCGTCGGTGGTAATGCTCATGGTATAATTTATCAGACAGTGTCGCAAAATAACTGGAAAAGTTCTTTGTTGCTATTTTTCGTAACTTTCGTCTTTTCTCCTTGGGCAGATAACCGTTGATGATGTCTATAACTCGTTGAATATCTTTAATATTTTGACCGGACAAAATAGCATTAGTCGAAATATTAGTTGAGTGGACGCGATAATGCGCTAACAGCTTCGGTGAATAGGCTACCGGATAATGCGCAGCAATCCGCACCCACATTTCCCAATCCTCGCCATAATGGACGGCAAAAAAACTACCTAACCGTTCGTACACTTCACGCTTCACAGCAATTGCTGGCGGTTGAAGCAGATTTCTCTGTGCAATTTTCTCTAGCCAGCCGGCAATTAGACCACTGTCGTCTTGCAATAATTCTGACGGCAAGATCTCTTTGCCACCGCCATCGATATGATTAAAATTTGAATAACATGCCCCTATCTCTGGATATCCATCAAAAAGCCGTTGCATCTCGATATAAAAGCCTGGGGAAATTTTATCATCACCGTGTAAGATATGAACGTATTTCCCCTTTGCCATATTAATGCACGTCTCAAAATTACGGAGACTACCGTTATTCTTATCTTTTCGGAAATACCCTATACGCCCTTTTCCGACCCTACGGACGAGAGACGCCACGTCTCCGTCCGTACTATGGTCGTCAACGACCATGATTTGCATTTCCTCGCGTGAAAACGCCTGCTGCAATACGCTCTCTAAGGCCTCCTGCAAGTAATTAATACAATTATATACCGGTATCATTACGGACCATACCACCCGCTCGTCGTTATCAAGCAACCGGTTGATTTTAGGCGGTACCTGCGGAGTTCTTTCCAAGTTCATAACAAGCTAGACTAATTTCAGTAAGAGTTCTTATAATAATATGCATCCCAGTTCTTTACCCCTTGAGCAAATGCACCCAGTTCTTCATCAGACCGTAAAAGATGACGTTGTTTATTTAGGACTTTTTGCGCCTGCTTTCTCATGTGGTCAACATCATTACTCACACTTCCCTTATGAATACGGTATGCTGCAATTTTTTGCGTATGAGCAAATGCGGGAAAATACCGGCTAATCCTCAGGTTAAGATCGTAATCTTCACACGCATTTAATCTATAATCAAAATAAAAATCAAAGAACAATTCTCTCCGATACATTGTATTTGACTGCATACCAATAAAGTTACCCATCAATAAATCTTGATAAAATTTATCCCAATGTTGTTTCAATTCCGGCTGCTCGGGAAGGATGGTACCGTGTTCATCTACCCGATCGAATCCACCTGCTACGAATGCTATGTCTGGAAATTCATTTAGATAGTACAATTGTAACTCCAATGCATTGGGGTAAAGCCAGTCATCTGCATCCAGAAACAGTATGTAATCACCATTGCTAAACAATACTCCCGTATTCCGTGCCATCGATACGCCCACGCGTTGGGTATGAACATATTCCACATTCGGGTACGCGGCGCAAACCTCCGCGGTATTATCTTCGGAACCGTCGTCAACCACTATCAATTGAAAACCCTGATAGGTTTGGTTCATTACACTTCGAATCGCCTGATCGAGATATTGCCCATAATTGTAACAGGTCACCACAACTGTGACCTGTCCACGTGTCACTCGCTGATCGATAGAAACCTGGTTGGGCAACTCAAATAACGGCGTATCTGGGTTGATCGAATGTCTATGGTAATACTTCCAACCAGCAATACAACCTCTTACTTCGTTGTTAATCAGGGACCACAAACTATTGAACCATCCTCTTTTCACGAAAGATAACGCACGGCGCAAATACCACTCCGGAAGGTATTTCTTCACGCGCTTCAAATCACCCCCATTCCCGTATTTTTCGTATTGCACCAATAATGCGCTGACATGACCCTTCATATAATAGTACAGCTGGTTATCTAGTTCCGCCATCGTTTTCCGATGCTGGTGATAGACTACCATTTGCGGTATATATGCGCAATTCCATCCTTCCACCATAATCCGATACCACATCTCCGAATCTCCGCTACAGCCTGACGCTCCCACGTCCAAACGTTCATCGAAACCGCCGACCACCTTAAAAACGTCTTTTCTAAAGGCCATATTTGCCCCTGCTCCCACATCCCAGGCGGGGGGCGTATCTCCTACATCGAGGTAACTGTTTACGTATCCCTTATCAAACGTTCGGGGCAAGTAACCTTTATTAAAGCCCCAATCCCGCTCGAATAGGTACTGTGCTTCTGTGGATAGCTCGAAAGGGATTGTCAACCCAGTTAAGGCCATTGTCTGAGAGTTTGCGAAACCCTCCTTGATACGTGTAATCCAATCAACATCGACCACGACATCATCATCCGTGAACGCCACTATGGAATTCTTTGCATTTTTAACACCGGTATTTCTAGCGATATCTAATCCTTTTCGATCCTCCCGGACATACTTAACATCTCCAAAGGCCGATACTATACGCTCCGTCTCTTCGGTATCCGACGCGTTATCAACGACCAATAATTCAAAATCCTGATCGTTGGATCGTTTAAGCTGTTCGATGCACTGCCTAAGTTCTTTGGGCCTATTACGAGTACAGATAACCACGGTGATCGTTTGTGTTAGCGCGGGCGGTTCCGTCATGTTTGCCAATGTACGATCCAACTCACTAGACCCAAAGTCATCCGTAAACAATCCATTCTGCCAATCGAATTCGGCACTAGAATCAACCAATTTCAGATAATAATTCAGAGCAGGTGATATTGCCGTTATAATCGCTGTCTCAAAAGCCGGTTGATCCAAGTTGTTCTCGTACCAAATATGCCCAAGCGGATATTGATTATACCAAAACACCAGATAGTGTTTTCCAACTGGGGGTGCAAACGTTTTGACGTCGCTTATTTGGATATGTTGTATTTCATAAGGTTTAAACATACTGCCAAACTAAATGGGTTAATGGAGAGTAAATGGAAAATTGGGATACACTGGTACAGGCCACCTTCCAGCACCCGCTAAAGGTTCAGTTGACGATTTCATCTCAAAACTAAGGCCCTGATTGTACTCAAACAATACCTGATGGTAATTTGCTAAAATGGCAAAATTGACAATATATGACCCACCGGCCAAAAAGCCACCGGGTACCTGGCATATACTTTCGGCAATGCCACCCGGTAGATATTTTTCTTCGGATATGCTACTGAAGACCCCCTCCCCTAGGAAATTGATCACCGTTATGCGGACCTGGATTAATGAAGATCCTCCACCCAGTTTCCAAAAAGAAACCCGGAATGCAAGCTCGGCTTGTGTATCGACTGGACCTGAAACCGCATGGTTATTTGCGCGGATTTCTACTTCACTGATTCGGACAACGTCGTTTCCGGGGGCACCGTGTTTATCGGTGAATTTCTGACCATGTACATATACATTTTCACGAAGCAGGTATTTGGATACCACCGATGACACATTGCCCTGTGCGATCAACTTTCCTTTCTCCAGATAAAGTGCTGTATTACATAAAGACTTGACAGATTGCATATTATGACTAACAAATAAAATGGTCTGCCCTTGCTTCTTCGAAATGTCTTCGATCTTAGCCAGGCACTTCTGCTGGAAATCAAAATCGCCTACCGATAACACCTCATCTAAAATCAGTATATCCGGATCGAGGTGGATAGCAATAGAAAAAGCCAATCGAACATACATCCCACTTGAATACCGTTTCACCGGGGTATCCAAAAAAGCCTCTACACCAGAAAAATCAATGATTTCGTCAAATCGACTTTCAATTTCTTTTTTTGTCATCCCTAAGATGCTGCCATTCAGCAAAATATTCTCTCGTCCGGTCAATTCCGGGTGGAACCCTGTACCTACCTCCAACAAGCTGGCAATACGCCCTTTTCCGCGTATTACGCCAGATGTGGGCAGTGTAATGCGAGAAATAATCTTCAACAGCGTCGATTTGCCAGCACCATTCTTGCCAATAAGCCCTACCACATCACCTTGCCTGATTTCAAAACCGATATCCTTGAGTGCCCAGAAGTGCGAATCGGCTTTCGGATCAACAGCTGCTTGGCGCGCTCGTTTACGTCGCCACCAAAGCAATAAATCTTCTTTCATCGAATTCGCGTTTAAAACACCAAAGCGGTATCTTTTCGAAATGTTCTCAGCTTGAATCAAAATGTCGCTCATGGTCTTTTATATTGTATCCATTACCCGTACTTCGTTTCGTTTAAAAACAACCAAACCAATAACGAGCAGAAACATAACACTAGTCATCGAAATTAAAAGGGCCGACCAAGACAATGCTGGAGACCCAAAAAAAGCATACCGAACTGTTTCAATAGCGGGTGTAAGCGGATTCAGCCAAAACAGCCATTTCCATTCCTCTGGAATAATGGTACTCGAATACACCACCGGTGCCGCGAACATGAATAGGCGCAACGCAAATTGCACCACCGCATCCAGGTCTTTGTATTTCGCTGTCGCTATACTGATAATCAAACCAGCGCCCAGAGCAAAGCCTGCACACAACAGTAAGCTGACGGGAAGCAGTAGCGTTGCGCTGTTTACACTGAGGTCATAATTAAACATATAAATACCGTAAATGATGAAAAAGATCAGCAACTGAATCATCATCCGGAAGCTGCTGGTCAGCACCTGGCTTACCGGTACAGTTAATCTTGGAAAAAAAACCTTGTTGAAGATATGCGCATTATGCTGAAACGTGTTCATCGTGCTATTCAAGCATTCTGAAAAATAATTCCACAAGATAATACCCGGTAAATAAAATAAAAGAGGCGGGACACCATCAGTACCAATACGCGCAACCCGGGAAAAAATCAGCACGTAGGTCAACGTCGTGAGCAAAGGCTGTATAATTATCCAAAGGGGCCCTATCAAAGTCTGTTGATAGCCAGCAAGCAAATCCCGCTTGGAAAACCGGAGAATCAGGTCTTTGTAATGGAATAATTCGCGGATTCCCAGCCGAAACCAACGTTGCTTTCTTTTAACTTCCCAATCCCACATTGTTCTCTATTTTTTCAATTTACAGGCCGAATAGCTGACGATTTAATGTTTCAGCATACAAACGTATTATTAGATCAGGTTACTTCAAGTATGAATTTACATGCTGTTTCTGATATTCGATCCACGCGCTTAAATCGTTAGTTAATCGCTCCGTATAATCTCGTTGGTTACCAGCAATATTCACCGTTTCACCTGGATCTGTTTTTAAATTATATAAATAAGACGCGTTAGTCGTCGCATTGTAAATAAGCTTATAATCGCCTTCCCTGCAGCCGAAAAGCCAATCTGAATATGGAGTAAAAAAATACACTTTTTCCCTTCTGTTTTTACTGAATAAATTTTCTCCTTGCCACTCATTTGGAATGGGTTTCTTTAAAATAGAAAAAATCGTGGGTGCCACATCACTAATACCCGCCACCGTGGTTCGTCGTTCGCCATTAAAAAGCCGGGGATTAATGAAAATTAAAGGAATGCGAAGGTTCTCTTCAAATATTCCCCCTGCATGCGAAGTCTGTCCATGTTGGCCGAAAGCTTCGCCGTGATCCCCTAAAACAACAATAAGGGTCGAATTCAGGAGATTTCTTTCTTTTAACCCCGCTACCAACTCCCGCAATGTCTTGTCTCCATCATGTAACGCATTCAGGTACCTTTCTTTCGACTCGTTATTGGTATTGAAATTTATTCTTTCATTTGTTGTGTAATAAGGATAGTGTGATTGGTAGGTCCACATCATTGAGAAAAACGGGCCAGATTGATCTCTTTCCAACCAGTCAAAAAACACGATAGGCAGGCAGGCATCACTCATCCCATCAAGATTTTCATCCGCATATTTGGGGTTCGAAAAGACAGGTACGTCGCAAGAATTCTGTCTGAAATCCTGTATATTATCTATATCTCTAGATGCTAGAAAAGAATCGGCTCCCTGAAAACGATTGTCACCTGAGTTAAAAAATGAAGTTCTATACCCTGACTTTTTGAGCTCCGAAGTGATTGACGGCCATTTAATAGTAGGCTTTTCTGCTGTGATGGACTTATAAGATAGGTAAGGGTAACTACCACAAAGAAGAGATACCATCGATTTATTTGTTGCAGGAGCGTGGGCATAGGCCGTTTCAAATAATACAGCTGAATGCGTAATGGAATCAAGGAATGGTGTGGATTGATAGTTAGGATTGTAGGGGGTGATGCATTCAGCCGATGCCGATTCCATTATAAAAATGATAACATTCTCTATGTCGTGTTCATTAAATACTGCTGCATATTGTGTTTCTAAAACATTCTCATTCTTCTTGGTAAATTGACCAATGTCGATGTTTTTATTATAGATGGCCGGCAGACCATTTTGTTCAAATAAGGAGGAAACAAAGTAAAGAACAGGATTTTCCGTTTTTCCAGTATCGAGTGTCAAATTGGTTTTGGTAAAACTAGCGGTGCTAAAAGCTAGTATTAAAAATAGCGTTGTGATAAATGGACGCTGCGACAATAATCGGTAGAGAAGCCAAACTACTGGGATTGCGGCAACAACCATAATTAAATACGCAAGTAACAAACTGCTATCAATATGACCGCTTATGGCCCTCGATGCATCAGAGCTCATTAAAAAATCAGAATAATATAGCCACCTGTAGTTAAAAGGCATTCCCAACAGCTCTGTTATTTTGATGTTCGCTGCTCCTATGATTATAGACAGGACTGCAAAACCCGCAAACATCCATAATACCGGACGCGGGTTATTCTTTTTTATAAGAAATAAAACCCCAAATACGCCGGTCAATATAGCGGTATATATAAAATCCTGCAGGCAAGCTTTTAATAATAACTGTAAACCAATTAGCGGCGAAACTAAGAATCGGCCTAACTCATCAATGATTATTATTCTAATTACCATTGATATAACTAAAAGCGTAATAGGAATTGCAAAAAATAAGGCCACCGGATTGAGCGGCTCGGACGTTTTTTTTAGAATAAATTTTTCAGTAAAAAAAAGAAGTAATGCCAGCGTAGAAAAAATTAAAAAACACAAGACCGAATATTTGAGTAGAGAAACGTACTTGTAAGGTTTCAATTTACTAATATCGGTTGACACCGTCACGACCTTACCATCACTTTTGCTTTGGTAAAAACGCTCATTTGCCAGTTGGTTATAGTCCCAATACTCTACATGCGTTGTTGTAAGGAAAAAGCGTTGCTCTTTTTCAAATTGAAACATATATTCAATGGAGCAACTATCTGGAATATCGAGTTTTAAAACGTAATCATCTCCATCCTTAACCATAGGTGAGTACATCACTTTATCCTGAATAGTTGTACCAACCGGTTTATTTTCAGCTAAATTCCAATAATTTATCCCCCAAACCATGGTTACATGCGTGGCACTCGGCGCATAATATCTTATCTCGACGGGATCGGCCTTAGTCAGAAGGCTGCCTATTAACAGAGCAATACAAATCAAATAGTTGCGCACCATAGGTTGTTAACTATATGTTAAAGGAATTTTAATTTAAGCCATGGTCTCCAATTATAATACGCGAAGATATCTATGATTATAAGATGTTGTACAGCCGCTACACGTAAAAAATCAAATACGTAGCCTTTTCACTACACTAACAACGCCATCCATACGTTAGCCATACAATCATGCTGGAATTTACGCATATAATTGAACAGAATATGTACCTTAGTCCCATACAATGAGCTCACAAGCAACATCCCGGGTTCCCGTCGGTCTCCTCTGCTGTCTGTTGGCAGCCATGTTCACCCTGACTGGATGCCTAACCCGCAAGAACGCTCTCCCGCCTGATAAGGCACACGCACCCGTTTCACGGAAGCACACATCGAAAGGGACGATTATTACCGATGCCTCATCCGCGCCGCGAGACGTGCGGGCGGGGAAACAATTGCTCGAAAGCTATGCCTCGGTATTAGGGGTAGATGCCCGTGACCTGAACCGTCCCGAACTCTACCAGTTCATCGACGACTGGATGGGTGTGCCGCACCGCACCGGCGGGACTACCCACCGTGGACTGGACTGCTCGGCTTTTGTAGGTCTCGTCATGAAAGAAGTATATGGCAAGTCGGTACCGAGAGCATCCAGAGACATGGCCCAACGCGTCAAGCGAAAGTATGAGCGGCAACTGCGGGAGGGCGACCTCGTATTTTTCTCGTTTGGCCGCAGGGATATCGATCACGTGGGGATTTACCTCCACAACAACAAATTCGTGCATGTATCCACCAGCAAAGGTGTCATCATCAGCGATCTCCACGACTCATGGTATTATAAATATTTCACGCGCGCCGGAACCATCAATTAGCATAAAAGACACACCCTCCATTTTGAAAGCTACGGTGCTTTCATTAGTTTAGCCCTCGCAAACATTAACTATCGAGTCATGAATAAATTACTGTATACGGTCTTTGTAACCTTCATCGCCACAGCATGCCAACAACCCCAGAAACAACACGAAGAAGTCCCCGCGGCCGACCCCAACGCCATTACCTGTGACGGCATCGGTCCCGTAAAGATGAATTACTCGTACGCCGCTTTAGATAGCGCTGTGGGGGCCACTAACCTTGAAAATGGAACTGCTGATGTGAATGGCCAAACCGTACACACCACCAAAGTGTTCCCCAATGAGGCCGAGGAGATTACCGTTTACTGGGCAGAAAGCCAAGAACCCTATACCACCATCACAAAAATTGCCGTCGCGAACAATTTCGGCCCCTACCAGACCGCTGAAGGGCTACGCGTAGGGTCTACGCTTGATGAGGTAAAACAGTACAATAACTTTATGCCCGTAACAATGACAAACTTCTACAACAGCATTGACGGGTTTGCCATCATACGCGGGTTCAACGGTGGCGATATCGAAACCAATTATCCGTGCTTGGGTGGCAAGTTCGACATCGTGAAACAACGGGGTGTTGATGTCCGTACGTTAGATGAAATCAAGCCCGAGGCGGAGATACAGTCATCACACAAGCTGTTCAACTCCATTGATGTGGAAGTGGTTGAGCTGAGTATTTCGGCAAAATAGCTACTCGATCCCGATTACCCGCGCTACATTATCCTTTAGTTTGGTTACATCGGTTTTCAGCCCGCCATATACCGGCAGCACATTGACGGGACGCTGTTGCATTTTCCGGAAATTATGCAGCCACCCCATTTCTATAAACAGGAAAAAGCCGCCGATTTTATAATCGGCACCTATGCCCCCGCGAAATGTAGGCGTAAGATGGGTAGCCGTCTCGATGGTTACCCGGCTGGCAGTCGATGAAACGGCTGCGCGCGGCTCCACCACCACACCTATACCGGGCCCGGCAAAAGCGTAAATATTCAGCTTATCCAGTTGCTTACGGATACCACCCGCCAGATTAAGGTTATAGAAGTTGCTGCGCCCATGGTCCAAATCATACTCATAATCAGAATCGTGCAGCTGTTGGTTGTATCGGAATGTCAGGAAGTCTAAGGAGGGATATAAAAAATAATGAGGGTTTGCCAACGAGATGTCCAACCCCAGGCTATTGGAAAACTTGGCTTGCAGCACATCGCTGGTTTCGCCTAATGCAAACCCCCACCCCATTCCGCTGGTTACGTAAACCTTACTGAGGTGCAACGAGTCCGTACTGGACTGGGCCGCTGCACTCCCAACGGATAGCAGCGCCACAAAAAACAAGTAATACCTACGCATTATTTCCATAACCTTGATATTAAAGATACCCCCTACTTTGCGGCCCGTGGTTGAAAAGCAAATCCACAATACTCAAGTCAGCGATAAAGCCGTGCCTGGCCTCAAACACCTGGTAGTAGGGCTTGCTATCGTGGCCCGGCGTCGTCCTTTTAGGATGAATAGCCTGCCGGAAATCCGTTGCCGGCGGGTAGTCATCACGGTAACCCGTGGTATGGCCAATTTCCTTTTCGATTTTCAATAACCGGAGCAATACCGCCAATTGGGCTTCATTAAAATCAAAGAGCCATTCGAACCGCTGGTGATAAAACGGAGCAAAGTCATCTTCGTAATATTCAAAATAGGCAGAGCTGCGGTAGGCGGTCTGCAGGCTTGTCCAATGCAGGCGCTGCCAGTCGGCCCCATAACTGATCCGTACGTCTTTCATGGCCGTGTGGTTTCTGCTGCCATGCTGTACCGGGATAATCAAATCCAGCTTGCCGTTGGCCGAGCAAATGGATGCCCGGTTCCTGTAAGTTTGTTTCGGGAAGTGCTCATGCCGTTCGAGCAATATCGGTGCCGGCATCGCGTACAGCACCCCGAAATAAGAAACGGGAGGCAGATAACAAGCTGGTAAAATAAGCGGATTGTCCATCTATTGCAACAATATCAATTTATGCGGTAAAAGTAGTCAAAAAATCAAGTGGAACATTCTTTTTATGTCGTGCTATTAAATTGCATTTAAACGTAACTTTATCTAAGTTTGCGGTTTCGTGCATCATCAATGGCCAACATGCGACGTGTTTCCGTCTTGTCTTTTTTTATTTATCTGCTCTCGCTGCTGCCATTCTGGGCACTGTATATCCTGTCTGATTTAGGCTATGTCCTGCTTTACCACATCATCGGCTACCGTAAAGAGGTGGTTTTCAAAAACCTACAGAATGCATTCCCGGAGAAAAGTGAGAACGAACGGCTGGAGATCGCCAAAAAATTTTACCGGTTCCTACCAGACCTGCTGGTAGAGGCCATCAAAATGCGCAGCATCTCGGCAGCTGCCGTAGAGAAACGGATAACGCTCCAACAGACCGAAGAACTTAATCGCCACCTCCGTGCCGGCAAGGGGGTCATCGGTGTCACCGCCCACTATGGCAACTGGGAGCTGGGAATCCACAGGCTGAGTTTATTTAACGAACACCCCACACTGATTATTTACAAGCCGCTGCGCAACAAAGCCGTAGACACCGTTTACAACGCGATAAGGAGCCGCTTCGGAGCCATCATGGTGCCCATGAAGCAGACGCTACGCAAAATTGCAGCCTTCAGAGACCGCCCCCATGTCAGCATGTTTGTAGCCGACCAAACGCCGGGGCGCAGCAGCTCAAACTACTTCATCCGCTTCCTCAACCAAGACACGCCGGTATACACAGGCGCCGAAAAAATTGCCAAAGCCACCGGGTTCCCCGTCGTCTTTTGTCATATAGACCGCATAAAGCGGGGCTATTACTGCTGCACATTCACCACACTGGTTGAAGAGCCCGCCGAGATACCGGAGCACGGCATCACCGATATCCACAATAAATTCACGGAAGACATCATTCGCCGCAAGCCCGAACTATGGTTGTGGTCGCACAGACGTTGGAAAAGGAGAGTCACATGATGAACCAGTACCCAAAAGTAGCTGTCGTTATACTCAATTGGAATGGAAGGTTTTTCCTTGAAAAATTTCTCCCTTCGGTATATAATAGTGACTATCCGAACATCGAATTCATCGTCGGCGACAACGGTTCGACCGACGATTCTGTTGAATTTGTACGCACGGTATATCCCACCATCCGCATCATACGCAATGAAAGCAACCTTGGCTTCGCCGGTGGTTATAACGAAGTGCTGAAATCGGTAGAAGCCGATTACTTCGTATTACTCAATTCGGATGTGGAGGTACCTCCGGATTGGATTAGGCCGGTGATAGAAATGTTGGAGAACAATCCTGATATGGCCGTTGCCCAGCCCAAAGTACTATCGTACTATCTCCGCGACCATTTCGAGTATGCTGGTGCTGCCGGCGGATTCATCGATAGCTACGGTTTTCCTTTCTGCCGCGGGCGCATGCTGCACGTGTTGGAAAAAGACGAAGGGCAGTACGACGACCCGTGTGACATATTCTGGGCCAGCGGCGCAGCATTTTTCGTCAAGCAGCAGCATTGGGAGCTTTCGGGCGGATTTGATGCCGATTTCTTCGCGCACATGGAAGAGGTAGACCTGTGCTGGCGCCTCCAAAAAGCGGGTTATCGCATCGGATATTGCCCGCAGTCCGTGATTTACCATGTCGGTGGTGGAACATTAACCGCGAGCAACCCGCAGAAAACGTACCTCAATTTCCGAAATAACCTGTTCATGCTGCAAAAGAACCTGTCGTTCTCACGGGCATTGTGGGTCATTTTTGCCCGCATGTGGTTTGATTTGGCTGCGCTGATCCACTTTATGACCCTGGGGAAGTTCCGCGATGCTTGGGCGGTCAGCCGAGCACACCAGCGGTTTTTCATGGATATTTTCAAGACGGCTAAGAAACGGCGCCGCAATGCCGGCACCCCTCCTCCCCTCCGCGGCCGCTACCACGGGAGCTTCATCTGGGCGTTTTATGCACACGGAAAACATGTCTTCAGCAAGCTCGACCCACGGCGCTTTTTGTAAAATAGCGGCTACACTCCAACTTTTGGTGGGAATAGTTGTTATCTTCGGTAAAATAAGGTTATTTCTTCAATCCGTTGTTGAACCAAAAAAGTGAAACCATGAAAAGACACGCAGTCCTTACATTACTAGTTGCCGTATTGGTGAGTTTTACGGTCCATGCACATCAGTCTGACGCTCTCTCGGGCGCATGGCATACCCAACATGGTGATATCCAGCAAACCGCCGTTTTTGTAGATGGCTACCTTTCCCATAGCGTATTCGACGTGAAAAACAAGAAATTCATATCCACGCGGGGCGGCACTTATGTCGCAGAGAATGGCAAGCTTACGGTAACATGGCAGTATGATACGGAAAAGGCAGCCAACGACCAGCCGAACGATACGTGGGTAGGCAAAAGCACCGTATTCGACATCAATGCAGGAAATGAGCTGACCACGAACCTATCGGGCACTGCCGTAGCATGGCAGCGGGTCGATGCCAACGAGGGCCCAATGGCCGGCGTATGGCGCATCACCGGCCGCAAGGAGGGCGACAATATCAACCAGATGCCACTGCGCGACCGGCGGACGTTGAAGATACTGAGCGGTACACGCTTCCAATGGGTGGCCATCAATATCAAAACAGGCGAGTTTTCCGGCACCGGCGGAGGTACCTATACGTTTGAAAACGGAAAATACACCGAAAACATCGAGTTCTTCTCGCGCGACGATAACCGCGTAGGCGCTTCGCTCTCGTTCGATGGTAAAATCGAGGACGGTTCCTGGCACCATTCCGGACTGAGCTCTACCGGCAATCCCATCTACGAGCTATGGGATAAAATGGGTAAAAAATAGTATTTTCGCTGCCATGTCACCAGCAGAAGCAGCAATCCGTATCGAAGAGCTTACTAGGGAACTCAACGAGTACAATTACCAATATTATGTATTGGCCAATCCCTCCATTTCAGACTACGATTTCGACCAGCGGCTCAAGGAATTGGAAGAATTGGAACGCCTGTTCCCCCAATTTCTGGACCCCGATTCACCCACGCAGAAAGTAGGTGGAGACATCACACAGCGCTTCCAAACCGTACGGCACCGCTGGCCTATGCTGTCGCTCAGCAATACCTACAGCGAACAGGAGCTACGCGATTTCGACGAGCGGGTACGCAAAGCCATCGGCAATAGCTTCCAATACGTATGCGAATTGAAGTTTGACGGACTATCCATCAGCCTCACCTACGAAAACGGCCTGTTGAAACAAGCCGTTACCCGCGGCGATGGCGTGCAGGGTGATGACGTCACGGCCAATGTTCGCACCATCAAGAAAATCCCGAATAAGCTGCGTACCAACGGATACCCGGACATATTCGAAATACGTGGCGAAATTTTCATGCACCGGCCGGCATTCCAACGGCTCAACAACGAGCGTATCGAAAATGGCGAGATGGCTTATGCCAATCCGCGTAACTTCGCCGCCGGCACCATCAAACTGCAAGACTCTGCCGAGGTGGCGCGCCGCCCGCTCGACTGCTTCCTCTATTTCCTTTACTGCGACGACCGTAACCGGCTTTTCAGCAACCATTGGGATAGCCTGGAGGCCGTAAAATCGTGGGGGTTCCATGTGTGCGAACATACCGCATTATGCACCACCATAGACGAAGTATTGGCGTTTATCACCAAGTGGGACATGGCCCGCCATGACCTCAGCTATGACATCGACGGCATTGTAATCAAGGTAAACGACTACGGCCAGCAAGAAGAACTCGGATTTACCGCTAAGTCGCCCCGTTGGGCCATCTCCTACAAATATAAGGCAGAGCAGGTAGAAACCCGGCTGCTGTCGGTAAGCTACCAAGTGGGGCGCACCGGCGCGATAACCCCGGTAGCCAACCTGGAGCCGGTATTGCTGGCAGGCACCACCGTAAAACGGGCCAGCCTACACAATGCCAATGAGATCGAGCGGCTCGACCTGCGGATCGGTGACACCGTATTCGTAGAGAAAGGCGGCGAAATCATCCCCAAGGTAATGGGTGTCAACCTGCTCAAGCGGTCGGCCGACACCACCCCCATCGTGTATCCTATAGCGTGCCCCGAGTGTGGCACCGCGTTGATCCGCCGCGAAGGCGAGGCCGTACATTATTGCCCGAATGACGAAGGCTGCCCCACGCAAATCATTGGACGCATGCAACATTTCATCGGGCGCAAAGCCATGGACATCGAAGGGATGGGTGATGAAACCGTAGACACCTTCTACAAACAAGGCCTGCTGCGCGACATCACAGATATTTACACGCTGAAAGACAAGCAGGAAATCCTCAAGAAGCTGGAACGCTTCGGCGAGAAATCCATCGACAATATGGTGGCCGGTATCGAGAAATCCAAAGAGAAGCCCTTTGAGAAGGTATTGTTTGCGCTCGGTATCCGATACGTGGGCGAAACCATTGCCAAGAAACTCGCCGCACACTTCAAAACAATCGATAACCTGGCAGTGGCCTCCAAAGAGGAAATCGAGTCGGTCTACGAAATCGGGGAACGGATTGCCGAAAGCGTGACAGACTACTTCGCCAACAGTACCCACCGCGAACAGATTGAACGACTCAAATACCATGGCTTGCAGCTAGTTGTCCAAGAAAAAGTGGTGGAGCGCCTTGGCGATTCGCTGTCGGGCAAGACATTCGTCATCTCGGGTGTATTTGAGCAATTCAGCCGCGAGGAACTGACCGCCCTCATCGAAAAGCATGGCGGCAAAATGCTGTCCAGCATTTCCGGCAAGCTCGATTACCTCGTAGCGGGCGATAAAATGGGCCCATCTAAACTGGCCAAGGCCGAAAAATTGAATATCCCGATCATTTCAGAGGCGGAGTTACTGCGACTCATCGGCAATTAAGGGGCAGTTATTTGATTCGCAAACAAGATGCGGTAAAATCATTTATTTCCACTAATTTTGCCCACCTAAATAGTAGTTAATTTAAAACATAGCATGAACGAGCTATACGGCGCAGGGGTAGCATTGGTTACCCCATTCCATTCGGATGGAAGTATCGACTTTGAAGGTCTGGAGCGGGTTATCGAGCATCAGATCAAAGGCGGGATGGATTACCTCGTTTCGCTGGGCACAACCGGCGAGACGGCAACCCTTACCCAAGATGAGCGAAAGGCCGTATGGAAGTTTACCGCGGAGGTGGTGGGTGGCCGGCTCCCGCTGGTAGCCGGCATCGGTGGTAACCATACCGCAGAGGTGATACATAACCTCAAGGCGTTCGACCAGCCCGGTTACATGGCTATCTTATCGGTGAGCCCCTATTACAACAAGCCTACACAAGAAGGTATTTACCGGCATTACAAAGCTGTGGCAGCAGCGTCTCCCCTACCTGTCATCCTGTATAACGTGCCCGGACGCACCGGCAGCAACGTAAGCCCCGAAACCACGGCACGGCTGGCCCGTGAGGTGGATAACATCGTGGCCACGAAAGAAGCTTCCGGCAATTTCGATCAGTTCAGCAAGATCATGCGCGACAAGCCAGAGGCATTCCTACTCCTCTCGGGCGACGACCCGGCCACGTTGCCTATGATGGCACTGGGCGCCGCAGGCATCATATCGGTCGTGGCCAATGCCCTCCCGGCCGACGTAGCCCGATTGGCGAAGCTCTGTTTGGAAAACAACTTTGTAGAAGCCCGTAAGATACACAGTAAGTTGATCCGGATTACGGAACTCTGCTTTGCAGAGGGCAATCCCGCGGGAGTGAAAGAAATGCTGCACCAGTTGGGTATCTGTGACGCCACGGTAAGACTCCCCTTAGCGGAAGCAAGCAGCCAGCTTGCAGAAACAATCCGCGAGGAATTAGCTAAGCTATCGTAATTCCCAAATCTTTGCTGTTCTTGGAGTGCGTGAGATTCCACCGCACGCCCCGCAACGCTGCCGAGACCAAGTTTAGCCTGCCCTTAAGCAAGTACTTAATGATAAGCACCGGGATGGCTACCGCCACGTAGTAGCAACTAAAGAAAAGTGCGATTGGCCACTTCGCATTCCGCCGGATGAAGAGCCACCTGTTGCGCACCATGAAATACGTCTTTAACGGACTCTCCTTCCCTACGCTCATGGATTCTTTGTGGTAAATCTTTGCCTTTCCGGTAAAGCCTATCTTCAACCCCGCCCGCTTAAAAAGTTCGCACCAGTCCAGTTCCTCGTAGTACAGGAAGAAATTTTCGGGCATCAACCCCACCCTGTCCAGATCCTTTCGACGGCATATCATCGCAGCCCCGTGGCAATAGCCCGTTTCAGTGGTCAGGTTATCATACTGGCCATTGTCATCCTCCATCACACCGATTCCTTGGTTGCGTCCGGTAAAATAATTCATCGGCGAATATCCCGCGTACTGGATTTTACGTTTGTTCTCATGGTATAAAATGAGGGGCGAGAGCAATCCGATATCGGGATGGCGGCCAAGCTCATCCCGGAGTGTTCCAATAAATCCCGGCGTGATCTCGGTATCATTATTCAGGAAAAGCAGGTAATCCCCCGTGGTGTGTCGGATTCCTAGGTTGTTGCCCCCGGCAAAGCCGAGGTTTTCTGCAGAACGTACATATACGACTGCGGGACATACCGACTGAAACAGCTCTCCGTGGTCTTCTGTTGTGCCGTTATCGACGACGATGACTTCAATATCCTCATCTTTAGCATACTGCGTTAGCGAACGAAGAAAATCGAGCGTAACGCTTTCTTGGTGGAAATTGACAGTTATTACCGACAACAAAGTCATTTGTTTACAACAAAAATCATGTTAAAAGAGCGGCAAAACTACACGTTTTTTTTCAGTATCGACTCACTGCGAGACACCATAACTCGTAATTAACACTAGTTGTAGCGGTTACGCTACAAGTTTTTAACCTTAATCGTGTAACAAAAAATCAACCGTTATTAGCTAACAGCTGGAATAACAGCTATTTGTAGCATATATGCTACAAACCAAAAAATGTCGCCAGATTTAATCGTATATATCTAACCATCCGATTTAACTTTGGAGCGAGGCAAGCGATGTTTTCTTGTCTAAAAACAAGAGATCATCGTCTACTTTTTAACACCTATGATTAATTTTAAGGGACATTAGGCCATATTCAGTGAGGCGTCATAACTATACTACATTCACAGTCGACCACGACCCTTTTGCACAGGGCGAGCTTGAAAAAATTGTACATCTAACAGAATCTCAGGAAGAAATCTGGACTGCTTGTCTTATTGGAGGCTTACAAGCCAATTGTTCATACAACGAGTCGCTGTCGCTTATTCTACATGGAAGTTTCCACCAAGATGCTATGTTCCACGCATTGCAAGGAGTTGCCAACAGGCATGAGGCGCTACGTTCCACAATTAGCGGAGACGGAGAATACCTCTGCATTCATCGCGAAACTACCATTACCCCTTATTACGAAGATTTATCTACGTACACAGATGCGGATCGAACGAAATTCCTCGAAAATTACGGAACTAACGATGCGCAAGCCCCCTTTGACCTGAAAAATGGCCCGCTATTCCGGGTAGCTATTTTTAAACTAACCGAAAAAGAGCACCATATCAGGCTTACGGCACACCACATCATTTGTGATGGCTGGTCTTTTGGAATCATCTTAGAAGATCTGGGTGCACTATATACCGCCTATGTAACCGGTGAGCCCGCAGCATTGGAACCTGTAACCGGTTTCAGCCATTATGCATCAGAAATAAAAGGACACAGAAGTAGTTCAGCCTATCAAACATCGCTATCATATTGGGTTGAGAAATATACCCACGATATTCCTGAAATTCGCCTCCCATTCGACTACTCGCCAGCGGCCAAACGCAGCCATGCTAGCTATAGGAAGGATATACGCATTGAAAAAGATACCGTCAATAAAATAAAGCAATTAGGGCAATCGACCCGCACCAGCATGGTGGATGTATTAATTGCGCTTTTTGAAGTCTATCTCCACAAACTAACGGGGCAACGGGAGTTCGCTTTCGGGCTACCAACCTCGGGACAGCTGGCAACAGGAAACTTCAACTTAGTGGGCCACTGCGTTAATCTATTGCCAATCAGGAGTTCGGTCGACCCTACACTGTCATTTTCCGCTTACCTCATCAACAGGAAGCAAGAATTACTGGACGATTACGATCACCAGTCTGTTGGGTATGGTGCTATTTTGAAAGCGTTAAAAATCAAGCGACAAAAATCCACGCTCCCTTTAATCTCCACCATTTTCAATATAGACCTCGGTATCAGTGAAAAAATCGTTTTCCAAGGGCTGGATTACACGACCTTATCAAACCCCAGAAAATTTGATGTGTTCGATTTTTCGGTTAACCTAACCCAATCATTAGGCGAATATGTGTTGGAATGGTCATACAATACCGGATTGTTTGCACATGACAGCATCGACCGGATGGCCCAGGGCTTTCTCCACTTGTTGGGAAACGTATTGAAGCAACCGGATCATCGTATCGATTCCTATACAATGATCGACGCCCGTCAACAAGTAGCTACTGACTACCTAAGCAACACCGGGTTTACATCCGATAAGTCGCAGACGGTACATGGGATGTTCCAACAAGCTAGTGAGCTACATGCCGGAAAAACGGCGGTGATCTGCGGTGATAAACGCATGACCTACCAAGAGCTGGAGTTGCAATCTAATCGATATGCCCAGTTTCTCATCGATCGTGGTATAAAAAAGGGGGATCGGGTTGGCATCGTCCTTTCTCGGAGCATTGATCTGATTGTTTCGCTGCTCGCAACCATGAAGGCTGGAGGTGTATTCGTGCCTATCGACCCACAGTTACCACAGGCCAGAATCGAACAGCTCCTCAATACGGTAGATGCAAAGCTAGCCATCGTCAATCAGCAATTTAGTTACGCCGCAGGCGAGACCATCACCACCGAACAAATCGAGGCGTCGTCACGGGATTATCACGGGGAATCGAGCCATATAACGCTTACGGGTGCCGATCTGCTTTATATTATTTTCACGTCCGGCTCGACCGGAAAGCCCAAGGGAGTAAAGGTAACGCACGCCAATCTTGTCAATTTCCTTACCAGCACCCGGGAAGAACCCGGCATGGTAGCCGACGACCGGTTCCTATCTATCACACCGATATCGTTTGATGCCGCCATGCTCTTATTCCTGCCACTCATCACCGGAGCGGAGCTTATCATCGCCGATGACGAGGCAATCCGCGATGGCCGCCGTATCCATGAATTGATGACTGCCCATCAAGTCACGTGGATGGCTACTACACCCACGGTTTGGAAAATGATCATCGATTCGGGGTGGAGCACCCGTTTGGACATGACGGCGCAAAGCGGCGGCGAGCCCCTCGGGCAGGCCTTAGCGGCTCAACTATTGGAACGCTGCTCCTCATTATGGAATGTTTACGGGCCGACAGAAACAACAGTCGCGGTTTTAAGCAAGCGAATCCTGAGTGCAGATGACCCCATAACCTTGGGAAAGCCGCTGAATAACACTACAATTCACCTACTTGACGACCGCATGCGTAATGTATCCCAGGGCCAGATAGGTGAGCTTTATATCTCAGGTGACTGCGTAAGTGACGGATATTATGGTGAGCCGGCACTTACCGCCGATGCATTTATACCGTTACCCACCGATGGTAAATCACACACCGTGATGTATAAAAGTGGCGACCTGGGTAAACTTTTACCAAATGGTGAAATCCAATATGTCGGCAGGGTTGATCACCAGGTCAAGCTCCGCGGCCACCGCATAGAGTTGCAGGAAATCGAGCACAATCTAGCCCAGTTAAATGGAATAAAAGATGTTGTGGTGCATGCGATGGACAGCCAAAAGGGCGACAAAATCCTAGTTGGATATATCATACCCGATGCAAACGATGCCTCCCTGTGGAAAGATCGCTGGGAAGATTTATACACACTGGGTATAAAAAGTGAAGAAAGTCTGCCACTGCTGGATCAGAATTTAGATCTCGCCATCGTTTCCCAATATTACCAGGGCGAAGATATCGAAGAACAAGGGGTTGAGTGGACCAATGAAGGGCTGAAACGTTTAAAAGCCCTAAATGCCAAACGAATCATTGAATTGGGTACCGGGGGTGGGCACCTGCTCTTTGCATTGGGAACAGATGTTGAAGAATACATTGCCACTGACTATTCAGCCGTTGCAATCAACAAGCTGAACGAAAAGCTGTCCATCCACCCTGAAAAGTGGCAACACGTCAGGGCCTATACAGCCATGGCGGATGACTTCACCGGAATTGAACCCAGTGCCTATGATCTAGTTTTCCTGCATGGTGTTGCCCAGTATTTCCCCAGCTTACAATACCTGGAAAATGTCATCGTGAAAGCTGCATCGGCTTTGAAGTCGGGCGGCTGCATATATATCGGCGATATGCAAACCATCGGTACGGTTGCTATGCATTTCTACCTCGATCAACTCGCGATAACGAGCGATGACACCACAGTGGAAGCATACCGGGATGTGACCGAACTCCGAATCAAGAAAGAAGAAGAGTTAAGTGTAGACCCTGAGTACTTTTATAACCTGCCTAAAACAATCCCAGCAATAACTGCCGTAGACATCCAGATACGTGGTGGCAACTACCTCAATGAGGGGACCAAATGCCACTATGACATCTGGTTGTACGTTGGCGATGCCGCACCACAAGTTGTGGCGCCGGAAGTAGAACTTCAGTGGGATGCGCAATCGGATATACAATTGCTAAAGCAGCAGCTAACCACACATACCGGCCAAATCGTACGTGTTACGCGGATACCAAACAGCCGGTTGAGCCGTGACTTCACCTTACAGCAATTAGTCAATCAATCGGACAACGGTCTGCCTGTTAAGTTAATAAAAGACCAGATGCAGTCGGTTCCGGTATCCGGCGTAAATCCGTCCGATCTTTGGGCCCTAGGCGACCAACAAGGATATACCGCCCACGTCAGGTGGTCTTCTGACGGCTCCGACGGTTTCATTGAAGCCGTGTTCATCCCTGCCGGTTTGAATATGGTACCACAAAAGCCCCAACTTCAAAAAAAACCAATAAATGACACGTCTGCTTGGCAAACCGAGGATGAGGTCCAAATAATTAAATTTCCGGAGCACCAGATCAAGCAATGGAAAAGTACATTACAGGAAACGCTACCCGATTACATGGTTCCGACATTTTACGTTGTATTGAACCGGTTTCCCCTATCTGCAAATGGGAAAATCGACCGTGCTAGACTACCGAATCCTGTAGCGGCGTTAGCGGATCACGTAACGGAACATCACAAAGCTCCCACTACGCCAACCGAACTGCTGTTACACAAGATATGGGCAGAGCTCCTGGAAATCGAAGCAATCAGCGTAACCAGTAATTTTTTCGAACTGGGCGGGCATTCTTTAATCGCCGTTAAGGTGATGCTGGCCATCGAACGTCAAATAGGAAATCGCCTCCCGATATCTGCACTGTTTGAACATTCAACTATCGAAAAGCTGGCAAAAATCATCGACGAAAAGGCCGATCCGTCAAAATGGGACTGTGTGATCCCCATCCGGACAGAGGGCTCCAAACCCCCTTTATATGTGATACACGGTGCGCAACTGGATATCCTTTTCGTACGAAGCTTACTCCCGTATTTAGACCCCGACCAACCGCTTTACGGTATTCAAGGGATGGGACTGAGTGGCAAAAGCAAGCCATTCAAAACAGTTGAAGAAATATCTGCACACTATGTGAATGAAATATTGAAACACACGCCAGAAGGGCCCTACATGATAACAGGTTACTCCACTGGCGGAATCTTTGCTTTCGAGGTCACAAAGCAACTCGAAGCAAAAGGAAAAACAGTTGCGATGCTTGGTCTGTTCGATACCTTTATAAACAAAGCCTCGTTTACAAACCGATCTACTCCAAGGGGATTCCTACACTGGCTCAAAGTATCCATTAACGAATTCAAACCCCAACATCAACAATTCGGGCGAACGAGGACGTTAATCTACGCCACTGCATTTTTTTCGGTGAGCGTACTATATGGTTTGTTAGTCAAAATAAGTTACCGGTCATTTAAATCAATTGTTCCAAAGAAGATGCAAATGAGTAAAGGACATGTCGATTACCTATTTGCTATGGAAAAATATAAACTTAAACCCCAGGACATTAAAGCCACCTGCTGTTTATTCAAAAGTCCTTATGTCAATTTTTTAAGGTATGTGCCCCACCCGGACACGAATGGATGGCGCCAATTTATCCAAAAAGATCTGGTAATCGTGCCGATCGATGTATCCCATTTGAACATATTTTCCATCGATGTAATGCCGGATATCGCGGCAAAGCTGCAAGCGCAGGTGAATAAGGTGTGGGAGGATTATGAAAGGTCTTTCTTTTGTAGCACATATACTACAGTTGTATAAATGATGGCAACATCAGTACGCATATATTGAATATCAAGTGTAATTTTGATGAAAACAATAACGCAGAAGACCTGATAAATTCATAATGGAGAATAGGTATCCAAAAACTATAATCGAATTATTTTGTCACCAAGCTCAGCAATCACAATCTCGCATTGCGGTATCTTTCAATGATAAATCACTTACATACGGCGAGTTAGACGAGCTATCTAACCAAGTAGCCCATTTGTTAATTGCAAGCGGCGTAAAACAGGAAACGCCCGTAGCAATATGCCTGGATCGGTCTTTGGAAATGATTGTGGGTATATTGGCTATACTGAAGGCCGGCGGAGCGTACGTACCTATCGATCCCGAATACCCTGAAGACAGAATCGCATATATGTTAGCCGATATAAAGGCTAACATCGTATTGAGTTCCAGTGATAGCATCGGACTTATTGAGAGCATCAGTAATGCTGGAGACGAGGCAATCAAGCTGGTCAATCTGTCAATCTCCGACTCGTACCTTAATCAGAAAAAAACACTTCCCGAAACGGCAACGTTACTATCCGCCAACAACCTAGCTTATATCATCTATACATCAGGGTCGACAGGGCGCCCCAAAGGGGTCATGATTACCCATCGGAACATAGTCAGGCTGTTTGTAAACGATACCCCACTTTTTGAGTTCAACGAAAATGACGTGTGGACGATGTTCCACTCATTTTGCTTTGATTTTTCCGTTTGGGAGATGTACGGCGCATTACTATTCGGAGGAAAATTGATCATCGTTCCGAAAAATGCCACACGTGATGCTAATCAGTTCGCAAGATTACTGGCCGACGAGCACGTTACCATATTGAACCAAACGCCCTCGGCATTCTATGTCCTCCAAGATCAAATATCGGCATTATCATCGCCCCTCCCATTGGATGTAAGGTATGTCATCTTCGGCGGAGAGGCCCTCAACCCGGCCAAGTTGAAGCCCTGGCACAGCTGGTATCCGGGTTGTAGTCTTATTAATATGTACGGCATCACCGAAACAACCGTACACGTAACCTATCAAGAAATCGAAGAAAAACATCTTGATAACACGACCAGTGTTATTGGGAAACCGATACCTACGCTATATACCCGTATATTAGATGAAAACTTAAGGGCACTACCGCCCAATACCGCGGGAGAACTTTTTGTGGGGGGCGACGGTCTAGCCAAGGGATACCTCAATCTCGAACAACTTACGGCTGATCGATTTATCCAAGACCCTTTCGGCGAAGAGGGCACTAGACTTTACCGGACCGGAGACCTGGTCAAACAAGCGGAAGATGGCACATTGGAGTATCTCGGACGAATAGACAACCAAGTAAAAATCAGAGGATTCAGGATAGAGCTCGGAGAAATCGAGCATACCATGCAACAGATTCCTGAGATTAGCCGCGGTATTGTCTCTGCTATAAAAACGGGACATGAAGACGCCCAACTTATCGGCTACTATGTCGCTAAGCAACCGCTACACAAATCGACAATCAATAAATACTTACGCAGGCGGTTGCCTGAGTATATGGTTCCTCAATTTCTTATAGAAGTCGACGCTATCCCGCTAACCAGCAATGGTAAGGTAGACAAAAACGCTTTACCCCTTCCCTATGCATCCCAATTATCGGGCACCACATATACTGCGGTAAAATATAAGACGGAACATACGATTGCAGACATCTGGAAATCACTGCTGAACGTCGAGCGGGTCGGAAGGGACGACAATTTTTTCGAACTGGGGGGCAACTCGCTATTGGCACAGAAAACCACTATCGAATTAAGGAGAGCCGGTTTAGACATTCCAGTACTCCGTCTTTACCAGTACCCTACGGTAAGACACTTAGCCCATTTCCTCGATGGAGGGAACAACGCTTACGCCACTAACGAAATCCAAACGGCAAAGCAGGCAACAAGCCCCGATAACGATGTTGCCATTATCGGCATCGCCGGTCGTTTCCCCGGTGCCGACACCACGGAGGAGTTGTGGAACGTCCTTGTCAACGGGAAAGAAACAATCCGATTCTTCGACGAAAATGAATTGGACCCATCGATTCCTTCGGCAGATCGGCTGTCGCCCGATTATGTCAGGGCGAGAGGTATCATCAACAATCCCACAGACTTCGATGCGTCATTTTTCGGCATCAATGCCAAGCAAGCGGAGCTAATGGATCCGCAACACCGCATATTTCTTGAGATTTCTTGGGAGGCACTGGAAAAATGCGGATACGTACCCCAGAAATTCGGTGGATCCATCGGCATATATGCAGGGTGTGCCAACAACACCTATTTCACCAATAATGTACTAGCCAACGGCAAATCGATTGAAAGAGCCGGTGGAATGCAAGTATTGACCGCTAACGACAAAGACTATATATCCAGCCGGGTTGCCTATTCACTCGATCTGAAAGGACCGGCGGTCACGGTGTTATCTGCCTGTTCAACATCGTTACTAGCCGTTGCCCAAGCCGTTGAAAGCATACGCCGGGGCCAGTGCGACATCGCGCTGGCGGGCGGTGCCTCGATAACCTGCCCGATTAACAGCGGCCATTTATATGAAGAAGGCGCCATGCTAAGCAACGATGGCCACTGCCGGCCGTTTGACCGCGATGCGCAGGGCACGCTTTTCAGCGATGGTGCGGGCGTAGTGGTTCTGAAAGACAAAAAGCAAGCAGAAAAAGACGGAGACACCATATATGCCGTAATCAAGGGTGTAGGTATCAGCAACGATGGCCGCGTAAAGGGTAGTTTTACAGCCCCGAATGCTGAAGGGCAAGCCAATTGCATCCGCATGGCCATCCGTGACGCCCAGGTGAACCCCGCAGATATTTCGTACGTAGAGACCCACGGAACGGCGACGCCTTTGGGCGACCCGATAGAAATCCAAGGATTACGGTTAGCATTCGGCAGCCAGGAAGAAGCCCAATACTGCAGAATTGGGTCCATAAAAAGCAATATGGGCCACCTCACGCATGCTGCAGGTGTTGCCGGACTGATAAAGACCGCCATGTCGCTCCATCATAAAAAGCTGGTCCCTTCCATCAATTACAGTGAGCCTAATCCAGCAATTGATTTCAGTGGAAGCCCGTTTATTGTCAATGACCAACTTAACGACTGGTCGCCACGTAATGGAAAACGAATTGCGGGTGTTAGCTCTTTCGGTGTAGGAGGAACCAACGTACATGTCATTCTCGAAGCACATGAAACCGGCGCAGACCAACTGACTCCACAGGAAGGCACCGGGAGCCCTTCCGATCTGCATATTATCAATCTATCGGCCAGAAACGAAACTTCGTTGCAGCGCTATGCCGACAGATTGGCGGAATTTATCAACCATAACCCCGATGTCCCGATACAGGACATCGCTTATACGCTGCAGCATCGGCGACAGGACTTTGAATACCGGAGTTCCATTGTGGCTTCCGATACCGGTGATCTGGTCAACAGCCTACAGACGCGCCCCTTGGAGATCCATGAGGCTGGTAAACACAGCGGGGCAATCACATTCATGTTCCCCGGGCAAGGTTCCCAGTTCCTGAATATGGGCAAGGAACTCTACGACCGTGAAAACGTATACAGGGAAGCCGTAGATGAATGCAGTACGGTACTCCTTGATATACTTGGAGAAGATATACGGGATATCATCTTCGTGGAGGCCGTAGACCGGGACGCTCAGGAAAATCTCAAAAACACAAAGTACACCCAGCCGGCTCTGTTTGTTACGGAATATGCATTGGCAAAACTATGGATAAGTTGGGGGATAATACCCACGGCGTTCATTGGCCATAGTATCGGTGAATTTGTTGCTGCGCATTTAGCGGGTGTTTTTTCGTTGGCCGATGTACTGAAATTAGTGGCTATCCGCGGGCAATTGATTTCCGGCCTTCCCGCCGGGAGCATGCTATCGGTCAGGGATAAAGCCAGCCATATCGCCCAATCGATGCCGGCCGGCGTATCCATGGCAGCTATTAATGCACCATCACTATGTGTAGTAGCGGGCGAAACCCCAAAGATCCAGGCGTTTTCCGCTCATCTCAACAACCTGGGAATTGCCAACAAGCCGTTGGAAACCAGCCATGCGTTTCATTCGGATATGATGATTCCCATATTGGACGAGTTCAGGGAATCCTTTAAAAACATCACACTCCACACCCCCAATAAGCCGATTGTTTCCACCGTAACTGGCACCTGGCTGAAAGACGATGAAGCAACGAGCACCGAATACTGGGTACGCCATGTACAGGCCACTGTGAAGTTTTCAGATGCATTGATTTTCCTCGAGAAGGAAATCAGCCCGGTCTTCCTTGAAGTAGGCCCGGGAGCTGTTGCCGCTACGTTAGCGAAACAGCACGGCAGCCACTTCATATCCAAGGCAATCGGCGGTATAAAAGCGGTAGATACACACCGCGAACTGTATAAAGCTGTCGGTAGTTTATGGGCATCAGGCATACCCCTGGATTGGAAAGCCTTGGCCCCTTCACCCGGCAACTTTACTGCATTGCCGACTTACGCATTCAATCGAAAAACATATTGGCTATTTCCAGCGGCAGCAGCAAAACCAATGGAAGAGGCAAATAATCAACCCATCACTTATCAAAACACCGCTACAGCCATCATGGACAAAAAAGAAGCACTCAAAGATAAAGTACGGTCGTTACTTGAAGAGGCCACTGGTATTGAGATCAATCCCCAAGCGAACCATACAAGCTTCATGGAACTTGGTCTTGATTCCCTATTGCTTACCCAGTTGGCCCTCACCATAAAAAAGGAATTCGGCGTTCCGGTCACGTTCAGGGGACTGAGTGAAACCTACGGGACCGTAGATACGCTTGCAACGTATTTGGATAAGACATTGGAACCCGGCGCCGGCGACACCAACCAACCCACCATGGCACCTGTACAGCAGCCGATAACCCCGGGGGTAACTGATGCAAACACTACTAGTTTCATTTTCCAACAGATTGCATTGTTATCCCAACAGATAGCTGTCCTCCAACAAAACCAGGCCGGCGTGCCCCACAATCCGGCACCGCTTAAACAGGCAGTACCAACCGGAGATGCCAGCACCCCACAAGAAAAGTGGAGCGCACTTACTCCCGAAGAATCCGTAGAGTTAAAAAAACCATTCGGTGCAACCGCTCGTATTGAAAAAACGTCACTGGGATTAACAGATGGGCAGCAAGCCTACCTAAGCACCTTCATAACCCAATATACCCAGAAGACCAATCGAAGCAAAACATATACACAAGAGAACCGGAGGCACATGGCAGACCCCCGCGTCGTATCGGGTTTCAAGCCCGAAACCAAGGAGATTGTCTATTCCATAGTGGTGAATAAATCGAAAGGCTCCCGATTGTGGGATATTGACGGCAATGAATACATCGATGTCTTGAATGGATTTGGTTCCAATTTCCTGGGGTATCAACCCGATGTAGTTAAGCAAGCCCTCTTACAGCAAATCGAAGAAGGGTACGAGATAGGCCCGCAACACGAAAAATCTGGGAAAGTCTGCAAATTAGTATGTGAATTTACGGGCTTTGACAGGGCCGCGCTGTGCAATACCGGATCTGAAGCTGTACTGGGTGCTATGCGTATCGCACGTACCGTTACCGGCCGGTCTACCATTGTAGCATTCACGAATTCATACCACGGCATCATGGACGAAGTCATTGCACGTGGCACAAAAAAGTTAAAGACATATCCGGCAGCACCCGGTATTATGCCCGAGGCAGTTCAAAATATGCTAATCCTGGATTATGGCACGGAAGAATCATTACAAATCATCCGGGATCGGGCGCACGAATTAGCCGCCGTGCTGGTTGAACCCATCCAAAGCCGCAGGCCCGAATTTGTACCTGTGGAATTCCTCAAAGAGTTGCGTACCATCACTGCGGAGGCTGGCACAACACTCATTTTCGACGAGGTCATTTCCGGATTCCGTTTCCACCCACGGGGTGCCCAAGGGCTATTTAACATCCAAGCCGATATCGCAACCTATGGAAAAGTAGCGGGCGCAGGTATATCCATCGGGATTATTGCCGGCCGTAAACCATTTATGGACGCATTGGATGGAGGTTTTTGGCAATATGGCGATGATTCGATACCCGAGGCAGGCGTAACTTACTTTGCAGGCACATTCGTGCGGCACCCCCTTGCACTGGCTACCACGGAAGCCTCGCTGGAGTACCTGAAAGAACAGGGGCCCCAATTGCAGGAGTCTGTCAATCGGCGGACAAAAATACTGGTAGATAAACTGAATTCGATATGCCACTATTATCAAGTACCCATATACGTCGCTCATTTCGGATCGCTTTGGAAGGTAAAATATCACAAAGAATATCCCTATAGCGAGCTATTGTTTGCGGCGATGCGGCTACGTGGCATCCATATCCAAGATGGATTCCCCTGTTTTCTGACCACGGTACATACTGATGAAGATATCGAACGTATCGCTCATGTCTTTGAATTATGCGTCAAAGAGTTGGTTGAAGCAGGGTTTATACCTACCACTTCCATCGCGCCCACCGATGACATATCCATTCCTCCAATCCCCAATGCGCGCCTTGGCAAAGACAAGCACGGCAACCCCGCATGGTTTATAGCAGATGAGAAAAATCCTAAAAAGTTCTTGCAAATCCAAGCAAACTAACTAGATAGGACATACGCACCATCCAACACCCATTGATTTCCACCTTACGGCAAGGATAAGGATATGCTATGCCCGAAAACAGGTGTAGCATAACCACTACAAATGAAAAAATGGAGGGCCATAAGTACTGCAAAAAACGAATATTCGCAATACTTTTGATTATACCTAATTTTGGGATGTTGCATTTGATATATGAAAAGCGATAAAAACGATACGATTATTCACCTATTCAATGAGCAGGCACTCAAGTCTCCTGATGCCCCTGCCGTGTTGGTCGGGCAGAAACAATTCACCTATCGAGAACTGAACGAAAAATCAAACCAGTTAGCTTACTACTTGATTGATTATGGCATAACGCCAGGTACGATGGTAGGCATCTGTCTCGAAAGATCGTTCGAAATGCTTATCAGTATCCTGGCTATATTAAAAGCACGTTGTGCGTACGTACCTATAGACCCTGAATATCCAACAGGCCGTATCCAATATATTTTAAAAGACACGGCGATGCCTATCGTTTTGACAACGCCGGGAATATATGAGGGGCTCGTAGACAGCGGCAATAACAACGTACACTATCAAAACATTGCATTAGAAGAAGACCAAACAACCGGCTGGCAGTCATTCCCAACACACAATCTACCTGAGCTTCCTCAACCGGGGGACTTGGCTTATGTAATCTACACGTCCGGTTCCACTGGAAATCCCAAGGGAGTCATGAACGAACATGGTGGATTATATAATAGATTGCTTTGGGCACAGGATTATTTTAAGTTAACTGCCCACGATACCGTTCTGCAAAAAACGACCTACTGCTTTGACGTTTCCGTATGGGAGCTGCTGTGGCCTATCTTGGTTGGCGCACGCATAGCCTTCGCTGCACCCGGGGGACATAAAGACAGTGAATACTTAACACGTGCTATCGTCGAATACGATATTACGACGATTCATTTCGTTCCCTCCATGCTGGAAATATTTTTACTCGATTCCGTCGAGCATTTAAATAATAAGCTAAAACGCGTGCTATGCAGTGGAGAAGCACTTACAGCACATCAAATCTCCCTATTCAGAGAGAAACTGCCTCATGTACCGCTATTCAACTTATACGGCCCTACCGAGGCGGCCATCGATGTCACTTGCTGGGAAGTGCCTGATCATTTCGAAACGGTGACTATTGGCACGCCAATCGCGAATACGCACCTATATATAGTCGATAACCAACTTAACCTACTTCCAACCGGGGAAACCGGAGAATTATGCATTGGAGGGGTACAAGTAGCCCGCGGATACCTCAATTTACCGGAGTTAACCACAAATCGCTTCATACCGAATCCCTTTGACGAAGGGCGCATTTACCGGACTGGGGACCTTGCACGGCAGCTTCCTTCCGGCGAAATCGAATATTTAGGACGCATAGACAATCAAGTGAAAATACGCGGCTTCCGCATCGAACTAGGCGAAATAGAACAGGTGTTGGTAGCCGTTCAGGGCGTCAGGCAATGTTGTGTAGCGGTGTGGGAGGATGAATTTATCGGAAAGCAACTTGTGGCCTATTGGACCGGGGATGACAAGGCTACAAATGAGCAACTCATTTTGACGGAATTACAGAAAAAGCTACCCGACTACATGATGCCTGACAAATACATGCATCTAGAAGAACTTCCTCTTTCGGCTAGCGGGAAATTAGATCGTAAAGCGTTACCCATTCCCAATAGAAAACAAAACTCCACTTCAGATCCGCTTACAGTTTCCCAGGATCAGACCGAAAAGGACATCAAAAGTTCATGGCAATCAATCTTGGGACTGGAGTCGGTTCGCAGCACGGATAATTTCTTTGAACTGGGCGGGAACTCCCTGCTAGCCATGAAATTTGTCTCCAATTTCAAAAGAACGAGGGGCTATCGCTTGCCGATTGTCGACCTCTACCAATACCCGACACCCCAAAAATTGGCTGATTATATCCAAAATGGACGAACTTCACCCATCAACAGATCAAAGACATCACAAAAAGAAGGTATAGATCGTGCGGTCGCCATCATTGGCATGGCCGGCCGTTTCCCGGGTGCAAAAAATGTTGAAGAGTTATGGGACGTGTTACTTGCCGGAGAGGAAACGATCACTTTTTTCGAAGATCATGAACTGGACCCGGGCATCCCTGCCGAGTTACGCAATAGGCCGGAATACGTCAAGGCACGCGGCATAATCGACGAGGCCGAGTGGTTCGATGCAGCAGTTTTCGGCATCACGCCCGTAATGGCCAGACTCATGGACCCGCAGCAGCGGATATTCCTGGAGATTTGCCGGGATGTTTTGGAACAAACGGGCTATCTCGTCAAAAAGGACCAATATACCATAGGTGTGTATGCCGGTTCAGGTAATGCCACTTACTTTGCTAATAACGTACGCCACCATCCGGAAGAAATCTCCAAGATTGGAGAATTCCAAACGATGCTGTTAAACGAACGGGATTATATCCCAACCCGTGTGGCCTACCAACTCAACCTCAACGGCCCCGCGGTTGCCATAAATACCGCTTGCAGCACATCGTTGGTGGCGGTTGCGCAAGCTGTGGAATCTATCCGTAGTAAGCAATGCGACATGGCCATTGCCGGAGGCGTCTCCATCACGATACCCATCAATAGCGGGCAGCTTTTTGAAGACGGAGCGATGTTTAGCAAAGACGGGCACACACGGACCTTCGATGCCGACGCTACAGGTACCGTTTTTAGTGACGGTGCAGGTGTTGTGTTACTAAAGCAGCTCGAAGCCGCACAAGCTGACGGCGACACGATCTATGCCGTCATCAAGGGTGTCGGCATCAGCAACGACGGTGGCGGCAAGGGTAGTTTCATGGCTCCCTCCTCAGAGGGGCAGGCGCATGCCATCCGCATGGCAATTGACGATGCCGACATAGACCCAAATGATATCGGCTATATAGAAGCACACGGAACGGCGACACCGATCGGTGACCCGATTGAACTGCTTGGCCTAAAAATGGCCTTCGGAGAGACAACAAAAAAGCAATATTGCCGGATTGGCTCGATAAAAAGCAATCTGGGCCACCTCACCCACGCATCGGGTGTGGCGGGGCTGATTAAAACAGCGTTAGCGTTATACCATGGCGTCATACCTCCTACCATCAATTTTAAAAGTACACACCCGAATATTGATTTAGGAAACAGCCCTTTCGAGGTCAACGATACGCTAACTCAGATCGATACAAGCAAGAAATTCATCGCGGGGGTTAGCTCATTTGGTGTCGGTGGTACGAATGCGCACGTTATTCTAAGCGCAATACCCTTTACATCGCCACAAACAACGCCGCCCCCAGCTGTTGTAGGCCAACCTATCGTGGTAACGTGGTCTGCACAAACAAGCCAATCGGGTGAAACCTATGCCAAAAAGCTAGCCGATTATCTTGAGCGTAATCCACTCATTAAACCAGAGGAGGTTGCATACACGCTTCAGCAGACACAGGAAAGGTTCTCACACCGCTTCTCGGTTGCAAGTGTAGATCATACTCAGTTAATCCATCAGCTTCGCACAGGGCAGTTTCAACAACATGAATTGAAAGAACAATCCGACCAATTAGTTTTCCTTTTCCCAGGACAAGGAGCCCAATATATCGGAATGGGGAGCGATTTGTACCAGCGTGAGCCCGTATATCAAGAAGCTATTGACCACTGTGCAGACCTCCTGAAGAAAGAAATGGGTGAAGACATCCGCCCGATCCTTTTCCCCGCTACCGAACGTTCGTCCGACGATGCTTCCGCATTATTACGTGACACCTATTATACCCAACCGGCCCTTTTTGTTACGTCTTATGCGCTTGCACAGCTTTGGATGAGTTGGGGTATACAACCAACAGCATTCATCGGGCACAGTGTAGGTGAGTTCGTTGCCGCGCATCTTGCTGGGGTTTTTTCACTCGAAGATGCGCTCAAGCTTGTTGCTATACGGGGAAAATTATCAAAATCAGTACCAACAGGCAGCATGTTATCTGTGCGAGCTTCGGCAGAAAAAATCCGAACCATCCTCCCCCAAGGCTTATCTATCGCGGCAAACAATGCACCCCAACTATGTGTCGTTTCAGGTCCGGAGCATCAGATTGCCGAGTTTATCAATTTTCTGAAAGAAAAAGACATTCCCAACAAGCTCCTACATACGAGCCATGCATTCCATTCGGAAATGATGCGTCCTATACAACGCCCGTTTATAAACGCAATCTCCGACATACAACTTTCGCCCCCCAAGCTACCTATTGTCTCTACGGTAAAAGGCAATTGGCTGTTAGACGATCAAGCTACCGACCCGGGTTACTGGGCAGACCATATTGTCTCAACGGTACGCTTTTCCGACGCCATTCTATTTGCAGAGAAAACGTTTCTTACGCCGCCAGTATACTTAGAAGCAGGTCCGGGACAAGTCACGTCAACGCTCACTAGGCAACATGGTACAGGACTCTCCGGTCGCGTATTTTCGTCTATTACCCAAGCAGCAAACAACGAATGTCAATCTATCCGCGAAGCAGTTGGACAATTGGCGACCCGTGGTTTCGAACCGCGATGGGATCAACTTTATGGGTATTACCCTAAAGTGCTCAAAACTATCCCCACTTACGCTTACGACAAACAAGTCTTTTGGCTGGCTCCGGGGGACCACAAGGAAAGTCTTAGTGCAATTCCTCACAAAACAAATAACACGGTAATGGAAAAAGATCATCTAATCACGCGCATAAAGTCTATTTTAGAAGATGCATCGGGTATCAACCTATCTGAGGCTTCCTTAACAAGTAACTTTATAGCACTTGGATTTGATTCGTTACTATTGACGCAGGTAGCACAGCATCTCAAGAAAGCTTTCAATGTTCCCGTTACGTTCCGTATGTTGAACGAGGATTGCCAGAATTTGGAATTGCTTGCATCGTACCTAGCCACGAATATACCCCAAGAAGAGCAAAATAACGTTCCAACTCCGCAAGCCCAACCGATAGAGAACAATGCTATACCTCAAACGAATTCAACTCAAAATGGGCAACTTGATGCGATCAGCCTCATATCACAACAAATTAGCCTTATATCACAACAGATTGCGCTACTACAAGGCCACCACCCGCAATCGCCTGCTATAGCTATAACAGGACCGACGGATAAAAAAGAATTGTTGGTTCCTACTACCAAGATTGAACGCAAGTCGACGTTTGACGCATCAAGTAATATCCCAAAAGGAGCAATTCAACTGGATGACCGACAACATGTCGCTTTGAATAATTTTATTGATCGATATATACAAAAAACCGCACAGAGTAAATCTTACACGCAGGAACATCGCGACCATTTAGCCGATCCCCGTGCCGTTAGTGGATTCAGGCCCTTAGTCAAGGAGGTAACCTATCCTTTAGTGATCGAGAAATCCGATGGCTGTTATTTATGGGATCTCGATGGAAACAAATACATCGATACCGTAAGTGGCTATGGATCAAACCTTCTAGGTTACCAGAATGAAGAACTGAAAAATGCCTTACTGAAACAAATAGACGCAGGTTATGAGATCGGCTCACAGCATGAGAAAGCGGGCAAAGTGAGTAAAATGATCTGCGATTTCACAGGCTTTGATCGTGTGACATTTTGCAATTCCGGCTCAGAGGCGGTAACTGGGGCCATGCGAATCGCCCGTACCGTTACCGGGCGGGACAAAGTCGTTGTTTTTGCCGATTCAATCCATGGTAATTCGGACGAAATGCAGATTAGAGGAACCGGAAAACACCAACCCCTTCCAGCCTTTGCAGGTATCACATCCGAAGCTATCTCGAATGTAATTGTACTGGAATATGGCTCTGCAGACTCATTAGCCTACATCGAAGAATATGCGGACAATCTCGCCGCAGTATTAGTTGAACCCATACAAAGTAGAAAACCAGCCGGTATCCCCTTGGCTTTTTTGAAAGATCTGCGGCACTTAACGAACCGGTTAAATGTAGTATTGATTTTCGACGAAGTGGTTTCGGGCTTCCGATACCATCTCCAAGGAGCCCAAGGCTTAACTAGGGTAAAGGCAGACATCGCTGTATATGGGAAAGCACTTGGTGGCGGCTTGCCAATCGGAGTTATAGCCGGACACAAGTCGTTCATGGATTCAATGGACGGTGGTACTTGGCAATATGGAGATCAAAGTACCCCCGAAGTAGGCGTAACCTATTTTTCCAGCTCATTTTTCCGTCACCCGCTTGCACTCGCTTCTTCTTATGCTTTTTTGTCTTACCTCAAAGAGCAAGGGTCAAGTTTATTGGAAATACTAGATGAAAACACACGTATTTTAGCCGAAAAGCTCAATAGCATTTGCCAGGCATACCAGCTCCCCATCGTCGTTGAGCACTTCAGTTCGTTGTGGCAAATCAAATTTAAAGAAGACTCCATCATAAGCGACCTACTTTTCCTACTGATGAGAAGCAAGGGAGTCCATATCTGGAGTGGGCTCGCCTGTTTTATGACTACAGCACATACCAGTGATGATTTAAACGAAATTATTCGTGCGTTTGAAGAAAGTGTGCACGAGTTGACCAAGTCAGGTTTTATTGCCGTACGGAACCCTCTTGGGGAAGCATCGCTCCCACCTATACCCCATGCTCGATTAGGGAGAGATATTGACGGAACAGCTGCTTGGTTTGTACGAGACACGAAAAATCCAGAAAAATATCTAAAAGTAATTCCTGCTTAGCCAAAATGAAAAACTTAACATACAATTTAATTCCGGTTAATCACGACCCTTTCTCTTTTGGGGAGATTGAAAAAGTGATTCCTATAGCAGAAGCACAACAAGAAATCTGGATAGCATGCATTCTCGGAGGTACTGATGCCAACTGTGCGTATAACGAATCAATGTCTCTGCGTTTGGAAGGAAACCTGGAACAGGCCATTCTTGAGCAGGCATTACAAGAAATCATTGAGTGCAACGACGCTTTGCGCTGTGTGTTTAGCCCAGATGGCAAACAAATCCATGTACTCAAACACCGTCAGACAAGCTTAGACTTTGAAGATATTTCTACCAAAACAGCCAGTAATCAAGCTGATTATCTCATCGAAATGGCTAAGCGAGATGTGAGCGAACCCTTCGATCTGGAGAATGGACCTCTTTTCCGGACATTTTTGTATAAGTTGGCGGAAGATTGCCATATAATGAGACTCACCGTACACCACATTATTTGCGACGGTTGGTCATTTAGTGTTTTATTAGAAGAATTATCTGAGTGCTATACTGCGAAATTAGAAGGGAGACCGTTCAGTCCGTCGGCGGTGGTATCGATGTCGCAGTATAATCAAGAGATGGATGCATACGCCGGCACCGATACCTATAAAGATACCACACGCTATTGGCTTAACAAATTTGGGGTAATACCGGAGCCCATTCAACTACCTACAGATAAGCCCCGCCTAGAAATGCAGACCTACCAGAGTCAACGGGACGACTTTGATTTGGATTCGGGTCTTATGCAAAAATTAAAACAGGTAGGAAGCACGCAAGGAGTCAGTTTCGTAAACACCCTGCTAATGTCGTTCGAGGTGTATCTGAGCCGCCTGACAGGGCAAACTGAAGTCATCATTGGGTTGCCCACGGCTGGACAGGCGGCTACTGGTCATTTGAAATCCATAGGGCATTGTGTAAACCTCCTTCCAATTCGTGGCTCAGTAATATCATCTGTTTCATTCCTTGAACACCTAAAGCGAAGAAAACCTCAATTACTGGATGATTTCGAACATCAGTTGTTTACTTATGGGACCCTATTAAAATTATTGAAAATAAAGCGAAGGAAATCAGGTTTACCATTATTGCCTGTTGTTTTCAACATTGATACAAATATGGATGCCAATGTGGATTTCCCAGGGATCAAACACACATTAATCTCACATCCACGGGTATTCGAAAATTTTGAAATCTTTCTTAATCTAAGGTGTTCAGACGATAAATTTGTACTAGAGTGGTCATACAACAAATATTTGTTCTCATCCGCTACCATCAAACAACTGATGGACGGATTCAACGGCCTCATAAAACAAGTTGTCGTATCTCCCGAAATCGCCTTGGACGCGATTGTAGTAGACAAAATCAACCCTGGGTCTATTAAGATGCCGGAGGTCGAACCGTCAGCTACCCAGTCTCTAACCGTTGAAAAACCACTCATACACAGTCAAGTAGAAGAGGCCAATGAGGCACTTGAGGAAATCGTTGTGGGTATTTGGGAAGAAATCCTCCAAGTAGATGATATCCAAGCCAACGATGATTTTTTCGAGTTGGGAGGGCACTCATTATTACTGCCGAAATTGATGGCCAAAATGGAGCAGGTCACGAACAAGAAGCTCCCATTAACTACCGTATTTAAATACCCGATATTCCAGCAGTTTGTCGAACAATACATGGACGGCAATCCGCTGGAAAACGTAGCGATTGTCGCTGAAAAAATCAGGGAAGAAACTGCAGATTCAATTGTTAACATTCAATGGGTACCAGCGACCAAGTCACAGAAAGAGATTTGGATCACTAGTGTATTAGGTGGAGACGAAGCCAACAAATCATATACATTATCCGTTTCCCTACAGTTAAACGGCCCTTTTAACAAAGGAGCCATGGAAAATGCAATCCAGGTGTTAACCGATAGGCATCAATCTTTACGAGCAAAGTGCGATGAAAGCGGAACCCAAATTGGAATTCTAGACCGAATGGAAATAGCTGTCGTTGAAGAAGATTTATCATCAATAGCAGCTGAAGAGCAAGTCGGCTTTATCGAACAAGCTAACCGAGCAAGCTACGAGATACCATTTGACCTCACCAATGGGCCGCTATTTAGGGTAACATTATTCAAATTAGCAAATGAACAGCACATACTCAGGTTTAGCGTACACCACATTATTTGTGATGGATGGTCCCTCACCATTATGGCCGAAGAACTAGGCAAGCTTTATTCTGCGTTTGCTCAAAAAGTAACTCCACAACTTCCACCAGCTGCGTCCTTTATCGATTACACCCAAAAACAACAAGTATTTTACGATAGTGATGCATACAAGCGCATCGAAGCGTATTGGATTTCGCAGTATAGCGACAAAGTTCCACTCATGGAACTACCAACTGATTTCCCGCGGCCAGCCGAACAGACTTTTAAATGTAACACCCTGAAAACAGGCTTGGACTGCCAGACATTTGAGGCATTTAGGCAAGCTACCGCAAAAATCAGAGCCAGCCAGGCAATCAGTACGAGAGTAATTTTAGAAATCGTACTAAGCCGTTATATGAAACAACCCGATGTCATTACCGGCATGCCGGTTGCGGACCACCTCCGATTGGGTGGAGAACCGTTGGTCGCAAATGCTGTAAGCACCTTGCCCATTAGAGCATTCATCGATGATTCTCTCTCATTTACAGACCATTTGGCTAAAAGAAAAGCAGCTCTCATCGAGGCTTATGAGCATCAGGGCATCACGTACAGCAGCCTCTTGAGGCAACTTGATATCCGTCGAGATTCCACGAGATCGTCATTCGTTCCCGTTATTTTCGATTTTTTTGCTGATTTAACAGTCAATGACCGGATCAATTTTATCGGTATGGAAAACACATACCTTTTCGATGGCGGAGAGAACAGTAGTTTTGAGTTTTTCATAAGTATATCCGGAACGAAAGCAAGCCCCGTTTTAGAGTGGGTATACAATGCAAGTTTATTTAAAGAAGAGACGATAAGGCTACTCGTGCGAGAGTTCCAGAACATAATGGAAGATGTTGTTGCCAATCCCCATGTGATTTTGAGAAATCTAGCAACCAGCTTCACGTCGCCAGACAACCAACATTTCACTTTTGTGGAAGGACCAGACAAGAGTCATCCAAAAGATATTTCCGTCTGCGACCTTTTTATAGAGAAAGCTAGGCAATTCCCCAATAATACAGCGATAAGATTCCAAGATGAAAGGCTGACGTATACTGCCTTGGACAAGCGCTCAAATCAATTTGCACATTACCTCGCTGAGAATGGTGTAGTTCCAGGTGATATTGTAGGGTTGGCACTCGACCGAACACCAGAACTGGTAAGCTGCTTATTGGGTATAATGAAAGCGGGCGCGACTTATTTACCGCTAGATCCACATTATCCGGCAGAGCGAATTTCGTTTATGCTGCAAGATTCCGAAGCGCGGGTGCTTATTACATCAGCTCAATACGCCGGCAGGTTCGTGTCGAGCACCAAAGAACTATTGATAACTGATTTTGTAAGCCGATCACACGAATTCCAGTTTTCTCTGCCATCAGTTTCGACTTCCGGCAACGACCTCGCATATATACTATATACCTCTGGATCTACCGGAAAGCCCAAAGGCGTACAGATAGCGCAAAAAAGCTTGGTGAACTTCCTGCTTAGCATGCAGGATGAACCTGGAATGCAAAAAGATGATATCCTTTTAGCCCTCACAACGATATCTTTTGACATTGCAGGACTAGAGCTGTACCTTCCGTTGATCACCGGAGCATCAATCGTCCTTGCTGACGACGATACCCGGCTTGATAGTTACCAGATCCTCGAAACGGTAAAAGCTACCGGCGTCACAGTGGTACAAGCCACACCTGCTACCTGGCGTATGATGCTCAGCTCGGGATGGAACCAAAAGCTTCCTATCAAAGCACTATGCGGTGGCGAGGCCTTTCCGACAGACCTCGCGGAAAAACTCATGGATTTATGTGATGAAGTTTGGAATTTATACGGGCCAACCGAAACGACAATATGGTCGACGGTGAAACAGCTAAAGCCTGACGAAAGCCCGATAACCGTCGGCCGGCCGATCCATAATACCCAGGTATACATTTTGGATGAGCAGCTTGCCATCGTTCCTGCAGGAGAAGAGGGTGAAATATACATTGGCGGAGACGGCGTTGCAAGAGGATATCTAAATAGACCAGAACTTAACCTAGAGCGTTTTTTAACCGCACCTTTCCCAACATCGACCAACACGAAAATTTACCGTACAGGTGATTTAGGAAAAGTATTGCCCAACGGCGAAATCCAATGCTTGGGAAGGATTGATAATCAGGTAAAAGTCAGGGGGTTTAGAATCGAGTTAGGTGAAATCGAATATTACTTAAATAAGCAAGAACCCATCAAGGAGTCTGTTGTAGTTGTGCAGGAAAACCAAACTGGCGATCAGCGCATAGCGGCCTACTTAATTCCTTCAGACCTTACAGAAATGGGAGATATACCTGCTGAGGGTTTGCTAGCAGAAAAAGGATTTATCTCCGAAATCAAGAAGCACCTATTGGAGTTTCTACCTCCCTATATGATTCCAAATGATTGGATATTCTTATCTGAGTTTCCTTTAACACCGAACAAAAAGATTGACAGGAAAGCGTTGCCATGGTCAAAAAACAAAAACAGACAAACAAAGTCGGCAAACCGAGAATCCATAGAGCTTCATGTCACCAAAATTTGGGAAAAAGTATTAGGTACAGAGAACATACAGCCACATGATGACTTTTTCCAACTCGGAGGACATTCCCTGCTAATACCGGGGTTAGTTAATGAAATAAAGAAAGAAACCGGGTTAGAAGTTCCTATGACTGGAATTTTCCAACATTCGACACTTCACGATTTCACCTCATTTTTTATTCTCAAAAAAGAGGAGCCCACTCATATTGTTATTGGTAAAGATGATGCACAGATACAAACCGTGAATGGCAATACCACTAACGCCAATGTCAATGGAGTAAAGACAACCGCTGTAACCCATCAAATTCCTATCATTGAGCCTCAAAGAGAAATATGGTTATCATGTATGATAGGAGGAGATGAAGCCAACCTTGCCTATAATCATTCTTGGTCAATTAAATTCGCGGGAAGATTTGACTATGACGTATTTCAGCAAGCCATCACAAATGTTGTCAACCGTCACGAGGCTTTACGTAGCAACGTGAGCGACGATGGCGAGTATCTGGTTGTCCGGTCAATAGATCAACTTAAATTACCGCTCTCTTATCACGATATATCGCCATTACCCAGTGAAAACGAAAAATTAAACCGATTCAATACCGATGTCGAAAAAGAAGGCTTAACACCATTCAAATTGAATCAAGGGCTATTATTCAGAATAATGGTCCATCGACTTGATGTAGAGCTACATTATTTTACGCTATTAATCCATCATATCATCTGTGATGCTACGTCACTGGAAACACTTCTGAAAGACATCAGTCTCACATACAACTCATTGATTAGCGGAAGGGGATTCCCGTCAAAACATCCTACTCAAATGAGTGATTACTCCAAGAACTGCATAAATCTTTCTAAAACAGATCGATATAAGTCACTACAAGATTTCTGGATTCGTCAATATCAAAACGACATACCTACATTAGCGTTACCAACGGACTTCTTGCGCCCCGAAAGACGAACGTATAGAGGTAATTTTACGAGCTTCTTATCCAGCGAAGACCGTTACATTAAACTCACGGAGATTACAAGAAGCTCACGTATGAGTATGGCGTCGACACTCATATCGCTTATTGAGATTTTACTACATCACCGCACAGGTTCGCCAGACGTCGTGTTGGGTGTCACGACAGCCGGGCAATTCATCAACGGACACAATGATATGATTGGCCATTGTGTAAACCTTTTACCCTTCCGTTCAAAAATATTACCTAGTCAACCTACATCAGCTTACTTAGAATCAAGAAAGCAGTACATTTACGAGGCATACGACCATCAGCAACTCACTTTCAGTGAAATACTCGCACAACTTAATATAAGTAGAGAAAAAAACCAGATTCCACTTGTACCCTTTATCGTTACTATACGTATTGACGACGGGGAGAAACTTCATTTCGAACATTTGGACACAGAGCTTATATTCAATCCCCGCGCCTCCCATACGTTCGAGATCTCTTTATCCATAGACCTCAATATAAAGGCAAAATCCATTAGTTGGTATTGGGCATATAACACCCAGCTTTACAGGCCCGACACCATTGAACGGATGATGGATGAGCTGAATATTTTAATTGACACCATCTCGGCCAATCCGATGGTACAAATAAAAGACAGCTTGCCACTCCCCCATCCTTTCCCTTCGCTGTCTGACCACCGTTGTGATTTTCCTGCAAACCGCACACTTCTTGACGATTTTATTAGTCAGGCACAAAAAACGCCAGACAATATCGCAGTTGTATTTCAGGGCACGGGAACGACCTATAAAGATCTGGACGAAAAATCAACACGGTTGGCACATTACCTATTGATGAATGGCCTCTCAGCCGAGACACCTGTGCCCTTGTGTATACAGCCCTGCCCAGAAATGATAATCGGTCTCCTCGCCATCTGGAAAGCAGGAGCGGCGTATGTCCCTATCGATCCGGATTTGCCGGTCAATCGTATCCAGCATATCATTGAAGATTGTAAGTCTCCGTTCATCATAAGTGATCTCGCGGTTTCAACCAAATTGGCGACATTATCGAACACGAAATGTGTGAATCTGGACAATGCAGACTCAGAAATATGGGCGGCACCTATAATCGAGCTCAATACGTTGCCCCATCCGTCCTCATTGGCATATATTATATATACCTCGGGCTCTACGGGCAAACCCAAGGGTGTATGTATCACACATCGATCACTTGCCGACTATTTCGCCGGTCTTCGGGAGCATCTACCGGTGTTAGAAACCTGTACTGATTTTTCGTACGGGAATACCATCTCCACCGATCTTGGCAATACGGTATTATACCAGTCCCTTACTACAGGCGGTACCCTGCACATTTTCACGAAAGAACAATTCAACGACGTTCATTATATCGGTCGATACTTCGAAGAGCAGCAAATCGACTGCATGAAGATAGTGCCATCCCATTGGAAATACCTATCCGAGTCAGCCGGAATGCTTTTGCCGAAAAAACTACTGATTTTCGGCGGTGAGGCATTACCGCATGAGCTGGTAAAAGACATCGTTCGCACTGGCACTGATTGTACGATAGTGAACCACTACGGCCCCACCGAAACCACTATCGGTAAGCTATTACACATCGTGGATCCAGCACGAGATTACTCAGCAATAATACCTGTCGGCAAGCCATTCTCGAATACATCAGTCTTCGTATTTAACGAACACCTCTCTCAGTGCCCCATTGGCGTAACCGGTGAACTGTATATAGGTGGGGAAGGATTAGCGACGGGTTACTACAATAATTCAGCGCTAACGGATAGTGTCTTTGTTCCGAATCCAATCATCGGCCATCCACATAGAAAGTTATATCGAACAGGGGATGTAGTCAGGTGGTTGCCAGATGGAAACATCGAATATGTGAGCCGCCGGGACGACCAGGTTAAAATACGTGGAAACCGTATTGAGCTGGGAGAAGTTCAAAACAATATACTCGCGTTAGACACAATAAAACACTGTGCGGTTGTCACTGATGTCGATGAAAATAACGAAAACCGCCTGGTTGCCTATGTTGTCGTCGACGGCAAGCAATTTGATAAAACAAACGCTATCGATCAACTGAGTAGCCGATTGCCCGACTATATGGTTCCGAAAACGTGGGTGCTAATAAGTGCACTGCCACTGAACGCGAACGGGAAATTAGACAAAAAAGGGCTGCCTAAGCCCGATAGTGATGATGGCCAAACCGCGCGTCGATTCGTTGCCCCTCGCACTGAAGTAGAAGTATTGTTAGCGAAAATCTGGCAGCGCAACTTGAAATTAGAAAAGATAAGTATATTGGATAACTTCTTCCATCTAGGTGGACATTCCTTAATGGCGGTGAAAATGATGATTCAGATCGAGCAAGAAATCGGCCCCAGACTTCCAATAAGCAGTCTTATCGAGGCACCCACAATCTCCAAACTGGCGGCTGTAATAGAAAATCATGATTTGAAATCAACTTATGAAAGCCTAGTACCGATGAAAGCAAATGGAACGAAGCCGCCCTTGTACGTCGTTCATGGTATCGGCCTCAACGTGCTGTTTTTACAAAATATAATGAAACATCTGGATCCTGAACAACCGGTATTTGCGCTGCAAGCAAAAGGTCTTGATGGCAGCCATTGCTCATACCAAAGCATAGAAGAAATTGCAGCAACCTATATACAGGAAATCCTGCAACACAATCCTGACGGGCCTTATGCGCTTTCTGGCTATTCCTATGGAGGCATCGTCGCTGTCGAAATGGCCCAACAATTGAATAAAATGGGTAAGGATGTAGCTTTTCTAGGGTTATTTGATTCGTACACCAACAAAACCGCCAAACAATTACTTCACGGAGATAGTTGGAAAACATTCAAATACTATGTAAAGAAGATGCTGTTGACGCCTATCTTAATCTCCAAAAATCCTATGCTATATGCGAAAAGCCAGTATTTTTATACCAGGGCCGTATTGCGGCATATGATTGTTCGGGTATTTCCCGACAAGCAATTTTCCGACCAACCAAGCAAGGAATTCAGATTGCTGAGAAAGCAGCATATGACAGCATTAAACAATTATACTTTACAGTCTTACCAAGGCTCAATCACATTATTTAGATCTAAAGAAAAAATCTTTTACATTCCGCATTTTCGAACAAACGGGTGGGAACCTAACGTCTTAGGGTCCATTGATGTCGTGGAGGTACCAGGCACCCATGCACAGCTATTTCATGAGCCGGTGGTTAGTGTATTGAGTAAACAGCTCCAAGAAAAACTCGACGAAGCTTTCAATACTTATCACGCCGAAGCTGTAGCATTTTAACGAATAGTAGCTTAGCCACCGTTTGATGAATATAAATAAGACGTTTGTAAAAAGTTATTGGATACGTTCCGGTACCGTCAGTGTACTACAGCAAATCTCCAATTTTATCATCGGATTCGGGAGTTTCTTTTTCCTCGTGAGGTTAACATCAAAAGACGATTATGGCACGTGGGTTCTTTTCCTCTCTACGATCTCACTTCTGGAAATCGCCCGCAATGAGTTGATCCAAAATGCGTTAATAAAATATGTTTCGATAGCTGAGAACAACACTCGCCAAAAAATCATCTTCACATCCTTTATCATCAACATGGGCATGACCGGTATACTTGCACTCGTATTGGTCGGTATTTCTCCTTTTTTGAGCCGCATATGGGATGCTCCCGTGCTTATCAACATGTTTTTGTTATATCTGATATCGTTTTTTATCACCGGAATACAAACGCAGTATAACAGCATTGAACAAGCATATCTTGATTTCAGAAGTTTATTTCTCTCATCATTTCTTAAGCAATTTTTCTTTCTGACCGTTCTAGTTATCGCATACGTCTTAAAATATGAGCTAACTCTCATTCAATTGACGGAGTTTCATGTCGTATCTACAATAGTTGGAGCTATCGTTTCTTGGTGCTACGCGCGGAAACATTTAACATTTAACTGCAAATTTGATTTCGGGTGGGCAAAAAAACTTTTAAATTACGGTAAATATACCATGGCCACCTCTCTGCATGCAACGTTTTCCAATGTAATGGATCAAATGATGGTAGGAGGCATGCTCTCTTCTGGTGCTGTAAGTTCCTTTAATATCGCCAATCGAATCAGCAATATGGCGCATATTCCAACAAACGCCATGGCAACGATTGTATTTCCTCAGGGCGCCATCCGATTCGAATCTGAAGGAAAGAATGCCATGAAACTGTTATATGAAAAATCTGTAGGCTCTATCTTGGCCATCGTCACACCAGCCGTCGTAGTCCTCTATCTTTTTGCCGAACCAATCATCCATATATTTGCAGGAGAAAGATACCTGGATGCCGCCCCCCTTCTTCGAGTCACCTTACTCTATTGCTTACTCATACCATACAGCAGACAAACTGGAACCATCTTGGAGTCCACGGGGAATACAAAGTTGAATTTCCTGATAGTCCTATTCACTAGCTCCTTTAATATAATTTTAAACATCTTTCTCATCAGTAAATATGGAGTGATTGGAGCAGTTTATGGTGCGCTACTGGCAAGAATCGTTTTCTTCGTGACAGCTCGTTACTACCTGAAAAAACTCTTTCAAATAAACCTTTGGGCCCCCTGGAAATACGCAATCCTATTTTATCCGGAGATTTATCGCAAGTTATTCTACAAAACCCAATAACATTCAGATCGAGGGAGGTTCCACATTTATTGTTAGACGACAATTTGAACACCTTATTGTAAAAAAATAAAATTAAACTTTAAATAGTTAAATGAATTATCTTTATTTGTAGTAAAATTACTACAAATTTTTTTTGCTTGTGAAATACGGACACCTTGATTTAGGCGCTTTGGGTAAAATTCTTATAGTTATTATCAGTTGCCTCGTTGTATTGACTTCGCTTTCTTCGTGCGAAAAGGAGGCCATTGCGGCCGATAAACTAACGGAGATTCCTGCAGAAGACACCGAAGGGACAATCAAAACACCGACAGACACTGAACAAGATACAACCGAAGCTGATGAACCAGAACAAGAACCAACATCCAGCATTATACTTTCCGGTGACGCAAATGGGAGGCTCATAATTGATGGAAACAATGAAAAGTACGATTGCCACACTCCTATTGCAATTAAAAGAGGAATCTATACAAATATCCAAATTAAGAATCTAAAAGGTCAAAAGGGCTGTCCGATTCAAATCACCAACGATGGATTGGTTGAGGTGGTGGGCCTTCGTAATCACATGCTAATTTCTGATGTCGCATATGTCGATATCCGCGGAAACGGTAACTCTGGCATTGAGCACGGCTTCTTGTTTAGAGACAATGAATTCCGGGCAATTATTCTGGACGGCACAATCGATGACATAGGCATTACACATATTGAATTTAAAAATATCGGGGATTATGTGATTTCTTATAATAACAAAACACCCTATGATGGAAGCCCCGACTCCTATTCAAATAATATCTCTTTCTCTTATTTAAAGGCTAACAATACAGGAGCATTAATCCATTTCAGTGGTGGGATTAGCGGCTCTACAATTCAAGGTTTAGTCAAAAACCTAGAGATATCTCATGTTACATATCGCAACGCCCCAAAAGCAAAAAATGTGGTAAACATCGGTATGGTGGTAGATTATCATGTTCACCATAATGTGTTTCAGAATATAAATATGGAGAATGATGACCACAATGCAGTATTCCTTTTAAACGGAAATGGCCGCTTCTATAATAATTACATCAGTGATCACCAGGGAAACGCGTTACGGGCATGGAGCGTCAGCGTAGGCAACACCCCGATGGAAACTCAAATTTATAATAACATCGTGGTGAACTCCAGAAAATATTCGGCTTTTGAAGTCCAATCATTTGAGAGTAGCATGATCGCCGGAAAGACCACATTTACTAATATTAAGATTTTCAACAATACCTGTGGCAATCTGAATCTATCACGAGATTGGTACGGTGTTGTCGTGGATGCTTATCGGCTTTTTGGCGGTACATGCCAAGTCTTCAACAACCTCGCTTTCAACCTACCCACCCCTCACCCCGAAAGTAATTTCGTCAGCTATATGTCTATTGCAAAGGATGCGCTAACCTTATCAAACAACCTGTATTTCAGTACATCTAAAGAAGCGGGAATTATTGATGAAAAAGAACTTAAGCTTAATAGCACATCCAAAGCGAAGGGCCAAGGGCGAGGTACAACACTGGTGACATATGATTTTTATAACCAGTCGCGTAATACCCGCTCTCCCTCCGTCGGTGCCGTCGAATAATGCGATTCCCCCTGTAGTTCTTGTACTACAAATCAGTATTTTTAGTCTCATCTACATGTTGAGTAGCTGTTATAACGCCTACATTTGGATAATACAGTATTAAACGCTATTCAATGATGTTTACCACACCAAATTGGATTACACAGCATAATAACAACTTTCAGACTGTTGCGGAGATTCCGCCATATATCTTTGACGAGATAAACCAGCGATTAGCCCACCACGCGCATCCCGAGCCGCAAGTTTCCATACTTATCGCTGCCTGGAATGAAGAAACAAACATTTTAAACTGTATCTCAAGTCTATCTGCTCTTGAAACCAAAATACCATTTGAAATTATCGTCGTTAATAACAATTCAACAGACAAGACACAAGAAACGTTGGATCGGTTAGATATTATCAGTTTTTTTCAACCCATACAAGGTTGCGGACCCGCCCGTCAGTTAGGACAAGAGAAAGCACGAGGCAAGTACATTTTACTGGCCGACGCAGACTGTATTTACCCATCGTGTTGGCTGGATGAGATGATGGCAGTCCTCGTGAAAGACAATGTAGTGTGTGTATATGGCCGATATTCGTTTATACCTGAAGCCGGTTACTCCCGCTGGAAGCTCTTCTTTCTTGAACGGATGAAAGATGCAATTGCCGAAGTACGACACTTCAAGCGTCCGTATTTGAATGCATACGGTATCAGTATGGGGTATGTTAAAGAATTGGGGCTTAAAGTAGGCTACGTTATGTATAAGATATGGGGCGACGATGGCCGTCTCTGCTTTGACTTAATGCAGTTCGGCAAGGTAAAACAAATGAAAAACAACCGTGCCCGGGTATGGACAAGGCCCCGTACATTACAGCGTGATGGGAGTTTTTCTAAGGCAATAGGCAGGCGCATCAAAAAGGAGCTCAAACGCCTTTCTTCTATGCTCAGCCCCTTGCCCCCACATGACACTAAAACTTCTAAAAACTAGATTTATTCAGGCGCAAATTAAAAATACTGAACCGCAAAGCGGGAACTTATTACAAACCATTATTGATTAATGAGCTTCAACTTTATCCTTCTTAATTAGAACTGAGGCAGCTACTTACGTTAACGAATACGTTCAATGATTTCTGACCAAACTATTTCCCTTATCGTTGCAAGCAACAATCATTATGCGATTTTGATTGCCGCTCTTCTTAAATCAATTGACATCAACCACAAAACCACCGAACTTATTGATTTTTACATCATTGACGACAATATCTCAACAATAAATAAGCAAAAATTACGTCAAACAGTCGATCCTACACGTATTTCCCTAATCTGGATAGATCGTAACAATATTATTCCTCCGGGATTAACTCTTCCACCAGACAGCTCTAGCTTCCCGCCAACCATTTATTACCGCATATTTGCCCCGTACATAGTAAACCAGGAAATCGACAGATTAATTTATATCGATGTAGATACAATTGTCCGGACCGATATAAGTGAATTGTGGGGCATTGACCTCGGTGAGTACACTATTGGTGCGGTACAAGACATCGGGAAGACGGTAACCAGTCCTTGGGGGGGGATACCGAATTATCAGGAATTAGGTTTGTCAAGCGATACACCGTATTTCAATTCAGGCGTATTGGTTATCGACACCAAGAGATGGCGCGAACAATCTATTTCAAGTCGAGTGATTGACGCACTTATCAAGTATAAGGAATACGTCATACTACCCGATCAATATGGACTAAATGTAGTTTTTGCCAATGCCTGGCATATGGTTGATCCACGATGGAACTGGTCCGCCTCTGCTGAACATGAAAATCCTTATCTTCTCCACTTCCTTCACATCAAACCGATATTCAGGTCATGTTACTCAAAAGAACGTTGGAAAAATGAATTTTTTGATTACCTAAACCAAACCCCTTTCCGGGGCTTTAAACCGATCAGCGAATACAGAAGAAAATTGCAGTTGGCACTTAACATAAGTAAAAAATACTTCCGGAAATTATTCTCCTGATCCCTATCTATAGTTCTTTATTCTTAATCTGCTCAACTGCGTATGCACAAGCCCGAGCGGTCAGCGCCATATAGGTCAACGACGGGTTTTGACAGGCCGATGACGTCATACAGCTTCCATCAGTAATAAACACATTTTTTACCGCATGTAACTGATTAAACCCGTTGAGTACGGATGTTGCAGGGTCATGTCCCATACGGGCAGTTCCCATTTCATGCACGGTACTCCCCCCGGGTTTTACATAGTTGAAAACTCTTACATTCCGAAACCCCGCCTGTTCAAGCATTTCTGAGCAGCTACTTTGGATATCCGCCTGCATTACCTCCTCATTTTCACCAAATGCAAAATCGATTATTATACGGGGCATCCCCCATTTATCGGGTTGAGTTTCATCCAACGTAATGCGGTTATTTGAATTGGGCAAACATTCTCCCCATCCCCCCATCCAGATTTTCCAGTCACCTGGCGTCACCAATCGTTCTTTAAACCCCCTACCAAACCCAGGCTCCCCTTTCCGCTCCTGCCACCCTTCACGGCCACCTACGCCTTGCACCTGATATCCACGCAAGAAGGACGCAGGAGGAGACTTTTCGAGATTCCGATACCGGGGGATTAGAAAACCGCAGGGTCTTCTCCCCTTGTAAAACCGATCTTTAAAGCCATGGTAAACACCCTCTGCTCCGGCAGACGAATGGTGATCCATCAGGTTTCTGCCAAGTTGACCGCTATCGTTGCCAAGCCCATTGGGGAATCGATTTGATTTTGAAGCCAGGAGCAAGGCCGTCGTATTGATCGTGGAGGCGTTGACAAACAAAATCCGTGAGAAAAACTCAACTTCTTCAAGTGTTACGGCATCCACTACACGGACACCCGACACCCGCTGGGTGTCGTCATCAAATATGAGTTCCTTAGCTACGGAAAATGGCCGAAGGGAAAGATTACCAGTGGCGAATGCCGCGGGAATAGTAGCACTGTTACTACTGAAGTAACCGCCGTACGGACAACCGCGGGCACAAAGATTACGGTACTGACAAGGGCCTCTCCCCTTCCAACCTTTGGTAAGATTAGCTACCCGTGCAGCAGTAAGCACCCGTCCTGTTTTCCTAATTTCATCAGCAAGATGTTGTTCAACACAATTAAGCTCCATCGGAGGAAGAAAAACCCCATCCGGCAATTGAGGAAGTCGCTCAGCCTTCCCGCTGATACCGACAAAAGACTCAACATAATCATACCACGGTTTTAAATCAGCATAACGGATTGGCCAATCGACACCATAACCGTCTTTGCTGTTAGCCTCAAAGTCTAAGTCACTCAACCGGTAACATTGCCGTCCCCAAATCAATGACCGTCCTCCCACCTGATAACCACGGAACCAATTGAATGGTTTTACCTGGGTATAGGGATGTTCATCGTCTGATACATAAAAATGTTTGGTGCTTTCATCAAATCCCATGCTTTGGATGGGACTCTTTCTTATGTCAACTATGGTATTATTTAGGCGAAAGTCGAAGTCCCACGGATTTAACATAGCTGTGGGATAATCAACAGGGTGCCTAACATCCCTACCCCTTTCAAGCACCAACGTCTTCAACCCTCTTTCACATAACTCTTTCGCCGCCCAGCCACCGCTGATGCCCGATCCGATAACGATGGCATCGTAAGTCATATTATTATCCGAACGTACGTTCATTCCTGTCAGGCACAGTCCTTTTCGATAATATCCAGAACCCGCTCAACTATAGATGACCAACTATGAGAGTGAGCCAGCATTATACGTCTATGTTGCTCTGCCTCGTCGCCTATATTCAATGCTTTCTCAATCTGAACTAAAAAATCATGATAATTTGTAGCCAAGTAAGTCACTGAGCTAAACACTTCGCGCATCACGTTTGTTTCCATAGCTACAACCGGTTTTCCCATCGCCAAATATTCGTCAATTTTCAAAGGGTAATTATCATTAGTGATTTCATTGATTAGCTGCGGATTGATACACACGTCAAAGTAATTTATATATGCCGGAGTGAGTGCTGTGTCCTTTTGACCCAAGAAATAAACATTATCGAAAGCATGTAATTTACTATTTTGAAAAACAATATCTTCTCTTCCTACCAAAACGAAATTCCATTCTGGTCTTAATTCGGCTAAATACAGTAACAAATCTATATCCAATCGGATTTCCAATAAGGCCCCCACGTAACCAACAATTGGTTTGTCGGTCAGCCCCATTAAATCATGAGGTATCGAATATGTATTCCTGTAGTCAAAGTGTTCGATATTACAACCATTCCCGATATAATATGACTTGGGATTCTGCTTCAAAGCACGCTGTCGGAATCCGTGCGAATTACACAATATAATGTCTGATTTTTGCATCAATAGAGGTTCGAGTACGGATCCATGGCGCTTCCAATAATCCATTCCAATAATATAATCACGATCAAGGTAAACATATTTCATCGGTTTAAGTATCTCCTTGAGGTAAAAGCTCCTAAAAATATCCTTGTCATTGACAATAATGTAGTCTCGGAATTTCAAGTATTTGATGGTTTCCTTGATTTCCTTTGCAAACCTTTGGTTGTTAATTTTATTTAACAGCGAGAAAAGCATTGTGTTCGGTATCCAGTTGATTGATTCAATAATACATTTCGGATAAAGTACCCATAGGCTGTTGCCTACCTTTTCCAAAGTTTCTGTCTTATGCTTTATTCGCGTTATGTGTTGATTAACGAATTGATCAGAACTACCTAACAGATATGACCGCCTATCTATAGGCGAATTCACATACAGCACATTATGTTCCTTCGCTAACTGCTTGGCAATGCTGGTAGCGGTAGATTCACGATCAGTAAAGATGCGTTGTAAACCAACAAATATAAAATTAAGTTTTTTAGACATACTACTCAAATTTATTTACTTTCATATAAGCCCAATCGCACTACCAAATATTACTTTATCGTCTCTCCCTACCCAAAAATTGTTTAATTTCCAATATCTGTTTTAATTTATGACGCGAATAGCTTGAGACACTCCAAGGGACCAAATAACAAACTGAACCAACAACCAACCCAAGAATCAACAAAGGTATAAGATGAAAATCAGGTAAAGCCTGTTTGAGTAGCCAACATACTATTCCAGCAAAAATAGAAAAGGCAAACGGCAGAATACATGCGCGAAAAAAATGAGACAACGAAATTGGTGTCCCTTTGAAACAAAATATTAATGTGGGTACCAACATCAAGTAATTCGATATTGCATAGGCGACGACCATCCCATCCACCCCCCAGTTCATTCCAATTAAAAATGCACTAATCGTAACTACTGCACTAACAATTCCCCAAATAAAATATCTCTTGGTATAACCCATGGTAATCATAACAACGCCTGTAGTCCCAGCTACTGGCTGTATCAGTGCACTGACTGCCAATAATTGAAAAATACGTGAAGCTTCCAACCATTCCTCACCCAAAATAAGTTCCACTACTTCTTTGGAAAAAATCATCAGAAATACAACCACAGGCATAGAAATAAATGCCAATGTGAAGTTATAACGTATATAAAACTCTCGATACCGTTCAAATTGATTTTTCAATGAGCTCAGTGCAGGAAGCGCAACCGCATTTAATGGTGCCCGAAGTTGGGTGATTGGTAACATCAACAACTGATAAGATTTCCCATACAACCCAAGTGCGACAGATCCGAAATATCGGCCAATGAGCGCGTTATCGGCATTTCGTGAAAAATAGTTCACTAAATCGAAGCCCGTTACCCCGGCCCCAAAACGTAAAAGATCTTTCACCCGATCAAACTGAAAATTGAAGCTTGGCCGCCAATCGCATAATACCCAAAGCAAAATAGTGTATGATAGGGAGTATCCCGCCGAGATACCAATTAAGGCCCAGTAGTCAAATTTTAACAGAGCCATCACAATACCAATGATGATACTGATAGCAGTAGCTACCAGATGTATAGCCGAAAGCCTTTTAAAACGCATTTGTCGTTTCATTAAGGCTCCGTGTTGCAATACTGATCCCGTCAAAACTACCGTCCCTCCCAATGCTAGTGTAATATTGAGAAGGCGAGGTTCATTATAAAAAGACACTAAAAACGGCCCTAGAGCAACAATAATCAATGATATTATTAGCGAAACGCCTAAATTAAACCAAAATAGCGTACTGATTTGCTTTTGGCCAATAATGGTCTTCTGGACTACCGCCGATGTAAAACCTAAATCTTTGAAAATCAAAACAAAACCCGTAAATGCCGTGACCATACCTACCAATCCAAAACTCTCCGGCGCTACCAGCCTCGCCATTACCATCGTCGATAAGATATTCATTCCAAAAGATAAAAATTGCGAAAGCATGGTGTTAATTCCCCCCTTGATTGATTTTGCTTTCAGATCTCCCGTCAAGTGCCGTGTATTAAACCATTTAGTATACTTCGCCTTTTTTCTTAACGCTAACATGTCTCTCATCAGCCATTTTATCTCTTCACATTAAACCAATGCCCAAGAACACTGTCCTTTTGCCATCTGCGTACATGCATCGTACCGGGCCGGAACAGGATCGTATGCAAGCGCCTGAGTTGCTCCTTCCATTGATCGGCAGTAAGCCGTCACACAGATATCCTTAACCAGTACAATAAACGGTTTACCGAATAATCGTTGTCTAACTTTGGTGATAAACCAACCTCCAAACATTGCGCTGGATTCAAAATGGTTGAGTGTCTGCAACTTCGCCACACTATCACAGCGAGCGAAAACGTTACCGAATTTGCCCATGCAGTATTCATCAAGTTCCATCAATCCACGTAAAAAAACATATTGTTCTTCTTCGCCCAAACAATGTTCAACAAGCAACAACACCGTGGCTCCCACACCGGACGATTTTGCCCCCGGGGTATCGGTCTCCGGGATAATAGTTTCTGCCAATTCGTCCACACTCTCCGCAAATGAAGGCAATTTGGATAAATCCGCTTGCGGATACCTGCTCCGTTTGGAAAATTTGAAGAAGATGCCAACACATACACTAACCGCTATCAGTAACAAAGCAATGAGCACTTCTCTCCGCTTGATCAGCTTCTTTTTACCGTTCCACATCTTCTACTTGCTTTCGTTGATAATGCCGTGTCGCCACGGATATTTCATTTGCCTTACCTGCTTTGATGAGTGATGCCAGCTGATAGAATATAAACAGCGGTATGCCTATTAACGCACTGTAAATCCGACGGTCAGTATCGGAAACCGAGAGAGCAACAAAAAAACCCAATACAAAAACCACTAAAGCCACCAACCAAGCCATAGCATATAGTGGATTTATGAATAGGTTTACAACCATAAAGACAACAGCCAACAGGAGGAATAAAAACAAAGGAGGCCGCAATAACGTAAACCCGAAGACAACCTGATTCCAACTAACCCTTGTCATACCACGCCACAACAAACTGAACCCAAAACCGAAGTACCTGAACCAAGTATTTATCCAACGGGCCCGCTGATTAACCAACTGTGTAGAATAGGCAGTTTTCTCGTCATATACTATTGCTTTATCCGTATACGCAATACGCTTCCCCCGCTTGACGATTTCGTACTGCAATACTTTATCAAAGCCAGCGCCCACAATATCCAGGTGGCCCAGACACGATTTATAGAGTTCAACAGTAAACGCCATCCCCGAGCCAGCCAAGGTTGCAGACGAGCCTACATTAAACAACACCCTACCGTCGTAAAAATGATAATAAATATCCCGTGCCGCATCCAGGCCGGCGTAAAGGCCATCCACGTTCTTCGCCTTACGCACACCTTGTACCGCCTCAAAGCCCAGATTGAAATACAAATCCAGTTCATTTAGATACTCAGAATCCACCAAATTGTCACTATCGATAATTGTGAGGCGGTTATGTTTTCTTTTGAAACGGTTAATGGCATAAAAATGTGACCTGGTATTGCTAGCCAAGACCTCTTCCGGCCTTAGCAGGATTACCCGTTCATCATCAAAATGCAATTCGGAGACATCGCAATTATCTGCCACGACGTAAACCAAATATCGGTTGTATCTAATTTTCAGGATTGACGATACCACCGCGGGCAGCATCCCTGTTTGTTCGTAAGCCGTTACAATAATAGCATAATCTCCATCATCGTCTTTGCGTGCCCTATTTGTTCTTTTTGGCATTAACCGGCTTAGAATCAATAAAATAATCGGGCTCACCAAATTAATCCCAATAACAACTTGGATCACTACCCATAATATATATAAGCTTTCAATCATGATATTTGATGCTTTGCTTTCAATATCGAGTACATCATCCCCACAGACTCAGCCCAAGTATGACGTGCCGCGAAAGCCATCCGTCTCTGCCGGATTACTTCATTATCTTCCTTTAATGCCCGTTCGATAAGGCCAACGTATTCCGTGCTGTTTCGCGCCAAGTATGTATGATCTGCAAATAGCTGCATAGCATGCGTAGATAAAGCCACAACGGGTTTCCCCATAGCTAAATATTCGTCCACTTTTCTCGGGTAATTACCCACGGTCAACGGTGTAAGGAATTGCGGATTTATACATACGTCGAAGAATTGGATATATCGAGGCAATTGGTCCATTGGCTTCATACCCAAGAACACAACATTATCAAGCCGATGCAGTTCACTCTGCTTAAACGTGTTGTCCTCGGGGCCAACCAAAACCATTGTCCACTCTGGGCGACTGCGCGCAATGTGGACCATTACGTCTATATCAAGCCTACTGCTGTGAAGAACACCAACGTATCCGATAAGCGGTCGATCCAATGCCGCAAGCTCTGCCGGCACCTCGGTATCCTCGATGACACGGAAGAGCTGGGTGTCAAAGCCCTGACCCACAAAGTGTACATTCGAATTATACTGTCTACAATAATTTGTCAAATAACTCGAATTCGAAAAACATACGTTACTTTTCCTTATCATACGTGGTTCTAATCGCGGGCCGTGTTTATTCCAATACGGCGCTCCGACAATGAAGTCTCTCGAATAATAAATGGATAAATCGGGTGCTAAATACTCATTCAAGTAAAAGCATTTCATGATTTCGTTATCATTAAACAGCACAAATCCATCGTCGAACCCTACAACGTCAAGCTTTCGTTTAATAGCAGACGCAAATCTCCTATTATTCAACCTATTGAATAAATCAAAAGCCCATTCATTATCCAACCAATTAATGGATTCTACGATGCAATCCGGATAAAGCACCCACAAATTATTTCTTACCTGATGTAGTCCGTTTTCCTTACCGGCAATTACCCGTCGTCTAAAAATTACATCCGCATCGGTCTTTCTTCGGATTGATGTAGCCCTATCTAATGGTGAATTGACGTAGAGTACCTTGTTCTGCTTGCTGAACTCAACTGCTATGTCCTTACAGTTGCTTCCCAATTCAGAATCCCATGGCTGTTGCCCAACGATCAGAATATTTTTTCCTGTCATTTACGTACCCTTTCTCTTTCCACTTGCTCAATTAACGTTAGATTTCTTACCTCGAAGAAAACCGACTACGAATAAAATCAGCCCTGGAATAACGAAAAATTCAAACGGCATAGCTATGATGAGTGTTTATCCCACTTGGGCGCATTATAGATAATTGCCCAAGATATAAAAACCAATATGGAAGAAGGTGTCCGGTTGATAACCTCGTTTCCATAACTGGCTACGAAAATCCCTATAGCGCCCGAAATGAGCGCAATCAACTTAATGCGAAGGTGAGGGTCATTTATGCGCCAGATAATCCCACAACATTTACCCATGATATACATGTTCATACCGAACCAAATGATGAGCCCCACAATTCCATACATTGCCCAAACCTTTACCCAGTAGCTATCTGGTGCTACCGACGCTAAAAACGTACCTGGGTTATATTTCTCCCCATTCCCTCCTATCGTTCCCAAGCCACCTCCAAATGGTCGATATTTCAAATAGTCTGCAAGTTTCATTTGAGAGTTAAGTCGAACAAGAAATGACGCATCTTGTTCTGGGTTTACAGCCGAACGCAGTCGACGGACCTGATAACTACCTTGACCGATATCCGTAAACTTAAGAAAGGAAAAAAGCATACCCAATATGAGCAATCCAGCAATAAGCATCTTAAAGTTCTTAGTCAGGAATAAACCAATTAAACCCCCAGAAAAAACAAAAAGAGCTCCCCGTGTACCGGAAATGATCATACCATAAAATAACAAGCATCCTAACCCGAAAAATAATACCCGCTTCCATAACTTGAAGCTGCCCATAGCCAATATCCAGGAAACGAGTGCTATATGGCTCATCGAAGCCCCAAATTGCCCTGCATCGGTATAGAAGGAGAATACCCTGATAACACCACGAATAAGGTGGGTAGTTTCATTTTGTGCCAAAAAAACTTGTTCTCCCGGTGACAAACCTATATACAATTGTTTAATGCCGTTCAATGCTCCGAAAACGGACCAAGCTATCACAATGTAAAGGAATAAATTAAGGTGCTTCTCTCGTTGCACTACTACACACGCCAAGGGAACCACCAACAACATGTTCAATGCAGTTCCTCGAATCTCATTAAACCACCCAACCACACTTGCTCCTGATGGATTGGCAACTTGCAGTACGCTGATAATAAACCAAAGTATGACGAGCTTAACCATGTCGTTATTGGCATCGGCCCAATTAGTTTTGTACTTATTGAAAACGGCAACCAACAAGGTCAAAATCAGCAGTACTTCCACACCAATACCAAAGGGAAAATTTATCATTAATTCTCGTCCGACGATTGGGAGAATAAAACAATAAACCACCGTACCCATCAAACCAGCGACTGGATAGCTAACTAAGACAGCTAAACAGATGACTAGCAAGGCTGATAATACCATTGCAATTGGAAAAACCAAACCTAGGATGACGGTATAGTATGCCGTTAACAACGCTAATCCCAAAAGTGCCGGGATTAACACAATTTTTGTCTTTCTGGTGTGCTGGATATTGTACAACAACTGCTTCACGGTATTTGTTATTTGCTATGGTGTTTAAGCACTCAACCTAACCTTATTGAGTACCCAACCTAAAAACCCTTTATGTTCTCCGAGGTATTTAATTAAATCCCGCTCACGATTGGAGACCACTTTACCGGATTCAAAGACACCGATACTTACATCGGAAAACATCAACCATTCTTTCACTTGATTAAGGTTCTGACAACTATCGGTGTCGATAATGATAACATCAAACTCATTTCGGAGCAAACCAAATCCCGCCATAAGATTTTCCATATCCTGCAATTCCATGAGAGAATTTTGGTGTGTATTCCGTGTTAGGGTGGTAATTAAATCTTCAATCTGTATCTCACGCTTTACCAAAAACTGCTCGAATGCCTGCTCGGCCCGTGCCGTTTCGTTCTGACTACCAAAGAAATCATAGGTTTGTTCTCCGATCAATAATACTTTCTTTCCTGTCACGGCAAATGCATAGGCCAGACTCACTGCTAAAAAAGATTTACCGGCGCCGGGAGTAAGGCTGGTGATACCCAATACCCTCGATTTATTAATAGTCAGCTCCGTGTTCAAATCAAACCTCAACGAGCGCAACAAATCTTTATACATGACCGCATCTACCGTGGTATTGTTGTCCCACACGCTACGTATTCCGGCATATGATTCGTCAATCAGATTCAATACGCCAAGTACCTTTCCATCCGTCAAGGCAGCAAGCTGATCTTTGGTCACCACTCGGCGATCCAATATAAACAGTAACGTGAAAACCGACATACAGAACATAAATGTCGCGAAACCAGAAAGTCCGATGTAAATGAACCGTTTTGATGTAATTTTTACTCCGGGCAAGGCAACTTCAACAATACTCAATCGCAATCCGACATTCGATACGAAACCGGCTTGATTGGTCCGGTTTAGGATTTCCATGTATTCTTGTGTGGCTATATCTGCTTCACGTTGAAGATTCTGTAATCCGGCGTCCATCGGAACCATGGCACTGTGACGGCCTTTAGCTCTAGCAAGCTCATTTTCGATAGACGCAATACCATTCTTGGCGAGCGAGAGTGCTGTTTCAAGCCGGATTAATTCTGCCTCGAGACTTCGCCTGCTTTCCATCGCTCCGTTGTTACCCAACACCCCAAGACCCATCTCTGCAATTTCATTTCGTTTACGTTGTAAAGAATCTACGAGTTGTTTATCGGTTGGGTTAAAATTATTATTAATATACTTTCTATTCGCCGCTTGCAGTTGCTGATCTATCTCAAGCAATGCATTGTTTACACGCGAGTCTGGCGACGTTAACAGGCTGTTGTTCGGATTAGCCAACTGAGCTTTAATATCCTTAATTGCTCCTTGCAACGATTGGATTTCTGTAAGCTTATCAGCTCGTTGACTTTCCAGTGCCGTAATTTGACTGTATAACGCAGCCGATTGCGAAGAAGCATCCATGATCCCACTGCTAACACGATAGTTTTTCAACGCTTCATTCCTATCTTGCATAACTCGTTCTTTCTCTTGCAACAATGAATCCAGTAGAATAACGGATTTAGTCTCATTAGCCGATCGAAATGTATGATAGTACTGAATAAACTCTGAAGTAAGCGTGTTGACAATAAAGGCTGAAAGTTCGGAGTTTTCGGAGACAAATCCGACATTGATAAAATCACTTTCTCCGTAACGTTTTACCGACATTCCCTCTTGTAGGCTACCCTCATCATACCCCAGCGACCCGACAACATCGACAAGCTTAAAACCTCCCACTTCATCTGTATTAGTCAAAATCACACGCCCCGAAATAAGTCGTGCTTTCAATTCATCCACGATTTGTTTACGAGTCGCCTCATCCAGTGCTTGAAGATTTTCCGGATAAGGTCTAAACGCATGTTCAGGTGTTTCCAGGTCATGGATAACCAAGATATGCGATACGATCGCCAGAACGCGTTTCATAGACATCATGCCCATGATATTATCATAGGTCTGTCTGATTTGCATGTAATTCGATGCCAAGCTTCCGTCAATCTTTGCCAGATCGGTAATACCTGTAGATATCTGCGCCTCGGAATAATAGGAATCGGGCATGTCTTTCGTAAAATAATAAGTCGCGCCGACGGCCACCAGTGTCAAGACCAATATAAGCCAGATATGCTTTAATAAGTATTTGAATAAACCACCAAAGTCAATCATGAATGATAATAGTTAAAATGTTTAATCAGTTATGTCTTCCAACTTGACACCAATAATTTCCTCCAGTGCATCCTTCGCAGTTAGGAATTGAACTTCGGTTTGCATCAAAGCAGACTTGGATCCAGCCAAAGCAGATTTTGCCGAATTATAGGTTTCCAAATCCACTTCGTTCAACTCAAACTTACTTTGCAATTGATTAAGAATAAGCTTGTTATCCTGAACCTCCTGTGTACTTATTTCGAGTTGGTTGTTTAACATCACATAGTTGTAATATCTGGACTTGACCTCATTTTCTAAAGTGACTTCATATTCCTTACGCTCCAATTCCGAAATCTCACGCTGTTGTTTGGCTTGCCTTACAATCCCTGGTGTTTTTATCAATGTCGATAAACTTAAATGCACCCCAAGCTGAAACCCATTGACAAGATACGGGTTGTCCACATTAACTGAAGGACGTTGATTTGGTCTGTAGTAATACGCGGCGTTGAACATATCCAAGTAAGAAGCCTTGGCTGCAGTTACACTTGCCCTTGAGCTTACTTCCGACGCCTCAAATATTTTCTTTCTGAAATTATTCTCGCGTGCCGATTCGATCAACTTCTCCAAATACGGATAGTTGATCTCGCTAATGATCGACTCCTGCGCTCTTAATGTAACGGTGCTCGCAAATACAAAAAAAATGGGTATCCAGTATTTCATGCCTTTTTTCTTTTATTTATTTTAGACAGATTCAATAATGTTTTTCATATTAGTCAAAACAAAAGTATCGGATATCAGACTGACTTAAATGGTTTTTATTGCACATAATTAGCGATTGTAGCATATAAACTACAAACAAGTGACTCAGGCACGCGATTTGGAATTCCCATCCTGTAATAGCATTTTAAAAAGAAGATAATTAAAGAAATTTATTTTCGTTACTAAATATATACCGTTCATTAAATGACAAAAATATATTCATGAAAATATTAATTTCGTTTACGAATTAATTATTCAATTTGCGTATTCAATAAACACTTTATATGAAAATGTCCTTCTCATTCCCAAGATACTGGATTCTACTGTCGGGCTTACTGATGCTTTTGGGAAGTAATTGTTCAAGAAAATCGATTGCAAGTGGCGATATCACCGATAATGAATTGCCTGGCATACCTCATTCGAAAGTCAAATTTAAAGATATGCTCGGTGTAAATGCGTTCGAATGGAATTTCGGATCACAGAATAATCCAACCGAAGATTCTCGATTCTTTAAACCGTTCTCTAATGTCAGGCATTACTTGGATTGGCGGCAGATTGAGTCAGAAAAGGGAAAATATGGTTATAATCCGACGCCTAGGGGAGGATGGAAATACGATGAAATCTACGAATGGTGTAAAGCAAACGATATTACAGTTCTCGCCTGTATTAAAACAATACCTGACTGGCTTTTGGAAACTTATCCGGAAGAAAAGCGTGATGTAGAGAATGTGCCGGCCGTTTTCGGAGCCGATTTATCGGACCCCGCATCCTATATTGATTTCGGGAAACTGGCATTTCAGTATGCGGCGAGGTACGGCAGCAATCAGGACGTTGACCCCTCTTTGGTTCACGTAGAACCAGTTCCACATTACAATCCCAACAAAAAGATTATTGGATCTGGGCTTATTCAATACATCGAATGTAACAATGAGCCGGATCGTATATGGAAGCCAACTAAGGTAGCGCGGCAAACTCCTTCGGAGTATGCGGCCAACCTTTCTGCTTTTTATGACGGTCACCAAGGAGAATTGGGGCACGACGTAGGCGTCAAGAATGCAGATCCTAATATGCAGGTGGTAATGGCAGGGATAGCAACTCCTGATCCAGGTTACGTCCAAGAGATAATCGATTGGTGTGAAAAATACCGCGGTAGAAAACCAGATGGGACGATTGACCTATGTTTTGATGTGATAAACTATCATCATTATGCTCGAAACAGAGAAACTGAAAACAATCCAACTAAGCAACGGGGGGTTGCTCCAGAACTATCAAATGCAGCCAGCATCGCACAACAATTCGTGATATTATCCAATGGACACACGAATAGTATTCCAGTGTGGAATACAGAGTCTGGATATGATATCAATCAGAATAGTTACCAGAAAGCGATCCCAATAAAAAATAAGTCAGCATTGATTACACAGGCCGATTGGATTCTTCGTACCTCACTACTTTATGCACGAAATGGTGTTAGCAAATTATTCTTTTACATGCTGCATGATGTTAACGCAAACAGTACAACACAATATATGTCTTCCGGTTTCATTGACAAAGAAAGTGCCGAATGGACGACTAAACCATCCTGGAATTATTTACAACAGGCAAAAGAGATCCTTGGAGAGTTCTATTATCAATCTACTATCAGCGATGATCCTTTTGTTGACAAGTATGTATTAGACGATCGGACAATTTATTCGTTGGTGGTGCCTGACGAGCAGGGACGCAGTGTTGACTATGAGTTGGATTTAGGTAACCAAACCAAACAAGTTAAGATATATCAGTTAGATGCAGAAGCAATTTCAGCACAATCTGTTATCACTTCAGTAAAAAACGGAAAAATTAAACTAACGGTGACAGAAACGCCGATCTTTGTGGAATTGCTTAGATGACAACCTATTTAGTCGTTGTTAAGTCTTATTTTTAAGACTTTCCCAATATGTGTCTATAATGGATCATTGGACCAAAAAGTTCTGGCTTCGTCCGGGGGGACTGCGCCGAAACACCGAATGAGCATCGTTGCGTAACGGAGGTAATTGGTTCACCCCACTAACTGACTTGCGGTGCATCAAAAACAGAGGATTTAACTTGTAGGAGAAAAACTACAAAAGTGAAATAGCAGCCGACTTAGCAAGAAAAGAAAAAGGAGTAGTAGTATCTTTGCTAACCATGAAAAAATAAGCAATACTGCGCTAAATACTTATTCAATCTCATGCTACCAAAAGAAAAGTTAAAGGTCCTTTTTATTCTCCCGGATTTTCCACTCATTTCTGAAACTTTTATTGTTAATCAGCTTATTTTTCTCTTGGATAGCGGTCACGATGTGAAATTGCTTGCTTATAACCAAGCTACTAATCCAATAAATAGTAAAGTAACCGAATATCAGCTATTGGAAAGAACCACCTTTTTAAACATCCCCCGATCGCCCATCAAAAAGATAGTAAAATTTGCCCAGATATTATTCCACAACTTAAATATCAAATCAATATATTCCTTTAACATATTCCGATTTAAGCATGATGTGTTCAAACTTTCACCGCTCTTTAAGTATGTAGCATTGAAAGCGGTGGATGATGATTATGACATTATACATGCTCATTTCGGCTTCGCAAGTGATTTATTTTTTACAGGCAGGTTCTTCGGCTTCTTTAAAACGGGTAAATTAATTACCACATTCCATGGGTATGACATGATGCCTAATGAAGTATCGTACAATCGGAAGCGTTACAAAAGGCTATTTCGGCATAATGCTATTATAACAGTAAATAATGAATATGGTAAATCACTTTTAAAAAAAATACACCCTATGATCAATAATATCCGATTACTACCAGTCGGACTAGATACTCAATACTATCAGCCAAACAAAACCCTAAAACCGAGGAATCCGATAACAATATTATTCTGTGGTAGATTAATCGCCCTTAAAGGATGTCTCTTTCTTGTCGAAATCGCAAACTTCCTGATAAACGACAAAAACCATAAAAATCTGTCTTTTCAACTCATTGGAAGCGGCGAGGAATATGATAACATCAGAAGATTAATCAGTAAATATAATTTAGCTGAATATGTTCAGCTGTTGGGTATCAGAACACAAGATGAGGTAATAGAATTAATGAACCAAGCAGATATATTTATCCTCCCTGGAATAACTGAAAATTCAGGAAGAGCTGAGAATCAAGGGCTAGTTATCCAGGAAGCACAAGCTATGGAACTTCCAGTAATTGTTTCAGACGCCGGCGGCATGAAATACGGCTTACTAAACGGTATCACAGGATACATAGTGAAAGAACAAGATCTTGAGGGGTTTTGTGACAAAATAGAATTATTGGCAAGCAATCCAAACCTTAGATCAACGATGGGTAAAGCTGGCAGGGAGTATGTAAAACATAATTTCGATTCGCGCATTCTGGGACAGCAGATGGAAAACTACTACTATCAGGCCATCTCAAATTTCTAGAGTATCTAAAATAATGGTAATAAAAACTGTTTGAATTATTTTACCTATTTTTTTTACGATGAGGCTGCCTAATCCTGATACTTCGAAGCAGCCGCCTATTACGAGGAAACCGCTATTTAATGAAGCGGTCCCCTATGCTTGTCGGAGACAAATGTAGGAGACCGCCACCACTTTGGGTCAAAGTCAAGCCATCAATAGCTACCGTTTACGGGCCCACCGCTGCAGTGCCCACGTTACCGCAAAGCTTACGGCGGCGCCGATGGCGGCCAGCACGGCGGTTTTGAGCATATCGTGCATACCCAGCTGGACCACCACGCTGAGCAGCGTGCCGCCACCCGTGCCGATGCCCAGCTGGAAATTAGTCGTCGCTTTCATCGGCTCCCCCTCCATCCTTACGCACACCACCCTCCACCGCCTCCAGCACACCCAGCGCCAACGCCACGTACCTGGCTACAGCCACCACCCTGGGCGGCAGCTTCACCGGTGCGGCGATAACCAACTGGCTGGCCACCGCCAGTGTTTCCTTGATCCGTTCGTATAATGTCGCCCTCCCCGCTTCGGGAAGACCGACCGTCTTTGTTGTTTCTTCCATTGTTTTTGTTTTTTTGCTTAACTAATATCTCCATATCCCAAACCATCCCCACCACTGTTTACGGCTGCCACGCCTCCCCCATCCCCCACTTAAACACCACTTCATTCACAACCGTCAACCGATCATTCCCCCTCCTGATCTCCTTTACCAACATCGGGTACGCATACTGATACGCAGCCCGCGATCCCATCACCTGATAGTCGCCATCCAGCCGCTGCCAGTACGACCCCGTGAGCGGGCAGCCCGCCGTTTGCGTGTGGTAGTTGCCCGTATGGAAGAACACCAGCTGGAAATTTGGTATCTCCGTGATTTCCACCATACCTTCATGCATCTTGGGGTACCTCAGCGCATACTTGGCGTTCATCCCCGCCCAGTGGTTGAGCGAGAGGCCATACTCCCCCTCGGGGATGCACGTAAGCCCCGGGATCTTCTTCTTGCGGATGGTATCCTCCAGCAAGTAGCAGCAGAACAGGCCGCCGATATAAAGGTGGCTCAGGGTACTGTCCTTCCCTTGGGCCACGCGGATTATTTTCGTTTCCATCTTTTTATTTCTCAATAGGTGAAAAAAGCAGCGGAGTAGAGATACCCCGCTGCTGAATAGATTACGGTTCGGGATCCGGTTCAGTCTCCCCGGCCAGCACCAAAGTACCGGCGAATACACTATCGGAGGTTTTCTCCCCGTCGCGGTGCACCATAAAGACCCATGCTACCAGCTCATCGCCCTCGAACGACGACGGCACAGCGATGTCCATGCTCCCCACACTCCGCTCGATACCATCGTACACATTCATGAAGCGCTTGGAAACATTGTACACCACCACTACCGCCTCGTCGTCGGCAAAGCTGGTGTATTTATTGGTTATGGGCTCCCAGCTCAGCGCCAGCTGCCCGGGTGCGGTTTGTTCCAGCACCGCTGACGGGGCCGGATTGAGTCCGCCCTGTGCCAGCACCACGTTGGCATAGTCTATGGTGAAATCGGGGTATTCACCCACTATTGCGTTGGCAATCATCACCTTCAATGCCTGGTTGTAGCCCGTTTGCTTGCCCCTCATCTTGTCGCTAAAGCCCAGGTTGAGCAGCGGCTTTATCGACCGCAGGAAACTGACCGCCAATGCAAACTTGGCCCGCTGGGCAAGTTGCGCCGGCGAAGCCGGTTTCTTACTGGGTTTAGGCAAGCTGCGCATGTAATCGATATGGCGCCAGCTGCTGCCTACGGTGTTGCCAATGGTGCCTGAGAATGCACCGTTGATCCCTTTTTTGAATACTGCCATAATTGAAAAAATTTAAAAAATTAATTAATCTGTTCTTTGTTCCATGAAAGCCACAGTATACCGGTATTCGCTGCTTTCTGGTCACAAACGTAGATTGACAAAAGCCTTTCGTCAATTTTTGGCAGTAATTGGCAGTAATTGGCAGTGATTCCTGCCAATTACTGCCAGTTGTTCGACAGTTGTTCGAGTGGTCTTCGACAACGCTTCGACAATCCTTCGGGACTGCTTCGGGAATCGTTCGGGAACGGTTCGGCTGCCCTTCGGCAAGCAGCCGAAGAAAAGCCGGAGACCGATCGGACATCCCCCGGACATGGGCTTAGCCAGGTCCGGCCCATCTCAGGGGCATAGGCTACCGCGATCAGACGCGGCCACGGCGCTTGCTCTCCCGTAGCTCTTCTTCCAGGTCGCTTCGGTAGAAGAAATCCGGGCCCTCCCACTTGCGGGGCACCAATTTACCCTCGGCCACTTTGCGGTAATACGAACGCTCGCTGATACCCAGGTGCTTCAGTACGTCAGCCATGAAAAATTTGGGTTCCTCCGTTGGGAAATTACGGCGGATAAAAGAAATGATTTCCGGCAGGTTATTGGCCAGCTGTCCCAGTAAGCCACTTTCTAGGAGGTAGGTAGCAACCGCGGCGATAGGGCGTAAGTTTTCCGCGATGGACTTCAATCGTCCATCAAATTCTTCAAAATGGTTTAACATAACAGTAGTTGTTAAAGGCCAACACAACTGTATGCCCGGCAGCCACGTTGCCCTAGCAAACGGCCGACCTTCAGGCCTGCCAAACAGCCCCAGCTTAGGAAACAATGCAGCCGCACCAAATGAGGTGGCGGGTTATCAATTGGAGACTAAGATAACCCGCAATCCTCTGATTACAAAATCCGGAGGCGGCGCTATCGGCGGTTCGTATTCCTCTTTCTCGTCCATTTCAATACCCGTATCAACACATGCCCGAATATGCCGCTAACGGAATAAGCCGAATTCCATCGCTCCTTCGGAATCAGCGTATACACATCCACGCCCAGGCTTTCAGCAATGCGGTATATGCGGTAAATCGACGGATTGGTTTGATCCAGCTCGATTTTAGACAGAGCCTTCTGTGAAATCCCAGCACCCATGGCCACCCCAATCTGCATATAACCTTTGGCTTCGCGGATATACTTAATCCGCCCACCCACCGTGGGTATCTTATCGAGATTTTCCATGATTAAAACAAGTTTTTTTGATATAACTGTAGAACTGCCAGTTCTGAATTAAGAACCGCCAGTTCTACCGCAACAACCTGAATAATAATTATTTAAACAAAAACAACAGACCTTTGTAGAGTCGCTAATGGTGGCGGCATTTAACTTATTATCATGAAAAAGTGTTCAGTAAAAAACCACCAAACATTGCGCATCCCTACTGGGGCCATGCTTATTGACAATGCGGAAAAAGAATTACTCAACGGCGGCGCTCGCCGGCCAAATTCCATCGCGTGGAAAGCAGGCAAACTCCTTATCGGTATAAATCTATTTGGAATAGGCGGCATTCTGTTTGCGCTCTGATCAAGACCCAGTGAATATGTAGGAAGCCATTTCAGCAATCAAGGCGGGCCGTATAACGACCGCGGTCATCATGCCGAGCAGGCACCCGACTAAGTGGCTGAATTGGTTTCCTTTTACACGAAAAATCGCTGCCAGACTGAACGTAGCCACAAGACCTAATGCAATATGAAAAGCCTTAAACGAAGGAAAAATATAACTTGGCGTATCTTCTCCATCCAACGGAAAGTAAATGAAATAAAACACAGCCATAGCACACGCCAGGGTAGAGATGCCGACGGTTGCCGACATGCTGTTGGCGCGCAACCGGAAACCGTCGATCAGGTTACTGGTGATTATGATGATAAGCGCCAACGCAACGGCATACCCTCGCCCTGCCAATGGGCCGAAATCATCTACCAACATATATTCCACCTCCGACATGAAAACGAGGCAAAACCCTACGTTGACCAGCAGATGCATCCAACTACCGTGTACCAGTGCCGAAGAAAACAAGGTCCATACCCTTTTGCCCGAAAAAACCTGACTAGGCTGGAAAATATTGGCATAATAGAATGAGCGATGAAAGAGACCCACGACGCTGGTAACGAATACCAATGCCAAAAACAAATAACTCACCATCGCTTCATGGAAGTGAGGAATCATGTGTTTGTAACCTAAGTTTTAATTGATGCTGAAGACCAGCGATTCGTTTTCACAAATATATTAATCCGCTTTTAAACTACCAAATCTATAGTTATGCGACGCATTCAACAACAGGGTGAACACGACTGCGGGGCGACCTGCTTAGCAGCCATTTCGGCACACTATGGCTGTGCTGTTTCATTGGCTGAAGTGCGCTTGTTGTTGCCCCCGGGACAGGCTACCGTGGCCGACATGGAGTATGCCGCTGATGCGCTCGGTTTCGAGCACGCCGCTATACGGGCCACAGACGACCACCTGGCTGAAGTGCAGCTTCCCTGCATTGCACTACTGGCAGGCCAAGATGGGCTGCCCCACTACGTGGTGGTAAGAAAGGTAACATCCCGTTGGATCCATGTCATGGATCCGGCCATGGGGGATTTCCATCGCCATCGCCGCGGCGCATTCCTTGCAGTGTGGCAGCATGTGCTTATCCTGCTGGTACCCAATGCCGGCTTCGGCCTCCAGGATGGACCGCCCTCGCTGCTGCGGCGCATTTGGCTGTTGCTTTACCCCCATCGCAAGCCCGTGGCCCTGGCTATTGCAGCCACCGCCTGCTATACATTATTCTCGTACGCCAGTGCATTTTTCATTTTCACCATCACCGACCATATTTTACCCCGGGCAGCCACCGGCCTGCTGGTGACGCTTGGCGTTGCCATGTTGGCTGCCTTCTGCCTACAGCAGGCCAGCAACGTGTGGCGGACGACACTCCTGCTGCGTATCAGCCGCAAGCTCGACGCGCGGCTTATCGGTAGCTTCTGCCGCCACCTGCTGCGTTTGCCATTACCGGTCTTCGATCGGTACCGCACCGGCGAGCTACTCACACGTGTAGGCAATGCCGTGCAGCTGCGCAACTTTGCTTGCGATCTTTTCATCCAATGCACCATGCCCCTATTTACTGTTGCCGTTCTGCTGCCACTGCTGCTGACCAGCCATTATCGGCTGGCGCTACTCTTTGCCGGGGCACTGGTATGCTACGTTATTGTCCATGCGCTCGCCGGCCGGTGGAACCGGCACAGCCAGCACCGGCTCATCGCTGCACAAGCAGATTTTGAGGCCGAGCTTGCCCATACGCTACACACCATACATACACACCGCCTCAGTGGCACGGAACCCCTCGCTGCTAACAAACTCGAAGCCCGGTTGGATAAGGTGTTGCGGGCGGATTACCGGTCCGGGTTGAACCGTGTGTTTTCAGAAACCGCTGCAGACGGTATCGCCCAGGGCACCACGCTGGCCCTTTTGTGGGCAGGCGCTGCATTGGTGCTCGGAGGCGCCCTAACATTTGGCGAGGTGCTGGCCGTATATGCCCTCAGCGGTTATTTCCACCGGGCAGCCTACCAACTGGCCCACCTGAGCCAAACGTGGCACGACGCACGCACGGCCAGCACCCACCTGCAGGACCTGCAGGCCATACCACCCGCTGAAACCGCCCATGCCACGCTACTCCAGCCCGACCGCATCGGCGACATCCGTTTCGAAGGTGTTGGGTTTGCATACGACCGCGGGCTGCCGGTATTCGAAGGGTTTGATTGCCATTTTCCCGCCGGCCGCATCACGGTGGTTACGGGCGAGAGCGGATCGGGAAAAAGCACCTTGGTGCATCTCCTCACCAAGCGCTACGCGCCATCAAGCGGCAGTATCCGGTTGGGCCGCCACTCTTTGCACCTCATCAGCCTGCAAACCATCCAGCGGCGCATGGGTATCGTTGCCCAGCAGCCCGATTTTATGGATGGCACCATCGCCGAAAATGTATATGCACCCGACCTGCCCGATACAGGCAGACTGGCCGACGTGTTTGAAGAGGTCGGGTTAACGGCACTCGTCAACGCCCTGCCCTTGGGTTGGGACACGCCGATGGGCGAGCGCGGCACGGCATTGTCCGGGGGTGAACGCCAGCGGATTGCCATTGCCCGTGCACTCTACAAGCAACCGGAGGTACTCATACTCGACGAGGGCACGGCGGCACTCGATGCCGACGCAGAGGCTGCTGTTCACCGCTGCTTGGTAAACTGCCGCGGCCGAGGAATGACCGTTATTTTCATCAGCCACCGGCCGCAGTCGCTCGCCATTGCCGACCATCGTATCCATCTCACGCCGATTCACGAAAGACAGCCCTTATATCCTATCCATTAACCCGTCGGCCAGTGCCGCGCCTCCCGCGATGCCCCGGGCGGCGTAGCGCTGGCCGACATAAAAATTAGAACACTGATGTGATGCACCCCACAATCAACATACACCTCAAGGCCGCGTTGCCGGCAGCAGTACAAGTCAGGGCAGCTCCCTTTTTCCCTACTTATACAGTACCCTACGCCCACGACCAAACCAGCTACTTCAAATCTCCAATCGGCGGTGCTATCCTGCAACAATACGACGCCTTTGATGTATACCTCGTGGTGCTGGAGACCAAGGTTAGGCAGCCCGATGCATTACCGCTCGCCATTCCTATTGAAACGCTGCACCGCGACCTGCACTGGCTATACCAGATTAAAGGGCGGTTGACAGTCGAGCCCGCGCGTGATGGTACAGGCTGCAAACTTGAGCTGGCCGCGGGTAGGCAAGTGCAGGTATATAGCCCAAAGATGGAAGCAACCATGTACATCAGCGAGCCTCATACGCTCAGCGTGTCCATCGCAGCCAAAGCCAAGTGGCTCATTCGCCATCAAGCGGATCAGGCCCACCCTATTGAAAAGCTCGTTGCTTCCTTACGGAAGCAAGCGGACCGGTGTGTTACTTCGCAAGATACCGCCATTGCCTCGGCAATGCCCCACCTTGCCGAATTATTGTCGCTTCCCAAATTGGACGGTGAGCCGATGGACGCTGCGATTGCCGCGCCGGTGGGCCATCTGGTGAGGCTCGCTCGTAGTCCGGCCACCGCTCAGGCGCAAGACGCGCAGGCGGCATTCGTTGAAACGATCCGCCGCCAGGTAGACAACCACATCAAAGCAGGCCATATACCTTCCGTTGCCACAATCGCTTACCAGAATGGGTTGGGTGCAAGGTCACTTAGCGCGCGATATCGGGCGGGTTCGGGCCAGAAACTGCAAACGTACATCATGGAAAGCCGATTGGCTGAAGCGCTCCGGCTCATGGTTGAAGAAGACCTTACGATCAGCGAGGCCGCGCTGGCCATCGGCTATGCCGAAACCAGCGTTTTCAGCAGGCAGTTCAAAAAGCAGTATGGACTATCACCGCGGGAGTACCTCAAAACGTTGGATATACCGAGCGAATAGAGTTGTAAATTAATGATTTTTAAGCCATTTTTGTGATAACAAATAACTAGTGCCATGTCAGACGTGCAATTATATACGAAGTTGTCAAGCCTCCCCTCATCACTCAAGAGCGAGGTCGCTGATTTTATTGATTTCCTTGTATATAAATCGAAGCATAAAAAAAGCAAGGCAAAGCCAAGGACTGTAGGGAAGGCTAAGGGATTGATTACAATGAAATCAGATTTTGATGACCCCATACCTGGTTTTGAGGATTATACGAAATGAATCTTTTGCTGGACACGGAAGTAACCTCTTTACCTTTTCATCATTATGACCCTTTCGACCGTATGATTATCGGTCAGGCCATTGCCGACGATTTGTCTATCGTCACCAAGGACGAAAAATTTCCAAAATACGAGGTAAACCTACTTTGGTAATTTCACTCAGACTGAACCGATTCTTCTTCACCTTATCATTAATCTTATCCACGAAAAGCCATCCGCTATCTACATAGTCAACCCTTAAAAAGCCCAATATTTCTTTTTTGAAGTCAAT
>NZ_JAMXAY010000018.1 GCF_025460835.1 Parapedobacter soli | reverse complement strand
GCCCAGCAGAACATCCAGTTCACGCAATACATTTTCAACTCGATGAGTGTTAACCCTGGCTACACGGGTTACAAGGAGGAGTGGTTCGGGCAGCTTGGTCTGCGTAGCCAGTGGGTGGGGTTGGAGGGGGCTCCCGAGACGGGTCTGCTTTCGATCGACGGTGTTGCCGACCCGTTGCACAAGCGGCACGGCGTTGGCCTTCAGGTGACTGCGGACCGTCTGGGTCCGCAGTCGGCGACATCGGTTTACGGGAACTACGCATTCCGTTTGCGTCTGAACGCGGAGGACACGCAGCGTCTGAGTTTCGGGATTGGTGCCGGTGTCACGCAGTACAGCCTGGACGGTTCGCTGCTTCGTCCGAACGACGGTGGCGACCAGGTTGTTCCTTCGGGGAAGATCGGCAACTGGGTTCCTGATGTCCGTTTCGGTGTTTACTACTACAACCCGAAGTGGTACGCTGGGGTATCGGTTATGGACCTTCTTTCAGGCGACCAGAGCAACAACATTTTCCGCTGGGACGGTACGACCACGGACAACATCCGGCGCAAGCGTCACATGTACTTGATGGGAGGTGCGCTTTTCAGCCTTGGCCNTGTTTACTACTACAACCCGAAGTGGTACGCTGGGGTATCGGTTATGGACCTTCTTTCAGGCGACCAGAGCAACAACATTTTCCGCTGGGACGGTACGACCACGGACAACATCCGGCGCAAGCGTCACATGTACTTGATGGGAGGTGCGCTTTTCAGCCTTGGCCGTGGTCTGGACTTCCGTCCGAGCGTGCTGTTGAAGGAAGACTTCAGGGGTCCCACTNTGCACAAGCGGCACGGCGTTGGCCTTCAGGTGACTGCGGACCGTCTGGGTCCGCAGTCGGCGACATCGGTTTACGGGAACTACGCATTCCGTTTGCGTCTGAACGCGGAGGACACGCAGCGTCTGAGTTTCGGGATTGGTGCCGGTGTCACGCAGTACAGCCTGGACGGTTCGCTGCTTCGTCCGAACGACGGTGGCGACCAGGTTGTTCCTTCGGGGAAGATCGGCAACTGGGTTCCTGATGTCCGTTTCGGTGTTTACTACTACAACCCGAAGTGGTACGCTGGGGTATCGGTTATGGACCTTCTTTCAGGCGACCAGAGCAACAACATTTTCCGCTGGGACGGTACGACCACGGACAACATCCGGCGCAAGCGCCACATGTACTTGATGGGGGGTGCGCTTTTCAGCCTTGGCCGTGGTCTGGACTTCCGTCCGAGCGTGCTGTTGAAGGAAGACTTCAAAGGTCCCACCAGTCTGGATGTGAACGCGATGTTCATCTTCGGGGGGCGTTTCTGGCTTGGGGGCGGGTGGCGCACGGGTGTTACGGTCTTCGAGCGTGAGTACAGCCGGGTTAGCGGGAACAGCCTTGGGGGCCGTAACTCATTTTCTGCGGTCACGCAGATCTATGTTACGGAGGCGCTTCGTATCGGTTACTCCTACGACCACATCGTGAGCCGTTTGAGCAGCGTTCAGAACGGATCGCACGAGCTGACCCTTGGGATCACCTTCGGCAAGCGTGAGCAGCGTATACTGAGCCCGAGGTTCTTTTAGACAACAGACAANGGATCACCTTCGGCAAGCGTGAGCAGCGTATACTGAGCCCGAGGTTTTTTTAGACGACAGACGATAGACACTGGACAACAGACACTGGACAATAGACACTAGACAATAGACAACAGACACTGGACAATAGACATTCGCCATGGGACAATATCTGAAACCATTCATTTTTTCCGTCGTCCTGCTTTGCATGGGCGGGGGTGCCATTTCACAGGAACAGCCGAGCCTGCGGGACCGTGCTGAGGAGCTTTACAGGCGTTATGAATATGCCAATGCTGCCAAACTGTACACCCGGCTGGTGGACACGCGCAACCCCCGTTTGCAGGACCTGGAGCGGCTGGCCGAGAGCTACCTGCGGATGAAGGACTACGAGTCTGCTGAGAACTGGTACGCACGGGTGGTCCAACAGGCTGGGTCATCGCCCGATAACCTACTCCGTTATGGGCGTGTCCTGAAAGTGAACGGGAAATATGCGGAAGCCAGGCGGCAGCTGGAATCGTATGCCTCGCAGACCGGGAATGGGCCATCGGTGGCGGTCGAGATCGCCGGCTGCGATTCGGCGCTGGTGTGGATGGCCACACCGACGGCGCACCGGTTGCGCAACGAGACAGCGGTGAATACGTCGAATTCGGAATTTGGCGTTTTCCCGTCGGGGGACCATGTTTACTACGCCGGTGAACCCGGAATAAAGCCGGGGATGGATACGTACGGGTGGACGGGCAATGCCTTCCTGCGGATCTATACGGCGCCGCTGTCGTCCGGGGGTACCCTGGGCGGCCCCTCGCTGTCGTCCGGGGGGATCAATGGTTCGGAATACCACGTTGGGCCCGTTGCTGCCGGGAAAGACGGCAACACGTTGTATGTTACGCGTACTTATGTGGGTAAGGATGCTGATTTGAAAAAGGAGGACGGGCGTCGTTACCGCACCAACACGCTTGAATTGTATATTTACAAGAAGAAGGATGATGGTTGGATAGCCGAGCCGTTTGCGCATAATAACATAGATGAATACTCGGTTGGCCATGCTGCCTTATCGCCCGACGAAACGGTGCTTTATTTCTCCAGCGATATGCCCGGGGGGCATGGGGGCACGGATATCTGGTACAGTGAGCGGCAGGCTGACGGTTCGTGGGGTAGGCCGGTAAACGCCGGTCCGTTGATCAACACAGTGGGGGATGAACTGTTCCCCACCATCGCTCCCGATGGCACGCTCTATTACTCCACCGATGGCCTTGCTGGCATGGGTGGGCTGGATGTGTTCAGATCGACCGGGAGCCGGGGCCAATGGGATGCGCCTGCAAATCTCCGGTATCCGGTCAATAGCGCGGCGGATGATTTTGCCTACGTGGTTTACGGGGAAGATGCGGAGGGGTTCCGTGGGTTCCTCTCCTCGGACCGCAAAGGGGGCGTGGGCGGAGACGATATCTATTCGTTTTCATTCGATAAGCCCAAGGTCATCATTATCCTGATGGGGACCACCTCGGATAAGTCCACGGGTGAACGCTTGGCGGAAGCGTCAGTGACGCTGTACGACGGGGATCGTGAGATTGTCGCCAAAAAGCGGAGCAGTGGATCGGGCACATTCGAGTTCGTGCTGGAGGGCAACCGGAGCTATACGGTGCTGGGGCAGAAGGAGGGTTACCACGCCGACTCGGCCAGGGTAAGCACGGTGGGTATCACCCGGTCGGACACGCTGGAGGTTGCGTTGCTGCTGGAGCCGGTTTTCCGGGTTGGCCAGACATTCGAGCTGGAGAATATCTATTACGATTTCGACAGGCACAACATCCGTCCTGATGCGGCGGCTATACTTGACGAGCTGGTGCGCACGCTTCGTGACAACCCGACGCTTAAGATCGAGCTTTCGAGCCATACGGACAGCCGCGGCAGCCATTCGTACAACGAGTTGCTTTCGCAGCGGCGTGCGCAGTCGGCGGTTGACTACTTGGTGGGGCGTGGCATTGCACGCGAGCGGATGGTGGCCAAGGGTTACGGGGAGACACGGCTGGTGAACCGCTGCGCGGACGGTGTGCCGTGCTCGCGCGAGGAACACCAGGCAAACCGGAGGACCGAAGTGACGGTATTGGCATACTAATCACCGGGAGGCGACCAGATGGAGATTTCTAAATTCGACGAATTGATTTTCGTAGTGTTACAACATGAAGAGGGCGTTAAGGCAGCAGTTGAAGGAAATCTTGGGTTAGCTGTTTTTGGCAACTCCATAGCAGACTTAACCGAAAAGATTCTTTTTGAGGTCCAAAACTATTTCAAAGATGGTTTTGACGGTAGTATCCGCATCCGCGAATTTAACGATACCATTATCAAAATGCCTTTTATACCGGCGAAAAAGTAGCGCTGTCCTTTTGCGTATTAATTCGTATTTTCGCACCATGGACAACCGACTGGTGTTGTATAACACGTTAACAAGGGTAAAGGAAAAATTCGAGCCGCTGAACCCTCCCTTTGTAGGGATGTATGTTTGCGGACCTACCGTATATAGTGATGTGCATTTGGGAAATTGCCGCACATTCGTTTCGTTCGACTTAATTTACCGTTACCTCTTGCATCTTGGATATAAAGTGCGTTACGTACGCAATATTACTGATGCGGGCCACTTGGAAGGGGATAACGACGAAGGCGACGACAAATTCGCAAAAAAGGCCAAGCTGGAACAGTTGGAGCCCATGGAAATCGTGCAGAAATACACCTTGGGTTTCCATGAGGTGCTGCGGCTATTCAATACCTTGCCTCCCAGTATTGAACCTACAGCTACCGGCCACATTTCCGAGCAGATCGAGATGGTTAAACAGATCATCGACCAAGGGTATGCTTATGAAGTGAACGGAACGGTATATTTCGATGTGGAGAAGTATGTTAAGTCGTATGACTATACCATCCTTACCAACCGTAAGTTGGAAGACTTGCTTAACAATACCCGTCAGCTCAACGGACAGGATGAAAAGCGAGGTCGGCTGGATTTTGCACTTTGGATTAAAGCGAAGCCCGAGCATATCATGCGTTGGCCTTCGCCATGGGGTGTAGGCTTCCCGGGGTGGCATATCGAATGCTCGGCAATGAGCAATAAATACCTCGGTAGTCAGTTTGATATTCATGGCGGAGGAATGGACCTCGCTGCGACACACCATACCAATGAAATCGCCCAATCGCAAGCCTGTAACCATACTCAGCCTGCAACATATTGGATGCATACCAATATGCTCACGGTAAATGGTACGCGGATGTCTAAATCTGCCGGTAACGGTTTTTTACCCCAAGAGCTTTTCAGCGGTAGCCATCCGTTGCTTGAGCGTGGCTATTCGCCGATGGCAGTACGCTTTTTTATGTTGCAGGCCCATTACCGAAGTACACTCGATTTCTCTAACGAAGCGCTGGATGCCGCAGACAAAGGGTATAGGCGGCTCATGAATGCTATGGCACTACTGCCAAAATTGAAAGCAGCGGGAACCAAAAAAGCAGACTTGAAAATAGAAGAGCTCAGGCAGCGTTGTTATGCTGCGATGGACGACGACTTCAATAGCCCGATATTGATTGCAGAGCTGTTTGAAGCCGTACGTATTATCAATAGCGTTTACGACGGTAAGGTTGCTATCGATGCATCTACATTAACAGCGCTGAATACCTTGATGCAGCATTTTGTATATGATGTGTTGGGCCTGACTGATGATAATATGGGCTCTGATGATTTCGACAAGCTGATGGAAGTGGTAATTGCTCTTCGCAACGAAGCCAAGAAACAGAAAGATTATGCTACTTCAGATCGTATACGGGAGGGACTGAGCGCTATCGGTATCCAGCTTAAGGACAGTAAAGAAGGAACCCTTTGGAATAAGATTTGATGGAATGACCGCTATTAGTAGGATTGGTTTTATTACTTGTTTGGTAGTTGTATCCCAGTCGGCAGCTGCACAGATGTTGGGTAAAGTGGGAAGTTTATTGATGGCCGACCGTACTGCGGCCAGGCTTTCAGAAACGCAGGGACCACACGCGGCATTCATGTCTGTGGTGGATCGGAATTCAACCTTTTTTACACCGGCCCCCGTGGATGCGCTGGACTACCTCAATAACCGGCCGAATATACCTGATGTGATGATCTGGCGACCCACGTACGCGGCCATTGCAAAAAGCATGGAATGGGGGGTAACGGCAGGAACGATGTCGTTTCAACGGATAGGGGCCATAAAGCGGTACGGCGAATACCTCACCGTTTGGCGGCGCGACCGCAAAGGGAACTGGAAGATCGATCTCCGCGCCCAGATTGAACACCATGGTGGCAACAACGAGCCGGACTTGCAGTATGTTGAACCCGACGCGAAAGATTACACACGGTTTAAAACCAAAGAACGGATACAGCAGCGTAAAGAAATTGTATTGAGTAACGACCAGCTACTGTCTACCGTTCTGAAAACGGATGCGGCAATCGCTTACCGAGAATTCCTCGCAGACGATGCGCGGCTTTATTTCCCATGGAAGACACCGATTATCGGCAAGGAGGCCATCCTCGATTTCGTGAAGGAACAGGATTTGGCCATACAGGCGAAGTCGTTGGTTGCTAGTCGGTCGTACAGTGGCGAGCTGGCTTATTCTTACGGTGAAGTGTCCGTGGCTACGGCATCGGAAACCCTAAAGTGCAATTATGTGCGGATATGGCAACTGCAATCTGATTTCCAGTGGCGGGTCATTATTGAAATGTTGTTTGAATCGTAAGTGTTCCAGTACGACTTACGATTGATGATTAGCGACGACTGATAGTCAACTAAAGCTGTGCTACCGCAGTTTCTTTCTTATCTTTCAGCCATATCTTCAGATCATCACAATCATGGTATGCTTCGTTGATATCGATGAAGGTAACTTGGCGGCGGCTCTCAAACCACTCGCTGAGCTTCCGGTTGATTTTATCTTGTAAGGCGGCTTCCTTTATTTTAGCGAAGTCCACATCGAGATTAGCTTGATGGGGTGGTGTGCGCGACTTCAGGTAGGTAAACCGATACCCAGTTTTGCCGGTGCGGTCACTAAATTGCGCTGGCCGTGAATAGTCACCCGGTTCGAGCGTATCGATAGCCGTGAAAATCGATGCATCAAGTTTGTCTGCCGGGATCAGTGTAGTACGGCTTTGCTGGTTTTCCAAGTTGAGCAGCATACCGCCATTGTATTTGGTTTCTTTATTGTCGGAATAGAGCGTTGCTGCGCTATAGAAATCAAGTTTCTTATTGACTACGTTGTCATAGATGCTGTCGATATGTTTTTTGGCCCGCTCTAAACTGGCCTGGGTGGGCTTGATTTGAATAAGCACATGGCGTGTGCGTACCTCTTCACCCCGCCGTTCCAGTACTTCGAGGAAATGGAACCCGAATTCAGATTCAAATACCGGCGAAACCTCGCCTGGCTTGAGCCGGAATGCGACAGCCGAGAATTCCTTTACGAATCCATCCCTGGTGTTGAAGCCGAGATCGCCCCCATAGGGTGCCGATCCACCGTCCTGTGAGTACAGGCGTGCTATCGTTGCGAAATCAGACCCGTCCACTACCTGCTGGCGGAGTTCTTCGGCACGATCGCGGAACTGCTGTTTTTCCTCGCGCGTAAGCTTGGGGAACACAACCAACTCGCCTACCTCCACTTCCGTACCGAAGTAGGGGAGGCTATCGGTGTCCAGCGACTCGAAATAGCGGCGTACCTCCAATGGCGTCACATCGATACCGGATACAATATTTTGCTGCATCTTATTGGCTTTGAGCTGCTCGTAAACGCTGGGGCGCATTTCTTCCTTGTATTGGAGCAATGAACGGTTTAGGAATTGCTCCAACCGCTCTTGTCCGCCGGCTTGGCTTGACATATACCGGAGCCTGGCGTTGATGTTGTCATCTACCTCTCCCTCGCTCACTTCAATGGAGTCTATAATGGCTTGTTGGGCCAGCAATTTCTGGGTGAGCTGTTGCTGTAAGATGTAGCATTTGAAGTCGTTGCTTGCCTTGTTGCCTTGGGCAAGGTATTGGGCATATTGCATTTCGATCTCAGATTCCAGGATAATGTTGGAACCCACTACGGCGGCAACTCGGTCGATGACTTGCGGTTCTTGGGCGAAAGTCAAACCGGAGGTACCTATTATTAGTGCCAAAACCAGAAAGATGCAGTTATGTCTACTCATTTAATTGTATATTTCGATGTTGTTCTTTTCACGGGCATCTGTTACAATGCTCCGCTGCATGCGATCAATAAGATCCATTTTACGCTTATTCAAAATCAGATTGCGGATTTGTTCTCGCACCAATGGTAATGGTGAGCGTGATTCCCTCAATTTCGAATCGTGCAAAATTATCAGATATAATTCATTATTTTCAATTATTTCGAAAATTCGCCCTGTTTGGTCATAATTTGCGTCATCGATCTGCGAAATGGGAAATTCTTGCACCAATTCATCCACGTAATGCCAAGTGGTATCATGAAGCACATAATCTGTTGCATACATGGCACAATATTTAGTGAGCAAATCCTGTTCTTCGAAGCTCGGTGAAACCATTAGCCGCTTTACCCGGTCCAATTCAGGGGCATCGGTGCCTAGGCGGATATAAGAACGCTTGAGGATGGGCTGCTGCAGGATAAACAACTCCGGGCGTGCATCATAATATTCCCGTATTTCCTCGTCCGTTACCACCGTATCCAGCTTTTGGCTTACCAAAGCCTGCTCGTACTCGTACACGATGAGCCCATTTTTGTAGGCTTCCACTTGCTTGTCGAGGCGCTCGGTACTGATGTTCACATTGCGCTGTGCATGATACAGCAATGCTTGCTGACGCAACCACTGTTCGATGTAGGCGCGTACCAATTGTGTACTGTCATCACCGGTTACCCCGGCGGGAACAACGTCCTTCAAATCTTCTGGATATAGGAATTGATCAAATGACCGTGCCACTGGCTTTGGCTTTTTTTGGTTGCATGCTAAAAGCAATGAGGCGGAAATGACGAAAGCCCACATAAACACCCTAATCATTAGCTTTTCCATTCAACGCGTACGAACCTATTTACACAAGTGGCTAAAATACGTATTCGCTGCCAATGCCTCGATGATTTTAACCATTTTTAACACATTTTTGAGGTTGCCCTCACCAATAGGTAAAATCTTTGAGGCAACATGCACGATTCATCACATAAATGCTATTTTTGTGTGCCCAATGACTGAAAAATAATGCCAACGATAGCAACGAATAACATGTCAAAATCAAAATAATTATGGTCAATAACCCAATCAATCGTAAAATGAGGATGGGGATGGTAGGTGGTGGGAAAGGTGCCTTTATCGGTGAGGTGCACCGCATTGCCGCAGCGATGGACGGCCAGATCGAGCTGGTATGCGGAGCATTCAGTTCCAGTCCCGAGCGTTCTAGAGAGAGTGGTAACTCGCTCTACCTCCCCGCGAACCGTGTGTATGGAACTTACCAGGAAATGATAGCGGCTGAGTGTAAACTCCCCGAAGGCGAGCGTATGGATTTCGTCAGTATCGTTACGCCCAACCATGTCCATTTCGAACCGGCCATGCTGGCATTGGAAAACGGGTTTCATGTGGTGCTGGATAAGCCAATGACGCTCGATTTGCGAGAGGCAAAGCAATTACAGCAGAAGGCTGAAGAAACGGGGCTACTGTTCTTGCTCACCCATACGTATGTTGGCTACCCGATGGTGCGGCAGGCGCGGAAACTTGTGCGCGATGGGGTGTTAGGTAAGTTGCGTAAGGTATATGTGGAATACCCACAGGGGTGGCTCAGCAGGCCATCGGAAGAAACGGGCGACAAGCAAGCCGCTTGGCGTACAGATCCGAGCAAGTCGGGCAAGAGCGGTTGCATGGGTGATATCGGGACACATGCGCTGCACCTCGCAGAGTTTATTTCCGGTCTGCGCACCACCCAGCTGTGTGCCTCATTGTATACCTACGTGGAGGGCCGACGGTTGGAAGACGACGGCAACATCTTGCTCCAATTTGACAATGGGGCCAGCGGCGTACTGATGGCCTCGCAAGTGGCGGCAGGTGAAGAGAACGCATTGAAAGTGCGCATCTATGGTGAGAATGGAGGATTGGAGTGGAATCAGCAGGAACCCAATACCCTGCTGGTGAAATGGTTGGACGAACCAGCACAGCTATACCGGGCGGGGGGTAATTCCCACATTTCGCCCGAAGCAAAGGCCTTTTGCCGTACGCCGGCGGGGCACCCCGAAGGGTACCTTGAGGCATTTGCCAACCTGTACCGTAGCTTTGCCGATGCATGGCGGTCGAGCCGTAGCGGGGCCGATGGGGCTTCGCTGCCGGACTTCCCTTCTGTAGCCGACGGTGTAAGGGGGATGGCTTTCCTCGACAATGTACTGCGCAGCAACGACAGTACCGAAAAATGGACACCCTTCACAGTGTAGTAACAGATTACAATAGATTGATTATTTTTTTAACTTAACGTAATTATGCAAACAATCAAAGGCCCCGGTATTTTTCTAGCCCAGTTTTTGGGCGATCAACCGCCATTCAATTCCCTCGAATCCATTTGCCGGTGGGCAAAGGAACTGGGGTTTAAAGGGGTGCAGATACCTACTTGGGCCACAGACTACTTCGATCTGAAACAGGCCGCTGAAAGTAAGACCTATGCAGATGAGATAAAGGGGTTGATTAACGAAATCGGGTTGGAGATCACTGAACTGTCTACTCACTTGCAGGGGCAGCTGGTAGCAGTGCACCCCGCATACGACCAACAGTTTGATGGCTTCGCACCGGCACAATACCACAATAACCCCAAGGCACGTACCGAGTGGGCTGTGCAACAGCTGAAATATGCTGCCAAAGCGTCGGCCAACCTAGAGTTGAACGCCCACGCTACGTTCAGCGGGGCGCTGTTGTGGCAGACTGTCTATCCATGGCCCCAACGTCCACAAGGGTTGGTAGACACGGGGTTTGCCGAATTGGCCAAACGTTGGCGGCCTATCCTGGACGCATTTGACGAGCAAGGCGTAGATGTATGCTACGAAATCCATCCCGGTGAGGACCTACATGACGGGGTAAGCTATGAACGCTTCCTCGAAAAAGTGGATAACCACCCGCGCGCGTGCCTACTGTACGACCCTTCACACTTTGTGCTGCAATGCTTGGATTATTTGGCTTATATAGACCATTACCATGAGCGCATCCGGGCATTTCATGTGAAAGATGCTGAGTTCAACCCAACTGGCAAGCAGGGCGTGTATGGCGGCTACTCCGGCTGGGTGGAGCGTGCAGGGCGATTCCGCTCACTGGGTGATGGGCAGGTAGACTTCAAAGCAATATTCAGTAAGCTGACGGCATACGACTTCAAAGGGTGGGCGGTAATGGAGTGGGAGTGCGCACTCAAACACCCCGAAGACGGCGCCCGCGAGGGTGCGGCATTCATCAATGACCACATCATCCGCGTTACGGAGAAAACATTCGATGACTTTGCCGGGGGCGACGCCGATGAGGCGAGCAACCGCCGTTTGCTGGGCTTGGAGTAATATTAGACCTAGGGGCGGCGCCTGCTGTTAGGGCTGGAAAGTGGTGTCCGGGATGGATAAGTCCTGCTGCTGATTGGTAAAGGTAAGCAGTGTGGTGTCGCCCGAAGGGTCCTTGAGCGTGACCTGGCTGAGCAACAGGTTGGTTCCATTGAAAACTAATTCCGCTTGCTGGATATACTTGCTGAGTCCTTTGTCTCTCGGTGTCAGTACGGCCACGAAGTCGACCTTGTCGCCGTAATAAGAGATATTGAACAGGCTTTCATCGAGCATGTCGCCACCTTGCAGGGAGCCTGCCAAGAGGCCATCCAAACCTTTCATCCGGCGGTTGGCTGTGAGGGTTGTTGTTTTGGTGCGGCCATCGGCGATGGTATACATGGTTTGGCCATCGAAAATGACCACGTAGCTGGCAGGTGATGTATATTCCCATCGTATCTTCTCTGGTGCTTTAAAGTAGAACTTTCCCGTAGATTGGACGGAATTCTCGAGGTAACTGAGCTGCTTCGTCTGCGTAAAATCACTTTGCAGTGATTGCAGATTTTGGGTAGTGGCTATTATCTTTGCTTTCAACGCTGCCGATTGTTCGGCCGAGAGTGCCTTCCTTTGTGCAAATCCCGCAGCACAGCACAGCAGTAGGGCTAAAGCGAGTATGGAGGTTTTATACGTATGCATCTTCATCGATTAATTTAGCTACCGTAACCAAGGTGTAGCCACGCTGTCTGAGTTGGGGCAACAACTGTTCCAAAGCCGGAACAATCCGGCTGTGAGAGTCGTGCAGTAGGATGATGGCACCAGGCTTCACTTTTCGAAGTATGGTGCGAACGATGCGGGCGGATGAGCGGCTTTCCAATGTGTCGTATGGACGTACACGCCATCCGATGACGCGGTGGCCGCTCTGGCGGAGGGCTTTGGCGAGATGCGGGGTGGTTACTCCATACGGCGGACGGAAGAACCGGGGACTGCGACCGATTGCCTGCGCAATTGCTGAATCGGTTTGCCGCAGTTCGCTAAGCCAGTATTTTTTTCTGTGGAGGTCGATTGTGGGGCCATGGGTATACGAGTGGTTGCCCACCGTGTGGCCAGCTTCACGAATTTGCTTAACAATGTAAGGGTACCGCTCCACGCTTTTGCCGATACAGAAAAAGGTTGCTTTGGCATTGTGTTTGTCCAACAGCTCCAATACCTGCGGTGTATAGGTGGGGTTGGGACCGTCATCGAATGTCAGTGCAACTTGTTGGTTTTCGGCGTTGCCTTGATGGGTGGCACTGAGAAAGAGGTTGCTGTGTATGTTGAATGCGCCCCAGCTAATGATACCCAGGCCGATGATAATTATAATAAGCAATATGCCACCGGTCATCATCGCTTCGAAGGCACTTCCATTACGTCCATATCAATAATACCTCCATTAATATCGGATATTAACTTATCAAATGTACGATTTATTTCATCATTATCTGCGTTGATGCTTCGGGGCAATCGTATCCCGAAAATGGGAATAACCGCCGTTTCAATATCACAGGCCTGTCAACAAGTGACAAGTATTTTTAAACCTGGCGGGAATTTGCTATAATTACAGGAAATCAGAAAAATTATGGCAACAATAACATTCAAGGGTACGGAAGTACATACTACCGGGTCGCTTCCTGAGGTGGGGAGTAAGGCCCCCGATTTTAAATTGGTAGCCAGCGATTTATCCACTAAGTCGCTGAGTGATTACCAAGGTAAAAAAGTAATCCTCAATATTTTTCCGAGCCTCGATACCGGTACGTGTGCTGCGAGCGTAAGGGCATTTAACGAGAAAGCTGCTGGCCTAGACAACACGGTGGTGCTTGGTATCTCCAAAGACTTACCTTTTGCACAAGGCCGTTTCTGCGAAGTGGAAGGCATAAAGAACGTGGCAACACTATCTGAATTCAGAGATAGCAATTTTTCGGATGCTTACCAAGTGAAGATGACCGATGGTCCACTTGAGGGCCTGTTAAGCCGCGGTGTGGTGGTGATTGCTGAAGACGGCACCGTAAAGTATACGGAGCAGGTTGCTGAGGTAACCAACGAGCCAAACTACGACGCTGCATTGGCTGCGCTGGCATAAGTACAATGTTTTCATGTCGTTAATTAATCTCCTAGTACCGGCTGCACGCGATATGACGCGAACCGGTACTTTCTTCCTCCATCAACCTGCTACGTACTTACTTAACTAAATCCACTTGTCCGGCTTAGCGCCATGCTTTATAGCGGTTAATCAGCCCATTGGTTGAAGCATCGTGCGTATCTACCTGTTCATTGTTACGGAGTTCAGGTAAAATCTTCCCTGCCAGCTGCTTGCCGAGCTCTACGCCCCACTGGTCGAAGCTAAAAATATTCCAGATGATGCCCTGCACGAATATTTTATGCTCATAGAGGGCAATCAGTGAACCCAGCGTATAGGGTGTTATTTTCTTGATGAGGAACGAATTGCTAGGCCGGTTGCCGTCGAATACCTTAAAGGTTTTCAGCCGTTCGATTTCTTCGTCCGACTTGCCCGACACTTTTAATTCGGTAACCACTTCCGTTTCAACTTTGCCATTCATAAGGGCTTCAGTTTGTGCGAAGAAATTGGAAAGCAGCATCGTATGGTGTTCGCCGATAGGGTTATGGGTTTGGGCCGGTGCGATGAAGTCGCATGGGATCAATTTGGTTCCTTGATGGATAAGCTGGTAAAAGGCATGCTGTCCGTTGGTACCCGGCTCGCCCCAGATTATGGGCCCCGTTTGGTAGTCTACAGGCTTCCCTTCACGGTCTACATATTTGCCATTACTCTCCATATCTCCCTGTTGGAAATAAGCAGCAAACCGGTGCAAATACTGGTCGTAGGGTAGGATAGCTTGTGTTTCAGCGTCGAAGAAGTTGTTGTACCATACGCCCAGCAGAGCCATGATTACGGGGATGTTTTCTTCAAACGGTGTTTCCCGGAAATGGATATCACTTGCATTTGCTCCTTGGAGCAATTGCTCGAAGTTTTCGTAGCCCACGCTGAGCATGATAGATAGCCCGATTGCACTCCAAAGCGAGTACCGCCCGCCTACCCAGTCCCAAAACTCAAACATATTCTGTGTATCGATACCAAACGCTGCCACGGCCTCAGCGTTGGTTGAAAGAGCCACAAAATGCTTGGCTACTGCCTCGGCTGTAGCGCCGCTATCGAGCAGCCATTGCCGCGCGGTATGCGCATTGGCCATAGTCTCTTGTGTAGTGAACGTCTTGGAAGCAATAAGGAATAGTGTGGTTGCCGGGTCAGCTTTTTTTAGTGTCTCGGCGATATGGGTGCCGTCTACATTGGAGACGAAATGGATATTCAAGTGGTTCTTATAAGGTTTGAGGGCTTCGGTCACCATCACCGGGCCGAGGTCTGAACCTCCAATGCCGATATTGACCACGTCGGTGATTGGCTTACCCGTATGGCCTTTCCAGTCACCACTGATGATGCGGTCTGAAAACCCACGCATCTTGTTTAACACAGCCTTCACCTCGGGCATCACGTCTTTGCCATCCACTAGCACGGGTTCATCGCCATGATGGCGTAGTGCAGTGTGCAGCACGGCACGACCTTCTGTTTCGTTGATGGCCTCACCAGCAAACATCGCCCGGATAGCATCTTCCAGCTTGCATTCGCGTGCCAGCTGGAGGAGCAGTGCCTTGGTCGTGTCGTCTATCCGGTTTTTGGAATAGTCGAATAGGATGTCGCCGAATGTAATCGAGAACTTTGAAAACCGATCGTTGTCTGCCGCGAAAAGCTCCGTCAGGTGCTTCGGCGCAATGTCGATGTAATGGTTGCTGAGGTATTTATAAGCCTGTGTTGCTGTGAAATTGATACGGGGTAACATACGCATTTTTTTAAGTTATTGTTTATTTGAGTCTACTACGAGCCTGGCGTCGCGGTTGGCGATTTCCCACGCGGTATGGAAAACGAGTCTGGCTCGTTTGGCTAGCATCTCGAAGTTGATCTTATCTACCGTGTCGGCAGGCGTGTGGTAATCGGGGTGCAGGCCGCTGAAGTAAAAGATTACCGGAATGCCGTGTTTTGCAAAGTTATATTGGTCCGAACGGTAGTAAATCCGCATCGGGTCTTTCGGATCGTCGTACATATAATCCAATTCCATGTGGGTATATTCGGCGTTAGCGTTCTCATTGATCACCTTCAATTCGGAGCTCAACTTGTCGGAACCGATCACGTGTACGTAATTATGGTTACCCCGTAGGTGCTTATCGTCAATGCGGCCGATCATATCTGTATTGAGGTTGACGACGGTATTTTCTAAAGGGAATACGGGGTGCCGCGAGTAATAATTGGAACCCAATAATCCTTTTTCCTCGGCTGTGACGGTCATGAAAAGGATACTGCGCCTTGGGCCATGGCCATCTGCCTTGGCTTTGGTGAAGGCACGCGCCAGCTCCAATATTCCGGTAGTGCCCGATCCATTGTCGTCTGCGCCGAAGAATATGGTGCCGTTTTGGTTGCCTTCATGGTCGTAGTGGGCGGTGAGCACCAGCAATTCATCTTTGAGGTCGCTACCTTCGAGGTAACCCAGTACGTTGTTTGAGGTGAAGGGTTCGGTCACCGATCCAAACGTTGATTTCAGACGGGTTTTATATGTTCTGCTTTGGCTTTTCTGTGCGTCGTCGATACGCTTCGTCAGAGCGTTGACAGAGGTATTGGCAGGTGCCAGTAGCAGGTTGGCCATTTCGGGACTGATGTTGGCTACAGGTGTCGAGCCGGCAGTTGGTGCGTTATCGGTGGTTCCTTCATCCAGTGCGATGCGGGGCCGGGTGAGGCGGCTCCCAAACCGTTCGAGGTCTTCCGCCATCGAGCCGGAGACTGCGATGATAAGCTTTGGGTTTCTTGACGTGATATTTTGGAGACGCTTGGTGCGCGAAGTGACCCATTCTGACGGGGTTTGGCTGCCGGTAATCAATGAATTGCCGTTGGCATCTTTGGGCTCGCCATCGCTGAATACCAATACTACCCTGTTGCTGATGTCAATCCCTTTCAGGTCGTCGTATTGCGTGTCGCTGATGCCGTATCCAATGAAGACGATTTCTTTGGTTTCTATGGTAGCCTTTGGTCCGCTGCCCAAGAGGTAAAAATCCTCACCGTTAGTAAATGACTGGCCATTGATGGTGAATTCACTGACCTCGAACCGCGTACGAACTAGCTTGACAGGCTGGAAATACGAGCCGTTTACCGGTGCAGCTAGCCCAAGCCGCTCAAATTCGTTGGCGATATATTCCGCAGCTCTATCGCCTCCCGGCTCCCCGGTTCCCCGCCCTTCAAACTCGGCCGAGGCAAGAATGGAAAGATGTGTTTTTGCTGTTTGGGGGGTTATCTCTGCGGCATACTTAAGCTGCACCGGGTCTTGAGCCATGATGCAACTGCAAAAAGCGGGGATGAGGAATAAGGATAGTAATTGCTTCATAGATTAATAACTAAACCACTCAACAGCTTATTTTCCCGACACGATTGGCGTGCCTTCCGCCCTCGAAATCGGTAGTTAAAAACCTGTCGATTATAGCCTTCGCCAACTCCACCTCGATGAATCGGGCCGGTATGCATAGAACATTGGCGTCGTTATGCTGCCGTGCGAGCGAAGCCAGCTCTTCCTGCCAGCAGATGGCAGCACGGATACCTTGGTGCTTATTGGCCGTTATGGCCACGCCATTGGCACTGCCGCATATCAGTATACCGCGGTCGAATTCGCCACTTTCCACAGCGGAAGCCACAGGATGTGCAAAATCGGGATAATCAACAGAGTCTGCCGAGTGTGTGCCGAAATCTTTGACCGTATAACCGGCACTTTCCAGAAAGCCCAGCAGTGTTGCCTTATATGTGAAACCGGCGTGGTCTCCCCCGATGGCGATGGTGCGAGGTGTTGTCATGGTTAATCTTGTTGTTTCGTTTCCCCTTTATAAAAATCCAAATCGGCTTTCATCCGTTTCTTATGTACCCGTGCAGCAACCACGATACTCAGCTCGTAGAGTATGAACATCGGAAAACTGACGGTGAGCATAGTGATTATATCGGGGGTTGGTGTGATGATGGCTGCGATGATGAGGATGATGACAACCGCATATTGGCGTGACTTCCGCATGAATTGGGGTGTCATGATACCTAGCTTCGATAGGATAAAGATGATAATTGGTAACTCGAAAATGATACCGCAACCCAATGTCAAAGTGGCGACGAATGAAAGGTAGTTTTGTACGGTGATGGTGTTCGCAATGTCTCCGCTGATGGAATAGTTTGCTAAGAAGTTCATGGCAAGCGGGACCACCACGAAGTAGCCAAACAATACTCCCAGGATGAAAAGGAGGCTGGCGTACAACACGAATCCGCTAGCTGATTTCCGTTCAATGTCGGTCAATGCCGGTTTGACAAAAAGCCAAACCTCATAGAGCAGGTAGGGAAAACCCAACATCACGGCAATGATCAGTGACGAGTTGATTTGGAGGATGAACTGCCCCGCCATTTGCGTGTTGATGATGATGCCCGGCACTTCGGTCACACAGAAGTCGGGTGTGTTGAGCCAGTCGGCAATTCGGCACATGACGCGGTAGGTCCAGAAATCGGCGCTTTTCGGACCCATGATGACGTCATCGAAGATAAAGTCGTAAAACGTAAAAGCAACGATCATGAAGATGACGATGGCGATAGCCGACCGGATAAGGTGCCAGCGTAGCACCTCGAGATGGTCGAAGAACGACATTTCAGCTTCCAGGTTTTTGCCTTTGTTTTTGAGAGTCTCTACTAGTTTCTTTCCGGATATTTTACTCATAGCAATCAGTCGCACGCAAAAATACTATTCTTATCGGTAAGAACGGCATTTTAATCTGGTATTTTACAGGGAGTTCATCTCTCCAAGGATCCCGGCCGTATAAGGCGCATCATAGTCTATTTCTTGAGTATCCAAATTTTGTCGAAATTACTTCTGCAGCGCTATGGTGCCGAGGAGGTGTCCGATTCGGGGGAGCCATTAATAATGCTGATGTCTTCGCTATGGCGAAGGTGTTGCGTTTTCCTCCCATTTTATCCACCGGCTAGGTGAATTGGTAGTTGCAGAACAACAACTACGGACGGCGTATTTCGAGCTAGGATTTAGCAATGGGTTTAAGTGTGATAGCCCGTGCTCTGGTCTTGAAGGAAGCACGGGCTAGCAACAGTAGTATTCGGAACTTAACGGTTAAACCGGTACAAAATCGGCTATTCACTCAAATCAAAGGTCTCCATAAACTTAGTGGTAAAATTGCCAGCCCTGAAATTCGGGTCGCGCATCAACCGTAAGTGTAAAGGAATGGTTGTTTTTATACCTTCGATGATAAATTCGCTGAGTGCACGTTCCATGGTGGAGATCGCCTCCTCGCGTGTTTGCGCCACACAGATAAGTTTGGCGATCATGGAGTCGTAATTGGGGGGGATAACGTAGCCCGAATAGGCATGCGTATCCACCCGTACGCCGTGACCACCGGGCGAATGGAAGTTGGTGATCTTGCCGGGAGAGGGCCTGAACCCGTGGAATGGGTCTTCGGCATTAATACGGCATTCGATGGCGTGCATCGTGGGCTCGTAGTTATTGCCCGAAATCGGGATGCCGGCAGCCACCTTGATTTGCTCTTTGATTAGATCGAAGTTGATGACCTCTTCCGTGACCGGGTGTTCCACCTGGATGCGGGTATTCATTTCCATGAAATAGAAGTTCCGGTGTTTATCTACAAGGAATTCGATGGTACCTGCCCCTTCGTAATTGACTGCTTTGGCGCCCTTGATAGCGGCCTCGCCCATGGCGCGGCGCAACTCGGGTGTGATGAATGGAGAGGGCGATTCTTCAACCAATTTCTGGTGGCGCCGCTGGATGGAGCAATCGCGCTCAGAAAGGTGGCACACGGTGCCGTATTGGTCGCCCACCACCTGTATCTCGATATGGCGGGGATCTTCCACGAATTTTTCGAGGTAGATACCGTCGTTGCCGAAGGCGGCTCCCGCTTCTTGGCGGGCCGAATCCCAGGCGGGTTCAAACTCTTCGTCTTTCCAGACGATGCGCATGCCCCGGCCACCGCCGCCGGCTGTGGCTTTGAGGATAACGGGGTAGCCGATTTCGTTGGCAATGGCTATGCCTTCTTTCACGTCTTTGACTAGTCCTTCTGAACCAGGAATAGTGGGTACTCCTGCGTTCTTCATGGTTTCCTTGGCGGAAGATTTATCGCCCATCTGTTCAATCTGCTCGGCTGTTGCCCCGATAAACTTGATGCCGTATTGGTTGCAGATGGATGAAAAGCGGGCGTTTTCAGATAGGAACCCGTAGCCCGGATGTATGGCGTCTGCATTGGTGAGCTCTGCCGCCGAAATAATGTTGGGTATATTGAGGTAGGAGTCTTTACTTGGTGGGGGGCCAATGCATACGGCCTCATCGGCAAAGCGTACATGTAGGCTGTCGCGGTCTGCAGTGGAATACACTGCTACGCTTTTGATGCCCATTTCGCGGCAGGTGCGGATGATGCGTAAGGCAATCTCCCCTCGGTTTGCTATTAGTATTTTTTTGAACATGAATGTTTAGCTATCTTCGGTAGTGTATGTTGTTCGCCAATGATACACAAATACAATGAAATAAAAATGGATTTAGCGTATTAGCGACGATATTTACTTGGGTTCAACCAGAAACAACGGTTGGTCATACTCCACGGGTTGCGCGTCATCCACCAGTATCTTCACAATTTTACCGGATACCTCCGATTCGATTTCGTTGAAAAGCTTCATGGCCTCTACGATACAGACCACCTTGCCTGCAGCAATGTCATCGCCCACATTTACAAATGCCGGTTTATCGGGCGACGCAGAACGATAGAACGTGCCGATCATCGGTGACTTGATGGTGACGTAGTTGGAGGTGTCTTCCGCTTTCGGAGCCGCCTGCTGCTTTGGGCTTTCGGATGCCGTTGCCACAGGGGCTGCCGTGGCTGCAGGCAGGGGAGCTGCCGCCGGTACAGTTGCCGTTACGTAAGTAGGGGCCTGGTTCGTCTTTATGGTGATTTTGAAATCTTCCTCTTCAATAGACACTTCATTCACCCCTGATTTAGCTACGAACTTAATCAGGTCTTGAATCTGTTTGATATCCATGCTCATTGTTTAGTAGGTTTGATAATAAAAAATCAAAAATATTAGCTAATCTATTATATAACAAATAAAATCAGTATTTATTTTACTGCCTTGAAAATTGACAACCTTTGCGGTGCAGCCACTAATGCGTATCGTATGCCCATTTCAGATATACCGATCCCCATGTAAATCCTCCTCCAAATGCCGCGAGTATAAGGTTATCGCCTTTTTTTAGCTGATTTTCCCATTCCCACAAACATAGGGGGATAGTGCCTGCGGTTGTATTACCATAGCGTTGGATATTGACCATCACTTTTTCGTCGCTGAGCCCCATGCGGTCTGCTGTGGCATCAATAATGCGCTTATTTGCCTGGTGGGGAACCAGCCAAGCCACATCTCCTGCTGTGAGGCCATTTCGGTCCATGATTTCTGCTGCTACATCTGCCATGTTGGTTACCGCAAATTTGAAGACAGTACGACCTTCTTGGTAGGCATAATGTAAATCGGCGTCTACCGTGGCGTGTGATGCAGGTAATAACGAGCCTCCGGCCTTGATGTTGAGGTACGGACATCCCGAACCATCGCTCTTGAGAATGGAGTCCATTACGCCAAGTCCCTCTTCATTGGGTTCGAGCAGCACGGCACCGCAGCCGTCGCCAAAAATAATGCATGTGGTGCGGTCTTTATAGTTGATGATCGACGACATCTTATCGCCACCCACTACCAATACTTTTTTATGTGTGCCGGCTTCAATAAATTGTGCACCGGTGGTGAGCCCGTAAATGAAACCCGAACAAGCGGCTTGCAGGTCGAATCCCCAAGCATTTACTGCACCGATTTTATCGGCCAGGATATTGGCGGTGGCAGGAAATGGCATATCGGGTGTCACCGTACAGAAGATGATCAGGTCGATCTCATCGGCACCGATGCCGCGCTTTTCCAATAAGCCGTTTACCGCAGGCACAGCCATGTCGGATGTTGCCTTCCCTTCCCCTTTCAGGATACGTCGTTCCTTGATGCCCGTACGTGTGGTAATCCACTCGTCATTGGTATCAACCATAGTCTCCAGTTCCTGATTGGTAAGGATATAGTCAGGTACGTACCCGTGTACAGCCGTTACGGCAGCATGAATCTTTGACATATAATAAACTTAATTGAAAGCCAGTTTTATTCGTTCGATGATATCGGAGTCGATCATGTCTTTACCGAGCAGTACCATGTTTTTTATGGCTTCCGGGCTGGAAATACCGTGCCCGATGATGACCGGTGCGTTGACCCCTAAAATAGGGCTGCCACCATACTGCTCATAGTTGAAACGGTCGAAAAATGAGTCGCGAAATCCTTTTTTCCGTGTCAATACGTAAAATGATTCTGCAAGCTTTAGAATGATGTTACCTACAAACCCATCGCATACCATGACGTCGGCTTTTTCGTCAAACAACTCCCTCCCTTCAATGTTGCCAACGAAATTGATATATTGGTTCTCTTTCAGCAGCGGGTAAGCAGCAAGTGTGAGCGCATTGCCTTTTTCTTCTTCTTCTCCGATATTGACTAGACCCACTGTGGGCTTTTCTATGCCATATACGTATTCTGAAAAGAGGCTGCCCATTAGACCGAACTGTGGCAGCATTTCCGGCTTGCAGTCGGCATTGGCGCCCACGTCGAGCAGGATGCCGAATCCACTCTTGATTTTCGGAACATTGGTGGCAATAGCCGGGCGGATTACGCCGGGTATTGTTTTTACACTCAATACCGCTCCAACTAACATAGCGCCGGTGTTGCCTGCGGAAGCAAAAGAATCGATCACGCCTTCTTTTAGTAACTGGAACCCACGTGCGATGCTCGATTCAGGTTTGTGGGCAATGGCTTTGGTTGGGTGCTCGCCCATACCGATGTGGTCGGGGGCGTGCACATATTCAAAAAAAGCAGGATTTTCCCCTGCTTGTTCGATCTGTTGTTTAGCAATTTCTTGGTCACCGATGAGTACGATTTTTTGATCTTCCGAAAGCTGTTTGGCTGCTAGAATAGCACCTTGAATCGTTGCTTCCGGGGCAAAATCGCCGCCCAATATATCTAAACCAATCTTCATTCGTTATTGTCGTTGAATCCGATAATACGCAAAAACACCCCAAAGTAACGCATAAAAAATCAGTTACGCGTTATGGGATGTTCGATTTTTTTGACAGATCAACTTAGGCTGAAACAGTGTTTTCGATGATCAGTTTGCCGTTATAATATAGGTTGCCATCTACCAGGTATGCACGGTGAGGCAAGTGTACAGCACCTGTTTCCTTGCATGTCGCTAAGGTCGGGCGTTCAGCTTTATAGTGTGTCCTTCTTTTGTCTCTCCGTGATTTGGAGGTCTTACGTTTTGGATGTGCCATCTCGTATTATACTTAATTTATCTATTCGTTTAATTCGTCTTTGTTATCCTGTTTTTGCCGATCGCAGATCAACTATCAATTATACTTTATCTTCTTAAGTGCATCCCAGCGCGGGTCTGTCTGCTTCTCTTCACCTCCTTGTGGAGAAGGCGAAAGGTCGTTTAACTTTGCCAGCACTGCTTCGTCGCAAGTGATGTTGCTGCCCTGCTCGCTGCACTTGATATAATGGGGTACAGCTACGTTGATGTACTCATATAGCAGTCCTGCAATGTCGAGCTCGTGTTCGTGCTTGGCCAACACAACGATTTCTTCTGTACTTTCGGCGACACCCTCATCCGTGAATTTGACAATCAGCCTCTCTGTAATGTCGGTATTCGCCGGAAAGGATGATAAACACACGTCGCAGGTAAGCATAATGGTGCCAGTGATATGAAACTGTGCAATCATCATATTCTCCTGCTTAAGCAGCTCCACACCGGCTCTTAAACTGCCATCTTTTACAATGGAATAATCATAGCAATCAAAGAACGCCTTGTCAATGTTAAACTCGAAGTCGTGTGCGCCCAAGCTCAGCCCTGTGAAGGGAATCCGGTATTGCTTCAAATAATTCACCACCCCACAATTGAGCCTGCAAAGGTATGTATAAATTATAAAATATGAAAGTTTTTTGTTAGTGTTGGAATGCTATATGCTCAATCCCCGTAATAATTCTTCCCGATCTCAATCCGTTCGCGGCCATTCGCAAGTCGCCAATGGTTGGTGTCGCGCAGCGAGTAGGCGCAGCCGCAGTACTCCTGCATATAAAACTGCTCCCGTTTGCTGATTTCGAGCATGCGCGATGAACCGCCTTTTTTGCGCCAATTGAAAGTCCAATACGTGATGCCTGGATAATGTCCGGCCGCGCGCACACCACAATCATTGATCTGCTCGAAATTCTTCCAGCGGGAGATACCCAGTGAGCTGGTTATAACGGGGAATCCATTTTCGTGCGCATAGAGTGCAGTGCGTTCAAACCGCATATCGAAACACATCGTACAGCGGATACCACGCTCCGGCTCGTGTTCCATGCCTTTTGCCCGTGCAAACCAGTTGTCCACGTCGTAGTCGGCGTCTACAAAGGGGATACCATATTTCTCGGCAAAGCGGATGTTCTCATCTTTGCGTAGGTCGTACTCCTTGCGCGGATGGATATTAGGATTGTAGAAATAGATGGTAAAGTCGATACCGGATGCAACCAATGCTTCCATTACTTCGCCCGAGCATGGGGCGCAGCACGAGTGCAGCAGCAGCTTGCTCGCGCCATGGGGTAACTCCAATTTCTCGCGTTTGAACTCCGTATTGTCCATATTCCGCCAACGTTAGTGAAACGGCAAAATTAGTGAATTTTCTTTACCTTTGTACAAAACTCCGCCGGATGAAGAAATCGCTTGGTTTTCCATTGGTAGGGCTGGTAGCGCTCGGTGCATTGCTGGCCTTCAGCGGTTGCATGCGCAACGATGATGAGCCGGTATACCCAGCGCGACCGATTGCGCGGCTATATGTATCGATTGAAGATTATCAGCGCGATGCATCGAAAGATGATATAGACAACGTGGTACTTATCGATCCGGCCGATACGCTGGATATGTATATGGCATTGAATCACGATTCGGATGCTTTGGGCGGTGCCGGAATTTTCTTCAGTCCCTTTGCCAGCCGCCTGTTCCAAGCCGGCTACAGCGATACGACCATCCGGGTGATGACGGTGGGCAGTTTGGGTACGTTGGGCAATTCGGGAAGCATAGGTAATAATTTATTGAACCAGATGCGCGGGATCGCATACCACCACCCCACACAATTGTTATATGTGGCAAACAATGCAACGCCTACGTCGATTTACGGTTTTTACCAACCGATGAATCGGAATGGTTTCACCAAGCCAAGCCGTACGCTCCGTTTAGGCGACGACATACGGCCTTGGAGTGTGTTGCTTTGGAATGATAGCTTGCTGGTATCCAATTCGGGATCGAACGGCGGCGTATCGCTTTATGGAAACCTCTCTACACTGGACACCATCCCCGTCAATATACAGGCACTGTCCACCATCCGAATTGCCGGGGCAAATGCCATTCGGGGGATTGCATTCATCGACTCGCTCGACTTGTTGGTGGCCGCAGATTACGGTAGTGTGGAGGCCGGCGGCCGGCTGACCAATGGCAAGGTTTATGTCATTGAAGGAATCAAAGCCCATCTGGCCAACGCTACGGCAACGGTATCGCCTACACGGACAATCAGCGGGGCGCTGACCGGATTGGTGGGGCCGGTGGATGTGGCCGTAGACCCACGGGGCGGCGCGGATAGGCGGACAGTCTTCGTGGCCGATCGCGATGAGCGGAAAATATCGAGGTTCCCGTTGTCTGCAAATGGAAATGTTGCCCCCGAAACGACCGTCTTATTGGATACGCTGGGGAATACCCGCCGGCCGTTTGGTATTTGGCTCGACGTGCGGGGAGATGCGGCACAAGAATAACAGATTATTAAACCAGCAAATCCAGCATCCGATTTATTTCTTCCGTTTTTGCCGCGTTACCCGCTTGCGAGTAGGAAGTTACCAAGTTTCGTAGCACACGAGTAATGATATCCACGTTGCTGCACGGCAATACGAACTCGTCGGTGGGCGCAAGGTTGAGCTGTTTGAGAAAGGCTACCACATCATGCCGGCCGAATATTTGGCCCCTATTGAATGCATTGATATAAAATAATATGCCGTCTTTATTCTCTACCGGTGTATGATCTTCGGTATATGCCAATATGAAGTGCTTCGGTAAATTGACACCATATATAGGTATGTCTAGCTTCTGGGCTACGATACTATAGATACATGCCAGCAAAATCGGGTTACCCCGGTGGGTTTCCAGTACCTGCCCCACATAAGAGTTTTGTGGGTCGTGGTAATTACTTGTATTGCCCGCAAAGCCATGGGCATTGTATATGATATTGTTGAGGAGGCGCACTTTCTCCACTGCGCTCATGCTGTAAATCATATCCAACCAGGCATCGCGTTTGATAGCTTCAATCTGATTGATGATTTTCTGTTCATCGACATCGGGATACTGGTATTTATTGACGATGATCAGTCCTTGGAGCAAATCGAAAGAACCACTCAGTTTCCAGAGCTCCAGCTCTTGCAATACATCTTCAAATTGAATCTTATGGATGAGGTTCTCGATGCGGGTTTGCAGCATCCCATCAAACGACTCTCCCCAGACGGTTTCGAGCCGGCCGATTACTTCCGGCCCCATCATGATGAGTTTTTGTTCGACATGCTGGAAAACTTCGACGTCGGGGTCGTCTAGCAATTTAATCAACGAATCTACTTCTTTCTCGTTCATTACGACAAACTTAGGTAAATTAGGGATGATATGCAATAATATTGTGCCGAATATGACATAGCTTTTATGAATCTCGATACCGACGTTGACCGCCGATTGACGGTTTATGTTATTTTTGCATCCGTGGGTCGGTTACGCTTATATCTGGATGGGCTAATCCATTTTCTGTCGGCAAATTCCCGGCATGGGACGCATTCGCCGTTCGTGTACCAGCTGGTTGATGAGGTAATCTATCCCAAGCGCCGACCCGGAGAACCGAATGACAGAGAGCAGCGGTTGATTGCACGGCTCATCAAGAGGTTCCAACCGGATACTGTTTATACAGCTGACAATGGGTGCCCGCAGAACTTACCGCTCGATTTTCTGGTGGTTGATTGTGCCGATTTCGGGAGAGCGGCCGCCCGGGTCGAAGCGTGCTGGGGGCAGTTCCACTCCGGCAGTGTGTTGGTACTATCAGGATTCCACCTCCATGAGGAAACAAAAGCCTTATGGGAGTCTATAAAAGCCAAAGCCGATGTGACTGTGACCATCGATATGTTTCGCCTGGGATTGGTATTTTTTCACGCTGGGCAGGCTAAAGAAGATTTCAGGATCAGATATTGACTTATTAATAGGTACTGGGCGCTGGGTTGAGGAAAAGACACAGGCAGCGCCACTGCGGTACTGCCCGTGCTGTGTTCATTGGCGATCCGGCTAGGGCTGTAGCGCCTCCAGGCTCGCAAGCTCGGCCGTGAGCTCTTCGTCTGTGAACGAATGGTTGTGTAATTTGCCCGCGAAATAATCTTGGTATGCGGTCATATCCACGAAGCCATGGCCACAAAGGTTGAAAAGAATAGTTTTTGACACGCCTTCTTCCTTGGCTTTGTTGACCTCCCGGATGACCTGTGCGATACCGTGGTTGGCCTCTGGGGCTGGTACGATACCTTCAGTTTTGGCAAACAGGATACCGGCTTCGAAACATTCCAGCTGTTGGATCGCCTGCGCCTCGATGAGCCCGTCTTTAAGCAATTGGCTGCACAGCACACTGGCGCCATGGTAGCGCAGCCCCCCGGCATGTATGGCGGCCGGAGTGAACGTGTGTCCCAATGTGTACATAGGCAATAGGGGCGTGTACCCTTGGGTATCACCAAAGTCATACATGAATTTCCCTTTGGTGAGCTTGGGGCATGATGCAGGTTCAACCGCAATGCAACGTAGTGGCTTGCCCGCTATTTTATCTCGCAGGAAAGGGAAAGAGAGGCCTGCAAAATTGGAGCCTCCGCCCAATGGAGCAATGATAATGTCCGGGTAATCGCCCGTATATTCCATTTGTTTCTTTGCTTCTTGGCCGATGATGGTTTGGTGGAGCAATACGTGGTTGAGCACCGATCCCAATGCATACTTTGTATGCTCATCGCCCACAGCTACTTCAATGGCTTCCGAGATGGCTAAACCAAGACTGCCGGGGGTATCGGCGTTGGCGGCAAGTGCGTCCCGGCCGGCTTGGGTATGATTTGTGGGAGAAGAATGCACCGTTGCGCCAAAGGTATTCATCAGGATTTTACGGTAGGGTTTCTGGTCGAAGCTGATACGTACCATATATACCTCACAGTCGATACCGAACTGGCTGCAAGCAAAGCTCAGGGCCGTCCCCCACTGGCCCGCACCCGTCTCGGTGATGATACGCTTCACGCCCGCCTGTTTGTTGTAATATGCTTGTGGGATGGCGGTATTGGGCTTGTGTGAGCCGCTTGGGCTAGTCCCCTCGTATTTGTAATAGATTTTACAATCTGTGCCTAATGCTTTCTCCAGGTTGGTAGCCCGTATCAGCGGGGTAGGGCGCCAGATGCGATAGGCTTGCTGCACTTCTTCAGGGATGTCGATATACCGCTCTGCGGATACTTCCTGTTCGATGAGTGCCATCGGGAAAATGGGTGAGAGGTCGTCTGGACCTACAGGTTGCTTGGTGGCCGGATGTAACGGCGGCAAGGGCTTGTTCGGCATGTCAGCGACGATGTTATACCATTGAGTCGGTAGGTCGCGCTCGTTCAAAAGGATTTTCTTTTCCATGTAGTTTTACATATTTATTAATGAGTTAGGTGTGCGCTACTAATGTACGAATTTTGATTGATGTAGCAACCCCTGCATGTGGACAGTAACCTAGGCTGATGTTTTTCATTTTTTCTGTTGACCTTTTTATGTATACCCCGATAGGTACTTAGAATAAGCTGATCATTTAAACACATTTAAAATTATTTCTGATGATGGAACGAACAGTAAAACAGTATCAAATCAGGTACAAGGAGGGTATCAAGGCCGACCAGGTGGAAACCTTTGATTTTTCATTGCCCGAATTGCGGATTGGACGTGATCCGGACAGTGAAATCCGGTTCGACCCCGAGCGTGAGCTTATGGTAAGCCGGCAGCATGCGCGGATCGTGCGGCAACCAGATGGCCGGATAACGATTGAAGACAACGGATCGCGGAATGGCTCCTATGTCAACGGCCGCCGGATATCGGGAGTCACGGAGCTGCGCCCGGGCGATGAAATCAAGCTGGGTGGCAATGGTCCGGTGTTTGTGTTTGACCTCGACCCGCGCCCGGTTCCGATGGCTCAGCCCACGCAGGTTATCGATATCGCTGCGCCTACAAGTGCATTCGATACCCAACCGGTGATGGACTATGTACCGGTAACCAACCGGAAGACGAAAGCAACGTGGTTGTATGCACTGCCGGCCCTTTTATTATTGGCTGGGGCGCTGGTGTTATGGATGGGATTCACCAAGCAGACCTCTGTGTCGAAGATGGTCGGCGATGGTGAGCTGGATATCCAGATATTCCCATTGCAAGCGATGATGCCGGCAGCTTATAAGGTGTATGCCAACCCGATGGCACTCGACGGGCGGTTTTATTTCAGCAAGGTGGTCATCGACAATAAAGGCAGCGGCGAATTGCAGGACGTAAAGGTTGATTATGCTGTGCCCGGGTATATCGACTGGACAACAGCCGAAGAGGTTAAATACATCTTGCCGGGAGGCGCATCGGTAGTGACCATCTATCCGCAGTTTCCACAGCGGGTGGTAGAAAAGACCACCCAGTCTAGCGAACGGATGCAGATACGCATTACCTACACGAATGCCGGTAACCCGGAGAAATATGAGAAGACCTATCCATTCCAGATGCTGAGCCGCAATGACTACCTCTATACCAACATTCCGATGAACGAAATCAGGGGCACAACGGATCTCGAGGACAATAACGACTTGGCACCGGTATTCATTACCCCGCAAGACCCGATTGTAAAGTATTATACGCAACAGGTACAGGAAAAGGTACTGGGGGGTGCAACGGCGGGTGTAAGCCAGGAACCACTGGAGGTGATGCGATTCATGATGGGCGTATATGAAGCCACCCGTCGCACAGGCATGGTTTACAGTGGCACCAGCGGCGTCCAACAGGAAATAGGCGACATTGTGAGTACACAGCAGAAAATACGGCTCCCCCGCGAAGTGATAACCGGCAATACGGGCTTATGCATCGAAATGGCTTTTCTCTACGCAAGTGTTTTTGCGAGCGAGGGCCTCGACCCGGTGATTTTCTTTGTGCCGGGCCACGCCTATCCAGGCGTACGCGTGAATGGGCAATACCTAGCTATCGAAGCGACGGCCGTTGGAGGAGCAGGGTTGGGCTATATTGCCACAGCCGACCAAGCCCTGCAAGCAGGAATGAAGCAGCTCAATGAATTCATGCAGCAGGCGCAGCAGGGTGTACCTGGCTACTCGATTATCGATGTGAGGCAGCTGACTAGCAACGGCGTGCATCCGATGGAACTTACCGACGATGCGTTCATGCGTGTGAAGGTGGACCAGCTGGGACAGCGGATGGCCATGGGCGGGCCATTGGTATTTAATCAACAAGGCCAACAATTATAAACTTATTAACGATGAAAATCATGAAAAAGCTTTTTGCCGTGGTTACCGTTATGGCGATCGCCACGTTGCTGGTATTGGGGCAGCAGACAGTGAAGGAACCGATGATATTCAATAGCGAGGCACATATCGATTCGGCAGGAAATGCCACGTTTACTATTTCCGGTAAATTGAACGCAATGCAGTGGCAGTGGTGGAATTATGCCTATGGCGCCGGGAATGCTTCTAATCTGAAACGTAATATCGAGAAATCACTAAGCCCGCTGTACCTCTACGATTTCAATTATGAACCCAACGAGATGGACCGCAGCTTCCGGCTGACCTACAAAGCGAAAGGTGCAGTGAAATACCTCGGTAAGGATAACTGGATAGCCGAATTGGGGCTCCGAGAAACGCAACCCGTTAAAATCACGGAAAATAGTTTCACGGCCTCGATCTCCCAAAATATGGGCTACAACGTGCTCCAAACCAATATGCGGGTTACTTTGCCGACGGATGTAACCGGGATGGAATTTGACAAGGATGAATTCAACTACATCACCATCAAATACAAGCGGCCAACGGAGAGCGTGATAGCCACGGGCGATGCACGGATGAAGACAGCAGGTTACTCATTGCTGGGTGCTTCGCTGCTGTCGGTGATTGGGCTGTTATTCCTCCGTAGGCAATCGCGTATATGAAAACATGGGCCAAATGGTTTCGACCGGGCAAGTGGCACGACCTGCCGTTGGCAATCCTGGCGCAAGCAGGGCGTGTTGGGCCTCTGAATATCCAGATTGTCTCGGATGTGGGCAACGTTCGGTCTAACAACGAGGACAGTGCAGCTGCGGTTTACCCCGAAAATGGAAGTATGCGAGTGGACCGGGGTATGATGCTGGTGCTGGCGGACGGCATGGGCGGGCACAACAGTGGCGAGGTGGCTAGCAGGATGGCTGTGGAGCGGATATCAAAACTGTTTTTCGGCGGACGGGGGGAGGTGCTGGATCGGCTTAAGAAGGCATTCCACTTGGTCAATACGGAGATATACCGAGCAGGCCAGGAAGAGCCCCATAAGGGAATGGGCACGACATGTACAGCCGTGGTCACTATCGGCGATGCCTTATACGTTGCGCATGTCGGTGACAGCAGGGCATACCATTGGCGCGAAGGGCAGCTGACACGGATGACAGCGGACCAAACGTATGTACAGTACCTTATTCAAACAGGGACGTTGGCCCACGAAGAGGCGAACAAGCATCCGAAAAGGAATGTCCTGATGCAGGCGCTGGGTGCGGCAGCCACGGTAGAGCCCGAAGTATCGTGCAAAGAAGGCGGCGCAGCACCCGGTGATATTATTTTCCTCTGTTCAGACGGGTTATATGAGTACCTATCGGATGATGAGATCAAGACATACTTGAATGAGGGTGCTGACCGTGCCGATACGGCCCGGGAGATGGTAGATGAAGCAAAGCGCCGCGGTGGACACGATAATATTACGGTGGTACTGGGCCGTATACAGCCATTGGAACAGGATACGGCGTTGAAGAACACGCAGGAATTTTTAGAAAACAGTAAGCCAAATCCGTGACGACATGATTGGAAAAACCATACAGGGATACCGGGTGGATGCGCTTTTGGGCGAAGGAGGCATGGGCAAAGTTTATTTGGCTGTTGACCTGGCCCTTGACCGCAAAGTGGCCATCAAGAACCTTAATGCTAACTTGGTGTATGACCCTACGTTTTTGCAGCGCTTCACAAACGAAGCCCGGATATTAAGCCGGTTGTCGCACCCCAATATCGCATTGCTTTATAATTATATCCAAGAAGGTAGTGACCATTATATGGTTATGGAGTACGTAGCGGGTGATAATATGGATGCCTATTTGCGTAAAAATGGTGCATTGGAGCCTGATACACTGGTGCCTATTTTGGTTGCATTATTAGATGGGTTGGGATACGCACATCAAAAAAATGTATTGCATCGAGACATCAAGCCGGCGAACCTTATGCTTACACCGCAGGGTGACGTAAAGATCATGGATTTTGGTATTGCTCGGATTTCTGACCAAGCCAATCGCCTTACAAAAGTAAAAAGCGTAATCGGCACATTGGATTACCTTGCACCTGAATTGATTCAAGGAGCGGATCCTTCACCGGCGTCGGATTGCTATGCACTTGGGGTTGTAGCCTACGAATTGGCCGCCGGGGGTGTATTGCCCTTCAAGGGGACAAGCGAGTTCGCACTGATGCAGGCCATCATCAATGGTAATCCGCTGCCATTGGATAAATTGAAAAAGACAGTGCCGCGTAAATTAGCCGGCATAATCGCCAAAGCGATGGAAGCAGACCCCGCTCGCCGTTTTGCCGATACGAGCCAATTCCGAGAGGCATTGCTCCGCACATTCCCAAATTATCGAGCGGTACGTATGCCGCGTGAGAAAAGTGCTCCTGCCCCGACGGAAATATTGATGGTGACCGGCGCAGCCCCGGCTGCCGATGTGCCCGGAACGAGGGTGTTCGAACCGACGGCGATAGGTGGCGGGCCCTCCCCGGCAATATCAACCGATGGGATGGTGAAAGAGAAGCAGTACCGCAATGTAATTTATGGGGTCGGTATAGCGGCAGTGATATTGGTGGTATTAGCGATGGTGTTTTTGATTTGGCCCCGTAGCGGCCAGTCCGTTGAGAAAAAGCAAGCGCAATCAGATCGAGTGGAAGGTGGGAAAGCAGATATGGGTGCGGCAGTTTCTGTGGCAGGTATACCGGCTGGAACGGATGCGGCAACTATGGCCAATGTAGAACAGCTATTAGCTATGACCGAATCTGAGAAAACACCCGCTGAAGGGAGTGTGCCGGATCAGTCTGGGCGGGTGTCTCAGTCGGGAACCACACAACAGGAGACCGGTGACGTGGCGGTGGATGGGGTCACTCAGGTTGCGAAGTCGGAAGAGGAAACGACCACCGCCAGCGACGTAAGCGTGCCGGTAGCAGAGACGACACCAAGGCCTGCCGAGGTAGAAGAGGAGATACACCCAGTATCCGATAAGACGCCGCCTGCCGGTATGGTAGTGGATGGCCAGGTTGCGGTAAGCCTGCGCCTGCGAGAAAAGCTGGCCGAAGACCAATTGAAAAAAGGCCGGAAGCTCTCTTTTTCTGTTACCAAGCCCGTAACCTATAAGGGGTATACCATTATTCCTGTAGGAGCACTCGCAACAGCCGAAATCCAACGGGTGGGCTCGAAACAAGTGAGTATCCGGTTCAATGGCGTCAGCAGCGTCAATGGGCGGACCATCCCTTTCGCCAAGAGCGAGCTGAGTGGCCGGCTATCGGATATGTTGGCATCACCCGATTTTGTAGTGATGTTGGAGAAAGGGGTGGATGTACCTTAGTTGACAAATGATTGTAAAAAAGTAAAAAAAGAAAAGATATGAAATCGATATTAACATTTGTATTGGCGGTGGCAGTAGGCTGCCTCACTGCTAGCGGACAGATTATGCAACGTTCAACCATCAAAGGTTTGAATCTGGCAGCAGGAGTGAATATGATGGGGTGGAGTTCGGATTATTACGAACTCCTTGCTGAGGATGCGGGAAGTGGGTACGGTGCGGGCGTGGCGGCGAGTTACGGGATTACCGAATTGATCGAGCCTTACCTGGGCTTCACATATTCTTCGATAACCATGGATAATGTAGACGCTAAATCCATGTCGATGAGTCAGTTGGATATTGGCGTGCGGTTGAACTTTTTAGGTACAATCCACGCATGGCGCCCTTTTGTCCAAGCAGGTTATAGTAACCGGACACTCGGCATGAACGACATCAGCTACGGAGAAGGCTATGTGGATGTTAGGATAAAGGCGCATACCCCCCATGTGGGCGGTGGCGTGGCTTACTTCTTCAATCCACAATTGTCTGTGTTCGCCAAAGGTCTCTTTTCGTTGGAAGGGAAAAACAAAGAGTTTTTCGATGGTCAAAACACCGGTACAGAGCCAGACGTAACGGCATTTCATGTAACATTGGGTGTGAAATTCAATATTCAGTTGCTACTCAACTGATTAACGGCCGTTCCATGTGTTTAATGAGGGGTGCCTTTCCTGTAGGGGGGTGCCCTTTTTAATTTTATGATGACGTTCTGGCTGTTTTACGATATGTAAATAGTATATGTACGGCTTAACAAAATGAGCATTAACAAGAATAATTACTGACTAAAGCGAACACCATGAGATCGTTATTTTTTGCACTAACCACACTGTTTATTGTTTCATCCCTCTTTACCGGTTGTAAGAAAAAAGAACTGGATGATACGGGAGAAGAGTGTGAGATTTCTGTCGCGGCCCTTGCAGGTAAATATAAAATCGTCGCCGCCAGCTATGTTGGGGCAGCCGGTGAGCGCGACGCACTTCATGACATCTACGACGACTGTGAGTTAGATGATATCAACGAATTGAGGGCGGATGGGACGTTCATTTACACAGATGCGGGCAAAATATGTGACCCAAGTGGAAGCACTTCCGGCACGTGGGATGTCAATGTAGGTAGCCGCATGCTAATATTAAACTCAGGCACGTCTACGATCTTAAGCTTCACTTGTAAGGAGCTTGTAGTTACCTATCGGGGTGGTGATGGCAGTTTGATAAAGGAAACCTACCGAAAACAGTAGGAATAATCACTATCAATTGTGCTGCTATCCCATAGCGGTCTATTTGATGACCTTTTTTAACCTCAACGATAATACTATAAACAACTAAAATTCGGTTTATGACGACTGCAAAATTTCATTATTGGTTAGTTGCCCCGGTGTTAACCGGTGCTATAGCCTGCATAAAAGACAGCAAACAGCTGGAGCCTCCTGCCGAGGTGCAGGTGGATATTGCCGATGTGTATAGCCGAAAGGAGAAGAACTACATAGCGTTCGGAGAAATTCAGTGACAGGATATTATAGGCCAGTCCCCAGGATTTGGCGTTCAGCCCCTAGGTGTAGATTGAAATAATAGGTGTGGCTGAAGGGAATTGAACAAATACAGGACAAAAATTGATAGGTTGTTGAGATAAAACATTAAATTAGCCGGAAACTATGCTGACCGTATGGACCAACCTGCTTTCCGACTACCAGACGACTCCCTTGTAAAGCGAATCATTTCTGATGAACAAGCGGTATTGAAACAGCTTTACATCGCAAATTATGAGGCTTTAGAACGCTATATTTTGCAAAATTCCGGGGGAGGCGATGATGCTAAAGACATTTATCAAGAGGCATTCCTTGCCGTATGGAGAAACATTCAGATTGGAAGGTTTTTGCCTCGCGACGAAGGGGATTTTGAGGCCTATCTCATGCGGGTAGGAAAAAATAAATGGATTGACGAATTGCGAAAACAAAAAAATAGATATATGGTGCCGGTTGATGAACGGCACGAATCTGACGTTGTATCGGATGAACGAGGCGAAGAAACCGATGATTACATCAACGCCGTGAAAAAACAATATAAGCATTTGGGAGCGCGCTGCCGTGAATTGCTGGGAAGGTTCTACTTCCGCAAACAAAGTCTGCGGGAAATTGCCGCCGAATTTGCCTGGACGGAGGCTAGTGCGAAAAACAACAAATACCGTTGTCTGAAACAATTGCGTGAACTGGTGCTTAAGGAGGGAGTGAAATAATGGAAAAGAAGCCGTCATACGATTTGCACGAAGAAGAGCTGGCATACATTAGCGAGTATTTGAATGATGAATTGGGTGCGGATGAACGTTCGGTATTTGACGAACGTTTAAGGGACGACCCAGTATTTGAAAGGAAAGTAGAGGAAGTCCGTGCACTGCTTGTAGGCATAAAGGAGGCCAACATCGCTGAACAGTTAAATTTATTCCATGCTGAGTTGCAACCTGAAGAGGCTGTCATTTCTACTAGTAGTAAGCCGCTTTGGCAACGTATACGATGGCTGGCCGCCGCGGCCGTATTGGTGTTGACTATGGTGGGCTTATGGTTCTTCCGATCGGCACAACCACAGGAACAGAAGCTGTTCAGTCGGTACTATAAGGCCGACCCCGGCTTACCAACACTAATGGGAACGTCAGACAATTATGAATTTGAAGAAGCCATGGTAGATTATAAGACCGGTGACTTCCGAAAAGCCATAGGTAAGTGGTATCCGTTATTGGTGGAAAATAGGAGTAACGACACACTGAATTATTTTATCGGAGTTGCTTACCTAGCCAACAGCCAGCCCGACTCCGCGGTGGTATTCCTCGACAAGGTAACCGCCGCTCCGACCTCTGTATTCCAATCTGATGCCTATTGGTATAAGGCGCTGGCCATGTTGAAGCAAGGTAGGAAAGCCGATGCATTAATGCAGTTGCGCCGTACCGAGCACCACGCCAAGGATTCCCTCTTAAACGATATTACGTCAATTCCATGAAATGCCTTGTGTTTTTAGCTGTTTTGTTTCCCATTGCATTCCTGGCTACAACAGGGATAGCACAAGAAGCGCAGATAAAAACCGAGGTACGACAATTGTTGGATAACAATAACGTAACTGAGGCCAATCAATTACTTCAACAACACCTGGATTTTCTCATAGAGGAGCAGCAAGGGGACTCGCTGGCGTCATACGTGAAATTAGCCGGTGATGTCGCTCACGAAAGATATGGGGCAGCACAAGCCAAACAAACCGCCGAGGAACTGGTCAGAAAGATAGAGTCGTTTGGAGCCCAATCGGGTTCATTGCGTGAGGCCTATGCCGATTTGGGAGAATTCTACGGGTTGATGGGCGATAACAAACGGGCGTATGATGCACATCTTGAAGCATTGTCGTTCGCCCAGCGGGCGACAGATACGCCAATCGAGCGGCTAGCGCTGATGCAACGTAATCTTGGCGAATACGCACGGCGGATGGCCAACCTGGATCTTGCCCGTAAACACTACCTTATTGCTACGGACCTGGTGTCGCAGCAGCCTGACCCGGACCAAAAGCAACTTTACCAGACGTATATGTCGCTTGGCGTACTATCATGGTATTCGGCTAAATTAGACAGCGCGGAATATTTTTTTGACAAGTCTATCGAAGCGGTGAAGCAGATTGATGATTCGCCGCTGAATACGCACTTCAGGCAGGCGCTCCTTTTGAATAACCTAGCCGGCGTTTACAGCCTTCAGGGCCGGACCAGCCAATCCATCCAATCGATGGAGAAATGCATCGCCTTATTACGGGAGTTTTTGTCGATGCCAGGTTATGCGGATGAGAAGAAGCAAGCCCTATCGCTCCAGTTTGAGGCAATCGACAATCTTGGTGGCGCATATAAGGAACTGGGGAATTATGCAAAAACCGAACAGCTCCTATTGTATTCGTTTGAACAGAAAAAGCAGCGTCTGCAGGCAGACGACCCGGCGATCTTTATTTCACAGATCCTCCTGGGGCAACTGTATTATGCAACATCGGATTATAAGAAAGCGAGCGAATATCTTATTGAAGGAAGAGAGGCCATCAAAGGAGCCGGCGCGGACTACCTGTTTTGGGATGCCGATGCATGTTATGCGCTAGCACTGATCGGAGAGAGACAGCATTCGGATGAGTCGGCAGAGAGGTACTATAAAAAGGCAGACAGCCTGTATGCGCTGGCATTCGCCGATACGTATGACAATATTTATCTTGAGTTTTTGCGTAAGTACGCGTCTTTCCAAGCGAAGCTGGGCCGATGTGATACGGCGACAGCGCTTGCGGTGAAGACACTGCGCTACGTGGGAGACGCCGGTAACGAGCGTTCACTCCTCTCGTTTTACCAACTTCAACATCTCGGTGAGTTGGCGTTCCAATGCCATGATTTCCGGCAAGCGTACGGCTATGCACAACGTGCGTTGGCCGAAATCAATAAGTTTGTAGGTCAGAGCGTTACGCTGGAGGATTCTATCAAAACCGAAGGGGAGAAAGTGTCGCCCTTGCTCATCCGCGCAAAGGCATCCTATGAACTGTCGCCAACCAAGAGTATCGCGGAACTACAGTCATTGCTGGCGGAGTTGGCGCAAGCAACGGAAATCATCGATCGGAAGAAACGGATACTGACCGACCAGAAAGACATTATGGCTCATATCGCAAGCCATCAAACGTTGACCGATTTCATCAAAAAGCTTCATTTTGAGCTTTACCTGAAAACGAATGACAGCACCCAGCTTAGAAAGGGGTTGAATATCCACGAGGGGGCGATTTATTCGCGGATGCGGTCGAGGATGGACTATCAGCAGGCCCTGAAGTTTGCTCATGTGCCGGACTCGGTGCTAGAAGAAGAGGAGCGGCTGCGGGAGAATATCCATATCAGCCTTCAACAGAACCCTAATGACGACAATGCAGTCGGTGCTTACCGGCACGCGGTTGATAACTGGAATACTTTCTTGAATAAACTGCAACAACGGTTCCCGGCATATTATCAGATGCGCTATGCTGAGGAAGGCATTGCGCTGGCTGGGATAGGCTGGTCCCTGCCCGAAAATGTGACGGTAATCAGGTATGTGCTATCTAGCGGAAGTCTTTTTGCGTTTGTTTCTTCGGCCTCAGGATGGGCCTTTACACCACTTGCTAACGACAGCTTGGAACGTTATGTGAAACTATTACGTGATTTCGGGCAAGGAGAACGGCCATTGTTGGAAGCGGCCCATCAACTATATAAAATACTTTGGCAGCCGTTGGAGCCATCATTAACAGGTAGTCGCGTCATCGTGGTGCCCGATGGCATACTGCATCACGTAAGTTTCGACATGTTAGCACCTGTGCCCGTTGCGAGCCTGTGGGAATTGGCAGCAGTATGCCTGTTGAATAAATATGCCATATCGTATCATTATAGTTTGTTGGCGTTGAAGCCGGGTAATCCCAGTACGGTTATGAAGGATAATTTTGTAGCATTTGCGCCGGTATTTTCGGACCGGAATAAAGCGGCGTACTTGTCATCGGCCAGGCGGGATTCGTTATCCATGGACAGAGGATATACAAAGCTCCTTCCACTACCATTTACGGTGAAACTTGCACATAAAATGCAGCGGGAATGGGGAGGTAGGCTATTCGTGGAGGAACGGTCGACTGCTGAAGCGTTCCGCTCTAATGCAGCCTATCATCGTATTATCCATATCGGTACACATGCCGAGGCCAATAACGACCATCCCGAATATTCCCGGTTGATTTTTACTAACGACGGTGCTGCAGGCACGGAGAACTCGGTGTATCTGTATGATATCTATAATTGTAACCTTATCGCCAATGTGGCTGTGTTGACTGCTTGTGAAACCGGTAAATCCGGTTATCTTAATGGAGAAGGCATGATATCGATGGCGCACGCGTTCAACTACGCAGGTAGTGAAAGCATTTTAGCCGGGCTGTGGAAAATCGACGAACAATCGAGCATGGTGATTACCGAATCGTTTTATATGCATCTACAGATGGGGCTACCTAAAGATTTGGCATTGCAGCGTGCAAAACTGGTTTATCTCCAGCAGGCAGAAGGCCGCTTGTTGGCACCGCAATATTGGGCCGGTTTGGCTATTATGGGCGATTTGAGTCCGGTGGAATTACAACCGGTTACCCCATTCCGACATATTATGCTTGGCGTTTTGCTCATTTCGTTGGTTGTAGGTGTTATAGTGGTGAGCCGGAAGCCGAAAAAAGGAGGCCAGTCTAACTAAGGCAATTGATATGTAACGTAAAAGTTGCGGGTGATACGGTGATAATTTGCGATGTTCGTGAGCAACTAATTTGGTGCAGAGGCGTCTTATGGGAAGAGTCGTACGGAACGACTCACTTGGCCTACGATGTGCCACACATGAATGTATAATTTTAACCAAATCGTATGAAGTATGTATTGCTAGCAACTGTAATAGGCGGCCTATTTCTAGGTACGCCCGTTTCAGGCCATGGGGCACTGTACCTGCTACAGGACACCCTTCCGAAGAACCAACCGGATACCACTAAGGTAACCCCGCCAGACAGCACGGCCAAAGCTGTAGCGGACTCGGCAAAGAAGAAGAAAGACGAAAAGCCGAGTATCGATGAAAAGGTGAAGTCGAGCAAGAAAATCGACGGGCTTTTTACGCTATATCGGGATACCACTACGGCCAGTTTGCAACTATACCTCCCGAAAGAGCAGTTGGACAAGGATTTTATCTATCAGAGCTTTTCTATGGGGGGGCCAACGTCGCTGTATCTCAACGAGAATATGATCCGCGATACGTGGTTGTTCAGCATTCGGAAGAACCAGGATAAAATTGAGTTCTTACGAAAAAACACATCATTTTATTATGACCCGGATAACCCGGTGAGCAAGGCAGCCAATGCGGATGTGGCAGAAACAATATTCCATTCGGAGAAAATTGCTGCTTCCGATAGTGCAGGTTACCTCATCCCGATTGATGGTTTATTTATCAGTAATAAGCTCGACGCTGTGAAACCGGTGATGCCTCCAGGTATCCCGCCTACAGCGGTCTTCAACCTGGGGAATTTGAATGCGGCGAAGTCAAGTTACGACACGGTGCGGTCATTCCCGAAAAATACGGATATTGTGGTGCGGTTGACTTATGACAACCCCGCCCCTATGAATGGTGGCGGCAAAGATATCACCGATGCGCGCTATGTGACGGTGAGAATGCAACATTCATTTCTGGAAGTACCCCAAAACAACTACCGCCCCAGGCGCGACGACCCCCGTGTGGGCTACTTCGGGGCAGAGGTGGATGACCTGACATCGATATCGCCCACGCCATACCGAGATTTTATCAGCCGTTGGCACCTTGAAAAGAAAAACCCGAATGCAAGGGTCAGCGAGCCGGTGGAGCCAATCGTATTCTGGATAGAGAATACCACACCGCTGGAGTACCGGCCGATAATCAAGGAGGCCGGGGAAAAGTGGAACGAAGCATTCGAAGCTGCTGGGTTCAAGAATGCTATCGTGATGAAACAGATGCCCGATGATGCAGATTGGGACCCGGCGGATATAACTTATAATGTGATCCGCTGGAAATCTTCAGCGACTCCGACCTACGGCGCTATCGGCCCAAGTTTTTTCAACCCGCTGACCGGGCAGATCCTAGGAGCCGACATCACGGTAGAATGGAAATCGGGGGCGGGCACACCGGTGATGGACGATTTGTTTAATGGCGGTAATGCCGCATTGGCATCGTTACCGTGGGAAAATCCGGAGCAAGCGGTAGCACAGACAGAGTATGTGCACCACTCCCAAGTGAACCGTATGGCATTATGCAACCTCGCTAACGAGCTCAGTATGCAGTTCCAGACCGGAGTTGCTGTTGTGGAAACATTAGATGCCGAAGCAGGCGATGCTGCTAAATCGGAAACGGTAAAGGAAATGCATAAACAATTCCTCTATTATTTGATTATGCATGAAATGGGGCATACCCTCGGCTTGAACCACAACATGCGGGCAAGCCAGATGCTTAGCCCTGAGCAACTGCACGATACTAAACTGACACGCAAAATCGGTCTGCAGGGGTCGGTGATGGACTATCCGGCCATTAACGTGAGCCGCGACCGTAGTAAGCAGGGCGATTATTATACCACAAAAGCGGGGCCTTATGATATTTGGGCCATTGAATATGGTTATACGCCATTTTCGGAGGCGGACGAAGCAAAAGGGCTAGATAAAATTTTAAGCCGGAGCACCGACCCCAAGCTGGCCTTTGGCAATGATGCCGACGATATGCGGAGCCCGGGCAAGGCCATCGACCCGCGGGTGATGATAAATGACCACTCCAGCGATATGATGGCCTATGGGGAGGAGCGTTTCCTATTAGTAAACGATATGATGCCAAAGCTGAAAGATCGGTTCAGCCGCCCCAACCAAGGATACCAAGAGCTGTTGCAGCGCTATGGCCAACTGAATAGCCAGCGTGCAAGCATGGCAGCAGCCATCAGCCGGTATATCGGTGGCGTGTATGTGGACCGTAGTTTTGTGGGGCAGCGAACGGACGCCAAACCTTATACACCGGTGCCGGTAGACGTTCAGAAAAAGGCCATGGAACTGCTGGGTAAATATGTGTATGCGCCCGATGCGTTCGCAACGGATTATGAACTGTTCCCCTATTTGCAACGCCAGCGCCGGGGCTTCAACTTTTTCAGTGGCACGGAAGATTACAAGCCACAGAATACGTTTAGGTCGCTGCAGGTGAGTACGCTCTCGCATATCCTTCATCCGACTACCCTGACGCGCATCAGCAACAGCAGCCTGTATGGAAATGGTTATTCAGTAACCGATGTAATGCAAGACCTGACCGCGAATATCTTTGATGCTGACCTTGGCGGGGCTGTCAACCTGATTCGGCAGAACCTGCAAACGGATTATGTGAAGGCGTTGGTTGGTATCCTGGAAGCCAAGACGGGCTACGACTATGCGAGCAAAGCCGGCGCGTTAGCGGCCCTAACTGATCTTAAGGGGAAATTGGCAGGTGCCTCAGGCACGGATGCACAGACTGCCGCGCACCGGCAGAGTTTACTGTTCATAATAGACAAGGCGCTGTCCGTAGATAAAAGCTGATTTCGGTTGCGACTGGTTTCGTAACGTTTAAATGGTATAGTGCCCACGTCGGTTTGGTGTGGGCATTGTTTTAATTTAAATTCAATATATTTATGATGATAGAAGGCTCAACGTACTAAAAGTTATCTTAACGGTTATTCTTTTTTACCACATTGTAACGTTTGCTTTGTATTCAGGTGTTTTATTGGTTGTTCCCATCCGTTGTGTTATTTTCGGGATGATGCTTGGACTCATGCATTAAGTCGCAGCCCATATTCGCAATCGCGAGGATGCTGCCACAACGGATGCTTATTAACCAATTTACATATACCAATGAGATCTTTAAAGCACGTTTCCGATTATTTATTATGCACCATTTTATGGTGTGTCTGTTTGTTTGCCGGTTGTAAGCGGCACATCCCGGAGTTACCCACGAATGAATTGCGGAATGTCACGTTCAAGTTGGCCGGTTTCGAAGCCGAAGTAACCCCCTTGGATGGGATGAAGTCGGCGGCTCTGCAGGCTTTCGATGGGTTGGGCGGTATGCAGGCATTGAAGAACATCGAGCCCGGTTTGGAACCGCAGTACCTCTACTTCTGGTCGTTCAACGCTGAAGATTTGGAGCCTGATATCGCTGTGGATGAGGAAGGGGCGGAGATTACGTTTGAGGCTGTAGCTGCGTCGCCCACATATCCGAATTCGACTTTTGCGGTCGAACCGTATCCCGGGGGTAAGGCATTTAGCCTTCGTGGAGGACGAAATGTTACATTGAAACTGCCGTTGCAGGGTGTAGAATCGCTTTCCGAATTCGCATTCGATATCAGTAGTTCTGACACGGGGCCAAAGGCTTTTTCACTTTCTTATTCGTTTGATGGTGGTGAGACGTATGTGCCCTTCGTTGAAAACCGGCAATTTGCTAATATGGAGGAACAAAAGAGAAATCCCTATCAGTTTGATTTCTCCTCGATATGGGACGGGCTAACAACTGTGTTGAACTTAAAATTTGATTTCCTTGCCGGTGATCGCGATACTATCAGTGACTACAATGAAACACAAGGCACTGTTCGGTTGGACAACATCCGCTTGTCCGGTGTTTACAATGCCGAGGTGGAAACAGGCGACCCCACGGTGCCCACCACGTTGCATTACTATGTTTTTTCGGCCGGAGATGGTGCCGTGGTACAACAGCAGCAGCTATCCATGACGGCATTAGGTGAGGGCGGTGCGCTTGATATCAAGCTGGCAGACGGCAGTTACGATGTGCTATTTGTGGCGTACCGATCTGATAAGGGTATGCTTTTACCCGATAATGTCACCAATGCGAATGAGTTTTATTTCGGGCAGCATTTTAATGACTACCGGGCAGTCACCTACGCCGTGTTATTGGATAATTTGGTGGTAGATGGTCGCGATGCGGAGATGGAGGCAGTACTGAGGCGTTGTTATAGCCTTGTCGAATTCGATTTTACCGACTTAGCCGCCGATTTGTTGCGGGTTAAAAAGATTGAGGTAACGAAGCAACACGGTAATTTCCTCTATACGCCTTTTGGCGAGCCAGCCGAGGAACACATGTCGGATATCCACACGATCGAATTCAGCGGTTTCGATGGTGCCGACGACTATCGGATTGCATTGCACCAGTTTTTTGGATTGCTCGTTGAGGATGAGGCCATAACCTATGAATTGACGGCCTATGGCGAAGGTGGCGTGGCGCTTAATACGGTAACGATATCCCAATCGATACGGAACAACGTGCGGCTACGGCTCCGCGGCCGGCTACTTGGAGATACGGGTGCCATCAACGGGTTTTCCATTGCGCTGGATACCGAGTGGGGAGAGTCGCGGGACCACGAATTCTGACCGGGTCAGGTCCGCGCGCTGAATTAAAGTTGCAGAAAGAGCTGCTTTCTAACCTTAGAAAGCGGCTTTTTTTTGGCGTAAAAAAATGAATTCAGCTGTTCACCTTGCCTTTATTCCGTTGATAAACTCATAGCGTATCCATTTGATTAAATGCCGGAAGTTAATCGGTATAGGTAAGTAATAACTTGACGATGAAACAGCTACAAAGACATACAACATGGCAACGGATGATCTGCATCGTTGCCGTTTGTTTACTGCTTTCGTGCAGTAAGCGGGATAACCCCTCACCGGAGGCGCAGTTGGCCAATATGACATCACAACTATGTCCCAATGTACGCGGTGTGCAGGCCTTGTATTGGGACTTGAACAACGGTGTGCTACGGGGCGACATCCCCGGAGGTCTGCCGACCATTAAGAATCCAGGAGGATATTTTATCCACAGCGGATACCCGGCACTGGGCTTCCAGATGCCGCAAGGGTACCAAGCGTTTGAGCTCAGCGGGAGCAGTACCATCGGTGTAAACGTGCTCCGCAACGATAATAATGTGCTGTGGCGCTATGTCACGACGACTTTCTTCGGCTTGACGAATGCCGAGCAGGTGGTGCAAAGCGAAGTAAACCAGATGCTTGCTAACCTAGGCAATCCGCAATTTACAATTGTATGTAGCAACGGGAGCGCCCAGCAACTGGCCCCGGGAATGCAGTCGACCGTGGCTACCCGGCTGGTCCGTGCAGGTGACTTCACGGCGTTGGTTGTGGCCAACGTCAATGCCTCGCCCGATTTGGGAAGTTCATTCGTGGGTATACAGATGACTATGGCTCCAACAGCTGAATACGATGCGATGGTGCTGGAAACATTCCTTCCCATAGGCTACCAGCTCCTCTTCATCGATCGCGAGAGCGTCCAGGATTCGGATAATGACGGTGTGCCGGATGACCGCGACAGGGCGCCTTTTAATCCGAATATCCAGTAGTAGGATGAAGTTTGAAATTCAACTTGGATAAAATGAAAACCAAAGCAATTACCCTAGTCTTCATGCTCCTGATCGGGGCACTGACCAATTCCTGTAAGAAAGACTCCACAAACCTGCCTGACGACGATGACGGCAATTCCGTTCCGGTTGATGTCAAATTGAAAGATGCTCAAGTGATATTGCCCGCAGGGTCTACTTATGATCTGAATGGCCATGAATTATTTGCAGGAGGCGTTATACAGCCCGTAGATAAAGATGGGAAAACGAAAGTAATACAAAAAGATGGCCAGATTGGTATAGCGTATCTTTTTGACAAGGACGACAATCCTGTGATGGCCGGATTCATTACAGATAGTACGCAAACCATCTCGGTGGCCAGCACAGCGAAGGTGCTGCTGTATTATGTGTTAGGTACGGCGTTTCAGCCGGATACGCTACACGGAGTCTTTGTGAATAATATAGACAAAATACCGGCCGTGTCAGACTGGGTGTCGGCATTTACGGCAGCTTGGAGCAATAACCCCAAAGGATTGTCTTCCGGCTCGTTTGTCCCTGCACTGAAACAGTGGATGTCAAACAACGAGACCGCTATGGGGCTTTCAGCCCCTGTACCTACATCGTTGTCGATGAGCACGAGGGCTTCAAGCATACGGGTAGATGCCAACGATATACGCAGCGGCCTGCGCCTCCATGCCGAGGATTTGGGGCTTTCGGTGACCAACCATTACCGACGTGCCGTAGTAGGATTTGCCTATAAAATGAAGTCTAAAAAAGAAGGCGAACAGCATTTCCGTGATATTCTGCCCCGGCTGGAAGCAAGCACCGATCCGGATGTTGATTTTTGGGTAGACCCTGTTTCGGGAGTCACATCATTTACCGGTACAGTCTACAATAACATCCAGGGAAAAGGACTGGAAGCCAATATGATTACATCCGACCCCGTATCGCTGGACCTGGACGAGGACGAGACCGAAGCGTATTACAAAGTACGCCTGATAGGTCTAGGCGCTGGCACGAAAATATCGTTGTCGGAAGAAATGGAAGAAAATGGGCTGACTAAAAAGGAACTTACAGCCTTTTGTGGAGTTTTTGCCTACCATTTTATCAATGATTTTTTTGTTCCACTGGTAGGGGGCTTCTATAAAGCTGGAGGCTCCCTCCAGGAAGACGGGATGGTCGAACTTTTCGGAGACCTTGTACTGAATACGCCTAAGGTCATGGAGAATATGGTAAAAGGCGATTTTTCAGGTGCTTTTATAGCCACGTTGGATGCGATGGTGGCGACACAGGGACAGACGTTGTTGGTTATGTTGCTCAAAAAAGCATTACCCGATGCCCAAGGAAAAATCGAGGACGTGGCCAAGAAGCTTACCCGGGTGTTTTTAGTAACAGATCTCATTCTTCAGGGTACGGATTGGGCGCGCGTATCCTATCACTGGTACCATTCCAAGGGGCTGGAAGAATGGGAAGTATTGGCCCGGCGCAGCAAGGTGACCCTTACTCCGGGCGAGGCCGCTGTATCCACAAGTGGCGCCTCCAGCCGACAGGAAATCAGTGCGGAAATCAAAGACTTGGACGAAAAGGATAAAGGGAAGGACCGCTCGTATGAATGGACAACAACCGGCAAATACAGTACCCTGTCTGACAGTAAAGGCAATGCCGGGAAAACATTCCGAAGCGCTGATTCAAAGATCGTTTTCCAGGGAATGCAGACCAGTGCACTTACCGATGGAGAAAACTGGGAGCAGGTGTATGTCGCCGTTTACATCGATGATAAGCTGATTGGCCGGGATACGGCAAACGTACGGGTGAACAAAAGCGCTTACCAGATTGGGCCAGAAGCCACGGTTTCCGGACGAAAAGGGAGTGAGAACAAAGTGACGCTATTTATTCGGCCGATCAACAGAAATATGGTGCGGATAGAAAATGACCCGGAAAATGATTACCGCATTTCGTGGAGCACGGCGGGGAAATATGGGGCATTGAGCGGGGATGGGACTTCTCACGTGAAGACCCTCTCCACTACAGCCAATTCGATTGTGTATGAATGTGTAGACAACGAAACCAAATCGGGTACGGAATACATCAGTGCTACCATCTATGTAAAGCCCAAAGGCCAACCGGATAGTGAGTACCAGCTGTTTGAGCGGCTCGAAGGCAAAGTGTTCATCGTGAATGACGAAACGAAGAAAATCATCTATGTACCCATTTCGGTCATCAGCTGGGGCCCCACGGATGACGGTGTTTATACCAGTTGCGGGGCGGGTACGATTTTTTACGTCGATCCCGTGGAAAACGCCGTAAGCTATTCGGCCAGAGTTATCGAATTCAGTCCGGAGGTCATTCCGAGAGTGACGGGGACGGGTGCCTCGTGGACAGCCGCCACCGGCCAGCTTAATGCTGACGGGCAGTATGAGTTTGGTTATGTGCTGGCGACGTCGGGGTGGAGCCCTACTTGGATCGGTCCGCCCGACTGCGCCAAATTCATTGCTGGCGCTGCTTCCAGAACAGGAATGGCCCAAGTCATTGTCACGTTGAAACCGTGAGTGGACTTGTCGAATCCGGATAACGGTCGTTCCAACAAGGAACAAGATATTTGAGTGATAATAAACAGTAAAAAAGAGAAAACACCGGGAATTGTCGCTGTAGTTAATAAAACTATGTATCTTTCGGGCAACCAAAGCAATGCTTAATTTTGGAAAGCCTAAAAGATATGCGGAATGCAGACCCGGAGCGTCTGCTTACCAAAGTTTACACCGATAATTTTAGTTGGCTGCAAGGGTATATCCTGAAGAATTCAGGTACGCTTGAAGATGCCGCAGATGTTTTTCAGGAAAGCGTGAGTGCTGCATGGCTGAACCTGCGGGCGGGGAAATTTCGCGGGGATGCCGAACAGCTCAACGCCTATGTGCGGCAGATCTGCAAATACAAGTGGATAAATCAGCTCAAATCGTCGGGGCGCATCCGGTTGGTGTTGAAAGATGACCTGTCATTATTTGAAGGGGAAGCTGATGACACAGAGCAGTTGGCTAAGCAACTGGAACAGAACCAGCGATTGAACGAGTCGATTGCCCGTATCGGGGAGAAGTGCAGGGAGTTGTTGGGCCGGTTTTACTTTAAGCGGCAGTCGTTGGCAAAAATCGCAGCTGCGATGAATAATACTGAGGAAAGCGTCAAAACTATTAAGTACCGGTGTATGATGCGATTGCGGAAAATCTATTTGGAAAGGCAGCATAACGATGAGTAAATACAGGCAAGATATCAGCCGCGAGGAGTTTGAGCGGATCGAGCGGTACCTGCTTGGCAGTATGGATACTGCTGAGCGTGTGGAGTTTGAGCGTCTATTGTCGGTCGATAAGCCGCTTCGCGACGAGGTGGAATTACAACGGCAGTTGATCGGCGCGGTGGAGGTCGGTGCGTTCACCGCAAGCATAACAACTGAACGGGAAGTGAAAACGCCGCCGACAACTGGCAAACAGTTTGTTTATTGGCGCTATGTGGCCGCAGCCGCGTTACTAATCGGTGTCGGCTTGGTGGGATGGTGGATGTATCGTCAGCAGATGGTATCCGAAGATGACCTGTATGCAGCCTATTTCCGGCCTGACCCCGGGTTGCCGGTGGTGATGAGCAACGATTCGGCCAAATATGTGTTTAATGAAGGGATGATATCGTATAAAGAAGGGAATTATGACGGTGCCATCAATGTATGGAAGCAGCTCGCTGTTGAAAAGGGCGTAACGGATACCTTGCATTATTATACCGGTATAGCATATTTGAATAAAAATGCCGATGCAGTCGCCTTAGATTACTTGGCGCCCCTTTCCGAAAATAAACATTCGGTATTCCACGAAAGAGCAATCTGGTATTTGGCATTGCTGAAGCTGAAAGAGAAAGACTATGTCCAGGCGAAGAGGCTGCTGAAGCAATTACCCGAAAAAGAAGAAGCTGTAGAATTGTTGGATCGAATGGCGAAGTAGGTTGGATCGATATGTTTGTCTCAAGGTTGCTACCCTTATCGCTTTTATTAATCGGTTGTTTCGCCTATGCACAGGAGAGCGACTTTGATAAATCCCAGCGTAATTACCGCGAGAACAACTTGGACAGCGCGCTATACACGATCGATCGGGCCATCGATTTGTATACACGGGCCGGGAAGGCCGACAGCCTGGTGTTTGCCGTTACGCATAAGGCCCTGGTATATGCCAGTACGTCCGGATTGGAGGAGGCCCGGCAACTGATGCGTGCGGCATTGGGGACGATCGATGATTTGCCACACAAAAGTATAGCCAGGGTGGCGGCCTATACGCGTATGGGGCAGCTGGACGTACAACTGTACGATTTGGAGCGGGCGAGACGCTATTTAAAAAAAGCCGAGGATTCTGTGGATAAAGACCTGCCGCCAAATAGGCATTACGTCATCTTGTATCATGCAATAGCCCAGCTGCATCTATCGGCTCAGGATTATCAAACGGCACGGCATTACACGCAGCAAGCCTTCGAACTGAACCTGCAGGTGCAGGGCAGGGGTGGGGCACTGATGGTAAATATATGGCAGACCAATTATTTCATCAGCTATTATAGCGGCGATTATAACCAAGCCCTGCAAGATGGCTTGGAGTTCGAGCGCGCCGTTCGAACGCATTACCCGCACGACCATACGAATACGGGCATGATGCACAACAGTCTTTCCGAAGTGTACCTTGCACTTAATAGGCATGAGGAAGCTTTACACCACCAACACCAGGCCGTGGACATCCACTACGGCAACTACCTCGAAACAGGCAACGGGTACTTCCTGGCAGGGGCATACAGTAATCTGGGAGGATTGTACTATGCGCTGCATGAATATTATTTGGCGAATGTGTACCTGACCAAGGCCCAAAACTTGTTTGACGCTATTTTTGGTGAATTCGGACCAGGTATGTTGGAGACCCTAGTCATGCTGGGAAGCACGAAACAAAAATTGGGATTGGCGCCTGATGCGGAGCGGTCGTTTGAACGGGCGTACCGTTTGCAGCAAGGGCATGTGCCGGATGAGCTAACCAAGAAGGCATATATTGAGAGCTATTACGCCGACTTCCAATTTAGCCAAGACCGGTTTGCAGAAGCTATCGACTACTATGAAAAAGCGATCGCAAATTACCAACGGATGGGATCGGGGAATTCTTACCATAGCCTGTATGCCAAAGCCGACAAAGGGGCTACATTGGGTTATTTGGATCGATGGGAGGAGGCGATCAATATACAACAGGCTGCGTGGGACGACTTTCGCCGGTATTTTCCCCAATTGCAGAACCGTTCGCTTTCATTTTTGGACAACATCAGCACAACCTATCGTCGGGCCGGACGCTTTGAACAAGCCTTGGCGTATTCCGATAGCGTGTTTTTGCGCACCATGCAACTCGAGCAGTTCCCAGCCGATCCATCGGAATGGGTTCCGCGCTTACCTTATAGTTTTAATTCCTGCATATTCTTACTGAACCGGGTTACAATCCTTCACGATTTATATAACCAAACCGGACAACGGCAACACTTGGTAGAAATACTCAAAATAATTGATGCGTACAGTGCATTTTTCGCGGCTAATTTATACGCGTTCCGGTCGCAGGCTTCGCTCATTGAGCAAGCCGATACGAATAAAAAATTATTTTCGATCGGCGTCGAATCCTGTTGGGCATTATCCGGCGAAGGGAACGATTCAGACTATTTGGAAAAAGCATTAGATTATGCAGAACGTAGCAAAGCATTACTACTGCGCTTGGCATCAAACAACCTGATGGTGGATGCTACGCTAGGTAGCGACGACCCGACCGCTGCGCGCGACCATGGCTTCCGCATCCGGATAAACAGCCTCAACGAACAATACCTCAACGAACCTCAAGCCAGTGATTCCCTGCTTCGTTTATTAACGGGGAGCATGGAAGATTACCGGCGATTCCAAGATAGCCTCAAGCAGTCGGGCGATGAATCGTTTCTCGCCAAATACGATCTGGAACCGTACAGTCTTGCGGAAATCCGTGAGAAATTGCTCGGTAAACGGGAAACGCTCATCCACTACGCCGTGACCGATGAGTCGGTGTTTGTTTTTGTCATTACTGCCAATGGGTTTTATGTCCGCCGCATGGAAAAGGAAATCTTGGATGACATCCAAGCATTGCGGCACCTTCATGGCGTTTCCGCTCGCCAATTCGTAACCTCGTCACACCGGCTTTACGGGGAGTTAATCGAGCCAATCGTTCCTTATTTTGATTCTAACCGCTTGCTTGTCATCCCGGATGCATCTCTGTATTACCTCAATTTCGAATTGTTGTTGCAACATGAGAACGAAATGCATTTCGGAAAAATGCCTTACCTGATCAAACAGTATACGTTCTCCTACCTGCTGTCTGCATCAAGCGCCATTCGTATCAAAGAGGCCAAATCGAAACGGGTCGGGGGGAAGGCACTGCTGTTCGTTCCCGTGTTTTCCACGGAAATGAAAGAAGCATTCCGTCAGGCGTCGGCCGCGAATGCCGAGCCGGATGACCCGTATTATTACCTGAATAGGCAGCCCTTCTCGTTGCAGGCTGCACAGCAGATCGGCCGCTTCGTTGCCCATGATCTGTTTGCCGAACAGCAGGCGCAGGAAGGGGCGTTCAAAGCGCATGCAGCGCAGTATCGCGTACTGCATCTCGGTACGCATGCCGAGATAAATAACCTGTCGCCCATGCAGTCGAGATTGTTTTTTGCAAAATCCTTGCCTGGCGACACCGCCGACACCGATGATGGGTATTTGCATGCCTATGAGATTTATGGCATGCAGCTACGTGCGGAGTTGGCAGTGCTCACGGCCTGCGAAACGGGGCGCGGGGCATTACGCAACGGGGAGGGCGTGATTTCGTTGGCCCACAGTTTCCTGCAAGCGGGGTGTTCGGGCGTGGTCATGTCCCTATGGAAAATCGACGAGAAAACGAATGCGGATATTGTGTCGAAATTTTACGAATACCTATCAAAAGGGATGGATAAGAGCGAAGCTCTTCGCAACGCTAAACTTGATTTTATAGCAGCAAACGACGGGGAACTGGACCATCCTTATTACTGGGCAGGGTTGTCTCTGATTGGTGATAGCGACCCGATATATACGGAACGTCGTTGGCGCTATCGGCTTATCGGGCTGGTGGCCGCCGTTGCATTCGTCGCGGGGTGGATTTATTTTTCGCGGCGTAAAATGAAGACCGGATAGATGACAAGGCTTGATGTGCCTTGGTAATGAGTCGCTTATCGCTAAGTAACGATACGTAGAAAAAACATTGAAATATTTCTATTTCGTTTGTTGACCTTTTGTGGTTTTACCCCATAGCTATGTAGTAATTGGTTTCACGCTAATCAACTATAACTATGGGTAAAAATAAATTACTTTTCACATGCTTATTGGTGTGCGGTATGCATGCATCGTACGCGCAGACCGAGTCTGAGCCGAATAATGCCCTTGACCAGGCGAACCTGATCGCAGCCGAACAAGAGGTTGCGGGCGACATTGGGACAGCCGGGGATCGGTATGATTACTATAAAACCTTCTTGCCTGCTTCCGGTACGGTGACGGTCTATCTGGAAGGCACGCATACGGGCGGCAGTACGGGGTCCTTCTCTTTCTATGCGTATGACAAAGGCGGCCGGCAGATCGCCCGGCAAACGACGGTTGGCGGTAATGTATCCGAAGGCGAAAGCGTCACGGATACGATCCTCATCACATCCCGCGCGGTGGACAGCATCTATTTTGTGGTTTACCAAGGTAGCAACCGTTCGTTCACTTATCAATTGAGCTACGAAGTGCTCAACCAGCACCCTGATGATGCCGAGCCTAACAATGGGTTTGCACAAGCCATCGTGGTGAATGAAGGGGATAGCATACGTGGCCAAATTGGCTACGTGGCCAATGGAGTAACCGACCGCTACGACTATTACAAAACCCTGTTGCCGGAAGACGGCACGGTGAAGGTATATCTTGAAGGGGTTCATACCGGAGGAAGTACCGGCTCTTTCTCGTTCTATGCTTACGATAAAAGCAACCGGCAAATCGCAAGACAGACCACCGTGGGGAGTAACGTATCTCCTGGGGGTGTGATCCGCGACACCATCGAGATACACTCCCGGGCTGTAGACAGTATATACTTTGTCGTATATCAAGGTAGCAGTCGCTCGTTCGGATATGAAATGCGGTATGAGGTAGTGGATCGTAGCCCCAATGACCCGGAGGTGAATGACGCTTTTAACCAAGCGGCAGACTTGGTGGAACTAGAGACGGTAAACGGGCATATTGGCTACGTGGCTGACGGGGTAACCGACCGGTACGACTACTACAAAACCCTGTTGCCCGAAGACGGCACCGTGAAGATATACCTTGAGGGAGTTCATACCGGCGGAAGCGCCGGTTCTTTCTCGTTCTACGCCTTCGATAAAAGCAATCGGCAAATCGCCAGGCAAACGACGGTAGGAAGTAACGTATCCGCGGGGGAGGTGGTCCGCGACACCATTGAGCTGTATTCCCGTGCTGCGGATAGTCTGTATTTCAGTATTTACCAAGGCAGTAGCCGGTCGTTCAGCTATACGCTGCGGTATGAAATGGTTGAAAAGGGCGTGATTGATTGGGAACCTGATAATACGTTTCAGGAGGCGACGACGGTGGATGTGGCGGATGCCATTGAAGGGCATATCGGGTATGTAGCCGATGGGGTGACGGACCGTAATGACTATTACGTACTCGAAGTACCTGCTAACGGTAATATTGATATATACGTAGCCGGGTTGAACACCAGTGGCCGGCCGGCCGGATTCCACATCTATGCGTATGATACGAATCGACGGGGGGTGGCCTCGCAGCGAGTGGGTGGCAGCACGGTTGACCACGGTGTGTGGGTACGCGATACCGTCAGCCTCGCTTGCGTGCAAACCGACAGCCTCTATATAAGGGTGTACCAAGGGGGTACGGGGTCGTTCCAGTATGAAATTGAAATGGACCACATTGACCACCAGCCTCATGCGGCCTTTGACTTTGAACGGGTGGGCAATGAAATCGGCTTCAGGGCTGCGGCGGGCAACGCAGACGAATACCGGTGGGATTTTGGCGATGGTACCGCCGCAACCGGTAGGTTCCCGATGAAAACCTATGGCTTTGGCAGTTATACGGCGAGACTGATTGCGGTGAATAGCGTTTGTGGGCTTACTGATACCGCCGAATACACGTTTGATTTCAAAGGTGTGGAATACTTCACACCCACGTCCGTGGGCAAGGGCGGCGATGGCATGATTCAGGTGTTTGGAGGAGGGTTGTCGGAAAACACAGTGATTACGCTAAGCAAGGGCGGCAATACGCTTCAGCCAGATGGCGTGTATGCGGGCCCGAAAGGGACAAGTATGACCGCCACCTTCGACCTGCACTTTGCCGAGGAAGGTGAATACGATGTAACCATCCATATACCGGGTGAAAACCCGTTGGTTTACCCGGGGGCATTCACCATCGGCTCGTTTGTCTATCCTACGACTTGGTCCGAAGTAACCGGTCCTGACGAATGGCGCGTAGGCCGGGAAACACGCTTCAACCTGGTGGTGGGTAACAAAGGCAACGTAACCGCTTCGGGGGTGATCGTGGGGTTGCTGTGGCCAAAGAGTGTTGACCTCAATTTTGAACACAAGCAAATCGTACCACCCGCCGATGGCACTACGACCATTTTCGATGATGATGGAGACACCTTTACGCTGTCCAATGCCGAAATCCAGCATATCTATGAGGAGCTCGATACGGCCACCCCGATCGACTCATTCAAGAATGAACCTTACGATGGGTATATGCGGCTGTTAATAATCCCGCATGTCCCAGCAGGTACCACCTATGAGCTGCCTTTCAATGTCCGGGCCACCAGCCCGAGTGCACAGAATTTTATCACCTTTACGCTAAAGCCAAACTATTTCGGGTCGTGTGAAACACCTAATTATGCAGATGTTTCGATGAATGCGGCATCGGAAATGATAGACTTGGTGGATATGATGGCAGATAATACCAAGAACGTGCCGTTGCAGACGTTGACCAAAACCTTGAAAGTGGGGCAGAAACACTTGGGCGTTAGCGCAAAATATGCCGGAGCAAAATTCTGGTCGTGGTGGGATGGGTATGACATGAGCGCCGAAACCTACGCAGATATCTGGCAGGACCTGGATGCGGCAAACGAATATGCGCTGATAACTGCCACAGAAGAAGTGGGGAAATTGATGTTGTCAAAAGGTTTACAAGGTAGACAGGACATGCTGAATGCCCGGAAGCAGAAGACGGATTTTATTAATAAGCGGCTGGCCAATAACCAAGGCATGTCGTCGGATACCTGGATGAGGTATCAGGAAAAATTACTCGAGCTATCCAAGCTTCCGGATGCCGCCTCAGAAATAAACCGCCTGAAGAGGCTTGAGAAAATGTTTGATACCGTTGATAAATTGAAAACCTTGGAAGACAAGCGGCAGGCGTTGATGGATGTACTCGACGACTGCCCCGAGCTGGCCGAGCAACTGAAGGATTTACTGGACGAAGTGGATCGGGAGCTCACGCCGCGTGACGAACGTGAAAAGGAAACCCGGTCAGTAGGTTCCATGGATCCGAATGCCATTTACGGCCCATCCGGAGTCGGTACGGGTCGGTTTGTGAACAGCGTAGACAGGCAGTCTTTCCTGGTAACGTTTGAAAACGTCGATACTGCATCCGCTGCCGCACAAATCGTACGCGTCTTGGATACGTTGGATGCGAATGTATTTGATCTCTCTTCCTTTGAATTCGGTAACGTCACGATCGGCACGGATAATTACCGGGTGCCTAAACGGAGAAAGGAATTTGTCCTGGACCTCGACCCCGTGCCGGGGAGACCATTGCGTGTGCGAATCAATGCGGCTTTGGATACGCTGACCGGCATTATCGAATGGCAGTTCTTTTCTGTCGATCCGCAGACCGGTGACATCCCCGTATTGGATGGTTTTCTACCACCGAATGTCAACTTCCCTGAGGGTGAAGGGTCGGTGTCTTATTCGGTAAATCTCAGGGAAGACATTGGCAACGGCGTGGTTGTGCGTAATCGGGCGTCCATTATATTTGACGAAAACGAACCCATACTAACCAATATATGGCAAAATACGACGGACCTATTGGCGCCCCAAAGTACAGTCATCGCGGAGGTAAAGGCGGATACCGTGGTCCACTTACGGCTGAGCGGCAATGACGGCGGCTCCGGGCTGGGGTATTACCACATTTATTTTTCGGAAAATGGAGGGGAGTGGTTCCCCTTTACTGGCACTTCGCAAGATACGTTGAGCTTCGTTGGGGAAATTGGTGGGACCTATAGCTTTTATGTTACTTCGGACGACCGGGTAGGTAATCGGGAATCGAAGGCACCGGTGACGGAAGCGACGGTCAGCATTGGTGATGGGGTTCTTGAGCGGGAGCCGTCGGCCAAGCCGTTCATCCTGGCACCCAACCCGAGCTCAACGGGTACGCCATCGATTATTTCTACGAATTATACGGGGGCGGTGACGGTACGCGTAGCGAATGTGCTCGGCCAGGAGATGGTGAGGCCCACACGCCTGGAAATGCATGCGGGAGTGGGTACGCCAATAGACCTTAGCCGGCTGGGGACAGGTATCTATTTTATCGTGATTCGCCAGGAAGATGGAAAGGTGTACCGCGATAAACTGATCATTCATAAACCATAAACGATTACAACATGAAGAATAAACGATTGCTTACAGTCATTGTGTGTATACTGGCCTATCCGTTGCTCCACGCCCAACAGCCTGGGCAACCCAGCACGCTCCACACGTTGGTGCCGTTTCTAACGATTGCGCCGGATTCACGTGCGGGGGGAATGGGGGAAACCGGCGTAGCGACGCGGCCCGACGCCAATTCGATGCATTGGAACCCTGCAAAATATGCCTTTGCCGAAGATGGCGCGGGGATTAGTCTTTCCTATATACCTTGGCTGCGGCAGTATGCAGATGATGTTCATCTCAGCTACCTGGCGGGATACTACACCTTGGATTACCGCCAGAAATTGGCCGGGTCAATTCGGTATTTCTCGTATGGCAGTGTGGATTTTACCGATAGTTGGGGCAATGGCCTTCAACAATACAAACCCCGAGAGTTTGCGGCAGATGTGGCGTATGTTCGTAAATTTCCCGAGTATTTTTCGTTGGGATTGGCGGTCCGGTACATCCGGTCGGACCTTGGCGCAGGGGTATTTGATGGGGTGACCGTACAACCGGTCAGTGCCGTGGGAGCGGATGCTTCCTTCTATTTCAGCAGTCCGGTGATATGGGGTGGCCACGATGCGGTAGTGTCGGCGGGGGTAAACCTGTCCAACATCGGCCTGAAGATTGTCCATGCTGCCGATGGGGCCTCCTTGCCGACCAATCTCGGCGTAGGTGTAAACGTCGATTATGAACTTGACGACCGAAATACGTTGGGGGTGGCTTTAGATGTGAACAAGCTGATGGCTTGGAATAATGCGAGTCAAGGCAGCGAGGCGGCATTGCGGCGGGGACTAACCTGGGGTGTCGGTGCAGCGTACGAGTATGACGACTTATTGACCGGCCGGTTGGGGTATTTTTACGAGCACCCGTCTGCTGGCAACCGGCGGTTTTTTACAGTGGGTGCTGGCGTGGTGTACCGGTCGCTCAACTTTGATTTTGCCTATATGGTGCCGGTATCGAATGAGCATCCGCTTGGCAAGTCATTGCGGTTGTCTATCGGGTACTACTTTTATTAAAACGCTTCGCTCAGCGCGAGGTAGAAGCCTCCTTGCCGCTTTTCGCCCGGGCGCTTTTCGCCGAATCCGTATTCGAACCGGATGCTGCTCTGGTGTTCCAAATCGAAGAAGTAGCGCATGCCGCCCCCAAAGGAAGGTACGAAGCGGGCGTTAGACAGTCCATTGCGGTAGGTGGAGCCAGTACCTGCGAAGGCGGCTACGCCTAGCCGTGGATGGAAACGGTAGCGTAATTCACTCTGTGCGGCTAGCAAACTCCGGTCGCGGTAACGGCCGTTGTAATAACCACGCATCATCATGTCGCCACCCAGTTCGCGGTAAACATAGAAAGGTACTCGACTGCCGAATGATGTCTTATAGTGGGCATTCAAACCCAAGGTGAGCGCCGCGGTGAGCGGAACGAACGTGCGCAGGTCGACATCGAACAAGCTGCCCCGAAAATTAGTGCCGCCGCCGAATCCCGGGGAGTAAGCATATTTGGCCCGTGCATAGTACCCTTTGGTGGTGTAGGTATTGCGGTTCCGGGTATCATAGAGCTGTGAGATACCCAGTGCAAAGTGGTACCCGCCCTGTTGCCCATAGGGCTCGCTGCTTTCAAAAATACCCCCGCTCTCCTTGTCGGAAAATCTGTAGTGCTCGTAAGCAATGTTTACCCCGGCGTAGTAATGGGGGGTTAATTCGCGCTCGCCTTCCAACCGAACCCGGACCAGCTGCATAAGCACCACATCTTCGTCTTGTGCGGCTGTTTCATTCCCCAGCCCGTAGAAATTAAACGGGAAGTTGCGGAAGCGCAGCTCGCTGATGTAGTGGTAGCGGTTGCCGGTGGTCCAGATATCGGATTCTAATTTAAGGTTGGTTTGCCGTTGAGTGGTGAACGTACCAATGAATGTGACGTTGGAAGTGCGGATGTTGGTATCTGCTTTGTTCGCGTAGAAATTGTAAACGCCAGCGAGACCAAATTCCAATCCTGTCTCCTGTGCATACCCCAGTGCTGGCAGTACCACGAATCCCGCTGAACGTGTGGTGTCTTTGTCGGCTGAAACGAAACGCTTGATAAGCTTGTGGTCCCAAAAGCCCTTGCGTTCCTGCGAAATAGCCGGGAATACAAGGCTTGGGAGTAATAGGTAAAGCAAACAGCGGAGTATGATACCCATAGCGTAATTTATGCGGCGAAGATACGGATAAGAAGCGGAATGTGATACCCTGTCAAATCGGTGTGCCCCGCAGATTTACATTTTTGCAAATAATTTTTGTATTAAACCAAGTTTATATATCTTTGCAGTCCCTAAGAAAAGGGGTGTTTTTCGAGGGTTGCCTCCTTAGCTTATTCGCCGGCTGGCTAGAATTGACAGGTAATCATTTAGGTTGCTGGGTGATTACTGAACAAGGGGGGTGTTTTTTGAAAATTGTTTTTTTTGAGATATTGCCTCCTTAGCTCAGCTGGTAGAGCAACTGACTTGTAATCAGTAGGTCGCTGGTTCGATCCCGGCAGGGGGCTCAAAAAAAGATTGGGGGGATTCCAGAGCGGTCAAATGGGACGGACTGTAAATCCGTTGCTTCGGCTTCGAAGGTTCGAATCCTTCTCCCCCCACACAAGCGGAAGTAGCTCAATTGGTAGAGCGATAGCCTTCCAAGCTATAGGTTGCGGGTTCGAGACCCGTCTTCCGCTCGTAATGTGTCGATTGTGCTCCGTCAGCCCATCACTTGGTGATTGTCGGGGTCATGATTGTAAACACGCAAGCCGATGTAGCTCAGCGGTAGAGCACTTCCTTGGTAAGGAAGAGGTCATGGGTTCAAGTCCCATCATTGGCTCGTAAGGGTAACATAAGGTTAACATTTATACATTAAAATTTTAAATTACTAATTCGCATAAACATGGCAAAAGAGAAATTTGACCGCAGTAAGCCGCACTTAAACATTGGTACGATCGGTCACGTTGACCACGGTAAGACAACCACTACCGCTGCAATTACGAAAGTATTGTCAGACAAGGGGTTTTCTGAAGCCCGCTCATTTGATTCGATTGACTCCGCTCCGGAAGAAAAAGAGCGCGGTATCACCATTAATACATCACACGTTGAATACCAGACTGCTAATCGCCACTATGCACACGTTGACTGCCCCGGACACGCCGACTATGTGAAGAACATGGTTACCGGTGCTGCCCAGATGGACGGTGCTATCATCGTGGTAGCTGCTACGGATGGTCCGATGCCCCAAACGCGTGAACACATCCTGTTGGCTCGCCAGGTAGGTGTACCTGCATTGGTTGTTTTCATGAACAAAGTGGATTTGGTAGACGACCCTGAGTTGTTGGATTTGGTTGAAATGGAAATCCGCGAGCTGCTGTCATTCTACGAATACCCTGGCGACGATATCCCGGTAATCCGTGGTTCTGCCCTGGGTGGTCTGAATGGCGAAGAGCAGTGGGTTGAAAAGATTATGGAACTGATGGAAGCGGTAGATAACTACATCCCGATTCCTCCACGGTTGACGGACCTTCCGTTCCTGATGCCGATTGAGGACGTGTTCTCGATTACCGGCCGCGGCACGGTGGCTACCGGTCGTATCGAACGGGGTGTGATCAATACCGGTGATCCGGTTGAAATCCTCGGGATGGGTGCCGAAAACTTGAAGTCTACCGTTACAGGGGTGGAAATGTTCCGTAAAATCCTGGACTATGGCGAAGCTGGTGATAACGTAGGCCTATTGCTGCGTGGTATTGAGAAAACCGATATCCGCCGCGGTATGGTAATCTGTAAACCTGGGTCGGTTACTCCCCATACGGAGTTCAAGGCAGAAGTTTACGTGTTGTCAAAAGCAGAAGGTGGCCGTCACACGCCGTTCTTCAACAAATACCGTCCGCAATTCTATTTCCGTACCACAGACGTAACGGGCGAAATTTCGTTGCCTGATGGTGTAGAAATGGTTATGCCAGGTGATAACGTAACAATCACTGTGAAGCTGATTAACGCTATCGCAATGGAAAAAGGCCTCCGTTTCGCTATTCGCGAAGGTGGCAGAACGGTAGGTGCCGGTCAGGTAACCGAAATTCTTAAGTAATCCACCCTCCGGGTGTTGGATTTACTCCAGCCGATTAGCTAATCAGTAATGTGCTGATTAGCTAATCGTGTCTAAAAAACACGGGCATAGTTCAATGGTAGAATAGAGGTCTCCAAAACCTTTGATCTGGGTTCGAATCCTGGTGCCCGTGCTAATTATCGACAGAACATGGCGAACGTACTTGAATTTATAAAAGACTCCTATATCGAGATGACCCAAAAGGTCACCTGGCCCACTTGGGGGCAGTTGCAGAATTCGGCCGTGGTCGTACTGATTGCATCAATTATCATTGCATTGATTATTTTCGCAATGGATAAAGCATCGAGTAACGCGCTGGAATTGTTCTATAATATTGGGTCTTAATTGGCGGGAAAGAAGAAATGGCAGATCAACCACTGAAATGGTATGTTGTACGGGCGGTAAGCGGTAAGGAGAAAAAAGTAAAGCAGTATATTGAAGCGGAGGTAAATCGCTTAGGTGTCAACCACCTCGTCCCCCAGGTACTCATTCCGATGGAAAAGTATTATCAAATGCGCGATGGCAAGAAAGTTGCCAAAGAGCGTAATTTCTATCCGGGTTACGTGCTGCTGGAGATGGCGTTGGACGGTGAACTTGAACACGTTATCAAAAATATCAATAGCGTAGTTGGCTTTTTAGGCGATAAGGCAGGGAACCCGATTCCGTTGCGGCCCGCAGAAATCAACCGGATATTGGGCAAGGTAGATGAGATGTCGGAGCAGGGTGAATTGATGAATGTGCCGTTTTACGTAGGTGAACTCGTGAAAGTGAACGACGGCCCATTCAATGGGTTCACCGGCGAAATCGAAGAAGTGAACGAGGAAAAGAAGAAGCTGAAAGTGATGGTGAAGGTTTTCGGTCGGAAAACCCCGCTCGAATTGAATTACATTCAGGTAGAAAAGGAATAAGGGCATCCAATCTGAAAGATGGCTTTTATTTTTTCCGTTGTGCTTGATATTAATAAAAAAGTTGTACCTTTGCACTCCATTTTGGGGTGCTAATAGTCGTTAAGCAGTAAGCGCTTCAAAATCTAAATGTTACGTTAAATGCTTCCAACTTACTAACAAACATTTATTTAGTTAAATTTAAAATCGAGAAATGGCAAAAGAAGTCAGTGCGTTAGTAAAATTACAAGTGAAGGGTGGCGCTGCAAATCCATCTCCCCCAGTAGGGCCCGCATTGGGTGCAAAAGGGGTGAATATCATGGAGTTTTGCAAACAGTTCAACGCTCGTACGCAAGACAAGCCAGGCAAAGTATTGCCCGTCGTGATTACGGTGTATAGCGACAAGTCATTCGATTTTATCATTAAGACCCCCCCGGTAGCCATTCAGTTGGTGGAGTTATCGGGTGTTAAGAAGGGATCGGGCGAGCCCAACCGGAAGAAGGTGGGCAGTGTCACTTGGGAACAAGTCGAAACCATCGCCAAGGATAAAATGACTGATTTGAATGCTTTCACACTGGAATCTGCCATGCGCATGGTTGCCGGAACGGCACGTAGTATGGGTATTACCGTGAATGGTAGTGCGCCCTGGAATAATTAATTAACGAAATCAGTTTAAGAAAGTGGCAAGATTAACAAAGAATCAGAAAACGGCACTATCCAAGATTGAAGTTGGTAAAGCATATACTTTGGAAGAGGCTTCTGCCTTGGTAAAAGATATTACCAATGTGAAATTTGATGCGTCGGTGGATATCGATGTACGCTTAGGCGTGGATCCACGGAAAGCGAATCAAATGGTACGTGGTATTGCCACACTGCCACATGGTACAGGCAAGACCGTGCGTGTATTGGTACTCTGTACTCCCGATAAGGAAGAAGAGGCCAAAGCGGCCGGAGCAGACCATGTGGGGTTGGACGATTACATCAGCAAGATCGAGGGTGGATGGACCGATATTGATATCATCATTACCATGCCCAGTGTAATGGCAAAAGTAGGCCGGTTGGGTCGTATTCTCGGCCCGCGTAACCTGATGCCTAACCCTAAGACGGGTACGGTAACTACCGATATCGGTAAAGCGGTAACCGATGTGAAAGCGGGTAAGATTGATTTCAAGGTAGACAAAACAGGGATTATTCATACATCTGTAGGTAAAGCATCTTTCCCCGCGGAGAAAATCTATGAAAACGCCTTGGAGGTATTGCAGACGATCTCCAAATTGAAGCCGTCGGCAGCCAAAGGGACCTATTTCAAGAGTATTTACCTTTCTTCCACGATGAGCCCGGGTATTCAAATTGAAACGAAATCAGTAGTAGGAATTTAATCATGAAAAGAGAAGAAAAACAAGAAATTGTTAGCGCTTTAGCTGAGCAGATTAAATCGTACGGTAATTTTTACATTACCGACACTGCTGACTTGACTGTTGCAAAAATCAATGGGATACGCCGCAAGTGCTTCGACAAAGGGATTGCTATGCAAGTGGTGAAAAACACGTTGATTCACAAAGCACTTGTAGAAGCCGGAGTCGATTCGGAAGAGTTGGTGGGTATCTTGAAGGGATCATCAACTATGTTGTTTTCGGAAGTCGGTAATGCACCGGCGAAATTGATTAAGGAGCTCCGTAAGGAAGGCGATAAGCCCGTTTTGAAAGGTGCCTATATCGATGCCGCTGTGTTCATTGGCGATAACCAAGTCGACACGTTAAGCAAGCTTAAGTCTAAGCATGAGCTTATCGGTGATATCATTGGTTTGTTGCAATCACCGGCCAAGAATGTCGTATCAGCACTCCAATCAGGAGGTAATACGCTGGCCGGGTTGGTTAAAACTTTACAAGAGAGAGGTTAATCGGATCCCTCCAATTGAAATGTCCGAAAAGTTGTTAATAGTTTTAAAAAGTAAATTCAAAAATTAAAAATAAAATGGCAGATTTAAAAGCGTTTGCTGAGCAGTTGGTAAACTTGACAGTAAAGGAAGTTAACGAGTTAGCTCAAATCTTGAAAGACGAGTATGGCATTGAGCCAGCTGCGGCTGCAGTGGCCGTTGCCGGTCCGGCTGCTGGCGGCGATGCGCCTGCTGCAGCGGAAGAGAAGACATCTTTCGACGTAATTTTGAAAGAAGCTGGCGGTCAGAAATTAGCTGTAGTCAAATTGGTTAAAGATTTGACAGGTCTTGGTCTGAAGGAAGCTAAGGACCTAGTTGACGGTGCGCCGAAAGAAATTAAAACCGGTGTTGCTAAAGACGAAGCCGAAGCACTGAAGAAGCAACTCGAAGAAGCAGGAGCTGTTGTTGAGATCAACTAATTCAGTTCATACAACACACCTGAATGGGGTAGACTCTGACGTGAATTTCGTCAGAGTCTATTCCTGTTTATGACTTTTCCTCTTATCACCAGTACCATATCCGGGCTGTATGGGTGCCTCAACGAGGCGAAAGCAGCACCCAAAGTGCAGTTTAAATAGTTAAACTAAAATCTTATTCCCTTGGCAAACAAAAATATTCAAAACGAAAGAGTAAATTTTGCAAGTAGTAGGAAGGTAATTGATTACCCTGATTTTCTGGACGTGCAATTGGAATCTTTCCGGGAGTTTTTTCAACTCGAAACGACTTCCGACAACCGCCACCAGGAAGGGCTGTTTAAGGTGTTTTCCGAAAACTTCCCTATATCTGATTCAAGGAACATTTTCGTACTTGAGTTTCTGGATTATTTCATCGATCCGCCGCGCTACAGTATACAAGAGTGTATTGAACGTGGGTTGACCTATAGTGTTCCGCTCAAGGCAAAGCTGCGGCTGTCGTGTAACGACGAAGAGCACGAGGATTTCGAAACCATTGTGCAGGACGTTTATTTAGGGACCATCCCCTATATGACTCCGAAAGGGACCTTTGTAATCAATGGCGCAGAGCGCGTAATCGTATCGCAACTGCACCGTTCACCGGGCGTGTTTTTCGGCCAAAGCCGACATACCAATGGTACTAAACTGTACTCAGCCCGGGTAATCCCCTTCAAAGGCTCATGGATTGAATTTGCTACAGACGTGAATAACGTGATGTATGCATACATAGACCGTAAGAAGAAATTCCCCGTTACCACACTCCTGCGTGCCATTGGCTACGATTCGGATAAGGATATCCTGGAGTTGTTCGAATTGGCGGATGAAGTGAAGGTAAGCAAATCGGGGCTCAAGAAATATGTGGGCCGTAAGTTGGCCGCGAGGGTATTGAAGAAGTGGATCGAGGATTTTGTGGATGAAGATACCGGGGAAGTTGTTTCCATTGACCGTAACGAGGTAGTGCTGGAACGGGAAACGGTATTGGAAGAAGACCACATCGAACTGATCATAGATGCCGGTGTGAAGTCAATCATCCTCACCAAAGAGGATACTGCTAATAATGCAGACTACTCCATCATCTACAATACGCTTCAAAAAGATACGTCTAACTCGGAGAAGGAAGCCGTGGAGCATATCTACCGGCAATTGCGTAACGCTGAACCGCCCGATGAGGAAACGGCACGCGGGATTATCGAGCGCTTGTTCTTCTCGGATAAACGTTATGACCTGGGTGATGTGGGAAGGTACCGCATCAACCGGAAATTACAGTTGGACACCCCGGATGAAACCAAGGTGCTGACACGTGAAGATATCATTGCCATCGTAAAGTACCTGATCAATCTGATCAACTCTAAGGCAGAAGTCGATGATATCGACCACCTGTCTAACCGGCGGGTGCGTACTGTGGGCGAACAGCTCTACTCACAGTTTGGCGTAGGGCTTTCACGTATGGCCCGTACCATACGCGAGCGTATGAATATCCGCGACAACGAAGTATTCACCCCGACGGACCTGATCAACGCACGTACGTTGTCGTCCGTAATCAATTCATTCTTTGGTACCAATCAACTGTCGCAGTTTATGGACCAAACCAACCCGTTGGCTGAGATTACGCACAAGCGTAGGCTGTCTGCCCTGGGGCCCGGGGGGTTATCGCGTGAGCGCGCGGGATTTGAGGTGCGCGACGTACACTACACGCACTACGGTAGGTTATGTACAATTGAGACACCAGAAGGACCCAATATCGGTCTGATTTCGTCGCTATGTGTACACGCAAAGATCAATAACCTCGGCTTTATAGAGACCCCCTATCGGCGTGTCGAGAATGGCCGTGTTGTGGTTGAGGAACCCGTGATTTACCTGTCTGCAGAAGACGAAGATGGCAAAACCATTGCGCAAGCAAATGCTGAATATGATGATAAAGGCAATTTCATCACACCGAAGGTAAAAGCCAGGTATGAGGGCGACTTCCCGGTTATCGAGCCGGAGATGTTGGATTTGATGGATATTGCACCCAATCAGATTACATCCATCGCTGCGTCGCTGATCCCATTCCTGGAGCATGACGATGCCAACCGTGCGCTGATGGGATCTAACATGCAACGTCAAGCGGTGCCCCTACTGCGCCCGGAAGCCCCTATTGTGGGTACCGGATTGGAAGGACGCGTAGCCCGAGACTCCCGCACACTGATCAATGCGGAAGGCAAAGGCGTTGTAGAATATGTAGATGCCAATGAGATTAAAATCAGGTACGAACGTACCGATGATGATCGATTGGTTTCTTTTGACGATGACGTCAAAACCTATCGTTTGATCAAGTTCAAGAAAACGAATCAGAGCACCTGTATTAACTTGAAGCCCATCGTTAAAAAAGGACAGCAAGTTGAAAAAGGGCAGGTGCTATGTGAGGGCTATGCCACCCAAAACGGCGAGCTTGCCCTGGGGCGTAATTTGAAAGTTGCGTTTATGCCTTGGCAAGGGTTTAATTTCGAGGACGCCATTGTGATTTCCGAACGCGTGGTGAGCCAAGATATTTTCACTTCGCTGCATATCGAGGAGTTTGAGTTGGAAGTGCGCGATACGAAACGTGGAGAGGAAGAGCTCACGGCTGATATTCCGAACGTTTCAGAAGAAGCAACCAAGGACCTGGACGAAAACGGAATTATCCGGGTGGGTGCCGAGGTGCGCGATGGGGACATCCTCATTGGTAAAATCACCCCTAAGGGTGAATCCGACCCGTCGCCTGAGGAGAAACTTCTCCGCGCCATCTTTGGCGATAAGGCGGGCGACGTCAAGGATGCATCGTTGAAGACCCCGCCGTCGATCAATGGCGTGGTAATCGATACCAAGCTGTTTTCGCGTGCGAAAAAGGTGGCGAAGGATGAGGAGAAAAAAGCACTCGACCAATTAGATGCCCGGCACGAGAAGGCATTGAAGGCCCTGAAAGATAAGTTGATAGAGAAGCTGTTTACGATTGTGAACGGCAAGACATCACAGGGGGTTTACAATGTATATAAAGAGCTCTTGGTACCAAAGGGGTCGAAGTTCACGCAACGTATCCTTACCGAACTGGAATATGCTAATATTAATCCGACCGGATGGACTACCGATGATGATAAGAACGAATTGATTAAGCAAACGCTCCACTTCTATAACATCAAGTTGAACGAAGAGCTAGGTGCCTATAAGCGCGATAAGTTTGCGATCAGCGTGGGCGATGAGTTGCCGTCTGGTATCGTTCAGATGGCTAAAGTATTCATCGCCAAGAAGCGGAAGCTCAAAGTAGGGGATAAGATGGCCGGCCGGCATGGAAACAAAGGCATCGTCGCACGGATTGTACGTGATGAGGATATGCCATTCCTCGAAGACGGAACTCCGGTCGATATTGTCTTGAATCCGTTAGGGGTACCATCGCGGATGAACCTTGGCCAGATCTATGAAACTGTTTTAGGCTGGGCCGGCACGAAGTTAGGAGTGAAGTTTGCTACGCCGATTTTCGACGGTGCATCTACCGAAGAAGTGGAAGAATGGGTGGAAAAAGCCAAACTCCCAGCATCGGGACGGACGTATCTCTATAATGGGCTGACCGGTGAGCGCTTTGACCAGCCGACCACTGTGGGCGTGATTTATATGTTAAAGCTCGGCCACATGGTTGATGATAAGATGCACGCACGTTCCATTGGCCCTTATTCGCTCATTACGCAGCAACCTTTGGGCGGTAAAGCCCAGTTCGGTGGACAGCGTTTCGGTGAGATGGAAGTGTGGGCACTGGAGGCATTCGGTGCGTCAAATATTCTTCAAGAAATCCTGACCGTGAAATCCGACGATGTGGTAGGTAGGGCTAAGACCTATGAGGCCATTGTTAAAGGCAACAACCTGCCGACCCCGTCTGTGCCGGAATCGTTCAACGTACTCGTGCACGAGCTGAGAGGCTTAGGTTTGGATATCACGTTGGATTAATCAGCATAGCGTTTTAACTTTAGAAACGAAAGTATGTCTTACAAAAAAGATAATAAGATAAAGAGCAACTTCACCTCCATTACAATCAGCTTGGCATCACCCGAGACAATCCTCGAGCGCTCAAGCGGTGAGGTGGTGAAACCCGAAACGATCAATTACCGGACATATAAGCCGGAACGTGATGGTTTGTTTTGCGAACGTATTTTTGGTCCGGTAAAGGATTACGAGTGTCATTGCGGTAAATATAAACGTATCCGGTATAAGGGTATCGTGTGCGATCGTTGCGGGGTAGAGGTAACAGAGAAGAAAGTTCGCCGTGAGCGTATGGGACACATCAGCCTGGTTGTGCCCGTAGCCCACATTTGGTATTTCCGCTCCTTACCCAATAAAATCGGTTATCTGCTTGGGCTGCCCACCAAGAAGCTTGATATGATCATCTACTACGAACGGTATGTAGTGATCCAAGCGGGGGTAAAAGAAGAAGATGGTATCCAATACATGGATTTCCTCTCGGAGGAAGAATACCTGGATATATTGGATACGCTGCCGAAGGAAAACCAGTTCTTGGATGATACAGATCCGCAGAAATTTATCGCAAAGATGGGTGCCGAAGCGCTTGAAGAGCTGCTGAAGCGCCTGGATCTCGACCAGCTTTCTTATGATTTGCGCCACCAAGCTGCCAACGAAACGTCGCAACAGCGTAAAAACGAAGCGTTGAAGCGCCTGCAGGTGGTAGAAGCGTTCCGCGGATCGCGAGACCGCATAGAAAACAGGCCGGAGTGGATGATTGTAAAGATTGTTCCGATCATCCCTCCCGAGTTGAGGCCGCTGGTACCGTTGGAAGGGGGGCGGTTTGCGACTTCCGACCTCAATGATTTGTACCGCCGTGTAATTATCCGTAACAACCGGTTGAAGCGTCTGATGGAAATCAAGGCGCCTGAAGTAATTCTCCGTAACGAAAAGCGGATGCTGCAGGAAGCGGTCGATTCGTTGTTCGATAATTCCCGTAAGGTAAATGCAGTAAAGACGGAAGGTAACCGTGCACTGAAATCGCTATCAGATATCCTTAAAGGAAAGCAAGGCCGGTTCCGCCAGAATCTGTTGGGTAAGCGTGTGGATTATTCCGCCCGTTCGGTGATTGTAGTCGGCCCGAATCTGAAGCTCCATGAATGTGGCTTGCCTAAAGATATGGCTGCTGAACTATATAAGCCGTTCATCATCCGTAAGATGATCGAGCGCGGTATCGTGAAGACCGTTAAATCAGCAAAGAAAATAGTAGACCGGAAAGACCCTGTTGTATGGGATATTCTGGAGAACGTACTGAAAGGGCATCCGGTATTGCTCAACCGTGCGCCGACATTGCACCGTTTGGGTATACAGGCGTTCCAGCCGACATTGGTAGAAGGTAAGGCAATCCAACTCCATCCGCTTGTGTGTACGGCATTCAACGCCGACTTCGACGGTGACCAGATGGCCGTGCACTTGCCGTTGGGCAATGCGGCTATCCTGGAAGCACAGATATTGATGCTTGCTTCGCACAACATCCTGAACCCCGCGAACGGTACGCCAATCACGGTTCCTTCGCAGGATATGGTGTTGGGGCTTTACTATATGACCAAAGGCCGTAAAACCGACGAAACCCGGGTGGTAAAAGGAGAGGGGATGACCTTCTATTCGGCCGAAGAGGTGATCATTGCACATAATGAAAGGCAAATCGATTTGCATGCCTCGATCAAGGTGAAGACCCAAATTAAGGGCATCGATGGTAGTGTTGAGGAACGTGTCATTGAAACGACGGTGGGCCGCGTGTTGTTCAACCAGGTGGTCCCGGAGGAAATCGGATACGTGAATGAGCTGCTGACCAAGAAATCGCTGCGCGATATCATTGGTAAAGTGGTGAAAATTACCGGTATGGCCCGTGCGGCGAAGTTCCTGGATGATATCAAGGAACTCGGTTTCCAGATGGCATTCAAAGGAGGGCTCTCGTTTAACCTGCAGGATTTGAACATCCCGGATGCCAAGGCCGACCTTATCGACCAAGCGACTAAAGAAGTTGAGGAGGTGATGAATAACTATAACATGGGCTTCATTACCAACAACGAACGTTATAACCAGATTATCGATATCTGGACCCGTATCAATAACCGGTTGACGGCAAATGTGATGGAAATCCTTTCGACCGACAACCAAGGGTTCAATTCGGTATACATGATGCTTGATTCGGGTGCCCGTGGGTCCAAGGAGCAGATTCGTCAGCTTTGCGGCATGCGGGGCTTGATGGCGAAGCCACAGAAGTCGGGCGCATCGGGCGGGGAAATCATCGAAAACCCGATCCTTTCTAACTTTAAGGAAGGATTGTCCGTACTGGAATATTTTATCTCAACACACGGTGCGCGTAAAGGTCTTGCGGATACGGCACTGAAAACGGCTGACGCTGGTTACCTTACCAGACGTTTGCACGACGTAGCCCAAGACATGATTGTGGTCGACGAAGATTGCGGGGGCTTGAGGGGTGTTTATACCACTGCGCTGAAAGATAATGAAGACATTGTCGAACCGTTGTATGACCGCATCCTAGGTCGGGTTTCGTTGCACGATGTGTACGATCCGGCATCGGGTGAGTTGCTGGTTGCTGCCGATCAGGATATCGATGAAGAGATTGCTTATCGGATTGAACACTCTTCAGTGGAAGGACTGGAGATACGTTCGGTATTGACCTGTGAGAGCAAGCGAGGCGTTTGCGCGTTGTGTTATGGCCGTAACCTCGCTACCGGTAAACGGGTGCAAAAGGGCGAAGCCGTTGGTGTAATTGCCGCCCAGTCTATCGGTGAGCCGGGTACACAGCTTACATTGCGTACATTCCACGTGGGTGGTACGGCCTCAAACATTGCAGCAGAATCGCAGATATTTGCGAAATTTGATGGTGTTATCGAGCTCGAAAACATCCGGTCGGTTCCACATGAAGGTGATGGTGTCCTTGACCAAGTAGTTATCGGCCGGTCGGGCGAATTTAGGATCATTGAGCCCGAAACAAGAAAGGTGCTGATGACTAACAATATCCCTTACGGGGCTTTCCTTTACGTGAATGCGGGAGATACAGTGACGAAGGGACAACGTATATGCTCGTGGGATCCGTACAACGCTGTTATCATCTCCGAATTCGGTGGTAAGGTTGAGTTTGAAGCCATTATCGAAGGTGTTACTTTCCGTGAGGAATCCGACGAACAAACCGGTCACCGTGAGAAAGTAATTATCGATACGCGCGATAAGACGAAGAACCCTGCAATCAAGATTGTAGATAGCAAGGGTGCGGTTATCCGTACCTATAACATACCCGTTGGGGCACACGTATCTGTTAACGACGGTGTTACTGTGAAGGAAGGCGTTATCCTTGCCAAGATCCCAAGATCTACGGGCAAAACGCGTGACATCACGGGTGGTTTGCCACGTGTAACCGAATTGTTTGAAGCACGTAACCCTTCTAACCCGGCGGTGGTGACTGAAATAGACGGTGTGGTAACATTGGGCGGGGTGAAACGCGGTAACCGTGAGATATCGATCGAGTCGCGCGACGGGCAAGTTAAGAAGTACCTCGTACCGTTATCGAAGCACATCCTTGTTCAGGACAACGACTTTGTAAAGGCCGGTATGCCGCTTTCAGATGGGTCGATTTCACCAGCCGATATCCTAGCTATTAAGGGTCCATCGGCCGTGCAGGAATACCTCGTTAACGGTATACAGGAGGTTTACCGCCTGCAAGGGGTGAAAATCAACGACAAACATTTCGAGACCATTGTGCATCAGATGATGCAGAAAGTCGAGATTGAAGATCCGGGTGATACCCGCTTCTTGGAGCGCGAAGCCGTAAATAAATGGGACTTCGTAGAGGAGAACGATATGATTTACGACAAGAAAGTTGTTGTAGATGAGGGTGATTCAGATGAGTTGAAACCTGGACAGATCGTATCGCAGCGTAAGTTGCGGGAAGTAAACTCCGGGTTAAAGCGCCGCGATTTAAAACTCGTGGAGGTACGCGATGCGATCCCTGCTACCTCCAGTCCGTTGTTGCAAGGTATTACCCGGGCATCATTAGGAACTAAATCGTTCATTTCGGCTGCATCTTTCCAAGAAACCACTAAGGTGTTGAACGAAGCATCGATAGCCGGAAAGCGCGACAATCTACTTGGTCTGAAGGAGAACGTTATCGTAGGTCACCTGATTCCTTCAGGAACGGGTTTACGTGACTACGAGGGCATTATCGTAGGTTCTAAAGAAGAATACGATCAGCTGCTCGCTTCTAAAGAAGAAGATTAACTGATCCTATAATAACGGATAAAACCGTCAGGGCTTCAGCTCCTGGCGGTTTTTTTTCGTCATAAACCCGTATCTTTGCCTGCTATATGAGCACACTCCTCGACATTGGGCAGAAGCCTTACAACCATTACGGTGCGTATCTGCGTGCTAAATATGAGGGTAAGCGTGTATTCAAAATCATTGTAGACGGTCAATTTACATGTCCGAACCGTGACGGCAGTAAAGGATATGGCGGATGTACATATTGTAATGTTGATTCTTTTACACCCGATTCGGCCCGGAAGTTGCCCACGATCCGCCAACAAGTGGAAGAGGGTATCCAACGAGCGGTAAACGGTTATGGGGCAGAAAAATTCATTATCTATTTTCAGCCAAACACCAATACATACGCGCCCGTTCATTACCTCAAGACGATGTATGACGAGGCACTGGCCGAGGCCGAGCGCACCGTGCCCGGGCAGGTAGTCGGGCTGTCAGTGGGTACGCGCCCCGACTGCATTGACTTTGAAAAGATAGCTTTGCTCGAGAGTTATGCCGGTCGCTACGATGTGGATTTGGAGATGGGTATGGAGTCTATCTATGACGATACATTGAGCCGCATTAACCGGGGGTGCACCCATCAGGAGCTGGAGGCGGCGTTGGCGTTAGCTCAAGGAAGCCCGCTGGATATTTGTGTACACACCATTTTCGGATTCCCATGGGAAACACGGGAGATGATGCTACGTTATGCAGATGAAATCAATAAGTTCCCACAGATTAAATTCGTCAAACTCCATCACCTCCACATTGTGGAGGGTTCCATCATGGGGGTACATTATAAACGTGAGCCATTCCACGTATTCAGCTTGGAGGAGTATTCTGATTTCCTTTGCGAGTTTATCCCCTTGTTGCGCCCTGATATCGTTATCCAGCGCCTCTTCGGATTGGCAGATCAAGAATTGTTGATTGCCCCGAATTGGGGGAAGGGGAAATCCGCAATCCAGACCTACATCGATAAGGAACTGGAGCGCCGTGGGGCCTACCAGGGCAGTAATTATATACGCCGAGGTTAAGTTGTTTATCAGTCCCTATGTAGGATTGATTTCAGGTCGGCGGGTGAGTAGTGAACGGATTTGAGCGTTTTCCGGTCTTCTGTACGGTATACCAAATAATGTCCATCGGCTTGTTCGTAGAAGCACGGCACCCCTTTCGCTTGATAATGGGCTACAGTTTCCTCTGCCTCTTGCACGGTTTTGCATGCCTTACTCATGTTTGAGCGTTGTACTTCATCGAATAGCTCCGCAAATTTATCCGCTAAACCAAATTCCAGCACGGCACCAGACAGCACATACTGCAGGTCGCACAGTGCGTCTGCTACCTCTACCAGGTCGTTGGCAGCAATGGCCTCTTCTAGTTCGCCGAGTTCCTCAGCCAGCAGTGCCACCCGTAACTTACAACGGTTTTCGTCGGGGATGGCTGGCTCCGGTAATATCGGATGCTTGAATGTTTTGTGAAATGCAGCTACGGACGTAAGGGATTTGGGATCTGTCATGATATTAGTCGTAATTCAAAAATAATCTACAATCACTTGATAAAGTGTTTGAGTTGGATGATTTCTTTTTCTTCGAGGTGGCGCCACCGGCCACGGGGAAGGTCCTTTTTGGTGAGGTTGGCATAGACCACCCGGTCCAGTCGGATAATGTCGTAACCCAAGTGCTCGAAGATGCGTCTTACAATGCGGTTCTTGCCGCTGTGGATCTGGATGCCTACTTCACGTTTACTGCCACCTTGCACATAGCTAACGGCGTCGGGTTTTACAAACCCGTCTTCGAGCTCCAAACCGAAGGCTATTTTGTTCAAATCACCCTGTGTCAGATTTTTATCCAACTCGACATTATATATCTTGGCCACGTTATTTCGTGGGTGTGACAGTTTCTCTGCGAGATTACCGTCGTTGGTCAATAGCAGTAACCCTGTCGTGTTTCGGTCCAATCGGCCTACCGGATAAATCCGCTCCCGTGAAGCATTGGCCACAAGTTGCATCACCGTCCGCCTTTCTTGTGGGTCATCAGTTGTGGTGATATAATCTTTCGGTTTGTTTAGTAGTATGTACACCATTTTCTCCCGTTTCAAGCGCTCGCCATTGTATCGTACGTCATCTTTCGCAGGGTCCACTTTGCTGCCCAGTTCGGTGACAACTTCGCCGTTTACGGTAATAACACCTGCTTCGATTAACTCATCGGCCTTACGCCTGGAACAGACACCTGAGTTGGCAATGTAACGGTTTAGCCGGATAAGCCCGTCGTCTTGGGTTCGGCTGTCGACCGGCGGGTTTTTACGGGTTTCCGTCCGCTCGCGCCGTTTCTTGGATGGGTCGTATGGCTTATTGCCATAAGGACGCCTTTCTGACCTGTCCGAAGTATACTGGCCGCCCCGCCGCTGTGTGCCGTCCCGATGAGTACTGGCGTCCGTATTTTTGCGCTTTCCGCTGAATCTACTTGACCCTGTATTCGGTTGCCACTGCTCGTCATCGGTAGTTCTTTGCTTTGCAAAATTGCGACCCTTCGCGCGGGGATGGTTGGAGGTTGACCTGCGCCGCTGTTTGGAGTTGTCGTCCCGACTGTTCCTTTTGTTACTAAATGGCATGATTTTTACCGTAAAAAATGTAAGCTGCAAAAGTAGTCAAAAAATACCGCTTATACGACGTATAGCTCTTTTTTTACGAAAAAATAACCCGAAAAGGTACGTTAAATTATGTTAAAATACAAGGTGTTGTTTTGTAACTATTTGTATGTTAATGATATAATTTTTACTTTTGTCGCCAGCTTTTTGGATCAAGCAATTTCACGTGTCGTTTTACGGCGTTTGAATTGCAGAAAAGGGTTTGAATGATAAAAAAACAACTGCTCTGTTTTAGCGCGGTTTTACTCCTGGTGTCGCTCTCTAAGCTGTACACCCACGAAGTGTCGGCTGATGAGCGACATTCGGAAAAGTGGACTGATGATTCGTTATCATTGCAGCTATTGATGCAAGAGGATATCAGTGCAATCCGAAATACCCCCTACTTTGCTTCATTGTCTTTCGCCGACGAAAACCTGCCGTTAGGCGACCAACGGATCGAGGGAAAAATGATGCGTTACCTCCGCGAATATTCCTATGCAAAACAACGCTCGCATGGATTGCACCGTAAAGCTTTGAGTGCCCTGCCAAAAGTGGCGGCCATACTCCGTTCACATGGTGTCCCGGAAGACTTCAAGTACATCCCTTTGGTTGAAAGCGGCTTTACTAGCGGCACAACGTCACACCGCGGCGCTTCTGGTTATTGGCAGTTTATGCCAGCCACAGCAAGGTCGTTCGGATTGCGAGTTGACGACACCGCCGACGAACGCCAAGACATCGAGAAGTCTACAGTTGCCGCAGCCAAATATATCAAGGCATTATACCGGGAGTTCAATAGTTGGACTCTTGTGGCCGCAGCCTTCAATGCCGGCGAGGGGGCACTCTTACGGGCCATAAACAGGCAGAAAGAAGATAACTATTTCCGGCTGAAGCTGAATAAGGAAACAGGCAGCTATGTGTATAAACTGATTTCGGTAAAAGAAATCATCGAGCATCCGAACCTCCACGGTTACCGGAGCAATGCCATACGTCTAGCCGAAACGTCGTCGGCTGACGACTCACGAATGAGTGCGTTATAGCTTTCTTTCTCGTGCGGAGGACGATTAATAGCGAACTTATCGGAGGTCGACGATTTCCATCTCAGGATAATCTGCTTGTTTAAATACAAACATGTTCGGGGCAAGCTGTGGGTTTGCTTTGGTGCTTTTAAAGGTGTATACGAACCGATTCCCACCTTTGTCGAATACTGTCACGTCGTGTATCAAGTGGGTTTTTTCGTCGATACGCAGTTTTATTTTAAAATAGGGTGAACTGGTGTCTTCGGGTGTAACTTCTACCACCGCTAGCTGTTTGCCGCCGGCAGTCTCATCGGCTGATGACATGTATTTGTAACCCGTTTTGTAAAAAGAAAAGATATTCGTCGGCGATATTGCATCAGACGAGGGATCTACATCAGTAACCTGTACCTCGTCCATGTCTTTGAGCACCATCCACTGGGTTTTCCCGTCGCTGATGATATCTTGGTTACCCATGGAAATCCGATATTTGCCTTCCGGCGTGTTCATATAAACCGTACCAGACTCTTTGTGATTTGTTTGCTGGCTACCTTGCTTCATTTCAAGGGAGAAGTCAGCCTGGATGGTTTTGTATGTTCCGTAGGTTTGGCTTACCTTGTCGAGGAGCGCCTTTGCCCCAGCATCGGTTTGTGTATATCCCGGTAAAGCAATACCTCCGAGAAGTATTGCTAATGCGATTACGTTAAAAGTCGACTTTTTCATCTCTCACCTTCTTTATTCAACCCATCCAAAAACTGTTCCAATGAATATTCGTCGGGGAATAGTACCTCTCTCGCCTTACTGCCCTCAAATGGTCCTACGATGCCCGCAGCCTCCAATTGGTCGATGATTCGTCCGGCACGGTTGTAGCCGAGCTTTAACTTACGTTGTATAAGTGAAGTGGACCCCTGTTGATGGAGTACCACCAGGCGGGCGGCCTCTTCAAACATAGAATCCCTGTCACTGATATCGAAGTCGCCTGCACCACCCTCGCCGTCTTCACCTACATATTCAGGTAGGAGGAGTGCAGATGGATAGCCCCGTTGGTTACCGATGAAATCAGAGATTTCTTCCACTTCGGGCGTGTCTACAAAAGCACATTGTATCCGGATCAAATCGCTTCCCGTTGCCAACAGCATATCGCCCCGACCAATCAGCTGGTCGGCACCCCCCGAGTCGAGGATGGTGCGCGAGTCGACTTTGGATAGAACGCGGAAGGCCAACCGTGCCGGGAAATTGGCTTTGATGGTTCCGGTAATGATGTTTACCGACGGGCGTTGTGTAGCGATAACTAAGTGGATACCCACAGCGCGGGCCAGCTGGGCCAGTCGGGCAATAGGTGTTTCCACCTCTTTGCCGGCAGTCATCATCAGGTCCGCAAACTCGTCGATGATTAGCACAATGAATGGGAGAAACCGGTGACCTTCCTCAGGATTAAGGCGCCGGTTCACGAATTTTTTATTGTACTCCTTCAGGTTCCGTACCTGGCCGTTCTTCAGCAGATCGTACCGTGCGTCCATTTCGATGCACAACGAGTTAAGCGTGTTGATTACCTTTTTGGTATCTGTGATGATAGCATCCTCTTCTCCCGGTAGCTTGGCTAGGAAGTGGCGCTCAATCTTTTTGAATAGCGAAAGCTCTACTTTCTTAGGGTCGACCAGTACGAACTTTAGTTCGGCAGGGTGTTTCTTATACAACAGTGACGTAAGGATAGCGTTGATACCGACCGACTTACCTTGTCCGGTGGCCCCGGCAACCAATAAGTGGGGCATTTTGGTTAGGTCGGCAATATATACCTCGTTTGATATGGTACGGCCTAATGCGATGGGTAAATCCATATCGGTATGTTGGAATTTCTCCGTTGCCAGTACCGACCGCATGGATACCATTTCGGGGTGGCTGTTGGGTACTTCAATGCCGATGGTGCCCTTGCCAGGCATTGGAGCTATGATACGTATCCCCAATGCAGCCAAACTCAGCGCGATGTCATCTTCCAAGTTTTTGATTTTCGATATACGTACGCCGGGCTTGGGGATGATTTCGTAGAGTGTTACCGTGGGGCCGATGGTTGCCTTGATTTTGGATATCTCGATGTTGTAATTGCCCAAGGTGTCCACAATCTTGTCCTTGTTCGCTTCGAGCTCATGGTTATTCACCGTGATTTTGCCCGAGCCATAATCGCGCAACAGGTCGAGCGTAGGGTATTGATAACCGGATAAATCCAGTTTCGGGTCGTATTGCCCTACTTTCTCAACCAACTCGTCTGCCGTACTGGGTTTTTCTTCTTTGATGGCGGCAACGGTCAGCGCAGGAGTCTTGAGCTCGTTCTTGGCCTCTGGCTTTTCCGCCGATGCCGCCTCCACTGTAAAATCCGGAGCGGCGCTTTCGTCCACCTTTGCCGACTTGGAGGTACTCATGTTTTGCTGTAATTTCTCGTTACGGGACTCTTCCTCCCGAGCACGGTTGAGGCTGAACTCCACAGGATCCACGCGGTATTCCGACTCCTGGGTATAACGTTCTTCATTGCGCATCACGTTCGCTTCCAATGTGGAGTCATCCGTTTGATCCGGGATACCGATACCATTACGGCGTGGCTTTAGTTTGAAATCTAGGTTGTATAAAAGAATAAGCGTGGTAAAAATGGTGAAAATCAATAACCCCGCTACGCCCACAGTACCGATTTGTGCCTCGAGCAAGCGGTTGGACCAATAGCCAAACTCACCCTCCAAAAAATGTGGGTAATCACTCACGAAGCCGTGGATAAACCCTAATGCCACCGAAACGAAGACCAGCAAAAACAGGGCATATCCCAATACCTTCCAAATGGAGATAATTTTTACTTTGAATAATAACCGGTACCCGATAATGAATAAAATACCCACAAAGAGGAATGAGGCGATACCAAACCATTTGTAAATAAACTGGTGAGCAAGCAGTGCTCCCACCTTACCCATCCAATTTTGCACAACCGGACTATCCACGCCGGCCAGGGCAAGCTCTTCGCGTGTTTGGAATAATGTATGCCAGCCGCCATTCGCTGCAGATACATAGCTTTGGTCTTCTTTCCAGGTAAATAAATATGAAATGAAGGCAATAAGGAAATATACAGACAGGATAAGCAGGAACAAACCCACAATTTTTATCGCTTTGCTCCCAAAAATGCCTAGTGATTTTGTTTTTGACGTTTTTGGTTCTCGCTTTTTCCGTCTGGCAGATTGGCCCTCCGTGTTATTTCGAACGTTTTTTCTGAATGAGTTCCCTTTTCCGGACATGTAAAGTACACGTTTTGTTTGAGACAAACTTACGTATTTTTTGCTGATTATCGGTCGTGTTGCCATGTAACGCAATGTTCAAAACGGATCCAATACCTGTTTTGATTTTTTTACTGATATGTAGCGATGTCGCGGGCTAGCTCGTTATTTTTTCAGAATGAATGATAAGACGTGCCAACCGGGAAGATGTATCGGCAGTTATTTGGATGGCGTAGGTTAGCATGGGTTAATTAAAACAAGAGAGTCAGATGAAGCAGTCTGTAAATGTAAAGATGAAAAAGAAAACATGGTTTTTGGCTACTGCATTAGTAGTCATCAGTGTGGTGTTGGGCGGATGTTTTAAAGATGACGACCAATTATACCGGGTATCTGCTGTGCGCGCGTTGAACGGGGTTCCCGGATCGGGTCAACTCGATATATTTCTAGACTATAATAAGCTTAACTTCAATGATATCGTACGGGAAGATGAGGGTTTCGCTTATTCCGATACGTTGCCCTACAAGAATGCATGGCCTAATAGTAGGGTGGTAAGTATTGTCGATCCGGTGGACTACCCCAATGCTGAACCCATTGTTCAGAAAACGGTAAATTTCGTGCCGGGAAGCTTCTATTCGTTATATGTGGTAGGATATGAAAATATAGAAGTCATATCCACGGAAGATGACCTGACCGAGCCTGCTGAGGGGAAGGCAAAAATCCGCTTCATCCATTTAAGCCCGGATGCGCCGGCGTTGGATTTCGAGATCCATTCAGATGCAGTCGACCCGTTGATTATCAGTGACAAGGCATTTAAGGAGGCCTCCGACTTCGTTTCGATCGATGGCGGGATAACCTGCACCGTGGATTTCATCGAACATAGTAGCGGAGACGTGCTACATACGTTCGAGTTTGAACCTGCGGCAGGCATGATTTACACCTTGTGGGTGAAAGGGCTGCTCAGCGATACTGAAAACATCTCCCTGGGATTTGGGCACGGCATCCTTATTCATTAGATGCGGCGATTTGCCCAGTCGCCACGGTTCTTATTCCGCAATCAGCAGGAAATAGTTTTTCTTACCGCGTTGTACAATGAGATACCTGTCGTTCACCAGGTTGCCGGAGTGGAGCTCCTGTGCAGGGTCGGTGATTTTTGACTTGTTTACCGACACGCCGCCACCTTGTATCATTTTGCGTGCTTCCCCTTTTGAGGAGAACACAGCGCTGTCTACAGCCAATAAATCAACTATGGGGATGCCTGTGCTCAACGTGTTCCGTGAGATGCGGAACGTCGGTACGCCATCGAATACATCCAGAACCGCATTATGCGATAGATCTTTTAGAAAGTCAAGAGACCCATTGCCGAACAGGAATTCGGAAGTATTAACCGCTGTGTCATAGTCGGCCTCCGAGTGGGTGCGTATGGTGATGTCTTTCGCCAGCGCTTTTTGTACCACCCGGAGATGGGGCGCCGCGTCGTGTTCCGCAATAAGCGCCTCTATTTCTCCCTTTGACTTCAAAGTGAAGATTTTAATCCAATTTTTGGCATCCTCGTCACTTGCATTGAGCCAAAACTGGTAATAGCGGTAAGGGGATGTCTTTTCGGGGTCGAGCCATACTGCACCGCTCTCTGTTTTTCCGAATTTATTGCCGTCGGCCTTCTTGATGAGCTGGGTGGTAAGCCCGTAAGCGGAGCCGCTTTCCTTGCGTCGGATGAGCTCCGTTCCGGTAACGATATTCCCCCATTGGTCAGACCCCCCCATCTGGAGCATACAGCCTTGGTTTTTCCACAGGTAGTAAAAATCGTAGCCCTGTATCAATTGGTATGAAAATTCGGTGAATGACAGGCCGTTTTCCCCTTCTAGCCGTTTTTTTACCGAATCTTTGGCCATCATATAGTTTACGGTAATATGCTTGCCCACATCCCGAATAAAGTCCAAAAAGCGGAATTCCTTGAACCAGTCATAATTGTTTACCATGATTGCGCCGTGTTCGCCTGCGGAGAAATCGAGGAATTTGGCCAGTTGTTTTTTCAGGCAGGCTACGTTGTGCGCCAGCGTATCTTCGTCCAGCAGGTTGCGTTCGGCCGATTTGCCAGAAGGGTCGCCCACCATACCCGTTGCGCCGCCCACGAGGGCCACGGGGCGATGCCCGGCCTGCTGGAAATGGATCAGTGTCATCAGTTGGGTCAAGTGGCCCACATGCAGCGAATCCCCGGTGGGATCAAAGCCGATATACCCGGCTGTTTTCTCTTTGAGTAATTGTTCTTCTGTACCGGGTATGATATCATGCAGCATACCCCGCCATCGTAATTCGTCAACAAAGCCCATTATTCTAACTAATCAATTCGGTAATCAATCTGACGGCAAAGATAGCAGAAAGCATGGTAAATTATCGGGTAAAATCGTTACCTTGGCACAATAAGTGTTGAATGTGCGTAAAGTGGGCCGTATGAATTTTCTCTCACATTATTATTTCGAACGCTATAACCGCAACCCTGAGCTGGTGGTGGGGTGCGTGTTGCCCGACCTGATTAAGAACGCAGATAAGGATGTGAACGTACTGCCCCATAAATACGAGGACCGTTTCGATGGTAACCCGAAGCTCCGAGAGATTTACCGGGGGTGGGGACGGCACGTGGAGGCCGATCGCTATTTTCACAATGCCCCTTTTTTCTACACCCATACGCACGAGCTGAAGCAGTTGCTTTCGCCCGTGGTGGCGGGTACGCCAATCCGGCCTTCCTTCCTGTCACACATCGCATTGGAGCTATTATTGGATCACTTGCTTCTTCGCCATCAGTCTGTGCACGAGTCTGATTTTTACGCTTGTCTGGCGGCGGTAGACCGTGATGCTGTTGGTCGGTTCCTGCTGCTATGTGATGTGCCCGAAACCACGTTCTTCTTTACATATTTCAATAGTTTTTTGCGGGCCCAATATGTGGGTAGCTACCGGCAATTTGATCAAATCACACAGGCTGTCATCAGTATCTGCCGCCGCCTCTGGGACGTACGGCTTACCGATGACCAGACGGAGCGGATGACAGCCACGCTGACACATTATGCAGCTTTGTTGGATGCCGATTTCCATACTATTTTCGATGATATAGAGATGCACCTGGCTTGACATCCAAATCGTTATTTGCCTAAATAATCATATCACCGACGCCGCTGCGATGAAATATTTTTTTTATGTTTGAGCCATTGTTGGTCAATCTAAGCCAATGATTATCGATATGGCAAACAGACTATTCCGTAAAAAATCCGTAGATCAGATTATAAACGCATCGGCTAAGGCCGGTGGTCTGGAGAAGGTGCTGGGTGTACGTGACTTGGTATCGCTCGGTGTGGCCGCCATTGTGGGAGCGGGTATATTCAGTACCATTGGCCTGGCCAGTTTCAACGGTGGTCCGGCGGTATCACTGCTGTTTGTTTTTGTAGCCATTGCCTGTGTTTTTACAGCCCTGTCTTATGCGCAATTCGCTAGTACGGTACCTGTTTCGGGAAGTGCCTACACGTATGCTTACGTGGCTTTTGGCGAATTGTTTGCCTGGATTATCGGCTGGGCGCTTATCCTTGAATACGCGGTGTCCAATATGGTTGTGGCCATTTCATGGTCGCAGTATTTTGTGAGTATGCTCAATGGGTTTGGTATTCGCCTGCCTGGGTGGATGACCATGGCCCCCGCCTATGCATCGGAGGCGCATTTGCGGCTGCAGGAGCATGGTGTCGAAGCGTTGTCTGCGGCAGAGCGCACCGCAGCCATGGCTTTCGAGCAAGCCCCGCGTTTTGGGGATGTTCCACTTATATTCGACTTGCCAGCCGGGTTAATCACGTTTCTGGTCACGTGGCTGGTTTATATCGGCATCAAGGAGTCGAGGACCGCAAGCAATATCATGGTAGCCATCAAGATTGGAGTAATCTTGTTTGTTATTTTCGGCGGGGCCTTTTTTGTGAAGCCCGAGAACTGGGTGCCGTTTGCCCCGAATGGTGTGGAAGGAGTGCTTAGCGGTGTGGCGGCGGTATTTTTCGCTTTTATCGGGTTTGATTCCATATCCACCACGGCGGAAGAGTGCCGGAACCCACAGCGCGATTTGCCAAAAGCCATGATATTGTGTTTGCTCATCTGTGCAGTTCTCTACATTTTGATTACACTCGTGCTGACAGGCATGGTCAATTACACGGAATTGAACGTGAAAGACCCCCTGTCGTTTGTTTTTGAATACGTGGGGGTAGATTATATGGCGGGGATCGTGTCGGTAACGTCGGTGGTAGCCATTACCAGTGCATTGCTGGTTTTCCAGCTCGCCCAACCGCGTATTTGGATGACCATGAGCCGTGACGGGCTCCTTTGGAAGCGGTTCTCCACTATCCATCCGAAATATAAAACACCGTCATTCGCAACAATTGTTGCTGGGATCATGGTAGCTGTGCCCGCCTTGTTCTTCAAGATGGATTTCTTTGTAGACCTTACCAGTGTAGGGACATTTTTTGCCTTTATATTGGTATGTTCCGGCGTATTGTACATGGACTATTCAGGGATATCAAAGCAATCAAAATTCAAAGTACCTTATATCAACGGCCGGTATCTGATTACCGCGGGGTTGCTGATAGCTGTTTACGGTGTTTACCTTTTCGGACAAGATGCCATTGCTGAATGGCGTAACATGCCAGTCGCTGATATTATTGAGCACAAATTACTTATCATCATTTTTTGGGTGGTATGGGTCGTGCTTAGCATCATGGGCTACCGCCATCGGTTTTCGCTATTGCCTGTTGCCGGTATCCTGGTAAATCTCTATCTGATGTCACAACTGGGGGCAAGCAATTGGTTCATTTTTCTGGTATGGCTTGCTATCGGCCTCGTGGTTTATTTCGGTTACGGTTATCGGCATTCAAAACTCAACGATCCTTCATAACGTAACATCGTGCAGGGATTTCGCTTTTAAGAATTTTGGGGATTGGATTTGCAGGG
>NZ_JAMXAY010000177.1 GCF_025460835.1 Parapedobacter soli | reverse complement strand
CAATAGTTAGTTAATTTTTAAGCGGCAATAGTGCCGTACATTATTAGTTCTTTGACATGTTTCTGATTTTTTTGCAAGTGTGGGTTTATCCCAAAGGTTGAAAAAAATCTATTCATCAGTAAAGTATTGTGGTTCATCGTCTTGATGTCGGCCATGGAGAACGCCCCTCGTTCCTTTTTGGGGATGCTTATCCAATGCGCGGCTTTGGCGACATTGGTTGCCGTTAGGGCCAGATTGAGGTGGAAGTCCAACTTGTTCTCGCTCCTTGCCTGGCAATTTTCCAGTCCGGTGAACTGTTTTGCGTCGCGGTA
>NZ_JAMXAY010000176.1 GCF_025460835.1 Parapedobacter soli | reverse complement strand
CCGTACAACCGCTCGATGCGCTTGGGATTGACCCGGTAGCCCTTGTCCCTGCGCAACCAGGTGGTCATCCGGGGAACACCCAGCCAGGGGTGCTGCAGGTATTCCTCATCGATCAACCGCATCAGCTCCAGGTTCAACGGGCTTTCCCCAACCGGCTGGTAGTAAAAACTGCTCCGGGATACCGATACCAAGGCGCACTGCCGGGCTATGCTCAGCCCATCCGCCTTGCCAACGTGCGTCTTCCGCTGTGCTGGGGTCTCTTTCATGACAAGGCTTTCTTTAAAAAATCAATTTCCATCTTCTGTTGGCCGAT
>NZ_JAMXAY010000175.1 GCF_025460835.1 Parapedobacter soli | reverse complement strand
CACCTATGTATTATTTCTATATTATCTATTCCGATTTTCTTGATCGCTATTATGTGGGTTCGTGTAGGGACACTGAGGAGCGGTTGCGGCGGCATAATTCGAATCACCGTGGTTTTACCGGGAAGGCTGATGATTGGCGGTTGGTGTACCGGGAGTCTTTTCCCTCTAAGGCCGGGGCTACGTCTCGGGAACGGGAAGTCAAGGGCTGGAAGAGCCGCAAGCTGATAGAGGTGTTGGTTAATAGGGCTTAGCTCAGCTGGTTCGGCGCATCCCGACTTAAAGTCGGGAGGGTCACTGGTTCGAATCCAGTAGCTCCCAC
>NZ_JAMXAY010000174.1 GCF_025460835.1 Parapedobacter soli | reverse complement strand
GCCATGCCTGCAATCTCCCCATACGTGCGCACGTTTGCGCCGATGCCGAACACCTCCTTGACGAAGAACATCGCCGAGGCTTCCGCCTGTGGCCGCAGACTTTCGGAGTAGGTAACCAGTAATGAGGGCCGGAACTGGAAGTCTGGCCCCAGGTGGAAGAGCGCCCCGGCGGTGAGGTGGTAAACGTTGGTAAATTGATACCGGCTGTCGCCGGTCAACCCGAGGTTACCCAGCATCAATCGGGGCAGCGATAGGCCCACATAGTAGCGCTCCGGGCGGTACAGCATCACGCCGAAGCCCACCAACGCATCCGTTTCCCGGAT
>NZ_JAMXAY010000173.1 GCF_025460835.1 Parapedobacter soli | reverse complement strand
ACCTATACGTATTTCAACGAGGGTGCGTTTGACGAGGAGGGCAACCCTGTCGAGTCGCTTGGCGTTATCATCGACGTACCTGAGTCCGTCATCAACAACTTCGAGGAGATCTACAACGATATTGTCAACGAGGGGATCACGGTTAACGACAATTTTTACGAGACCTTTGAGGATTATTTGACGACTATTGTCAACAGCAACACGAACTTCGAGGACAACGAGTTCATCACGGTGACGGGCAGCGGCACGGAAGGCGATCCTTTCGAGATCACGATTATTGAAGGCGACGCTAACTCGATGCTGATCACGAACGAGGACGGTGATCTGGAGTGGGCTAC
>NZ_JAMXAY010000172.1 GCF_025460835.1 Parapedobacter soli | reverse complement strand
TTGATTCCATATGGGTATAACTTTACCCAAATGTTTCTTTGGTTTCCCATCCCATTTGAAAATTTCATTTTCATCCTTAACGGCATTAAATTCTAGTGCAAATAATGTATTTGGAATTTTGAAAGTCGAGGCGGGTAGGGTTGCAATATTGGCATCTTTTTCGTCAGTAAAAATCCATTTTTTATTATTATAATCATAAATGGTGGTACTGCCTTTTAGAGATAGGCTATCAAAATATTTTTGGAAATTATTTTGTGCATAAGTACCTGTTGTATAAAATGCTAATATTATAATGAGAATGTTCTTCATATTTTTATCGTCTGTTTTTTACAATGACTGCCAACG
>NZ_JAMXAY010000171.1 GCF_025460835.1 Parapedobacter soli | reverse complement strand
GCGGATCAATTAATCAGGAAAGATGTACTTGGTCGGATGGATACGCATAGCCGATAAACGTCTGCATAATTAACCACTTCGCCTACAATTTCAACACCTTGTTTAGTAAGTCGGCTTAATAATTCGTCAAGGTTGTCAACCCTGAACATAACTCGTAGATAGCCAAGAGAGTTAACTGGTGCTGTTCTGTGGTCTGAAATAGTTTTAGGTGTTATAAATTTTGAAAGTTCAAGTCGGCTGTGTCCGTCTGGCGTAACCATCATTGCCACTTCGACTGATTGATTTCCAAGTCCAGTTACTTGTCCTGCCCATTTACCTTCAACCATCATTCGTCCTTCAAGTGTCAGTCCTATTTCTCATTGCTGTCCCATTAAAATCTGAAATTGTTCTTTGAAATATTT
>NZ_JAMXAY010000170.1 GCF_025460835.1 Parapedobacter soli | reverse complement strand
ATCGCTCCGGGGCCATGTGACCCCTCACCACCGGTTCATGCTGCGCACGATCCTTGCCAACATGGGGAGGCTGGAGACCACCATCGCCGAGGTCACCGCCCGCATCGCAGAGGTATGCGCGCCTTACAGCCTTGAGGTAGACCGGCTCGCGGGAATCCCGGGAGTCGACCACGACGGGGCTATCGGCATCATTGCCGAGATCGGCCTTGATATGGGTCAATTCCCCACGCACCGCCACCTGGCCTCCTGGGCCGGTGTCTGTCCGGGAAGCAATGAAAGTGCCGGGAAGAACAAAAGCGGGCGGACCACCCACGGCAACAAAAACCTCCGCGCACTACTGACCCAGCTGGGCTGGGCAGCATCACGGACAAAGGGCACGTATTTCGGGGCTAAATACAAATCACTGGTAGGCCGCAGGGGC
>NZ_JAMXAY010000169.1 GCF_025460835.1 Parapedobacter soli | reverse complement strand
CCCAGGGTAATCCTGCTCATGGAAGCATAGGCTGACACAATATGCAGCGAGGACTTCTTGCCGCCGGAACCGGCTAACCCTCGCACTGTTTTGCCGTCCAGTGACACCACAAGACCATCGGTGATTCTATGGATGGTATTTACCCAATCCATAAAGCAGTCACCGAATGCTTGCGGGCATAGCGCAATGAAAACGTCACTGATCGTGTCATGTGACGGTATACCCGATTTGAAAGGATAAAATTTACGGAGCCAGTCCAGCTTCACCTGGCCGAAGGTCTGAATGCCAGTCCAGCAGTTCACCCCGCTAACGCATGCCGATATGGTCAGGAAAAGGATCTCCTCAAGCGGGTAGATATGGTGTCCTTTAGTAGTTCTGCGCGGATCTTTCAAGGTGGAGAAACTATCAGCGAAAATTTTGGTGTTTTGGTATTCTCGGGTCGTGTAAGGCATTTTTTT
>NZ_JAMXAY010000017.1 GCF_025460835.1 Parapedobacter soli | reverse complement strand
TTTACTGACTGTTAGTGTGTTGTGCAGAATTTAAGGGATGACTAATTATAGTTTGCCGAAGCCAGAGTTTGAAACGTCCTCTCTGCAAGTGCTGTGGATAGACCGGGCCGGGGATATCTGGATCGGCGGGCGCCATGGTTTATTCCTGTTTGATGAGGTAACCGAACGCTTTACAACCGATTTTATAGCTGCAGCAGAAAGCAAAGTACGCCGAATGGGTTTTGTGAGTTCGATAAGCGAAGATCAAACAGGGAGCTTATGGGTAGGTACAACACGGCTGGGTGTATACCGGATAAACAGAAAGAACGGAACCTTTACACAACTGCCAACGGATTTTGTAACCGATAGAAATAACTCCAGGGTAGAAGCACTATTGGTGGGTAATGAGGGGCACGTGTGGCTCGGTACTTATGGGAATGGGCTTTTCCTTATAGACTCGTCCGGGAAACTGCTGCATCGGTATCACCAGGAAGCAGAAGCAGACCCGTATAAATTATCAAATAACAATATACGGACATTAGCGTTAGACAACCATGGTAAACTTTGGGTCGGGACATTCGATGGGCTTGATATTATCGACAAAGAGCAGATTGTAAATCAGATTCGCTACCAGGAAGGAGATGTGAGGGGATTGTCTCATAGTAGCATTCGTTCCATTTTTAAAGACCAGAAGGGTACGATGTGGATAGGCACCTATTTTGGAGGCATAAATCTGTTTGATGAGGATAATCAGCGATTCAGACATTTTTATCACCGACCATTTGATGACCTTTCACTTAGTTACAATGTCGTAGGTGCTTTCACGGAAATCATTTCGGGCGATTGGATTATCGGTACTGAGCGGGGAGGGATAGATTTTTTTGACCGTAAGCTATCGGTACATACTTATCAGGCAAGGCCGAACAGCACCATTAAATGGCTCTTGAGCGATAAAAAAGGGCAGGTATGGGTAGGCGTATTCCGGGGCGGGCTACAACTTTTGAACCAGAAGGACTATACGCTCCGACCTTATCCTTCTGCTCAGCCCGACTACCAAGCCATGCGGAACGCAATTATAAATTGCATCGTAGAAGACCCCGAAGGGGGGCTCTGGCTAGGCACAGATAGTAAGGGAGGTGTGTTCTATTTCAATACAGAGGCAAAGCGTTTCGAGCACTTCTTTGGGCAGGATACGCTACAGGACTATCTGGGCAATCATGCTGTAAAAAGTATACATCTTACGTCGGATGGCCAATTGCTGCTTGCAACAAAAGGAAAAGGAATCGTCATGTTCGATAGGTATACCGGCCATATTGAACAATATGGGAAGTTGCGGATTGGCGGTTCGCTCGTACTGGTAGACGAGTTTAACCATATTTTCAAGGATACGTCGGGAATCTTGTGGTTTGCTTCAAATGGAGGGGGAGTCTTTTCGTACAATCGAAGCACCGGTGAAGCAGAAAGGTTTCACGTTAATGATGGTTTGGCCAACAATATCGTGATGGGGACAATGCAGGATAATGCTGGATATTTATGGTTTGTGACACTTAATGGATTGACAAAGTATAGCCCCCAGGAAAACCAAATAATAAAGAGTTATCATTATTCATCGGGTTTCCCATTAGAAGAAATCAATGAAGGGGCGTTTTACAAAACAACGGATGGGGATTTCCTGATAGGCGGAAGTAATGGCTATATAGCCATGGATCCGCTCAACCTCAAAGGTAACACCTACCAACCCCCTGTAGTCATAACCGATCTCCGGGTTTCCAATAAGCGGGTGCTGCCAGGTGACGGGACGGGGATATTGGAACAGGAATTGTATAAAACGAAGGCGATTACCCTCCGTTATTCACAGTCTATCCTCACGCTTGATTTTGCTGCGTTAAATTTCATCCGGCCCGAAAATAACCAGTATGCATACAGGATGGTCGGCTTTGACGATGAATGGATCTACAGCCAAAATAGAAGAAGCGCCACATATACCCGGCTGCCTGCCGGTAGTTATACGTTTATGGTGAAGGGCTCCAATAACGATGGCGTTTGGAATGAGCAGCCACTGGAACTCCAGGTTGTAATGCTGCCACCCCCGTGGCGTACATGGTGGGCTTATTGTATATATGGTATTTTGATTGTCGGCGGTTTTTTGGTTGTTCGTTACAACGCAGTAAAAAGCACACAATTAAAACACAACCTGAGGCTCGAGCAACTCGAGAAAGAAAAATGGAAAGAAATCCAACGAGCTAAAGCTTACCTATTTCATTGATGTGTCGCACGAATTCAGAACGCCATTAACGTTAATTATAAGCCCGTTAGAGGAGATTGTCAGTACCAAAATCAATAACGAGTGGTTGGAGAGCCGTTTGAAGGTGATGCTGTTCAATGCCAAGCGGTTGTTGCATCTTATCGATCAGATATTGGAAATTAGGGAACTCGAATCGGGCCACCACATCATCCAGCATAAACCACTTTTCATCTCCTCATTGATGCGAGAGATAGTAGACAGTTTCAAAGCCCTGGCAGACAAGCAGCATATCAGCCTCCGTTATACCGAGCGAAAAATTGATGAAATCCCGCTGTTGGTCGATCAAGATAAAGTTGAGAAAATCTTCTTCAACCTACTGTCGAATGCGTTTAAATTCACACCAGAAGGTGGGGAGATCGCCATCAATGTCTCATGCCGCGACCATGTTTATTACTTCGAAGTTAAGGATACAGGGCAGGGAATAGACGAGGTGGCCGTGGAACGTATATTTGACCGTTTTTTTAAAAAAGGCAAAAGCAACTATGGCGCCGGCATCGGGCTTTCGGTATCCAAGCTGCTGGTCGAAGTAATGGGCGGAACCATTGAGGTAGAAAGCAAGCGGAATGTGGGCACCCGTTTTTTCATCACATTGCCCCTACAACCCGCGCCTTACAGCGGGTTGGACGTCAATTTGCCGCCAGTCGTTCATAAGCCTATCCCATTGGAATACCAGGATGTCGTATTAGGAGTTCGACAGGAGAACGATGGCCATCTTACCAAGGAGACCATACTCGTGGTCGAGGACAATGAGGACCTGAAGACCTATTTGGTAGATCAGCTGAGTCTTGAATACGATGTGGTTACCGCAGTTAACGGTGAGAAGGCGTTGAAAAAAGCTAAAAGGCTCGGCCCGGCATTGATTGTGAGTGATGTGATGATGCCGAAAATGGACGGATTCGAACTGTGTAGCCAGTTAAAGTCAACGGATGAGCTGTGTCATATCCCCATTATTTTGTTGACTGCCAAAAGTTCACATGTTTACAAGCTGCAGGGGTTGGAACAAGGGGCAGATGATTACATCAGCAAACCCTTCAATATACTTGAGCTTAAAGCTAGAATCAAAAATATCCTACAAAATCGTAAGTTATTACATGAAAAGTATCGGTCTACCACGCACCTGTCTATCGCCAAAGAGGTAGCAATCAACAGCTATGATGAACAGTTGTTAACCAAATTACATCATATTATGACGGAAAACTTGGACAAACCTAACCTAACGGTGGAGTACCTCGGCGACCAGGTAGGACTTAGTCGGGTACATCTTTTCCGTAAGCTTAAGGCTCTTATTGGTTTGACTCCGTCGGAATTTATCAGAGACTTCCGCATAAAGCATGCTCAAGAAATGTTAGGAACCGGAAAGTTCCGGGTGGTAGATGTTGCCAGCTTGGTCGGCTTTCAAGATGTGCAATATTTTAGTAAAGTCTTTAAAAAGGAGACAGGTAAGAGCCCGAGTGATTATAGTAAGCTTTCGGAGACTTAGGAATGTGTAGGTGCTCATCGATCATTAATGTTGTACTGCATCCGCGCAGTTCATCCCGTCGATTGCCGCCGACACGATACCACCAGCATACCCGGCACCTTCACCGCAGGGGTATAACCCCTTCACCTGCGGATGCTGGAGCGTGATCTTATCCCTCGGTATGCGTACCGGCGATGAGGTGCGCGATTCAACACCCACTAGTATTGCCTCATTGGTATAATAGCCTTTCATTTTCTTACCGAACAGTGGGAGTGCCTGCCGGAGGGCATCGTGGATAAAAGCCGGTAAGACTTCAGCGAGAGGCACGCTTTTGGTCCCCGGTTTATACGAGTTGGCGGGTAATGAATTGGAAAACTTTCCCTCCACAAAATCAACCATCCGCTGGGCGGGGGCTACCAAGTTGCCACCACCCAACACATAGGCGCGCTCCTCCACTTCATGCTGGAAATCCACCAGCGCATAGGGATACCTTGCCACTTGGGGCACATCGGCCAGGTTCACCTGTACTACTGTGCCCGAATTGGCAAAAGGGTTGTTGCGCTTCGAGGGCGACCAGCCATTCACCACCACTTCGCCCTTATCGGTGGCGCAGGGTGCGATGACCCCCCCGGGGCACATGCAAAAGGAAAACACACCGCGGCCACCCACCTGCTCTACCAGGCTGTAATAGGCTGGGGGGAGGTGTTCGCTCCGGACAGCGCAATGGTACTGTGCCTGGTCGATGATTTCCTGTGGATGCTCGATGCGCACCCCTAACGCGAAGGGCTTGGGTTCAACCAGCCACCGCTTGCGGTGGAACAATTCGAACAGGTCACGGGCGGAATGCCCTGTGGCCAGAATCACATGCTCGCCTGCAATCTGTTCGCCGGATGCGAGCTCGACGCCGGCAACCTGGCCGGAATGCTGCATAATATCGACCACCCGGCTGTCAAACAGGATTTCGCCACCGTGTTCTAAAATGGTGTGCCGCATATTGCGGATGATATGCGGAAGCTTATTGGTGCCGATGTGGGGGCGGGCGTCTACCAGGATATCTTCGGTAGCGCCGTGGGCTACAAAGACTTCCAAAACCTGTTGCACATCGCCGCGCTTATTGGACCGGGTGTAGAGCTTGCCGTCTGAGTATGTTCCGGCCCCACCCTCGCCGAAGCAATAGTTCGAGTCGGGATTCACCACGCCGCCACGGTTCAGCACGGCCAGGTCGCGCCGCCGTTCCTGCACGTTTTTGCCACGTTCCACAACAATGGGGCGGAGGCCCCTTTCCAGGCATCGGAGGGCTGCGAATAGGCCCGCCGGGCCCGCGCCTATAATAATTACGTGCGGCGCACCTGCTACATTGGCATATTCAACGCCGAAATTTTCGGGGGAAGGAAGCTCGTCGATATAAAAAACGATTCGGACCCGAAACACCACCTGCTTACTTCGTGCATCGATGGAGCGCTTGCGGATTTTAAAGCCTTTAATGCGCTCAGGGGCAATATCAAGCTTCGACGCACCTGTTTCCAGTAGGTGCGATTCGTCTGAAATCCGCTCGGGGAGAACGCTTAATTCGAGTTCTTGCTGCATGTAATGATGTCGGGTTTTTATCCCGAAGTGTAACAAAGGTATAAATTTTGCAATCAAAGTATTAATTTAGTGGCAACATGCATTTAAAAACAATCAATATGAAAAGAAGATTAATGGTAGCGCTGGTCGGCATTTTCGCGGCTATGTCGTTCAGCTCATGCGGTTACAATACGCTTGTGAACCTCGAAGAAAACGTAAAAGGTAAATGGGCGCAGGTAGAGAATGCCTATCAGCGACGGGCCGACCTGATTCCGAACCTTGTCAACACTGTAAAAGGTGCTGCAAATTTTGAACAGGAGACCCTCACACAGGTAATCGAAGCCCGCGCAAAGGCATCTTCCGTAACGGTAGACCCCGAGAACCTGACTCCTGAAGCTATCCAGCAATTCCAACAGTCGCAGGATGCCCTGTCGCAGTCATTGGGCCGCTTGCTGGTTACTGTAGAACGTTACCCCGAGCTGAAGGCAAACCAGAATTTCCTTGAATTGCAAGCTCAATTGGAGGGCACCGAAAACCGGATCAGTACCGAACGCAGGGCTTTTAATGAGGCAACCCAGGAATATAATTCATCGGTAAGGCGCTTCCCCAATAATATTATGGCAGGTATTTTCGGTTTCAAGCAAAAAGGTTATTTCACGGCGGAAGCCGGGGCCAACCAGGCCCCCGAAGTACAGTTTTGAGGAATATTTGAGACATCAGACGTGAGATTTGAGACTTAACGGATAGTTAGCTGGGTATGGAGCAATTTACGGAAGAACAGCAAGGGCAGATTATACACGCTATACAGGTAGCTGAAAGCCATACATCGGGCGAAATACGGTTGGCGGTTGAGGCTCGTTGCAAAGGTGTGCCCATGGACCGGGCGGCCGTGTATTTCCAGCGACTGGGCATGGACAAAACGGCCTCGCGGAATGGTGTACTTATTTATATCGCCACGGACGACCATCAGTTCGCTATCATAGGAGATACTGGGATACACGAAAAGGTAGGCGCCGGGTTCTGGGAGGAAACCAAGGGGCTCATGTTGCATCATTTCAAACAAGGCGACATGGTACAGGGGCTCATCGAGGGAATTAAACATGCGGGGGAGCAGTTGCAGCGCTTCTTTCCACGGCAAGATGACGATGTGAATGAGCTGCCTAACGATATAGCCTTTGGCGATGGTAAAGACGATTAAATACGTTAAAATAGCAGCGATTTGGGGCCTGCTCCTTGTAGGGTTGGTGAAAGCACAGGATTTCCCCGCGACGCCGAATAATCTTGTTAATGACTATACCAATACGCTTTCCGCTTCGGAGGTGGAGCGATTGGAGCGTAAGCTCGTGGCTTTCGACGATAGCACATCAACCCAGATTGCAGTCGTGGTCATGCAGTCTACGGGCCAGTATGATATAGCAGACTATGGTGTGCGGCTGGCACAGCGGTGGGGAATCGGGGGGAAGGAACACGACAATGGCATCCTGCTGTTGGTAGCATTGGGCGACCGCGCAGTGACCATCCAAACCGGATACGGTGTGGAAGGTGCTGTGCCCGACGCCATTGCCTATCGGATTATCGAAAATGAAATAAAGCCGCCATTCCGGCAGGGTGATTACTTCACGGGTATAGACCGGGCTACCGATGCCCTAATTGCGTACACAAAGGGTGAATACAAGGCCCCGCCGAAGAACCAGGGCGACGGTGGTGGCTTGGGTTTGCTTATCTTAATTGTGGTGATTGTCGTCGTCGTTGTCGCATTATCCGGACGTGGTGGCGGTGGCGGCAACGGTAAGGTAATGGATGGCCGTGGTGCATCTGACCTATTATGGTGGACCCTTTTAAGCGGTATGGGCCGTGGCGGGCGTGGCGGCGGCTTTGGCGGCGGTGGTTTCGGAGGTGGTGGCGGCTTCGGTGGTGGTGGCTTCGGTGGCTTCGGCGGTGGTGGTTTTGGCGGTGGCGGAGCCAGTGGCAGGTGGTAATGGCAACACCTCCGTTGGTAACAATGTGTTTATGAGACAACGGGTAACGTGGAATTATCCCATCTTTGCGGATATCAAGTGTATAGTAACATAACGAAAATGAAGAAATTGGTTTTGCTGGCCATGGCGGCACTCCCACTAGGACTGTGGGCACAGGAAGATTTTACCATCACTGCGAAAGTGGAGGGGCTGGGCACATCGGCCAAAGCATACCTAAGCTACCGTGCTGCTACCGGGCAGGTGCTAGACTCTGCTGCCGTATCCGATGGTGCATTTAAGTTCCATGGTAGTGTTGCCGAGCCTTCGCGGGCATTGCTATTGTTGGCCCACGAAGGTGGTGATATCCGCCAGATGGAAGACCCCGACCGGGTGGAACTGTACCTCGAGAAGGGGGCCATCCGGGTTACTTCCGGGGATTCATTGGTAAACGCACAGATAACCGGGGGTGATGCGAATAGCGATTTTGCTGCTTATCGCAATGAGGTATCCCCTATACAGGCAAAGATGGGCGACTTGATGGCGCGCTATATGGTGTCAACGGATGAACAAAAGCAGGATCCTGCCTTTATGCAGCTATTGCAGGCGGAGGCCATGGCCATCCAAGACGAACAAAAAGCAATAGATTTCGCTTATATCGGCAACCACCCGTCAAGCGTGGTCAGCCTTGACTTGCTGATGCCCTACGTTGGCTCAGAGTCGATACGTGAAGTTGTCGGGCCCGCTTTCAACAAATTGTCCAATGCACTGAAGAATTCAGATAAAGGGAAAGCAGTTGCTGCACAGTTGGAGACAATGGGGCGGGTGGACATCGGGGCGATTGCACCCGATTTCAGCCAACCCGATACCTCAGGTACGCCGATGGCGTTATCTTCCCTTCGGGGTAAATATGTGTTGGTTGATTTCTGGGCAAGCTGGTGCGGACCCTGCCGCCAAGAAAACCCCAATGTCGTTGCGGCTTACAACGCATTCAAAGACAGGAATTTTACTGTATTCGGCGTATCGCTCGATCGCCCCGGGGCAAAAGATGCTTGGTTGAAGGCTATCGATGATGATGGCTTGCAGGAATGGCCGCATGTGTCCGAGCTGAAATGGTGGGAGTCTGATGTGGTGGAACTGTATGGCATACAAGGTATTCCAGCCAACTTCCTACTCGATCCGGAGGGCAGGATCATTGCCAAGAACCTGCGGGGAGAAGATCTTCATGCCGCATTGGCCGAGTTGCTCGACTGATAAAGGATCTTTTTGTGGACAAAAAAATGCTCCCGGTTAAGCTACCGGGAGCATTTTTTATATCTAATTGTATTGGAGCATCACAGTGATAGGATATCAACGATGCGTAGTAAGTCCTCATTGATGGTACCGAGGTGCTTAATCGCCTTGTTGAATGGTGTGTACACCACGTCGCTGTGTATCAGGCCAACCATTTCGCCTTGGTGCCCTTTAAGCAGCGCTTCGACGGCCGTCACGCCCAGCCGGCTTGCCAATACGCGGTCCATGCACGTTGGGCTTCCGCCGCGTTGGATGTGTCCGAGGATTGAAACACGCATGTCGTAATGGGGAAAGCGCTCTTTGATGCGCTCAGCCACCGCAAAGGCACCACCCGCGTCGTCGCCCTCGGCCACGATAATGACGCGCGACGCTTTATTCTTACGGGTGCGGTCCAAACGGTCCATCATGGCACTGTAGTCAACCTTGATCTCTGGGATGAGTACGCACTCCGCACCAACGCTGATCCCTGCCCGTAGGGCAATGAGGCCAGAATCGCGGCCCATCACCTCTACCACGAATACGCGGTCGTGCGACTCGGCGGTGTCACGGATTTTATCTACCGCCTCGATGACGGTATTGATGGCCGTGTCGTAGCCGATGGTGAAATCCGTTCCCACCAAGTCATTGTCGATCGTGCCCGGGAGTCCGATGATGGGAATCTGGTGCTCTTCAAAGAATTTGGATGCCCCGGTAAACGTGCCGTCGCCACCGATGGCTACCAAACCATCTATACCGTGTTTCTTCAGGTTTTCATAAGCCTGTTTGCGGCCTTCTACCGTTCGGAATTCTTCACTGCGTGCAGTTTTTAAGATGGTGCCACCGCGCTGGATGATGTTGGCAACGGATTTGGCGTCCATTGGGAAAATATCGTCGTGGACCATGCCGTCATACCCTTTACGGATCCCAAACACGTTAAGGTTGTAGTATAACCCGGTGCGAACCACCGCGCGGATAGCCGCATTCATCCCCGGGGCATCGCCCCCAGAGGTGAAAACGGCAATGTTCTTGATGTTGCTCATGTGTTTATTTATGACTATTTAGTTTGTTTTAGCTGTTCATAAGCGGCAATACCGCTATCTAAGAAATTGATGTAATTCTGAATATCTTCGTTGTAAGCTTGCGCAGGTATCAGCTGATTTCCGTCGTTGTCTACTACGACATAGTGGGGCTGGGCATTGGTACCAAAGCGCGAAGCTTGGAGGTCTGACCACTTTTGGCCCACCCGGCGGATTTTCTTTCCGCTGAATTCGGATATGTACTGCTCTTCAGGGGCCAGTTCCGTCCGGTCGTCTACGTATAGCGACACGAGAATGTAATCTTCTTTAAGCCGCCGTAGTACCTGTGGATCGGGCCATACCGATTCTTCCATTTTCCGGCAGTTCACACAACTCCATCCCGTGAAATCCAGTAATACGGGCTTGTCCACCTGCTTTGCGTATTCCAATGCTTGGTCATAGTCGTAAAAGGCATCGATGCCATGCGGTGCATGGAATACGTCGCCATATTTCTTGACAATACCGCTGCTCTCCTGGGGAGGGGCACTCCTTAGGTCGACCCGGTGCAGATTGAAATCCTGCGTAGGCGATGGTGGCAGCCAAGCACTCAGGGCCTTCAGCGGTGCACCCCACATGCCCGGAATCATATAAACCGTAAACGAGAAAATGGCGATGGCAAAAAACAGCCGTGGGATGGAGATGAACGGGAGGTCGCTATCGCCCGAGAACTTGAGTTTACCCAGTAGATAAAAACCGAACAAACCGAATATGACAATCCAAATGGCGAGGAATACCTCCCTGTCGAGGATGCCCCAATGGTAGGCGAGATCTACGTTGGATAGGAACTTAAAGGCGAGTGCCAGCTCAAGGAAACCCAGGGATACCTTCACCGTGTTGAGCCATCCGCCCGACTTGGGCATCTCTTTCAGCAGCGAAGGGAAAAAGGCAAATACCATGAATGGTACGGCCAGTGCTACCGAAAACCCAAGCATGCCGATGGCCGGGCCCAGCAAAGCGCCTTCGGCTACAGCTTCCACCAAGAGGTAACCAATGATGGGACCTGTACACGAAAAAGACACCAATGCCAGCGTAAAGGCCATGAAAAATAGGCCCAGGAAACCACGCTGATTGGACTTTGCATCCATCTTATTAACAAATCTTGACGGCAGGGTGATTTCGAAAGCCCCGAGGAAAGAAATCGCGAAGATGATGATAATGATGAAAAACAACAGGTTGAACCAGGCACTGCTTGCTGCCTCATTCAATGCGGACGCACCGAAGATGAGGGTAACCAACATACCCAGCGCCACGTAAATCACGATGATGAAAAGGCCGTATAACAGGGCGTTGATTACCCCTTTGGCACGGGTGCCGCTCTGTTTGGTGAAATAAGAAACGGTAAGGGGCACCATAGGGTAGATACAGGGCATGAGGAATGCGGCGAATCCGCCGATGACACCGGCGATGAAAATACCCCAAAGCGTTTGGGGGCTGCCGTCGGCACGGCCGGAAGTTGTGCCCCCAGCACCCACCACAGGTTGTATGCCACTGGTATCCTGGCCGTCGCTAAATACGACGTCATCCGGCACTTCCATGTACTCCGTGGCCATTGTATCTTGGCCATCGGTGAATTCGACGTCGCTGAAATCAAGCAGTGTATCTTGTGCCCATACCGGGCCGGCTGCCACGGCAATGCCGAGAACCAACAACGTAAGAAAGATACGTCTCATGCACCTCCGCCTATTTCACTGCAATCGTAAATTCCACTTCATCGGGCGGCAGGCATTGGCTCGCATCGCACGCCATGAACTCAACAGCCCCTTTGACGGTTGTGGTGCCTTTCTTTAATTTGATTTTTTGCTGGAAAACCACCTCCTTGTCGAAGTACCCTACATTCATCGCGAAAACATCTTCATATTTGGTTTTCGGTTTTGGCTCGGCGGGTTTGCCCACCAGGCTATAGTCTGCAGAAGGGTTGAATGTGAACGACGTCTTGATCGGGCCACCTTCATCCACATGCTGTGAGTAGATGTGCCAACCCTGATCCATCGTAGCCTTCATAAAAACCACGGCTTCAGTATCATTGATTTTCTTTGCCCCAAATTGCCACGAAACCGGCTCCAGGATCTGTGCAAAGGCACCAGTCGCCGCGAAACACAGAATCACTGCTGCTAATACTACTTTTCTCATAATCATTCAAGTGTTGTTTTACTAAAATATATGACTCGCTTCACTGCCCCGGGTTTAATTCCAGCAGCGCCGTTAGGTGTTTGCGCTGCAAAGGTAACTAATCCTTTTCAGATGACAAAAGCAATCTCCTTGATGTCAAAATCAACACGATGGCCATTGAAATCGATCTGCAACCGCCCCGTCTCACTGACGCCGCTCAGTACGCCCGGCACGCGTATCCCGTCCACGAGGTAGGGATGTAATTCACCTAGACGATACAGCCGTTGGGTGTAGTCAGCCAGGACGGTTTCAAAGCGGTCCGACTTCAGCGCCATGTACTCTCGCTCGATATGCCTGCAAAGGTCGGGTAATAATTCCGATACTTGGCAATCCCTATGTAAAATTTGCTTCACGGAAGTAGCATGCTCTTTGATCGTAGCTGGAAAAGTAATTTGGTTGACGTTGATGCCGATACCCACAATGGCCGACTTCCATGTCTTTCCTTTCAGGATGTTCTCAATCAGTATACCGCCGATTTTGCGGTCTTCGATATAGAGGTCGTTAGGCCACTTTATTTTTACGGTTACTTTAGTTAGTTGCTCCAACCACCGGGCAATGGCGAGGCTGATGGCTGCAGTCAGTACGAATTGGTGCTTTGGATCCAGGAAGTTGGGGGTGAGTAGCAGACTAATCGTCAGGTTCTTGCCGGGCTCGCTTTCCCATACCGTGCCCTTTTGGCCTTTGCCAGCATGCTGATCAACTGCCATTATTACAGTGCCTTCAGGGAGTGGCTTGGATTTTGACAGTGCTTCTTTGAGGTATTCGTTGGTGGAAGGAACCCGCTGTAATGTAATAACATTTTGTCCCTCGAATAATCCCGAAAATGTGTTACTTTGCAATACGAATGGAGTAAATGGGTGTCATCGCCCCAAAACTATAATTATTTTTAATGATAAAAAACAAAAAATCAGTCCTATCCGCCCGCTTATCAGAGGTTGTTGTCCATGGCATGCAGGAGAAGAAAGGAAATGAAATCGTTAGGCTTGATTTGAGGAACATAGGGGGGTCGGTCTCTGATTATTTCGTAATCTGCCACGCAGACTCGTCCACACAGGTCAACGCATTGGCTAAAAGTGTGGAAGAAGAGGTCTATAAGGCACTCCACCAAGAACCTTGGCGTAAGGAAGGAATGGAACACGGCGAATGGATTTTATTGGATTTCGTCGATGTTGTTGTACATATTTTCAAAACAGACAAACGCAGCTACTACGGTATTGAAGATCTATGGGGCGATGCCGAAATGGAATATTACCGAAGCGCGTAATTCACACATAGCATTAAATTAAGGGGAAGCAAAGGTATGCCTAAAGGACCAGATAGTTTAAAGAGAGTGCCCAGTAAGAAGGTAACGCCAAAGCCGCCACGGTTCAACATCATTTGGTTGTGGGTGGCCATGTTTTTCGGGTTCTTTGCGTTGCAATATCTTTTTACAGACGAGAGCGCAAAGCAGATTACATACCAGGAGTTTGAGGAAAAGATGCTGAAGGAAGGGGATGTGGATCGCCTGATTGCCTATAAGCGTAATGACCTTTTCTTCGTCGAGGTGTTTATCAAGAAAGACCGGCTTACAGAAGATAAGTATAAAGATGTACGGCCGAACGCCAATGGGCTGAGCCTGTCGCCGCCCAGCGGCCCACAGTACTTCTTCACAGATGGTTCGTACGACGCATTGGAACGCAAACTGGACGAAGCGCAGGCCGATTTGCCTGCGGCCGACCGGGTGTCGCTGCGGTTAGAGGACCGCACCAACGCTTGGACGGGGTGGATCTTTTCCATCATGTTGCCGCTGCTGCTGATCATTGTTTTTTGGATCTTCATCATGCGCCGCATGGGCGGTGGCGGTGGGCCCGGAGGCCAGATCTTCAATATTGGGAAATCCAAAGCTACGCTTTTCGACAAGGAATCGCAGGTAGCCATTACATTCAACGATGTGGCGGGATTGGAAGAGGCTAAGCAGGAAGTGATGGAAATCGTTGATTTCTTGAAAAATCCTAAAAAATACACGAGCTTGGGAGGTAAAATCCCCAAAGGAGCGCTATTGGTAGGTTCGCCGGGTACCGGTAAAACCTTGCTGGCCAAAGCGGTGGCAGGAGAAGCGCAGGTGCCCTTCTTCTCACTTTCCGGCTCAGACTTCGTGGAGATGTTTGTGGGCGTGGGTGCATCGCGCGTGCGTGACCTCTTCCGCCAGGCCAAGGATAAGGCCCCATGTATTATCTTTATCGACGAAATCGATGCTATCGGGCGCGCACGCGGCAAGAACAGTGTGATGGGCGGCAATGACGAGCGTGAGAATACATTGAACCAACTGCTGGTGGAGATGGATGGCTTCGGTACCGACTCAGGTATTATCATCATGGCTGCCACCAACAGGCCGGACGTGTTAGACTCAGCCTTGCTGCGCCCCGGGCGGTTCGACCGGCAGATTTCCATCGATAAGCCCGATTTAGTGGGGCGTGAGCAGATTTTCAAGGTACACCTTAAACCGCTGAAATTGGCGGCTGATGTGGACGCCAAGAAGCTTTCGGCACAGACCCCCGGTTTTGCAGGTGCTGAGATTGCCAACGTATGTAACGAAGCGGCCCTTATTGCCGCCCGGCGCAATAAAACGGCTATTGACATGCACGACTTCCAAGATGCGATAGACCGTGTGATTGGCGGCTTGGAGAAGAAAAACAAGATCATCTCTCCGGAAGAGAAACGGATTGTTGCATTCCATGAAGCCGGGCATGCCATCGCAGGCTGGTTCCTTGAGCATGCAGACCCATTGGTAAAGGTGTCTATTGTGCCGCGTGGGGTAGCCGCCTTGGGGTATGCGCAGTACTTACCCAAGGAACAGTTTCTGTATACAACCGAGCAGTTGATCGACGGCATGTGTATGACCATGGGCGGCCGGGTAGCCGAAGACATTACTTTCGGTAAAATATCCACCGGCGCACAGAACGACTTGGAGCGGATTACCAAGCTGGCTTACGCTATGGTGGCAGTGTATGGCATGAACGACCGCGTCGGCAACGTGTCGTTCAATGACAACCAGGAACACCAATTCCAGCGTCCATATTCTGAGAAAACAGCTGAATTGATTGACGAAGAAGTGCGTAAGCTGATTGCCGATATCTACGGCAAAACGAAGCAGCTTCTGCTCGACAAGCAGGATGGCCTCAATGCATTAGCTACCAAGCTGCTTGAAAAGGAAATCCTCTTCCAGTCTGATCTGGAAGAAATATTGGGTAAGCGACCCTTTGACCACCGTACCACCTATGACGAATTTGTAAACGGTGAATCTGACGAAGGGGACCAAAGCAAGGCTGCGGAGGGATTGGTACATGACGGGGTGGGCGATAACTCGGGCGTATTGGACGATAAGCCTGCCAAAGGCGATGCCACGGGGACAACCTCGACGTAAATCGTGCTAACAGAATTGGTTTGCAAAGAAACATAAAGGCGATCACGGCTAAAGAGCAGATGCTGAAGAAGGTTCGGCATGCCTTATTGCAAAAGCGGGAACATCCGTTTCCCAATTTTGAGGAGACCGCTTTGCACGCCGAGACGTCCGAGCCCATGGATGTACTGTTTGCCCAGCGGCTCACGGCCGTTGCCGGTCATTTCATTTACTGTGAAGATGAGATAAGTTTCATTGAGGGGTTGCTGGCTTTGGCCGAACAGGAGAAGCTGCGCCGGATGTATGCGTGGGAGCCGCGTGTGAAGCAGCTGTTAGACCAATATGAATTCCCCTATTTCCAGACCGATAAGGATTTCACGGAGGCTGAGGCAGGTATCACAGCTTGTGAAGCACTGATTGCGCGGTCGGGCAGCGTGCTGGTCAGCAATGGTAGCGCCGCCGGCCGGCGCCTAACGATTTATCCGCATATCCATGTCGTGGTGGCTTATGCCTCCCAATTGGTCATGGATCTCAAAGATGGCTTTAGCCTTGTCAAGGAGCGGTACGGCGATAACATGCCGTCGTTGGTCAGTGTCGTCACCGGGCCGAGCCGTACCGCCGATATTGAAAAAACATTGGTATTAGGAGCCCACGGGCCGAAAGACCTCTATGTCTTCTTATTGGAAGATCGGTTGGGTTGAAAGGGACACTTCCCTCAGCCCACGGTTTCCATTAATACCTGTCCATCCAGCATGCGGATAATGCGGTCGGCATAGCGGGCGTCATGCTCGCTGTGGGTTACCATCACAATGGTCGTGCCCTGTTCGTTAAGCTCGGTAAGCAGCTGCATGACCTCATTCCCGTTGTTGGAGTCGAGGTTACCGGTGGGCTCATCCGCCAGGATCAGCTTCGGGCGGTTCACTACGGCCCGCGCTACGGCTACACGCTGCTGCTGGCCACCCGACAGCTGCTGTGGGAAATGGTTGCGGCGGTGCATGATCTGGACCTTTTCCAGTACTTCTTCCACGCGCTTCTTGCGCTCGCCAGCCGGTACCTTGGTATAGATGAGCGGCAGCTCCACATTTTCAAAAACGGTTAGCTCATCGATAAGGTTGAAGCTTTGGAAAACGAAACCGATATTGTGTTTGCGTAGGTCGGAGCGTTTCCGTTCATTGAATCTGGCTACTTCGATATTGTTGAACAGGTAGCTCCCACTGTCCAGGTCGTCAAGCAGGCCCACGATGTTGAGTAATGTTGACTTGCCACATCCGGATGGCCCCATCACGGCAACGAATTCGCCCTCCTGTACGTGGATACTTAAGTTGTTGAGCGCTACCGTTTCCACTTCTTCGGTACGGTAAAATTTCTGTAGTTCTGAGATTTTAATCATGTCGACCGCTAATTACGATTAATCCCCATACATTACCGTTCCAAAAAATTAATGTACTTATAAACAGCATGTTATTGTTTTCAGGGGTTGGGGCAGTGTCCGATATCGAACACCTGCTGTCCGTTTGCGTACAGCGGTTTGTTTTCCGCTAGCCCCGGGCTGGGACATGTACGTGGCTGCTGTCCGAGACCGCATCTCCGGTAAACGAAACAAGCATAGCAAATACATGTGCTCCGCTAGATAGCCAATCTTCGTCATGTGGAAGAACACATTCGCCGGCACCCCGTGTGGCTTCATTAAAGAAGGGCCACCAAAAATTTTCCACAGGTGAGTATACGGCGAAAGACAGCAGGTCGGCGGCATGCCCGGGAGCGCTGCCGATATTTGTTGCCCAGGTGAGTCGCAGACCGTCGGCTACCCATTCGGCGGTTAAGTCCCTAACGCCGGCGCGATCGCCCTGGCTTATTCGCAGGTTATCCCAGTCGATTTCTAAATCGGGGTATTGGCCTCTGATTGCATGCTTTTTGTTCCGCGACAGCGCGAGGTTAAAGGCACTCATGTTCAATGGCTCCGCTGCATCCCGGAAACCCATGCGGATGAATAGCTTTAATGGTTTGAGCACGCCCATAATGAGTTTCATCGCCTGTTCGTTCGCCAATCGTGCTTCGCTGCGTGGTTTGTTGCTTTTACGGGGTAATCCCCGGATCACATCAATGCCTTTCCATTTATAGCCGACTACGCTACCTACTTTTCCACTGAAGCTACCGTTCGGACCGTTTTTAAATACTGCCATGGTTTTGTTATTGGTTTCTCACCAAATGTACAATGTTCTCTAGATTAATCAAAATGTTAAAGGGATTTAGATAATATATAATAGGGATATAATTCGTGTTTTCCCCTATGAAGTCCCTATAAAAACCCTATAATGTTCCTATTAAGACCTATCGACTAATGGGACTTTTGACGAATTTGTGTGGTCGTTGTTTATTCATGGTCTCCTAGATGCTTTAAAAGTATGCAGCTCGTTTCGCCAGCTCATATTTATGCCATTGCCCCGTTATATGCCCATCCCCTGGGGGCCGTCGTTCGAGAACTTTGAATTCAAGGAAAAGTATATAGCCGGCCAACGGTTCTATTACGGCTTGTCGCGGAAGACGCCGGAGGAGCTGGTTGAGGGCTGCAAGCCATCCGCTAGGAAGTAATAGCGAGTAAGCGATCGCGCACCAGCAGGCAGGCGCCGGTGATGCCAGCCCGGTCTGCCAATTGGGAAATGGCCAACTGCGTATCGTTATTCACCAGGCTTAGTGAGTATTTATTCAAGGCGTTTTTGATGGGCAGCCGGATGTAATCGCCCGTGGTGGCCAAGCATCCACCAAGGATAATCAATTCGGGATTGAAAAGGTTCACCAACATAGCCATGCCCTTGCCAATTTTCTCGCCGGCTTCTGTAATGAGCTCGATGGCCAATGTATCATCGTTGTTGGCCGCTTCTATGATATCTTCCAAGGTGATTTCGTCAACTACAGGGCGTTTGTTTGTAACAATGCTGGTAGCCCCTTTGCTGAGCCGCTCCTTGAATATGCGGGTAATCGCTTCGCCCGAGGCTTCGGTTTCCAAGCAGCCCTTTTTGCCGCAATGGCATAGGATTTCATTGTCGAGCATCGGTATATGCCCCACTTCACCTGCGAAACCCGATTTGCCATAGTAAAGCTGGCCATTAACCATGATGCCCATACCAATGCCGTGGTCGAGGTTCACAAACAGCACATCCTTTTCTTCGCGTACTGCGCCGTTGCAAAATTCGCCGTAGGCCATGGCCCTCGAGTCGTTTTCGAGAAAAGTGTGGATACCGATGTATGCCTCTATGATCTTGCTTAACGGGTCCTCGTGGAAGTTGAAGAAACTATAGCTGTATCCGGTTTTGTAATTGATGCGACCCGTGAGGTTAACGCCGATTCCGAGGATTTTTTCGCGCTGCACCGAACTGGCGCGGATAAACTCATCGATAACCGTACATAAGGTGTTCAGCGACTCTTCCGTGTTATTCAGCAGGTAGGGGATGCCCATGGTCACTTTAATGAGGCTGCGCTTGAAGTCCATCAGGCCAATGTTGATGTGCGATTTCTTTACTTCAACGCCGATGAAAAATGCCGAATCGGGCTCTAGGCCATACAAATTCGGTCTACGGCCGACACCCGAACCTGACTTTCCATAGTCCTTGGCCAACCCATCGGCAATGAGTCCGTTGACAAGGTCGCTTATCTTCGGTATGCTCGTGTTGATCTCTTTACTAAGATCGGCCAGTGTAGTGCTCCCCTCATTTGCAAAATGGGCGAGTATCCTCTTTTTTAGCTGCACATTTTTATAGGCCACGCCCGAAAGCTCAGCACTGTGCAATTCATCAAAGAAAGTAGTCGTCATCGGATATATATTACCATGGATATGCAAATGTATACATTTTTAAAAAAAATTAAAAATAACCTGATTATTTCTACCTATGTACGGACGGTGCCTCCATTAAATAGGAGTGACTGTCCGTTTCACACAAAATAATAGGGAATAGATAACCAAAAAATTTATTTAATGTCAGGTATATAAAAAAAATATTTAAAAATAATTTGGATTATTAAAATTTATATTTTTATTTAGCAGTCACAATTATAGGCCAATTGATGGCCGAGGTACGTTTACATGTAGTGTGCGAAAATAATATGATTGATACCGATGGGTTGGCGGACCTGTATAAGCGCCAATTGTTAGATGATGTAGTTCCCTTTTGGTTGTTAAACTCACTCGATACCGAATATGGGGGTTACTACAGCTGTTTAGACGAGTCGGGCGGTGTTTACGATACCGATAAGTTTATTTGGCTGCAAGCTCGACAGGTCTGGACATTCGCAATGCTTTATAATACCGTTGAGAAGCGGCAAGAATGGCTCGATGCAGCACAGATTGGTGCTGATTTCCTCGAAGCCCACGGCACCGATGCGCAGGGGAATTGGTATTTCGCGGTGAATCGGGAGGGGCGGCCCTTGGTTCAGCCCTATAATATTTTCTCGGACTGCTTTGCTGCCATGGCCTTCGGTCAATTATACAAAGCTACCGGCCGGGCGGAATATGCTGTTATTGCAAAGAACACGTTCAACAATATCTTGCGGCGCCAGGCTGACCCGAAGGGAAAGTACAACAAGCAATATCCGGATACGCGACCACTGCAGAATTTCGCATTACCGATGATCCTATGCAACTTGGTGCTCGAGATTGAACATTTGATTGAATCCGATCTGGTCGATAGTACCATCCAGTACGGCATCCAGTCCGTTATGGAAACGTTCTATCAACCCGATGTCGGTGTCGTTTTGGAAAACGTAACCACTGATGGTCAATTTTCCGATTCTTTTGACGGCCGGTTGGTGAATCCCGGCCACGGCTTGGAAGCGATGTGGTTTGTGATGGACCTTGCTAAACGCACCGGTAGTACGGAACTGATGAAGCAAGCTATCGACATCGCCGTACAGCTTGTCGAATACGGCTGGGATAAAACCTATGGTGGTATCTTTTATTTTTTGGATGTAAAAGGCAAGCCCCTGCAACAACTAGAGTGGGACCAAAAGCTTTGGTGGGTACATATCGAAGCGATGATCGCATTTGCGAAAGGTTACTTGCACACGGGCGACCAGCGTTGCGCCGAATGGTTCAACAGGCTCCACGAGTATACTTGGTCCCATTTCCCCGATGCTGAAGGAGGGGAGTGGTACGGTTATCTCAATCGGCAAGGGGAAGTACTCCTTCCGTTGAAAGGTGGAAAATGGAAAGGGTGCTTCCACGTGCCGCGGGGGCTGTTTCAGCTGTGGAGAACGATGGAAGACATGCGGACGACACAACGGAACACACTGATTCAATATACATAACGTATGGCATTAGGGGTTGTAAATAGTCCGATGACAAGCAGTACCAATAATGGGCGGCGCTATACGCCTGCGCTCGTCGTATTGGCTGTTTTGTACTTCATGATGGGTTTCATCACGTGCTTGAACGACACGTTGGTGCCATTTTTCAAGGCGGGATTTGCGTTGAGCTATGCCGACTCAGCCTTAGTGCAGTTCTATTTTTTTCTCACCTACGCGGTTATGTCAGTGCCAGCGGGAAGGATCGTTGAAAAAGTAGGGTACAAACGCGGGATGGTTTACGGTTTTGCAATAGCCGGTATTGGCGCTTTTCTCTTTTATCCGGCTTCTTTGTGGCACCAGTACGGCGTATTCCTCGGCGCCTTATTTATTCTCGCTATTGGTATTGTTTTACTGCAAGTAGCCGCCAACCCTTATATTACATTACTTGGGAAACCAGAGACCGCATCATCAAGACTTACCATTATACAAGGTATCGGCTCTATAGGTACAACCGTTGCGCCCCTTTTTGGAGCACACTTTATACTATCCAAGATATCTACCTCTGGTGTGGCGAATAATGCCGTAAGCATACCTTATTTGGGCATAGGTGGCATCTTGGTGATCATCGCGGTGGTTGTTTCTTGTATAGCCCTACCCACGATGATTACCAAAAGCGGGCCGACAGGCGCGTCTCATGATGTAAAGGCCGGGATTTTCTCTTTCAGGCACCTCAAATTTGGGCTCGTTGCTTTATTTATGTATGTCGGTGCCGAAGTAGCCATCGGCACCTTTCTAACCAACTACATCGCCGACACCATCGGTATCGAAGAGCATATGGCCAACACCTATGTCTCGTTTTACTGGGGCGGTATGTTGGTAGGTAGATTGCTCGGATCATTGGTGTTGAAGGTGGTCAAACCGGAGGTAGTGCTCCGTTGGATGGGGGCGGCATCCATTAGCTTAATCTTGCTTTCCGTTTTCTCCACTGGTTATTTGGCCGTGTGGAGCATGGTTGCTGTAGGCCTATGTAACTCGGTGATGTTCGCTATTGTATTTTCGCTTTCCATCCATGGACTCGGAACACACACAACACGGGCTTCCGGCCTTCTTTCTTCTGCTATTGTTGGTGGCGCCGTGATTCCTTACCTACAGGGGTTGTTAATCGATCGCTTTAGTTGGCAGGTCTCTTTTGGTTTGCCACTTATCTGTTATTTGTATATCGTGTTTTTTGCCTGGCGCGGATACCAGCCGAGGCGGGCCGAATAATGGATACGCGGATGAAAATTTCCAATCAACGGTGGAACCAGTGACGATGATAGACGGTTACACGGACAATGTATGACTGTCAAGTTTTATTTTACGAATCTAACCAACTAAAACAATGATAATGAATCCAAAAAAAAGAACGAAAGTCGGCAGAGGAAGACCATCCATACCGTTGGAGGCGCTTATGATGGTTTGTTTTCTGCTGCCAATGAGCTCCATTGCAAAGAAAAGCGCCCCGAGTCCGTCGGTTATCGGCTGGCTGCAGCAAGCGGGGATTGCCGGTAAAGTGGTGAACGAAGCCGGTGAAGCCTTGCAAGGTGTTACGGTGCGGGTTGCGGGAACGTCGCGCGTTGCCATAACGGATGCGGAGGGTGCATTTTTGATGGAAGCCGCATCGGGAGACATGCTCGAATTTTCACTGGTCGGATACGAACCGTTCAGCCAGACGGTAGGTGAACAGAAACAGCTGGCCGTTACCCTTCAATTGGCAGAAAACCAATTGGACGAAGTGGTGGTGGTAGGGTACGGTACGCAACGGAAGGCAAACCTAACCGGATCGGTATCCGCAGTTAGCGCAACTGATATTGCCAAACGGAGTGTTGCATCGCTTTCGACAGCCTTGCAGGGTACCATGCCCGGGGTTACCATCCAGCAAACATCTGGTCAACCGGGTGCAGACGGTTCCAACATCCGGATACGGGGTATCGGATCGATCAACTCAACCACTTTCCCATTGGTGTTGGTAGACGGTATCGAGATGAGTATAGACCAGGTTGACATCAACACTGTAGAAAGTATCTCCGTACTGAAGGATGCCGCTTCGGCATCCATCTATGGGTCCCGGGCGTCCAACGGCGTCATCCTGATCACCACCAAGCGAGGCACTGCGGGGAAAATTTCAACGACTTACAACGGTTATACCACATTGCAGCAGCCCACAAACATGCCCGAAGCGGTAGATGCGTGGGAATACCTGGATGCGGAGCTAAAGGCTTGGGACAATGCGGGCATTTCGGTGTCTCCCACGCAACGCGAACAACAGCTGAAGCTGATTGAAGATCAGAAGAACCTTAGACCGGATAACTGGAATCGCTACGATACCGATTGGAGAGACGCCACGATGAAGGACGTTTCGCTCCTGCAAAAACATAGCCTGTCGATACAGGGAGGAACGGAGCGGATCAGGTTCTTTGGGGCAGGCTCTTACCTGCACCAAGATGGACTGATTCCCAACAATAGCTACAAACGGGTGAATTTTCGGGTCAATGCGGACGCACAACTGGCACCTTGGGCTCGGTTAGCGCTAAATACCAACCTGCGGCAATCTACGACAAAAGCACCGGGTGTGAGCACGCCGAAAAGCATCATCAATAAGGCATTGTATATGTTGCCCACGCTGTCTGCGGCCAAAGAGCTGGATGGCCATTGGGGCTATGGCAAAAATGGTGACAACCCTGCAGCTCAGGCCAATGATAGCGGCGAACAACTGGATAAAAATTCGGAGGTCTTGCTAAATGGTACACTTACATTAACGCCCTTAGAAGGACTGGAATTGGTCGGGCAATATTCGTATCGCAATGTAACCCTCCGTGACCGTAGTCTCATCCTTCCCTATACGGTGTCCCTGAAGGGAGCTGTAATGGGGATGTACCCATCGCAAGACAACCTGCAAGAAGGTTGGCAAGAGACGATCCGCAATTTCTACCGGTTCCAGGGATCGTATGAAAAACAACACGGTCAGCACTATGCAAAGATCTTGGCAGGTTTCCAGGCCGAAGACAGCCATTTCTCATCGTTCTTTGGCAGCAAGCGCGGGTTTGAGCTGGGGCGCTATTACCTGGGCAATGGCGACGGTGCCACAGCTACATCGGGTGGCGGTGCCAACAGTTGGGCCATGATGTCTGGCTATGGCAGGATTAACTACAACTTTGCCGAAAAGTACCTGCTGGAAGTCAACGGTCGCTACGATGGGTCTTCTCGTTTTATTACTAAAAACCGCTGGGGCTTTTTCCCGTCAGTATCGGCGGGCTGGGTTGTTTCGGCGGAAGACTTCATGGAGGCAACGTCGAACTACCTGGATATGCTGAAGATCCGTGTTTCGTACGGTGTGCTCGGTAATCAGGATATCGGAAACTATCCCTATACGGCCACGGTTAATCCCGGATATGGGTATTACTTGGGCGACAACAAGGAATTGGCTTCGGGCGTTGCACAGACTGCGCTGGCAAATGCCAATATTCTGTGGGAAAAATCGAAGCAATTTGATGTGGGGGTGGATGTGAATCTATGGAACGATAAATTGTCAGTTACCGCAGACTACTATGTGAAATCCATTTATGACATGCTGCTCAAATTCCCATTGCCGTACTATGCGGGGATGCAACCAGCGTTTTCCAATGCCGGCGATATGGAGAACCGGGGCTGGGAAATCAGTATCGGGCATAAAGGAAGAATCAATGAGTTCCGGTATGGTGTAACCTTATCACTCAACGACAACCAAAACGAAATCACAAACCTGAATGGATTGACTACACAAGACCGCTCCATGGTAGAGGGATACCCGAATAACGGCGTTTGGGGATACCTAACCGATGGCTATTACACCGACTGGGACGACGTGGCATCCTCGCCGGCACTGAGTAAAAGTGTCCGCCCAGGGTACGTGAAATATAAAAAGATTTATGAGGGAGAAGGCGTTGACCCGATGGTGATTGATTCCCGCGACTTGGTTTACCTTGGCGATCCGTTCCCGCATATGGAATATGGGCTGACCCTCAATGCGTCGTGGCGGCAATTTGATTTCACAGCCTTTATTCAGGGCGTTGGCAAGCGATCGGCATTTCTGAGCGGCATCGGTTTGAAGCCGTTTGCCAACGGGGCAAACTTATTTAGGCATCAGCTGGATTACTGGTCGGAAGACAATCCGAACGCCGATTACCCCATACTGGTTCCTGAAGCTAATTCCGCGGACAATTTCGTGCGCTCTGATAAATGGGTTCGCGATGCTTCTTATGGCAGATTGAAAAACGTGATGCTGGGATATACGCTCAACAACCCCTTTACGAAGCGGATGGGTGTCGGTAGCATTCGGTTGTATGTAAGCGGCCAGAACCTGATTACCCTCAGCAATTTCTACAAAGGATACGATCCGGAAGTAAGCTACGGTGGCTCGCTGGGCGGAGAATTTTATCCCATTATGAAAACGTACACCTTTGGTCTGGATCTGAAGTTTTAACCTAAAAAATGATACGTATTATGAAAGAACGAAATAAAAAGGTATCGATTCCCGTCTTCTGGATTTCGGTGGTCGCCCTGGCGCTCACGTCCGGCTGCGAGAACTACCTGGACCGCGAACCGCTCAGCGACTACCTGTCGTCTAATTTCTATAACAACGAAGGAGCCATCCGGCAAGGTGCCAATGGTGTATACCAGCGCTTGAAGATGGATCATGCGAGTTCATCTTCCATCCCGCTGTCCGTGCTGTGGGATATGTACACGCCGTTTGGCATTGAGCGGGCAGACAATACATCGATAGGGGTGGGCAATGTAGACCTGCGTTCAAATTTCACGAATGAGCAAACGTGGGCGATATTATATACCTCCATTGCCCGCTGCAATACAGTACTGGATGGCGCTGCACCTTTTTACGATCAGTTGAATGACAACGCCAAAATTTACCTGGCAGAGATAAAGACCCTCCGGGCGCACTTTTACATCCAACTGGTTAGCCTGTATGGTGATGTTCCTTATTTTCCCATCGGGGTTACCGCCGAGCAACTCAGGAGCGTGGAACGGACACCGTGGAACGAGGTCGTGGACCTGATTATTGCTGACTTGGATGCAGCTGTAGCGGTGCTTCCGTGGACGGCACTGGAGTGGGGTCGGGTTGATAAATCCGTAGCGTTAGGCCTTAAATCGCGGATTGCACTTTATGCCGGTTCATGGGCGAAATTCGGATACGGAAAAGATGGAGCGACAGACGACGCGAAGGCAGAAGCCTATTTCCGGCACGCCGAAACCGCAGCAAAACGGGTAATGGATGAAAGTGGCCGCAGCTTGGCTAATAACTTCAACGACCTCTTTACCCGCGCGGGGCAGCTAAAAGCCGACGCGAAGAGCGAGACGATGTTGTTCATGATGTTTTCGGATTTTGGAAGCAAAAGTACACATTACCTGTCGCTCGGTGAACAAGTTCGGATGATCGGACAAAGCGGACGGTTCCCAACGCAGCAATTGGTTGACACCTACGAGATGGCCAACGGAAAGCGGATTGACGAACCGGGGTCCGGATACGATCCGAAAAAACCTTTTGATAACCGGGATCCCCGATTAAAGTATTCCATCTATACGCACCACGATACAATCATCGGAAATACAGGAAGCAATAAGCAGAAATTTCTGATGGAATTGTACAAGCCCAAAACCAAAGCGTGGGATGCCGAGGGAAACGAGCGGGAAGTGGACAACGCGGACTATGCCGGGGCAGTAGCTCAATATGGGTACGTACAGAGCGGTGTCGGCTTTGCCTGGAAAAAGTATAACCACTTTGACGATGAGGCATCAGCAACGCCTACCTATAACATCCTGATTATGCGGTATGCAGAAATACTGCTGAACTATGCAGAAGCCAAAATTGAACTTGGTGAGATGGATGCGACGGTTGTAAATGCGGTCGATCAGGTACGAACCAGGGTCGGCATGCCGGGGATCCTCACCGTAGACCCATCGCGCAACGGTGATGAGGCCAAGATGCGGCAAATTGTCAGACGCGAACGCAAGGTTGAGTTTTCCCGGGAATCTTTGCATTTCTTTGATATGCGTAGGTGGCGTATCGGCGACCTGCAAAACGCGGAGCCTACCTACGGCTACCCGTTGGCAAGCGGCGTCAATGCGGCCCAGGGAATTTATCCCGACGGATATGAGCAGGTTACGCCGGATATGGTGCCGTCGTATGGGCCGGCCGGATCGGAACGCGACCTCAACGATATAGCCAGCTATCAGGCATATGCAAGCAAACTGAGGGTGCGCGATAGAGATCGCATGTGGGACGACAAGCTGTATCTGTGGCCAATTCCACAGACCGAACGGAACAAAGCCCCCTGGCTGACACAGAATGCAGGATATGGTGAATAGACTCAAGCAAGAAATGAATCAGGTTATGAAAAAGATACGAATCGTAACGTGGCCTAGCATCCTGACGCTGATGTTCGCCTGCGTATTGACAGTTTCCTGTGAAAAGGAAAAATTAGACGACAGAGCCTTTGAGGGCGTAGACATTGTCGGCGTAAAAATAAACGGCGACCTTTTCCTGCCGCAAAATAATGATCAGTCGGTGGTGGTTACACTTCCGGCAGGGCAAGATCTTTCCCGTGTAAATCTACAGTTATTGGTTGCCAATGGGGAATTGGTAGGATTTGAGAACAGCAGGGAATACGATTGCCGTAAGCCCCTTAACATTCAGCTGAAAGGGGCTGATGGCAGTCAACGCGAAGTGACGCTGAAAGTTCAGTCGCCCCCCGCATTGGCTAGCTTCATCATCGAAGGGCTGGCTGTGGAGGCCGACCACATCCATTTTGCCGAAGCATCGCTCATTGTCCAGGTTCCCGAAGGAACCGACCTTTCCAATCTGGCGGTTACCCTAGAATTCCTGAACGGTACGTTGGTTGATTTCGCCAATGGCCAAGCGGACGATTATACGGAACCGAAGAGCCTCACCCTACTAGCGGTCGATGAAGAGACGCGCTATACGTACGATTTCATCATCACAACGCAGGATGTCGGGCCGGCGTCAGTGCAGGGAATGACCATCAACGGCGTACCCACGGATTCCGTGGTCGTGGTCGAAAGCTCGACACTGGTTCCATATATAACGGGTCTGGCCGATTTTTCAGCTGCCGACGTGGTGCTGGAAACCGGGTTTGGAAACCGGTTGGACCCCGCATTTACGGGAAAAGGGCTTAATTTGCTGGCGGGCGACAACCAAGTGAAAATAACCGGGTCGGATGGGATAGAAAAGACATTCACCATCGCGCGGCCAAGGTTATCCTTGACGCCACTGGTGGAAAAAACTTACAACCAGTTCGGTTTCGGTGCAAACGATATGGCGGGCGTCGCCTTCAGCGGCAACCATATCGTCATTGCCAATTATTCCGCGGTGGCACCTACCGAGATTGGGCCCAATTACTACGACTTGGACGGCAAACCGGTAGGTATGCTGGACAAGACAGGGGTGGAAATTGCGCACAGCTTGCGTAAACTGGCGTCGGACGACGAAGGGCGACTGCTCGTGGTATCGCTGGGTATTACCAGTGATCAGCAGACGATTTACCGGTGGGATAACGTCACTGCAAAACCGGTTCCCTATATCACATATTCGAAGGCCACACTGGGCATCGATGCGAATCCGCGGACAGCAGGCATCAACATAACCGGTAGCCTCGATGGGGACGCGATCATTACCGTGGGCCTTGCGCAGCGTTCTGAAGTATACGTGTGGAAGGTGCAGGGAGGCGTGCTAAACAAAACGCCATCTAAGTTCGCTATTCCGTTTGATCGCACCGCTTATTACTGGAGCGTGGAACCGATGCCAATCGGAACCGACGGCTATGTCAGTGCGATTGTTGGCAATAGTTTCAGCGGAATTGCATCGCTGACCAGCACCTTCGACGCTGATTTTCAACAGTCGGGCATCATGACGTCGGATTGCAAGATAAAGGAATACAACGGCCGCACGTATCTGGCGTATACAGCGTACGTCTCCGGAAAGGGGGCGTTGTTCCGGATTTGCGATATTACAGATGGCGGCGCCAATTCCTACCAACAGCCGATCTTTGAAAAATGGATGGCTTCGGGCGAACCCAATGGAAATAATACCATGGATGCCGATATGGCAGTGATCAATGGTAAATTGCACGCGGTGTTTGCCTGCACGAATATCGGTTTACAGCTGTATAAACTTGAAAATTAAGTTCCGAATATGAAGAAATTATCATTTATTGCCGGTTTTGCAATGCTCCTATGGACGGTTTTGCTGGCCTGCAGCGAGGAAAAAGCAACTCCGGATGAACCCGAAACGGGAGGGGATCCGATTACCACGTTTTTTAAGGGAGAAGTACGGCCTAGTGAAACGCTGCCGTGTTTCAGCGGCGCTTATTACCGGAAAGTGGTATCTAGTAAAGATAAATGGCTGGGTATCGGCGGAAAGGTTGTGCTGCCGCAAATCACCTTTGATGAAAACCGCAAAAATCCGAACAAGCCCGGGCAATATCTCGACAATCCGTCGATTTATCTGGGCGGCAACATGGGCGGCCAGGAAACGGATATCGGATTGACATGGGAGGTGATCCGGGATGAAAACGGGAACGTGACGGCCGACCGCCGGGCATTCCGCCCTTTCCTCCGGCGGACAGGCTATTCCGCGACGGGGCAGCAGGCAGCCTACGAGAATGCACCTGCTGAAAGTCAGTACTATTGGTATCCGGGAGATGAGGTAGAGATATCCATCAGGGTGCTGGAAAACAAAAAAATCCGGTTTGTGGTCGCCGGCGAAGGTAAGCGGTTTGAGCGTGACTTTGATTGCGATGGATATAACGTGAATAGCTTCGGTGAGTTCAAGCGGGTGAACGCCATTGACCAGGTGGCCAACGAAGGTAAACCTGTACAGCCTACACAAACAGAAGTGACCGGAGCCGAATGGAAGGAAACCCATTATTTCCGGCTGTACGAAGGGGAAGTCGTGGAGGTTCCGGTACACAACCAGCGGTTTACCGATATGCGATGTCCCGGACGGAACCATTTTAATATCATTGCCACCGACGAAGAACTGAAGGTTGGCGCGGAGAAAATAAACATAAGCGGATCAGGTTATTAACAAGAATCAGATGGTGACGGTTAGGGTGTGGTTAGTCAGATGGATAGGGTTATTCTCGCTCATTGTATGTGGTGGGATTGGTCCGGTAGCTGCAAAGATGAAAATTTTGCTGGTGCCGCTGGATGATCGACCAAGCAGTTGGCAATTTCCCCAAAAGATGGGCGAGATCGGCGATGTGGATGTGGTCTTGCCTCCCCGGGCGCTGTGGGGTCGGTTTATGGAACCCGGCCAATCCGATCGGATCGTTTCATGGATCCGTTCGCAGGATCTGTCGACTTATGATGCAGCCATCGTAGCCGTCGACATGCTGGCGTATGGCGGATTGGTCGGCTCCCGTACGTATCAGGTGAGCTCGTCAGCAGCGCTGCGGCGGATCCGGGTATTGGAGGAGATGCGTTCAAAGGCTCCCGGACTAAAGATTTATGCACAGAATGTCATCATGCGGCTAGCGCTGACATATGACCGAGAAAATGCGGCCTATTACAGTAAATTTTCTGAATGGGCAAAAATCAGTGCCTCCACGGATGCGGCATCACGGCAACGGACGGCCGAATTCGAAAAGGAAATCCCTGGGCATATACTGAAAAACTACCTCCGGGCCCGCAAGCGGAACCTGCAGAGTAACCTAGCGGCCATCCGTCTGGTCAAAAAGGGCGTGGTCGATTTCCTGATCCTTTCGCAAGACGATGCCTCGCCGGTTGGCATTCATGTTGCAGACCGGGAAAAGCTGAAACAGGCAATCAAAGAACTCGGCGTAACCAGCAAAGTAGCGATACAACCGGGCGCCGACGAGGTGTCTATGCTGCTCCTGGCCCGGGCCCTGAACACGTTCCATCATCAGCGTACCGCGGTGAAAGCCATCTATTGCTCGGAAGAAAAGGCCAATACCGTAATGCCCTATGAAGATGTGCCGCTACGGGAAACCGTGAGTCACCACCTAGCGGCTGCTGGGGCAAGCGAAGTGCAGGACGAGGAAGAAGCAGACCTGCTGTTTTTTGTATTTGCCTCCCGCGATGTAGCCGGCCGGGCAGAAACATTTGTGGAAGAGATAGCCCGATACGTGGAGCAAGGAAAACGGGTGGCCGTAGCGGACGTGGATCCCATCGGAAATATTCAGGGCGGTGATGAGACCTTTACATCGTTGTTGATCCGCGAGGGGCTGATGCCGCGCCTTAGCGGCTATGCCTCGTGGAATACAGCGGGTAACACGATTGGGACCGTACTTCCCCAAGGGCTTATCTTTACGTTGACAGACAGTCGGCTTATGACCGATCCGGCGACGAGCCGGAAGGTCATGGCCGCACATCGGTGGTTTACGCTACATCGCGTAATGGACGATTATTATTACCATAACTTAGTCAGGAAAAAAACGCAGGGCTACATGAAAGCCGAAGGTCTGGGATCACTGATCATGGATGAGGAACAAGCCCGTGGCGTGGAGCAATATGCGAGAACGCTGATGCATGATTTCTTTGACGGGTTTACCGAGACGTTTTTTAGAGACGTAGCCACCGAGAAGCAACAAATACATTGCAAATGCATAGGCGATATCCGCTTTTCCCTACCTTGGAACCGTACATTTGAGGCTGAAATTGATTTTGATATCGAATGCGCCCTTAATTAACAGATGATGAGACGCAGGAATTTTTTAGAAACATTAGCAGTGGGTAGCAGCCTTTTTGCAGTTGCTCCGTTATCGAGCTTATCTGCACAGGCAGCGGTTAAACAGATTAAGAAATCCGATGGAACGGAACAGCTGGAAGCAGATGTCGTTATTGCGGGCGGCGGCTTGGGTGGCTTCGCCGCAGCGATGGCTGCCCTCCGTAACGGGCAGTCGGTCATCATGACCGAAGAAACCGATTGGATCGGCGGACAACTGACCCAGCAAGGGGTGCCGCCCGATGAGCACGCATGGATAGAAACGACCGGTGCTACGCAGCTGTACCGCGACTTCCGGAACGGCGTGCGGGATTACTATCGGAAAAACTATCCGCTAACTGAGGCGGCGAAGGATAATCCGCTATTAAACCCCGGAAACGGTGTTGTGTCGCAGTTGTGCCACGAACCACGCGTGGCCCTGGCCGTGCTGACCGATATGCTAAATCCATACCTCAGCACCGGACAGCTAATACTGTTGTTGGAGCACAAGGTCACCGCCGCGGATACAGATGGCGATCGAGTGAACGCAATCCATGTAAAAGAAAGCCGGACCGGAGCCATGAAAAAGCTGGCGGCGCCTTTTTTTGTGGACGCCACAGAGCTGGGCGATTTATTGCCGCTTACGGGAACGGAGTTTGTTACGGGAACGGAGTCGAAAACGGACACCGATGAGTTGCATGCGCCCGAAAAAGCCGACCCGTCCAACAACCAGGCGTTTACCATGTGCTTCGCAATGGATTATATACCGGGGGAAGACCATACCATCAAGAAACCCGACAATTATACCTTCTGGCGGAATCACGTGCCAGACCTTACCCCGCCCTGGCCGGGAAAATTACTGGAATTGCACTACTCCAATCCGAAAACGCTTCAGCCAAAAAAACTGGGGTTTGACCCCCGGGGAGGGGAAACGGGCGATGCGCTGAACCTTTGGAATTACCGGAAAATTATTAGTAAGGCTAATTTTGTGCCCGGAACGTACCCGGGGGAAATTACGTTGGTAAACTGGCCACAGAACGACTACATGCTGGGTAACATTGTGGGGGTTTCCGAAGAAGAATTTAACAAGCATGTAGCGGCCGCCAAGGTATTGAGCCTTTCGTTGCTTTATTGGTTGCAAACCGAAGCTCCCAGGCCAGACGGCGGAAAAGGATGGCCGGGGCTACGGCTGCGAAAAGACATCATGGGTACAAGCGACGGATTGGCGAAATACCCTTATGTACGTGAATCGCGCCGCATCAAAGCGTTGTTTACGATACGTGAGGAACATGTAGGCAAAGCAAACCGTGAAAGGGTTGCGCAGACCAATAAAGACAAAGCCGCCGAATTTTACGATAGTGTGGGTATCGGCTATTATCACATCGATCTGCATCCCAGCAGCAACCGGGTAAATTACGTTGATTTTGATTCCTTGCGGTTTCAGATTCCGTTGGGGGCCCTGCTGCCCATCCGGATGAAGAATTTGCTGCCGGCCAATAAAAATATCGGAACGACACACATCACCAACGGATGTTATCGCCTCCACCCCGTGGAGTGGAGTATCGGAGAAGCGGTCGGGCTACTTATTTCGTATGCCCACAAGAAGGCGTTAACACCTGCTGAAGTGCGGAAAGACGGAAAGATCCTTGCGGATTTCCAATCATTTATCCGAAGCCAAGGTATCGAAACTGCTTGGCCGGAACAGCAATAGACTACCCATGGTATCAAGAAGAAACTCGTAAGATGAACAACTAATCATAGCGGATGGATTGTAGTCACTGATCGTAGATTCGGATGCAGCGCAAAGCAACATTGAACGACCAAATGTTGATGGAACGTCTTAGAGAAGGCGATGAGGCTGCCTTTGCCACATTGTACGATCGATACTGGCCAATATTGTTCCGACAGGCACGTCGATTATTGCGAGATGAAGATGAAATCAGGGATGTACTACAGGATACCTTTACCACCCTGTGGGAAAAGGCACATGCCATCGAGCCCAGGATTTCGCTTTCTGCATACCTCCACGCATTAGTGCGTAACCGGATATTAAACCTATTGCTGAGAAGCAAGGTGAAGGATAAATATTTAGCTTCATTGGTACACTTTTCGGAGCAGATGGAAGCCCCGGCAGATTTTGCCATCCGGGAAAAGCAAATGGCACGGCAAATTGAGGACGAGCTAAACCGGTTGCCGGATAAAATGCGTGAAGTGTTCGAATTAAGCCGGAAGCATAGCCTTACTTACTATGAAATTGCAGGTAAACTGCATATCTCCCAAAACACGGTCAAGAAGCAAATCAGTAATGCCATCCGGCAACTCCGATTGAAGTTGGGAATTTTTTAGTTTTTTTTCTTTTCGTCTTACACAAGGCGGTAATCATCTTGTCTTATTAGAAAGCGCACGGCTCCCGCGCCCCTTTGGGCACAACAAGTCGACAGTGGTTTTATGGATAAGAAGCAGGTAGAACAATTATTGAGGCGGTATCTCGACGGACGGTGTTCACCAAAGGAACAACGTTTGGTGGAATTATGGTACCACGAGTTGCTAGACGAAGAAAAGCAGCGGGATGAAATAGCGATAGATGAGGGTCGGCTGAAAAGAGAGGTTTGGAAACATACTCGCAAACGACGCCCGGCGCACCTGCGCCGTTTTGTAGCAGCGGCCGCCGTTTTGTTTGTGGTAGCGACAGGTATTTATTTCTATAAGTACAAGGCCTCCCGGCACCTTGGGGAGGAGACGACTGTACAGGAAATCGCGGCTATCCAAACGAGCAGGAACCACATTGTGCTTAAGCTGGCCGATGGAACGCTGGTAGACCTGGACGAGAACCAGGAAGGCATTTTAATAGGCCCCCATATTACTTACCTGGATGGTTCTTCAATCGAGAGCCCCGTACAGCTTGATCTGCAACGGATGACAATAGCAACCCCAAGGGGCGGTCAGTACCGGGTAATTCTTCCAGACGGCACGGAGGTCTGGTTGAATGCGGCAACGACATTGGAATTTGAGTTGCAACCCGACGACAGCGAACGGATCGTTACGCTCAACGGTGAAGCCTATTTTGACGTTAGCAGCCGCCAGAGCCGCGAAGGGGGGAAGGCGACGTTCACGGTGAAGACCCGGCGGCAAGAGGTAACCGTGCTCGGCACGGGGTTCAATGTGTCGGCTTATGAAGAGTCGCCCCAGACGGTAACTACACTGGTGCATGGCGCAGTGCGTGTAAGCGGCATAGACCCCGTGCACCATAGCCCCGTGGCTGAACCCCTGATGCTGGAACCGGGCTTTCAAGCGGTCACGACAGCACAGCATACCGAAAAGCTGGTCGCCAATTTGGAATCGGCCATGGGATGGAAAAATGGCGATTTCGTTTTTGATGGTTCTTCCATTCGTGAGATTATGCAACAATTAGCGCGTTGGTATGACATGGACGTAGCGTATCGCGGCACCGTGCCGAACGAAGCCTTCGGCGGCAAAATAGCGAGGTCTAAAAAACTCAGCGAAGTCTTGCGTGTCTTGGAGCTTACCGGAGGCGTCACATTTACCATAGAAGACCGGACAATTATTGTTAACCCTAATGAATAGAAAGAGCGTATGAAACATCATTAAACATAGCCGATCCCAATTGAATAACTTTTTATAACCAAAAAAACAAAAAATGAGATTATTGACTTTTTTCATGTTGCTAACCTGCATTCAGGTAAATGCGGCCGCATTGGCCCAACGCGTTACCATAAATGTCAGGAACGGGCTCTTGGTGGATATCTTCGATGAAATCCGCAAGCAAAGCGATGTAGACTTTGTGTACCGCGATGCCCAGATGAAGCGGGCGAATCGTGTAACGATTGACATCCGCCAGGCGCCGATAGGCGAAGCGCTGGCCGTGATTTTTAAGGACCAACCGCTAACTTACAAGATTGAAAAAAACACGATTGTTGTTCGTGATAAACGGCACGATCAAGCGGAAAATACCGTCGAAAAAGCCTCCGTGCACCAACAGCCTGTTTCGGGTTCGGTTACCGACTCGGTGAATGCACCGATAGAAGGGGTTTCGGTGATGGTAAAAGGGCAACAGCGCGGTACGACTACGGGAAAGGATGGCCGATTTGTTATCGAAGCGCAACAAGGCGATGTGCTGGTTTTTAGTATCATAGGCTATGAATCAGAGGAGGTGGCCGTAGGCGAAGGGGATATCCGCGTGGTATTGGCTATGCAGTCTTCCAATTTGGAGGAAGTGGTGGTGGTTGGATATGGGGTTCAACGGAAACGGGACCTCACCGGCGCCGTTAGCCAAATCAAAGGCGAGGATATCAAGAATATGCCCGTGCGCAATGCGACGGAAGCGCTGCAAGGGCAAGTGGCGGGGGTATTGATCACTTCCACCGGGGGAAGCCCGGGTACGCCGCCTGCGGTCCGGATCCGGGGCGTGGGGACGCTGAATGATAACAATCCACTGTATGTGGTAGACGGGCTACCCCAATCTGACATCGGCTGGCTCAACCCGAACGACATTACGTCTATGGAGGTATTAAAAGATGCCTCTGCAACCGCTATCTACGGCGCCAGAGCCGCCAACGGTGTGATCATGGTTACGACAGCAAAGGGGTCGATGACGGGCAATGAACTCCACAGCCTTGTTACGTATGATACCCATGTGGGTTTCCAGAATCCGGTAAAAACCTATGATATGATGAATGCCGCTGAATTTATGGATTATAAAAACTTGGCAAATGTAAATGCGGGTCTGGACCCATTTTTTTCAGAAGACGAGAAATCGGAGGTGTTGGATTTCCTGCGGACCAATTTTGGCAATGAAGAAGGTACCAATTGGTGGAAAGAAATCAACAATCGGAATGCGGTTGTCCAAAATCATGGTGTTTCGATATCCGGTGGGATGAAAGACCTCGCCTATCGGACCAGCTTGCAATACATGGATCAACAAGGGATTATCAAAGGGTCAGATTACGACCGTTTGTCCTGGCGTAGCAATTTCAATCACAACATCCGCGAATGGTTGCGGCTTTCAGGAAACTTCGGGCTGATCAATGAAACTCGGGGGAATGTGCTGGAAGGAAGCCCGGGCTTCAATACGGCGTTCATCGCATTTGCGGCTGACCCGATATCACCGGTATATCGGACTAACCTGACCAATATCCCGGGCTTCCTAGAAGATGCTTTTTTCCTGGATCGCATCGATCAGAATAACCCCTGGTCGTTTTATGCACCGATTTTGCTGACGAATAAGCAAAACCCTGTGTCGCAAACCGCTATTTATGAAGCGAACAAGTGGCGGGGCAATGCCATTAAAGGGGGCACCGCTCTGGATATTGATTTGTACAAAGGGTTGAAATTCCGGAGTAATTTCGGTATCGATATGGCCCGGGGGGTGTCGGATGGTTTTACACCCGCCTATTACCTGGATGGCGAACAGTTCAATTCGGATGCAACGGTGAGTAAAAGTTATTCAAAGACGGATTACTGGGTGTGGGAAAACACGTTATCCTACGAAAAAAGGATGGATGATCATCACTTCACCCTGTTGGCAGGTACCTCTGCCGAGCAATGGAAAAGCGAGTCTACCGGTGCTTCTAAACAGGGTTTGGTGTCTAATGATCCGAGCCAGTGGATTATCGACGCTGCCAGCATCAATCCGGGCGCATCCGGTTCCAAATGGGAGATGGCACTCAATTCCTATTTCGGCAGGGTGTTTTATTCATTCAAAGAACGATACATGGTTACCGCCAATTTTCGATACGACGGATCCTCAAATTTCGGTGATGGGCAGCGATGGGGTGCATTCCCCTCGGTTTCCGTCGGATGGAATTTTAAGGACGAAGCATTCCTCGAAGGCTGGGACTGGCTCAATACGGGAAAACTCCGTGCCAGCTGGGGCGAGATCGGTAACCAGAACATTAGCCGGGGCGCCTACCTGACTACCTATTCGGGCAATATGGGCTATTACCTGTTTGGACCCTATGTTCCCCAACTGGGTGGGGGAAGTAACTACTTAGGCAATCCACTGGTTCAGTGGGAGACCACCGAACAGATTGATGTAGGATTGGAACTCGGTTTCCTAGACCGGAAATTGAACGTAGTCGTCGATGCTTACCAGAAAACCACAGATGGCATGTTGCTTAACGTGCCGCTGCCGGTATACCTGGGCTTTCCAAACAACCCTTGGAGCAATGCCGGAGGGGTACGCAACCGGGGGATAGAGTTTGATTTATCGTACCAGGATAAAGCCGGAGCGTTGGGGTATTCCATCGGTGTGAATGCATCAACGTTTCAGAATGAGGTGCTTAGCTTAGGTGGCGGAGAGCCCATTGCCGGGGGAGGCTGGATCAGCTATACAACTACGCGAACCGAAGAAGGGATGCCCATTGGGTACTTCTATGGATTTAAAACCGATGGTATCTTCCAGTCGGAGCCGGAGGTGGACGATTATATCCAGGCCGGGGCCAGGCCGGGCGACCTACGGTTTGTAGATACCAATAACGATGGTGTCATCGATAACAATGACCGTACTAACATCGGGGATCCGTTCCCGGATTTGACTTATGGGCTGCGGCTGGGGCTTGATTATAAAAACTTCGACCTTCAGATGGTGGTGCAGGGAACATTGGGGAATGACATCATGAATATCGCTAAAATCGATATGAAATCAGGTGTGGGCTGGTATAACGCCCCAAGGGAGCTGTTGGACGAGGCTTGGTCGCCTACGAACCCCAGCAACACACAGTTTGCCATCAATGCCGTAAATACCAATAACCTGCAAGTGTCAGATTGGTTGGTGGAAGATGGGTCGTACCTGCGGATGAAGAGCTTGCAGGTGGGCTATACATTTCCCCGGTTCATGATGGAAGCCATCAAACTCCAAAGCATCCGTATTTGGGCCGGTGGGTATAACCTGCTGACGTTTACCGGCTATTCCGGGTTGGATCCGGAAATCGGAAGCGGGTCGCCGTTAAGTATGGGGGTCGACCAAGGATACTATCCACAGGCGAAGTCATTTATGTTTGGAATCAATGCGAGCTTTTAGCTCGTTCAAAAAGCTATTGAAATGAAAAAGCAACAATATGTTTTAGGCATAACCGCCCTCATACTGGTGATTTCCGGATGCAGCGGTGATTTTCTCGATAGACCACCTTACGGTGTGACAAACGAGCAGGATTTTTTTAAAACAAACGATGCGGGCATCAAATTGGTGACCAGTTGTTATCAGCCTATGTTGGATGGCTGGGGATATTCCGTCAATAAAGTGGCGCTGGGCGATGAAGTAGTAGACAATGCCGATGCCGGCGGGTCGGACCCGGGCGATCGTCCCCAGACAACGGAAGTGGGCCGGGGGCGCCCGCTGACCTCCAATCCGCTCTTGCTCGAATGTTGGTCGAATCGTTATAGGGGCATTGGTAAGTGCAACATTGCATTGGATGCTATTATGCGCGAAGGAGGCAATCTGGTTTCGGGTGGCGTCGCAATCCCCCAAGAGACGGTTGCACGTTATTTGGCCGAGATACGTTTTTTGCGTGCATGGTATTATTTTGACCTGATCACCGTATTCAAGGAAGTGCCATTGATAACCACCGTTGAGGAAACCGCCACGCGTAAGGAAAAGGCCAGTATCGTCGCATTGCGGGAGCAGTTATACAATGATCTGGATGCAGCGATCAACGAGCCTGATTTTCCGCGGTCGATGCAGCTAGCCGCGTCGGAGACAGGGCGAGCTTCAAAAGATGCAGCCTACGCCTTGAAGGCGAGAGCCGCATTGTTTTTTGCGGGGCTGATGGAACAAGGCCGTATGGACGGCGATGCTGCCGCAGAATACACGATTGCCAGAACCGCAGCGGGAGAAGTGGTGGAAAACGGTGGGTTGTCCCTGTTACCGGATTTTCAAGACCTGTTTAGGGGCGACTACGAAACGGGACCCTTCTCAAGCGAAAATATCTTCGGTGTATTGCGCGATTATAATCCGGCATTTGGTTTAGGCGGGGATGCCTTCGCCATTATGAATGTGGGACGAAACAACGTAGGCGGGTACGGCGGAAATACACCCACGCGGGATCTGGCAGCTTCATACGATCCGACCGATCCGCGGAAGTTGTTTACCATCATTAGCCACAACGACATATTCCGAACCTCAGCTGGCGGACAGGAGGTACATAACTACCAAGGCTATTTCAACGACTATAACCTGCAGCATAGCCGCAAAGCATTCGTTCCACAGCAATACCGCGAGAACAACGATCTGCTGCGCAGCAACTGGCAGCCGTATTGGATACGCTACGCGGAAGTGTTGCTCATCTATGCAGAAGCATCGTTGAAGAGCAATGGCAGCACTGCCGACGTGGTGGAGCGGATCAATGAAGTGAGGCGGCGGGCTTTTGTCACCACGTCGAAGACGGATGATCCGGCTATTTTCCGGAAGTTTGCGGCCGACCTGAAGCCGATCAGTGAACCTTTATTTGAATCGACATACGCCGTAAAAGCATCGGATGATCTGTTGGCAGCCATCAAACGCGAACGCCGTGCTGAACTGGCATTGGAAGGGTTGCGGCTCTATGATTTAATCCGTTGGGGCGACTATGCCAACACCATGCAGACGTTTTATGATACGTATGGGTTTGCGGATAAAGGCCGGGATGCGGGGACAGATAGTTGGCCTTTCCCTATTCCGCAGGTCGAGATCGACCGTTCCAACAATAAGCTGACGCAACATTCAAATTATTAGTATAACTTAGAAAGCCACTATCAGTATAATTTGGAAAGATGGAAGGGAAAAGATATAATCGAAGAGGTTTTGTAAAAGCCGCTTCTTCGGTCGCCGTGGGAGCAGGGATATTATACCATCCGATGCTGCAGGCGCGTACCCTAAGGGTACCACGGGGAAAGCGAATCGGTATCATCGGTCTGGATACTTCGCATAGCGAAGTGTTTACCCGGATGATTAATACGGGTAGTACAGAGATGCGTGGTTTCCGTGTGGTGGCGGCTTACCATCCCGAAACGAACCGCGATATCCTTAATGTAAAGCCAAAGATCGCTGCCGCCGTGCAAAAGCATGGCGCCATGCTTGTAAACAGTATGGACGAGTTGCTGGATGCTTGTGATGTGGTACTGCTGGAGACGATCGACGGGGTTCCGCACCTTGAGCAGGCGCTCCCGGTGCTGAAGGCGGGTAAACCTGTGTTCATCGACAAGCCGCTGTCTGCAACCTTGGAAGGAGCAAAAGCAATCGTTGCTGCCGCAGAAAAATACAATACCCCTTTCTTTTCTTCTTCCTCACTTCGTTTTGACGCAAATGTACAAAAGGTCGTGGCGGGAAACATCGGCCGCGTGACCGGGGCTGATGTGTTTACGCCGGCAGAAATGGAGCCAAGCCACCTGGATATGGCGTGGTACGCGCTGCATGGCCTGGAAATGCTGTATGCCGTCTTAGGACGGGGTTGTATATCCGTGACCCGGCTGTACCAAGAAGATACCGATATCATCATCGGTACCTGGGACGACGGGCGGATGGGTACGGTTCGGGGTGTGCGGAAATGGCCGGCAGGAATAGCAGGTACGGCATTCGGCGAAAAAGGAACAGCACCATTGGGACCGTTTTCCGAAGATACGTATAAGCAATTGATTGATCAGATTATCCAGTTCTTTGACAGTAAAGTGCCTCCGGTCACTGCTGCGGAGACGTTGGAACTTTTTTCTTTCATGCAGGCAGCCGACGAAAGCCGCAGAAACCAAGGGAGCCCCGTTTCCTTATCCTCTTTATTATTCTAACAACAAATGATGAACCAACCTTTGATTTTCTTTTGTTTGGGAGTTATTTTGTCTGCTTCGCTGGCATCCTGCAACCGTACAGGCAGCAGTGATCCGACCGTGAAACCCGACAGCAGCCGTTATACACGGACAGTACTCGCCGAAGGCCTTGATGAACCGATGGAAATGGTTATCCTTCCCGGAAACGATGTGCTGTTCGTGGAGCGCAAGGGCGGGGTGAGGTTGTACAAAGACGCTACGAAAGAGCTCCGTGCAGTGGCGAATTTGGAGGTATTCAGTGGCATCGAAGATGGGTTGTTGGGCGTCGTTGCCGATCCGGATTACGAGAAGAACCACTGGCTGTATTTCTACTATGCGGTGGGGGGCGAGAAGGCGGTGAGCCGGTTGTCGCGGATGGAGTTCCGCAACGACAGCCTGCTGCGGTCCACCGAGACCGTCATCCTTGAAATCCCAACGCAACGTATCTACTGCTGCCATTCTGCGGGGTACCTGAAGTTCGACAAGCATGGAAACCTCTACCTGTCTACGGGCGACAATACCAATGCCGAGGAAACGAATGGTTACACGCCAGTGGATGAACGCCCCGGGAGGGAGCTTTCCGACGATCAGGCCACGGCATCGAACACCAACGACCTCCGGGGGAAAATACTGCGGATCAAGCCACTGCCCGAAGGGGGGTATGCCATACCGGAAGGCAACCTGTTTCCCAAAGGTACAGCAGGTACACGGCCGGAAATCTATGTGATGGGTGCCCGCAACCCCTACCGTTTTAGTATCGATGCGGAGACGGGTTACCTGTATTTCGGCGACGTTGGCCCGGATACGAAATTGAAGGCGTCGGACGGGGAGTTGATGAGCTTCGACGAAATCAACCAGGTGCGCGAGCCGGGTTATTACGGCTGGCCGTATTTCCTGGGTAATAACGAGGTGTTCGGGAAATATGATTATGCAACGGGGGAACTCGGTCCCGGAAAAGATCCATCGAAGCCGATGAATGAATCGCCCAACAACACGGGACTGAAGAAACTGCCCCCAGCAAGGCCGGCAATGATCTGGTATGGGAAGAACAACTCAACATACTTCCCGCTGGTAGGCAACGGTGGAGCGAGCGCCATGGCAGGCCCCGTTTATCACAGCAAGCATTTTAAAAATGCACCGTATAAGCTTTCCCAATATTACGATGGGAAGCTTTTCATCTTCGAATGGATCAGGGGGTGGATCATGGCCGTAAGCTTTGATGAGGAAGGAAACTTCAAGGAAATGGAACCTTTCCTAGGCCATTGGAAATTCGATGCGCCGGTGGACATGCAATTTGCATCTGACGGCGCGATTTATCTGCTAGAGTACGGTACAAACTGGTTCTCGAAGAATACCAATGCCCGTTTGGTGCGGATTGAATACGCAGAGGGCAACCGTAAACCGGTGGCTTCGATAGTGGTCGACAAACAATATGGGGCGGCACCGTTGACCGTCTCTTTATCGGCCGGTGGATCCATGGACCACGACGACGGAGACGAGTTGTCCTTCCGTTGGCGCATGGAGGATGAAGACAATCACGGCGAGACCGTCTCCCATACGTTTGCCAAGCCGGGAATCTACGACGTGGAGCTGACCGTAAGCGATGGCCACGGCGGTGAAGGGACTACTTCGACCCGGGTTTATGTAGGCAATACACCACCGGATGTACACATCCGTACGTCGGCCAACCGCAGCTTTTACTGGGACGGCGGTACGCTGGATTATGCGGTAGAAGCAAGCGATAAGGAAGACAATGTATCCATGGACGATGTGGACCTGGCATTCGGCTATATACCCCATGGCAAAGACGCAGCACTGGTGCTGAGCGGCGGACAGGATCCGAACAGCTTGCGTTACCTGAAAGGGCAGCAGCTGATTGCCAACCTGGATTGCAAGTCGTGCCATTCCATCGATAAAGCATCCGTAGGCCCTACTTATCAGGCCGTGGCTGCCCGCTATGTGGATAAGCCGGGGGCAGAAGCGCTCCTGGTCAACAAAATAATCGATGGCGGCAGCGGCAACTGGGGAGAGCGGGCGATGTCACCACATCCCGAGTTGGCCGAGGGAGATGCGCGGGAAATGGTCCGTTATATCCTATCGCTCGGTGCCGGGCGGCAGAAGTTGCCGCCACGCGGCGTACTGCAGCTTGACAGCCATAGCGAGGGAGACACGGACGGTGCGTACTTGCTTAGTGCCCGCTATACGGATCAAGGAGCAAACGGAATCCAACCCTTGAACGGCAGCGACCATATCCTGCTACGCAATCCGCAGATCCAGGCAGAGGATTTCGATGCAGGAAATGTACGGATTGCTACGGTGACCACGGCCTTTATGTCCTACGTGTACGGAATCCAGAATGGAAGTTATATTTCTTTCCGGAATATCGACCTGACGCATGTGCGCCGTGTTGGCTACCGGGTACAGGCCAGCGGTGCGGGAGGCACCATCGAGGTACGCTTGGACAGTATCGCCGGACCGGTGGTTTCCCGTTTGGAAATACCAGCGGGTAATTTCAGCGGTGCGGAAGAGGGTTGGAAGGAAATGATGGGGTTGGTGGATGACATCGGTGACGTGCATGACCTCTATTTTGTATTTGTAAATGACGAGGTAGGGGATAAGGCGCTATTCAGCATCGATTGGCTGAAATTTTATAATCGATAGGGAGAAATAGATATGCCGTTATGGCTTCGGGTCCGGCTCTCGTTGGCCATGTTCCTGGAATTTTTCACGTGGGGGGCCTGGTATGTTACTCTGGGCACCTACCTGTTCGACCAGCTCGGTGCGAGCGCTGTACAGGTGGGGTCGGCTTATGCCAACTTTTCTATCGCTGCGGCGTTATCGCCGGTATTTGTGGGGCTGGTGGCCGACCGGTATTTCGCAGCGCAACGAGTGCTCGGTGTACTGCACTTGCTCGGTGCCAGCGTTTTGCTTATACTGGCCAATACGGCCGACTACGGCGTGTTCTGGTGGCTGCTGTTACTTTATGCACTGTTGTTCGCGCCAACCATGGCATTAATGAATTCCGTCACCTTCCGCCAGCTCAAAGATGCTGGCAGGGAATTTCCGCTTATCCGGGTGTTTGGTACGGCCGGCTGGATTGTTGCGGGTCTGTTGTTAGGTTACCTCGGCATGGAAAGCAGCACGTCCATGTTTTACCTTGCAGGAGGAGCGTCGGCGGTGCTGGGATTAGTGAGCTTTATGCTTCCCGAAACGCCGCCAGACCGGACTGCGACAACCAGCCTAGGCGCTGTGTTAGGAAAAGAAGCGCTGGTGTTATTCAAACAGCGATCGTTTTCGGTTTTTTTCCTCGCATCTTTGGCTATCTGCATCCCGTTATCCTTTTATTACAGTTTTGCCAACCCCTATCTGAATGATCTTGGGATAACGAATGCAGCAGGAAAGATGACCCTTGGACAACTTTCAGAATTTCTGTTTTTGCTTGTTATACCTTTTGCTTTCAGGCGCCTTGGCATCAAAGTGATTTTAGTCATAGGGATCATTGCATGGATTGTACGTTATATACTGTTTGCTTTTGGTGATGCCGACAGTGGCATGGGGCTGCTGTATCTAGGTATCTTACTGCATGGCGTATGCTATGACTTCTTTTTTGTATCCGGTCAGATTTATGTGGATCGTACGGCTGGTGACCGTATCCGTAGTTCTGCGCAGGGATTGATTACTGTTGCGACGTACGGAGTAGGTATGCTGATTGGTTCATATATTGCGGGATTGATTACCGAATGGTTTATGTTGCCGGAAGGGTCGGCCATGCAGTTTAATTGGCAAGGGGTTTGGCTTGTCCCGGCGGGCATCGCCGCGGTTGTACTGGTGGTATTCCTGATTTCGTTCAGAGACCGGCCGGTGGATGAACAGAATGGTAGGTAATAGATGTTGCCAAGAAAGGCGTAGGAAAAATAAACAAAGGAAAAAGAAATGGAAAAAATGGGTAGTAAGGTGCGCGTATTGGTTGTCGGCTGCGGCAACATGGGTGCGTCGCATGCGCAGGCGTATCACGACATGGAAGGTTTCGAAATCTGCGGGCTGGTGGCGCGCGGCGACAGTAAAGTGCGGCTGAACGAACAGCTGGGCGGCACATATCCGCTTTACAGCGACTACGCCCAGGCGCTAACGGATACCAAGCCCGATGCCGTGTGCATCTCCACGTATCCGGACACCCACGAAGCATACGCCATCATGGCGATGGAGCATGGCTGCCATGTGTTTATCGAGAAGCCCCTGGCCGATACGGTGGAAGGCGCAGAACGGGTAGCGGAAGCAGCCAGGCGTCTGGGCAAGAAATTAGTTGTCGGGTATATCCTCCGCTACCACCCGTCGTGGCAACGCTTCGTCCAGCTCAGCGGTCAATTGGGTAAGCCGCTGGTGATGCGCATGAACCTCAACCAGCAGAGCCAGGGCCGTATGTGGGATGTGCACCGCAACCTGATGGCCAGCCTCAGCCCTATCGTCGACTGCGGCGTGCACTACATCGATGTGATGTGCCAGATGACCGGCAGCAAGCCGGTACAGGTCAACGCCATTGGCGCCCGGCTCACCGAGGATATTCCCGAGGGTAACTATAACTACGGACAGCTGCAAATCCGCTTCGAAGACGGCTCGGTGGGTTGGTATGAGGCAGGATGGGGGCCGATGATCAGTGAAACGGCATTTTTCATCAAGGACGTAATCGGTCCGAAAGGCTCGGTTTCCATCGTCGCAAAGGATGCTGGTGGGAGCGGGCTTTCCGACAACGTAGCGGCACATACCAAAACCGAATCACTGCGCGTGCACCACGCGGCAATCGATGATAACAACGCGTTCGTGAAACCCGATGAATGGATTGACCTGAAAGATGAGCCGGACCACCAGGAACTATGCAACCGTGAGCAGCGGTTTTTCCTCGAAGCGATACGGTCTGATTTGGATTTGGATGAATTGACCCAGCATGCCATCGATAGCCTGCGGATCGCATTTGCATGTGATGAATCGGTCAAGACGGGGAAGCCGGTGTTTCTGAGATAACATACAGTCACGATTGGTTGATTAATAGGTTTTCGGCCGCCGCGAGGCTGCTTATTTTTGTGTTTGACACGATGTTATGGGTACTGACCATTCAAAATGCGACCATGTGGTCCGGCAAGTTGGCGAGGAAGGAAAACTCTTCCTTATCTGTCCGGGTAAACGGGAGGGCCCGCTACTGGAGCGGCGGCACCCGGGATATATCGCGTTACATGCACATCCCCGGCGGGCCCTCATTCGAGAATTTTGAACTCAGGGAAAAATATGTACCCGGCCAACTGTTCTATTATGGCCTGTCGCGGAAGACACCGGAAGAGCTGGTTGAACGCTTATGAGTGTCATCTGCGACACTATGCGATGGTGTCGGCTTAAGCAATTAGGGATATATCTTCCTTACTGATTTCGCAATAAAATCTATCGTATTGCTGATGCGTCTTTTCAATTACCAGCCAATGGGCTTTCAATAATGAAATCAGATCTTGCGTACTGATATTGCCTAAACAAATCCTGATGATACGCTTTGGTATCTGTTTGATGAAATAGGTGTTACGGAAATCAATATCTTTTGTTATCACCGTCAATCCGTGTTTGTCAGCATAGGAAGCGATTTGGTGGTCGCTTGAGTGGTAACCGTCTAGAATATTGTTGACATGGATTGCTTCTACAAGACAATCGTTAATCAAGAAGTTTTTGATTTTAAATGCGATATGGACATCCAGTAAAAATTTCATGTATCTATACAGCCTCGGCTAATGATCGGCCAGATACCGAAATCTTTGCAAAACGAAGCGCGGCCATTATATCTTCCTTTTCCAGCTCGGGGTGATCTTCGATAATCTCTTCCGTAGTCATTCCGGCCGAAAGCATGTCCAAAATTACTTCCACAGGCCATCTCATATTTCTGATAACCGGCTTCCCATGACAAATATCCGGATTGATAGTAATCCGCGCGAGTAAATTGTCCATTTATACCTCCGTATGTTTTATCAAAGATAGTTAAATCCCTCGATTATAACAAAATCAGATATCTCGTGATCGCTCGTTCCGAAAACTCCTCCGCCGGACTCGTCAATACGGCCTTAAGGACCTGTGAGCTTACGATAAGGAGAATAGGATCGGCTTTTGATCAGCGTACGGAATGGCGTTTTGATATGGTTCTTTATCATGGTTGCCAGCTAACTCCTAGTTGCTAATACTCAACTCTTGCACCCGTTCGTACGTCTCATAGCTTGACGTCACCACTTTGTCGCCCGGCTCCAACCCGCTGATCACTTCATAATAGTCTGGGTTTTGGCGGCCTAGTTGCACGTCCACGCGGTAAGCCGTTTTGCCGTCTTTTGTAAGCTTGAATACCCAATTGCCTCCGGTTTGTTGATAGAATCCTCCCTTGGCCAATAAGACAGCCTTCGTTTCGTCGCTCAGGGCAAGGCGGATCTGTAGCGTCTGGCCCCGGCGGATGCCATCGGGTACTTCGTTTACAAACTCCATGTCCACCTGGAAGCGGCCGTTGGTCACTTGGGTGTATACCTTTTTGATGACGAGCTTGTAGCTTTTGCCGGCGAAGGTAAACTCGCCTTCGAGGTCCGGATATATCCGTGATATGTAATGTTCGTCGATATCCGCGCGGACTTTGAAGCCCGTTAGCACGTCAATCTGCCCAAGGCGTTCACCGGGGTTTTTGCTCTGGCCGATTTCGGCGTCGAACGAGGTGAGCTGACCATCCACGGGCGCCCGCAGGATCAGGTCGCCCACCTTGCGCCGCATCAGTTCCAGGGCAGACATGCCGCTGGCGTACAGTTGCTTGTTCTGATCGAGGGTTTGGGCGCTGCGGATGGAGTCCTGGGCAATGTTCTCGCGGGTCAGCTTAATGCGCTCCACCTGGTAATCGTAGTTGTTCTTCGCCTGCAGGTACTCCTGTTTCCCTACCGCCTTCTTTTCGTAGAGGGTTTGGTTGAGGTCAAACACCCGTTTAGCTTCTTTCAGGGCATTTTCCGCATCGGCCATCTGGTTGCGGTTGGCGATGGACGTCTGCTGAGCCGCCGTTTGGGCAATCTGCATCTGGGTGAGGTTGTTATATACCTGCGTTTCCTGTGTTACCAAGCTCAGCTCCAAATCGGTATTGGAGAGCCGCATGATAGGGTCTCCCTTTTTGAGCCGGGCGCCATCCTCCACGAACTTTTCTTCCACCCGGCCGCCAACCGATGCATCCAAGAAAATACTGGTGATGGGAAGCACCTTGCCGTTCACCGGAATGAATTCACGGAAGGAGTCTTCCCGTACTTCCGATATCGTGATCCGCTCGGCATCCACATTGAGCCGGGCGTTGCCGGAGGTGAAATAATAACTTGCGAATATGAGTGCCAAGATGGCTGCAGCGCCGACTGCCATCGTGATTCGTTTGCTATTCCAGCGTTTTTTCGGTAATGCTCTATCCATTTTTTCTTTCCAGTGACTACCTATCAACTATTAATGCCGTGCCAAAAAAGCAACTGTCTTGAATACAATGTGTTGTATTGGTGGCTGAAATATAATTGTTCGATATCGAACACCTCATGTTCGGTAATGGACAGTGTTCATAGTGCCTCCACCAGTTTTTCGAATGCCATACCGCGTGATGCTTTTAGCAACACCAGTGCATGTTGGATGGGGTTGGCCAGGAGCGCATCTTTAGCCGCTTCCGTAGTGTCGTAAAACTCGGCCTCTGCCCGGCGGTGTTCGTAAAAAGCCTTACCCACAAATATTATCCGGTTGGCATGCACTGAAAGAGCTGCCTCCACAACTTTGCGATGCTCTTCGTAAGTATCGTTGCCCATTTCAAACATGTCGCCGAGAACAACGGCCTTCCGATTTGCTTCTAACGTGCGCAAGTTTTCAAGCGCCGCAGCCATGCTGCTGGCATTGGCATTGTAATAGTCACAGATCAAGGTGTTGCGGTCTGTTTTGGTGAGTTGCGAACGGTTGTTGGTCGGTACGTATTCACTTATTCCGCGTTTGATTTGCTCGGTTTGCACACCAAACGAGTTGCCGATACAGATTGCGGCAAGGATGTTTTCGGTATTGTAAGACCCGGTCAATTGGGTGTGGATCACGTGGTATCCGTCTGCCCCGGCTGTTGTCCACTTGACGATCAACAATGGATTGGCCGAGACCAGTTCCCCGATGATGTGGTTTTGCGGCGAGACGCCATAGGTAACCACTTGGGCAATCGAGCGTGCAGCTGCCATCTCATGGAGTATGGGGTTATCATTTTGCAGAAATAATGTTCCTCCGTGCAAAGCCAAGTGGTCATAGAGCTCACCTTTGGCTTTCTTTACACCCTCGAAGCTTCCGAAGCCCTCCAAATGTGCCCTGCCGACATTCGTGATCAATCCGTGCGTGGGTTGTGCAATTCCGCAGAGAAAAGCTATTTCACCCACATGGTTGGCTCCCATTTCGATAATGGCGATTTCGGTCTGTGCAGTGATGGAAAGGATAGTCAGCGGAACGCCGATGTGGTTGTTCAGGTTGCCTTTTGTGGCATGGGTATCGAACCGTTGCGATAGCACTGCATAAATCAGCTCCTTCGTCGTGGTTTTCCCGTTCGTCCCCGTGATACCGATAACGGGGATATTGAGATGGGCGCGATGGTGGAGGGCCAGTTCCTGGAGGGCTGCGAGTACATTGTCGACGTATAAGTAACGCTCGTCATTGTCCGCCTGCGCTTCATCCACCACGGCGTAGCTAGCACCTTTTTCGAGTGCTTGTGCCGCAAATCGATTCCCGTTGAAACGCTCCCCTTTCAAGGCGAAGAAGAGGCTGCCGGGCCGGATATCCCGGGTATCCGTGCTAATGACAGGATGTTGGCGGTAATAAGGATACAATGATTCGGCTTCCATAATGCAAGTTTAGGGAAAAAGTTCGGGTTAGCCCGCATCAAAGAAATACGCTTTATTGCAACATATTCAAATAAAAGCGCAAGAACATGCAATCTTTTCCACTATTTTTATTTATCCTTGCTCTGCCAAAAGATAAACCGGTTAAAACGGAAAGGAAAAGGCTACTCGTATGAATCGAACGATTGATCATCTACGGACTAACGATAAGTGGCGACGCTGTGTTGCGATACTTTGCTTAAGCATTATCGGAATTGTCGGTGTATGCTCGGAAACAGCTATGGGGCAGCAACGTGCTAGGTTAACCATCAAATCCCCGCTAAAAGACAGCACGGTCATCATCGATACGCCCGTGTATTTCCGGGGAATCGCGGACCCTGCAGGGACATTGTCTGTCAACGGCGTGGACGTCCCGGTATACAGTACCGGTGTCTTTGCGGCTCCGTTACATCTGCAGCTGGGAATAAACGAATTGCAGGTCTGTCACGTGATGGGCACAGATACGTTGCGCAAAAGGCTGGTGTTGGTGTATGAAAAGCCAGAACCGCCACAGCCTACGGTGGGATTTGCTATCGAATATGCCCGGATATTGCCTGCGGGCGACCTTTGGTTGCAACCGGGCGACCTCCTCCAAGTAGAGATGAAAGCGACACCGGGCATGGAGGCCACGTTTTATAACAATACCCCTCTTTTTGAAGTCGATACTGCTGCGGCCGGTGTTGCAGGTATCTATCGGGGCGAATATATTCTCAAGCCATCGGATAGTCTTACCGGCTTACCCGTGTCGTTTTACTTGCGTGATAAAGCAACCCAAAAAACAGTCACGGTGGAAAGTCGACAGCGGATCACCGTGCTCAACCAACCGCATGTGCTGACCGGATTGACAGCGACCGGTCATGCACCACTGTTTTATGGGTTGGGTAGCGATCGCCTGGGCGGGGCTAAGATGGGCCACCTCGATAGCTTGGTAAAGCTGGAGGTAACCGGAAAGATGGGCGATATGTACCGGGTTCGGCTTTCCGGTCAAGCCCAGGCTTATATTCCGGTGAGCAGCCTGCGCTTACAAGAGGGCGTACATTTCCGCCCATACTCACTTACCGGCAGCTGGTCGATAACCTCTGACAGCACGTACGATTTCGTGCGGATTGGTTTGGGTGAACGGCTCCCGTATACCCACGTGGTGCAGCAGCACCCCACGCGTATTGTTGTTGATGTTTACGGTGCTGTATCAAACAGCAATTGGATTACGCAGAAGGAGGGCCTCCGGGCAATCAGCAATGTTTGGTATGAACAGGTAAGCAAGGATGTTTTCCGCGTGTTTATCGAACTAAAAGAGAAACAGTTGTGGGGGTATCATGTTGGATATGAGAAAAATATGTTGGTTATCCGGGTGAAGCCGCAGCCTGACCGGCTAGACTTGCGGGGACTTACTATTGCAGTAGATGCCGGACACGGTGGTAGCAATCGCGGTGCGTCGGGTATGACGGGTGTACTGGAAAAGGAGCTCAACCTATCGATGGCCCTGAAGCTGAAGGCTGCATTGGAAGCGGCGGGGAGTATGGTGATCATGACCCGCACGCGCGACCAGTCGGTGGCAAACAGTTACCGGTTGCAGCGGTTCCGGCAGTCGGAGGCCGACCTGTTGATCAGTATCCACTGCAATTCTTCCCGTAATCCGATGGTGCAGGGGGTATCCACTTACTACCGCCACCAGGCATATCGGCCGTTGTCGCAGCATATCCTGGCGGAGATGCGGAAGTTAGGACTGGCCGATTTCGGCAATGTGGGCGGGTTCAACTTCACGTTGAACGCACCGACGGAGCTGCCCAACGTACTGGTGGAGGTGGGGTTCCTTTCCAATCCTGCCGACGAAGAGCGGCTGCTGGACCCTGCGTTCCAGGATGAGGTTGCGGGGCGTATTGTGGATGGTGTCAAGGGTTTCTTGGATTCCATACCATAAATAATAAGTATACGTAAATGACCAAATAATGCAACGACGTTTCAAGCTGAAAAGCAGTATATCCAAGTGTTTGCTGCTCTGTATCGGGTTCTTTTCTTCTTATGCGGTAGGTAAGCCAGCTATGCAAGATTCGTCGTCGGTGCCACCAACGCCAGCTTTGCGGGAGTTCCGGGCTGCGTGGGTGGCGACGGTAGCCAACATCAACTGGCCGAGCAAACCCGGGTTGAACACTGCCGACCAGCAGGCAGAAGCACTCATCATACTCGACTTTCTGAAAGACCACCACTTCAATGCCGTTATCTTCCAAGTGCGGCCGCAGGCCGATGCACTTTACGATAGTGCGCTCGAGCCCTGGTCGTATTACCTCACCGGCAAGCAGGGGACGCCGCCTGATCCCTTCTACGATCCATTGACCTTTTGGGTAGACGAAGCTCATAAACGCGGCCTTGAGCTGCATGTATGGCTAAACCCGTACCGGGCCCACCATGTAGCGGCAGGTGAGGTGGAGCTGCCATCCATGGTTAACCGGATGCCGGAGTCGGTCGTGAAGCTAAAGGAGGGCTATTGGTGGTTCGACCCGGCTAAAAGGACCACGCAGGATCATGCGGCAGCGGTGGTGATGGACATCGTGAAGCGTTATGATATCGATGGGGTGCATTTCGATGACTACTTCTATCCGTACGACTCATACAACGGTGGTGCGGATTTTCCCGATGACGATTCGTGGGAAGCCTATCAGCAGGACGGCGGCAGGCTGTCGCGTGGTGATTGGCGGCGGAGCCAGGTGAACCAATTCATTGAACGCGTATACCGGGAAATCAAGGCAACTAAAAAACACGTGAAGTTCGGATTGAGCCCCTTTGGCATCTGGCGCCCCGGCTATCCAGCAGGCATCGCAGGGATGGACCAGTACGACAAGCTGTACGCCGATGCCAAGCTGTGGTTGAACAAGGGATGGATAGATTACTTCACACCGCAGCTGTATTGGCCGATATCGCAGATCCCCCAAAGCTTCCCCGTGCTGCTGGGCTGGTGGCAACAGGAAAATACAGTGGGCCGCCACCTTTGGCCCGGTATGAATGTAGGGCGGGGTGGCGATGAGGCCAACCTGAAAGAGGTGACCAACCAGATCATGATCACGCGCGGTATCGTGCCGGCAAGCAAAGGTGCCGTGCATTGGAGTATCTCGTCGCTCACGCGGAACCCGCTTTTGGCACAAGGCCTGCTGGACGGCCCCTATAAAAAGGAGGCACTGGTACCCGCCAGTCCGTGGTTGGGCAATGAGGCCCCTGATGCACCGGTGGTTACCCACGAAAAACACGGAAGTGAAGTGGAAGTAAGCTGGTCGCACGCCGACCCCGACGACGTATTCAAGTGGGTGGTGTACTACCGCTATGATGAGAATTGGGATTACACCATCTTGCCGCATGATACCCAGACATTGAAGCTAGCCACCTATGCAGCCGACGGCGAGACGGCATTGGCGGATGTTAAGGTGACGGCGGTAGACCGGCTGGGTAATGAGAGTGGTTTTGGTGATAGACAATAGACGATAGACAATAGACATTAGACAATAGACATTAGACAATGGTTATGAGGCAAGTAAATAATTCAATCAGTATCCCCACCCAGGAGTCGCTGGATACACCTGTTTGGTGGGATACACCATAGTGAGAAGAGCCTATTAGATTAAGCACGAGCCTGTGTCCGCGATGTGGATGCAGGCTTTTTTTAGCACGCCTTAACATGCATAAAATCGCAATCAAGCATTTAACCGATAATCTCCTTTTTGTTTAATATGTTGATAAACAATATATTGAAGGTTTAATGAGCTGCGTGGGTGTTCTTTTTAGTTTGTGTTTTTTTGCTTTTTTTAAAAAAACATGCATAAACATGCATGTTTTTAAAAAATATTGACTATCATTGTATGTCCAATTGAATGTAGACCTTATAAATGTTGCATGGGCTTTTTTTTACAAAATAGAAACAACGTAATACGGAGGGTATTTTTTGCATTGGCGGTCCTTCCGCTGGTATCTGTGCTGTCGTGCGGCAGCAACGCACAGCAAGCCGATGGTACGACTGCTGATACCACCCTATCTGCTGCCATCCAAACGGGTGCCGAGCAGCTCGATCGTTATTTGCCGCTGCTCGCAGGCAAGAAAGTGGGGCTGATGGGCAACCAGACTTCGGTGGTGGGCGACCGCCACCTGGTGGATGTGCTGCTTGAAAACGACGTGGACCTCAAATTTGCATTTGCTCCCGAGCACGGTTTCCGCGGCGATATCGAGCGGGGGGAAAAAGTATCCAATGATGTCGATGAGCAGACGGGTTTGCCGCTGTACTCTCTCTATGGCAAAAACGAAAAGGCCGATTCGATCGTTGCCTCTGTCGACGTGATGCTGTTTGACCTCCAAGACGTAGGAGCCCGGTTTTATACATACATCACCTCAATGCACCGCGTGATGCAGTTGTGCGCGAACCATGGGAAGAAGGTAATTGTATTGGACCGCCCAAATCCCAACGGCGACCAGGTGGACGGGCCGGTACGTAAAGATGACAAGTTCAAATCGAATGTAAGCTACCATAAGATTGCGATGATACATGGCCTTACCGTGGGCGAGTTGGCAAAGATGATTAATGGTGAAGGCTGGTTGGATAATGGTACCCAGTGTGATCTGGAAGTGATTACGGTAGAAAACTACGACCACAGCACGCCTTACGAACTTCCTGTTATCCCTTCGCCCAGTTTACCGAACGCGTTGTCCGTAAGGTTGTATATGTCGCTGTGCCTGTTTGAGGGCACCGATATCAGTGTGGGTCGCGGTACGGATTGGCCGTTCCAGGTGTTGGGATATCCCGACCCGGTGTTCGGTGACTTCACGTTTACCCCCGGTACGCGCCCCGGTATGGCTGCACATGTGGAGCAGCAGGGGAACCTGTGCTATGGGTTGGACCTGCGCGACCTACCAGCCCAAGAGCAGACCTTTACACTGAAATACCTTATCGACTTTTATCAGAAAGCGCCATTTAAAGATACGTTTTTCTCGCGTCCCGAATTTTTCGACAAGCTGGCTGGTACCGATGAGCTCCGCAAACAGATCACCGCGGGGCAAACCGAGTCGGAAATCAGGGAGTCCTGGGCAGACGACTTGGCTGCCTATAAGACCATGCGTAAGAAATACTTGTTATACCCGGATTTTGAATAATTTTTTCACACCTAATTTTATGCATTAACTAACTAAACGCTTAAGAAAATGAGAAAACTAGTACGATTCTCGATGATGATTGCGCTGAGCATGATGCTTTGGGCCCTCGGTTCAACCGGGGCGAAAGCGATGCTCGACCGTTCAGGAGCAACGGGCGCAATACGAGTAAGCCTATCGGATGCGGCACAGCAGACGGTTAGGGGAACGGTAACGGGGCCGGAGGGGCCGTTGCCAGGGGTCAGTATTGCGGTAGTCGGTGGCCAAGGCGCTACAAGTACCGATGAAAACGGTAACTTTTCGATTTTCGCCACGATGGGCAGCACACTGCGCTTTTCAATGATTGGCTTTACGACACAAGATCTGGAAGTGACTTCCACAACCATGGCGGTGACGCTACAACCTGCCGATCGCAGTATCGACGAGGTAGTCGTGGTGGGTTACGGTACGCAACGGCGCGGCAACCTCACCGGGGCGGTTTCGACCATCAGCACTAAAGAAGCCTTGGAGTCAAGGCCGATTGCCGATGTCGGTCGCGCCATCCAAGGTGCTGCACCCGGGCTGAGTGTCAGTATTCCCAGCGGGGAGGTTGGTTCCGACCCCTTGATTAAGATTAGAGGTGCCATTGGCTCTATCTATGGTGGATCTTCTCCCCTGATCCTCCTTGACAACGTCGAGATTCCCAGTATCCAATTGGTCAACCCGCAAGATGTCGAGTCGATTACAGTGCTGAAAGATGCTGCTGCGGCATCGATCTACGGCTCGAAGGCGGCCTTCGGGGTCATTTTGATCACTACGAAAACGGGCACCGGTACCGAGAAACCGCAGGTCAACTACTCAAACAACTTTTCGTTCCAGAACCCATGGAAGGATTTAGAGATGGCAGGTGTGAACGGCCTGAAATATTCCCTGGATGCCTTGGAGCGTATAGACGGATCGGTAACAGGCGCATTCTATAAGATCAACCGCGAAAGCTATGAACGTGCGGTCGAGTGGCAGGAAAAATATGGTGGCACCATCGGGGCTAATGATCCCACGGTGTATGGCCGCGATTGGTACTTCGATCCCGCCGGACCGTATAAATATGGTGTGCGTGTATATGATCCCTATGAAATCATGGTCCGCGAATGGGCACCTACCCAACAGCACAATTTGTCGCTAGGCGGTGCCAGTGGCAAAACATCTTATAATATCGGTTTGGCAATGCTCGACCAAAATGGGATGATGAAACAGGCAAAAAAAGACCAGTTTACACGCTATAATGCGTCCGTGAAAGTAACCAGTGAGATCAATAAGTATTTCACAGCAAGGGCCGGCGCGCTCTATTCCGAGCGGAACAAGCAATACCCTTATGTTACCAACTCTACGACGGCAGATCCGTGGTTGTACCTATTCCGTTGGAGCCCGCTTTACCCATTGGGTAACGATGAGAATGGCGACCCTATACGGAGTCCGGCCAGTGAGGTGGCAGCGGCCAGCACGGCCAGTTTACTGTATAAATACACGAACCTGAACCTGGGAGGCACCCTGAAGCTGACGGACAACTGGACGGTCGATGCCGACTACACCTATGCTAATGAGGAGCATATATGGGATCGGCCCGGCACGAAATATACCGCCCGCGACTCATGGATCGCTCCGATCGCACGCCTCGATGAGGCGGGAAATCCAATCTACGTCAATGACGCCGGGCAGGTGGTATCCGGCCCGGGTAATGGCGCCATGCCGGCATACGACTTGCTCTCACATACATATACGGCGCCGGGATCCAACCCCGATCACATCTATAAACTATCGCAAAATTCATATAAGCATACCGTTAACGCCTTTACCACGTATAACTTGGATCTGGAAGACGACCACCATTTCAAGTTCATGCTGGGGTTGAACCGCGTGACAGACGATTGGTCTAACCACTATACACAAGTCACCAACCTCACCGACATCGTGAACCCGCAGTTCGGTTACGGTATCGGTACGTGGACAGGTGGTGGTGGCACCTACTGGGAGTCCCAGCTGGGTTACTTCGGCCGTGTGAACTATGCATACCAAAACAAATACCTCTTTGAAGGTAACCTCCGGTATGACGGCTCGTCCAAATTCCCCACCGATCTGAAATGGCGGTGGTTTCCATCGTTCTCCGCGGGCTGGGTGCTGAGCGAGGAAGCGTTTATGGAAAGTACGCGCTCGTGGCTCGATTTAGTGAAGTTCAGGGGCTCATGGGGTTCGATTGGTGACCAAACGGTACCTAACAGTCTGTATATTCCGACCATGTCTACGGGTCAGTCGACATGGATCGGAGGCAGCGGTACGCGCGTAAACTATGTGGGTACACCCACTGCCGTATCGGCAGCGATTACCTGGCAGGATATCACTACACTCGATTTCGGTGTGGATGCCCGTTTTTTAAATAACCGGCTCGGTTTCATATTTGATTGGTATCGCCGTGATACGGAAAACATGATTGTGCCGGCAGAAGGAGTGCCCCTTACCTTCGGTACGGGCGCACCACGGAGCAACTATGGTTCGTTAAGTACCGAGGGCTGGGAGCTCGCTGTTGACTTCAACCACCGATTTGACAACGGCTTAGGCATCAGTTTCCGTGGTAATATTTCGGACGCTGTATCCACAATCACAGCTTATGGAACCACGCAAGGGGTAAATAGCTACTACGTAGGTAAAACGTTCGGCGAAATTTGGGGTTACCGCACGGATCGGCTCTACCAAAAAGATGATTTCGAATTGGATGATAACGGCGATCCCATACAAATCACCCTTACGGATGCGGAGAGCGCCAAATATGCTGGCCGCAAGGCATATAAATTGAAACCTGGTCCCAACGGGGAAAAGCCGGTTTACCAAGCCTACCTGCAAAACAGTGCCAATTTCTTCTTTGGGCCGGGTGATGTTAAGTTTGTTGACCTTAACGGCGATGGGGAACTGGACAATGGCAGCTCACTGCTCGATGACCATGGCGACTTGGAGGTTATCGGTAACGAAACCCCCCGTTATGAATACGGACTCCGTTTTGGTGCTGATTTCAAGGGCTTCGATTTTGCCATCTTCTTCCAGGGTGTGGGAAGTCGTCAGATGTGGGGTGGTGGTAACCTGGCTATCCCCGGGTTCAATACCTCAGACGGTGCCATGCCAGCAGCGATAGCAGACGACTATTGGACCGAAGATAATACCGACGCATTCTATCCGGCAGCCTACGACATGGGTGGCGGTAATTCAGGTAATAACATGCAAGTGCAGTCGAAGTACCTGTTGGATATGTCGTACCTCCGCATCAAGAACGTCATGTTGGGCTATTCCCTGCCCGCGTCATTACTCAACCAGATAGGCGTTAACACCTTGCGTGTATACGCTTCGCTTGAGAATATCATGACTTGGGATAACCTCAACGGGTTGCCCATTGATCCGGAAGCCATCAGCGGGTATTCGATGTGGAATTTAAGTAACTACAACTTGGGCCGCACGGGTGTAGGTGTGCCGGCATTCAAGAGCGTTTCCTTTGGTGTTCAGTTGAACTTCTAAAATCAAATACGATGAAACTTCTAAATAAATTGATATACAGTGTCTGCGCAGCCTCGTTACTTTTGGTTGCGTGTAGTGAAGAAGTCTTGGACCGGCCGCCATTGACTCAGCCAGTCGACGATAATTTTTGGCGTAACGAAACCGACATCGACTTGTTTGCCAATGGGTTTTACACCAACTATTTTGTGGGCTATAATAGTGCTTGGGGTGTCGACTATACGCCGGTAAGGGGATACACCTTTTCCGACGACTTGACCGGCCGTAATGTGCAAAGCCACTTCGAGAGCAGTGTGCCCTCCAGTAGGGGTTCGGCTAGCGAGGGTGCCGCTTGGATGACCCAATATGCAGGGCCCACGTGGAACTTCGCCTGGGTGCGCAAAGCCAATATTTTCATTGATCGCCTACAGAATGTTGCACAACCCAACCTGGCACCAGATGCCTTTAACCACTGGATGGCGGTAGCCCGTTTTTTCAGGGGGTTTGAGTATAGCCGCCTGGTAAGTGTATTCGGCGACGTGCCGTATTACGACCACGTGGTGGCTGACGATGCCTGGGACGAATTGTTCAAGGACCGCGATGACCGCGGCGTCGTGATGGATGCCGTGTACGATGATTTCAAGTTCGTGATGGAAAACATGCGTGCGGATGATGGTGAGCAAAAACTGAACAAGTACATCGCAGCCGCCTTCATATCGCGATTCATGCTGTTCGAAGGGACCTTCCTGCACTACCACGGGCTGGATGCTACCCGTGCGCAGAAATACCTGGAGTTTGCAGTGGAAAGCGCGGCCTTTGCCATGAGTGGTCCTTACTCGTTCACGAGCGACTTCAAAAGCCTTTTTGCCTCGGAAGACTTAGCTGGAAATCCGGAGGTGATGCTATGGCGTACGTATGATGCAGGGCTGGGTATCACTCACCACATCGGCTCCTACAATAATGGTACTGAAGGGCAGCCGGTAGGGGCCAACCTGGATATGGTCAAATCTTTTATCTGTAACGATGGCGACGTGTGGCAAAGTTCGTCGGTAGCCGATGCCTCCAGCTTCTCCATTGCCGATTTAGCTGTAACGCGTGACCCTCGCTTCGAAGCGACATTCTTTGAGCGGCCACTTCCGGCTTCCGCGTCGTTGTTCTATACGTATAAGTTCGCCTCGCGCGAGGCGATGACCTATATCGGCCGGGGCTATCCGCCCGCCTGGGGCAGCAATACCAACACGAGCGATGCGCCGGTTATGCGGCTTGCCGAGCCGGTACTCAATTGGATCGAGGCGAAGGCCGTATTGGCCGAGAATTTCGGTGGCGCAGCCGTTACCCAAGCTGATATTGACGCGTCGATTAATGCTATTCGCGACAGGCCACTTGATGAAGTTGCGATTGCCAAAGGGGTGAAGAAAACGGCGCCGCTGTTACTAACGGCACTTCCCAATGACCCTGACCGCGATGCGGACGTGTCGCCGTTGATGTGGGAAATCCGCCGGGAACGCCGTATGGAATTCTTCTTTGAATATAGCCGTCTATTGGACATCAAGCGCTGGAAGAAAATCGAATACATGGATTACAGCAAAGACGCCGATCGCTTCCTTGGTCCTTGGGTAGATATACAGGCGGAAGTGCCTGCCTATATCCAGGAAAGTTATGTGGACGTGCTGAAGGTGCAGAAGGAAGACGGTACCGTGGTGACTTACAATGGTAGCAATGCCGCCGATATGGTGGGTTATTTCATGATCCAGAATGCGTCTAACCGCAATGAATTTGGTGATGAGGTGTATCTATCGCCTGTAGGGCAATCGCAGATTGTTGACTATATGGAAAAGGGTTACACCCTTACTCAAACCAGAGGTTGGGAATAACATGTTGCAGTGTGAATGTACTAACTTGATTGTATATAGGAAAGGTCGCCCCGTTAAGGGCGACCTTATTAAACGAACGCATGACGGCTAAAAGACCTCCTTACCTATTAAAACCAATAGTGCTGTTGAAGGTGCTGGTGCTTTTTACGGCGTTGGCCGTAGATGCCCAGCCCTTTCAATTCGCACATGTCACCGATACGCACGTGGGCGGCTCAACGGCGGCAGACGACCTGCGGCGCACGGTAGCTGATATTAATGCCAACCCCGATCTCGACTTTGTAATCCTGTCGGGGGATGTGACCGAATTCGGTTCGGATGATGAGCTGCGGCTTGCTAAACAGATTTTGGATAGCCTCACCATCCCATGGTACATTATACCGGGCAACCACGACACCAATTGGTCCGAAAGCGGGGGTAACAGCTTCCGTGAGGTGTTCGGTAGCGAAACGTTCGCCTTCGTGCACAACGGTTATTTCTTCGTGGGCACCAACTCGGGCCCCAATATGCGGATGAGCCCCGGGCAAGTGCCCCGCGAAAACCTGGTGTGGATGGACTCCCTCTTCGCGGCAAACCCCGACTCGGATATGCCGCTTATCTATGTAAATCATTATCCGCAAGACTCATCGCTCAACAACTGGTTCGAAGCGCTCGACCGCATAAAGACACGTAATGTGCAGCTCTTTTTCTGTGGCCACGGCCACCAGAACAAGCAATACGACTTCGAAGGTATCCCCGGCATCATGGGGCGGTCTAACCTACGGGCAAAAGACACCGTGGGCGGCTACAACATCGTTACCATCGGCAACGGCCAAGCTACCTACCGGGAGCGCAATCCGGGAGTGGGCACCCGGCCGGCGTGGGCTACGGTTCCGTTGGTCAACCACGATTTCACATCAGAGCGCCGCTATTACGATCGCCCGAGCTACGACGTGAACACCCGGCACGCAGCCGTGCGGGAGACATGGTCTTTCCAAGATAATAGCGATATCGGTGCCGGACTGGCTGCCTATAAGCAGTTCGTAATCACGGCCAATACCGCCGGGCAGGTCTATGCGCTCGATGCGCAGACGGGCCGTAAGGTATGGAGCTTCCAAACCGGTGGCAAGGTGTACTCGACCCCGGCAGTGTGGAAAGATTACGTGGTGGTAGGCTCTACCGACCGGCACATCTATGGCCTCGACGCCAAAACAGGCAAAGAACGGTGGCGCCTTGCGGCTGATAAGGCCGTGCTGGGCTCCCCACTGGTGCATAAAGGAATGGCTTATATCGGTGCCTCCGACGGTGTATTCCGTGCCATCGATATCAAGTCAGGCCAGCTGCGCTGGTCGTTCGATGACGTAAAAGGCTACGTGTCTGGCAAACCGCTCCTGTATGAAAATACGCTGTATTTCGGCTCGTGGGGCAATGGCTTCTATGCGCTCGACCCGGCCGATGGCCGGCTGAAATGGGAGTGGTCTAACGGCGCTTCTAGCCGTATGCTTTCACCGGCGGCTTGCTATCCCGTAGGGGCCAATGGCCGCGTATTTATCGTTGCGCCCGACAGGTACATGACCGCGCTCGATGCCCGTACCGGCTCGGAAGTATGGCGCAAGAAAGTCGATAGCATCCGGGTCCGCGAATCTATGGGCTTGTCCGAAGACGGTAGGCTTGTGTATGTGAAGACAATGGATGGCCAGGTACTGGGTGTCTCTACTTCTGCCGATACCATGCAGATTGACTGGACCTCAGCCCTGCAGCTACCTTATGAGCTCACACCTTCGGCTATTGCGGCTAACGACGGACAGGTATTCGTTCCCAGCCACTCGGGACTGGTAAGTGGGCTGGATGCAACCAGCGGCACCGTGATATGGCAGTATAAGCTTTCCAATGCAATGGTGAACCCCATGTTGCCGCTAAAAGACCGGCAGCTGGTGGCCAGCACAATGGATGGCAAGGTGGTCTGCTTAGCTTACGGCGACCCTGAAGAGCGGGCTTGGATCCGCATCAACCAGCTAGGCTATACACCACAAGGGGTCAAGGTGGCCGTATTGGGCGGCAAAGGCACGCAACATTTCCGTAAATTTTCACTTATTGAAGCACACACGGGCAGGCCGGTGTATACCGGCCGCACAGGCAACAACTTTGGGGCGTATGGGCCGTTCCGTACCTCTTATCGGCTCGATTTTTCGGCCCATGTAGATACGGGTACCTATTACCTTGAGGTAGATGGCGCCCGCTCGCCCCAGTTCCGTATCGCCCCGGATGTTTATGATGGCGCCGCCGACTTTGCCCTGCGTTACATGCGGCAGCAACGTACGCTGTTCAACCCGTTCCTGCAGGATAGTTGCCACACGCACGACGGGTTCACCCTCTACGCGTCCGGCGCAGGTCTGCCCGATAGTACACACATCGACGTGGCTGGCGGCTGGCATGATGCGTCAGACTATTTACAATATTCCACCACTTCTGCCAATGCTACCTATCATCTGTTGGCAGCATACCGCGATTTCCCAGATGTTTTCAGCGACCACAAACAGGCCAACGGGCTAAACGGTAGCAATGGCGTGGCCGACGTGCTCGATGAGGCTAAATGGGGGTTGGATTGGCTGCTGAAAATGCACCCCGAGCCACACCTGCTGTTCAACCAGATTGCTGACGACAGGGACCATGCCGGCATGCGCATGCCGGGTGAAGACGATTTCTATGGCCGTGGTTACGAGCGGCCCGTATACTTTATCGATGGTGAGCCGCAGCAACGCGGTAAGTTTATGAACAATACCACCGGTACCAGCTCTACGGCGGCCAAGTTTACCAGTGCCTTCAACCTCGGAAGTACGCTCTTCGAGCAGGTGAACCAAGGCTACGCCCAGTTGTTGAGTGGCAAGGCTTCCACGGCTTATGATTTTGCAAACCGGAAGCCGGGCGTTACGCAAACGGTCTCGATCTTGTCGCCCTACATCTATGCGGAAGACAACTGGGTAGATGACATGGCATTGGCCGCAGCGACCCAATGGCAGGCCACCGGCGACGAACGCTTTCTGAACGACGCCCTGTCCTACGCGCGGCAAGAGCCGGTTACACCCTGGATGGCGCAAGATACGGCAGCCCATTACCAATGGTACCCCTTCATCAACTTGGCGCACCGCGAGCTGGCACAACACCTGGAAGGTGCCCAGCGCGATGAGGTGATAGCCTACTACCGGCAAGGCATCGAGCAGGTGTGGGCGCGCGCGGGGCAGAATGCCTTCTACCGGGGTGTGCCGTTCATCTGGTGCAGCAATAACCTCACCACATCATTCGCCATCCAGTGCCAATGGTACCGCGAACTGGCGGACGACGATACGTATGCGCAGCTTGAGCAAGCCAATTTCGACTGGCTCTTCGGTTGCAACCCATGGGGTACAAGCATGGTGTATGGCCTGCCGGCGTGGGGCGATACACCAACCGACCCACACTCAGCGTTTACCCACTTGGAGAGTTATCCGATAGACGGCGGCCTGGTTGATGGCCCCGTGTACGGCAGCATATTCAATAATCTCATCGGTATCCGGCTTACCAAGCCAGATGCACATGAGCCGTTCCAGTCAGATCTGGCAGTCTACCATGACGACTATGGCGACTACAGTACCAATGAGCCTACCATGGATGGTACGGCGTCGTTGATTTATCTGCTAGCGGCCAAAGAACAGCAAGCGCGTGAGGAGGCACAGCCAGAAAAGTAGACATTTAAACGGATAGATGAATTATTTCACTAATTTGTAGTCGTTTTTTCTTTACTTTAACGACTTTTGGTTGCTCAAAACGAAACGGACTAATACAGGGCAGACAACGTATCGATAGCGGGGGTCACCGAGTAGAATAACAACAACGAGAGAGATGACAAATACCACGGAGAAAGAATCGAATTACCAGGATTTGGACAAAATGACGGTAAGTGAATTGTTGGTCAATATCAACAACGAAGACCAGACGGTGCCGTCGGCTGTGCAGCGAGCCATCCCCCAGATCGAGCGCCTTATCGAAGTTACCGTGGCTTCCATGAAAGAAGGTGGTCGGTTGTTTTATATCGGTGCCGGCACCAGCGGCCGGCTGGGTATTTTGGATGCTTCGGAGTGCCCGCCCACTTTCGGGGTACCTTACGATTGGATCATCGGCATCATTGCCGGTGGCGATACCGCCATCCGCAAGGCAGTGGAATTTGCGGAGGACGACATGGAGCAGGCGTGGATAGATCTGCAAGAGCATGGCATCAACAGCAAAGATGTGGTAGTGGGTATAGCGGCATCCGGTGGAACGCCTTATGTGCTCGGTGCCCTCCGACGAGCCAATGAAGCCGGGCTCGTAACGGGGTGTATCGTTTGCAACGATAATACGCCGATAGCCGCGGCTGCCGGTTTCCCCGTAGAAGTGATCGTGGGCCCCGAATTTGTAACGGGTTCCACCCGTATGAAAGCGGGTACAGCCCAGAAGCTGGTGCTCAATATGATAAGCACCACGGTGATGATCCAGTTGGGCCGCGTGAAGGGGAATAAAATGGTTGATATGCAGCTCACCAATAACAAGCTGTTCAGCCGGGGCATCCGTATTATTATGGAAGAGACGGGTATCGATGCCCAAACCGCGTCTGATTTACTGGAAAAGTACGGTAGCGTACGTAAAGCCATCGAACATTCACGCGTAACGGATCATTAAACTCATAAGACTGCATGACACCTACCGTCCTTCTTCTGTTTTTGGTTGTTTATTTCAGCCTGTTGCTTGGTGTGGCCTGTTTTACGTCGCGCAAATCGGCCGATAACTCCGCATTTTTCGTGGCCAACCGGAGTGCCAAGTGGTACATGGTGGCATTCGGGATGATCGGCACTGCCCTGTCGGGCGTTACGTTCATCTCCGTGCCGGGTGCGGTAGGACACAGCGACTTCGGTTATTTCCAGTTTATCCTTGGCAACGCCGTGGGGTTTGTTATCATCGCGTACGTGTTGTTGCCGCTGTATTACCGGATGAACCTTACCTCTATCTATACCTACCTCGAAGAACGACTGGGGCACCGCAGCTACAAGACGGGAGCCATGATTTTCCTCATATCGCGCACTATCGGGTCGGCTTTCCGCCTCTATTTGGTAGCCATTATATTGCAATGGTTTATCTTCGATGCGTGGAATATACCCTTCGCCGTTACAATTGCCTTGTGCTTGCTGCTCATTTGGCTGTACACCAATAAAGGAGGGCTGAAGACCATCATTGTGACCGACATGTTGCAGACCTTTTTTCTGCTGCTGGCCGTGGTACTGTCTATCTACTTCATGGCCGATAGTCTTGGCCTCAGCCTGCTGGAAACCATAGAGACGGTGAAAGAAAGCAGTTATTCAAAGATTTTTTTCTGGGATGACTTCTTGGGTGATCGCATCCATTTCTGGAAGCACTTCCTCGGCGGTATCTTCGTGACGGTAGCCATGACTGGGCTTGACCAAGACCTGATGCAGAAGAATCTGAGTATGAAAACTATTGGTGAAGCACAGAAGAATATGCTCACCTTTACGGGTATATTCGTGGTAATCAACCTGTTCTTCCTAGCGGTAGGTGCGCTGCTGTATATCTACGCCGGCCAGAACGGAATCGACGTTGCGGCTATGCCTACACCGGATTACCTCTATCCGGAGATTGCACTTCACCATTTGGCTATTGTGCCCGGCATCGTGTTTATGATGGGGCTTACCGCAGCCACATTTGCCACCACAGATTCGGCGCTGACCGCGCTGACCACTTCGTTTTGTGTCGATTTCCTTAACTTCAATAAGAAGGCCGACCCCAATGACCGGGCACTGGTGCGCACGCGCAACCGCGTGCATTTCGGGTTTTCGGTTGTCATGTTGCTGGTTATCCTCGTATTTCGGGTCATCAACAACGACTCGGTGGTCAATGCAATTTTCACTGCGGCCAGCTATACCTACGGGCCCCTACTGGGGCTCTTCGCCTTCGGTATCCTCACCAAGCTGCCCGTGGCAGATCGTTTGGTACCTTACATCTGCGTGCTGTCACCGCTATTATGTTATTTGACCAATACGTTTGTTGTGGAGCCGTATACGAGTTATGCGGTCGGTTTTGAGCTGATCATCTACAATGGTGCACTCACGTGTTTGATGCTGTGGGCTACTTCGTCGTTGGGTAAGCCTGCCTCCCCGGCAACCACCTGATCTTAGGGGTCGGTAAGTATCTGCCGGTTAAATGTCGATATCGATTGCCAGCCGCTTTTCCTTGTTGATGATGTCGGCAATACTGGTATCATTGAGTATCTGGAGCATAGCATCGCGTACGTCGATGAATGCATCGCGGATACCACACACTTCCTCTTCCTTGCATTCGTCGCATTTCCGGTAGAAATTGAGGCTCACGCACGGCAGCAGCGCTATGGGACCATCGATAAGGCGCATCACCTGCGACAGGCGGATGTCTTCGGGGGCTTTGTTGAGGCTGTAGCCGCCCCCAGCACCCTTTTTGCTGTATAAGATGCCTGCGTTGCGCATTTCCAACAAAATCTGTTCGAGGAACTTTTTGGGAATACGTTCAGCTTCCGCAATACGAAGGATCTGCATGGGCTCCTTACCGTAATTCCGCCCTAATACTATCAGTGCCTTGATGGCGTATTTTGTTTTTTTGGATAACATCCCTGACTCCTAGTAGTTTATCAACTAACAAAGATAGCAATAATTTTCTGTCAATTCACTGGGGCATTTCCGGCAGTGCGAATCCGTTGTGGTACGTATGGTTTATCCATTCGCGGGCGGCGTCTGCAGCATTCAGCTCGGTAAACCGGCGGTCGAACCGTGGGTCGCCGTCGATGACTTCAAAGTTGTCTGCCGTTACCACTTGTATCTTTTCATCGGCCCCGATGTTGGTAAACTCCATGTGTTCGCCATCCCAGAGGAGCTCCCTATTGAGGCCTTGAAGCCTTACGGCCAGCACGCCCATCACCACGGCCTCATTGAATGGCCCGGAAAACCCGAAGTGGGATGAGGATTCGGTACGGTTGCGGGGCGATTCTTTCGCTGCGCGAATCCACTCCTGCTCGTGTGCGTTGGTATCCCAGATGTTGCCATTGCCGCCCTCGATGCGGGGTATCCACGGTGTGGGCTCTTGGAAGTGGGCCATTTCACTTTCGGGCAGTAGGGTAGGGTTCATGCCGAAGCAACCCGTCATGATTTTGCCTTTGGTGCCCACAAAAATAATTCCCCCATCCGGGTCGCCCAGCATTTTTCCTGGCGCCAGTTCGGCAGGCCGTTCGGGCAGTAGGCCACCATCATACCATACCACCTTCACTTCGGGCATGTTCACCTTGCCCTTGGCGGGCCGTTCGGGGAAAGTATAATGCACCATCTGGGCATGGGGTGCGGAGTAGAGGTTGCTCAGCGTGGAGCTGCCATACACTTTGGTAGGGTATTTCAGGTCGAGCGCCCAGTAGATGGGGTCCATGATGTGGCATGCCATATCGCCGAGTGCACCGGTTCCGAAGTCCCACCACCCGCGCCAGTTCCATGGAGTATATGCCGGGTGGTAGGGCCGTTGCTCGGCGGGGCCGATAAAGAGATTCCAGTCGAGCGTGCTCGGTACGGGTTCGCTGCCGGTAGGCAGGTTGAGCCCCTGCGGCCAGATGGGCCGGTTGGTCCAGCAGTGCACCTCATATACGTCGCCTATGGCGCCCGATTGTATCCACTCCGTTATGCTGCGGCACCAGTCGAAGGAATTGCCTTGGTTGCCCATTTGGGTAGCCACGCGGTATTTTTCGGCCAGCTTGGTGAGCAGCCTCGACTCATATACCGAGTGGGTGAGGGGTTTCTGTGTGTAGCAATGCTTTCCCAGGGTGATGGAATGTGCGGTTACGCCGGCATGGGTATGGTCGGGCGTGGCCACCATCACTCCGTCTATGGAGTCACCTATCTCGTCAAACATCACCCGCCAATCTTTGAATCGGCGGGCATCGGGGTAGTCGCCAAATGTTTTTGCCGCATAACGCCAATCCACGTCGCACAACGCTACGATATTTTCGGTAGCCATGTTGGCGAGGTTGCGGCGTCCCACGCCCCCCACGCCGATACCGGCGATGTTTAGCTTATCGCTAGGCGCCACGTGGCCTGTTATCCTGCCCAACACGTGGCTGGAAACAATTGAAAACCCCGCGGCAGCCGCCGTGTTCCGGATAAATTTACGTCTGGATAGGTCCGTCATTATTCAATTTCTTTCGGTTCTATAATGGCGAGGAGTCATGATACCGTGACCACTGGCTTCTGGAGCCTAAATATCGGTATTTTTTTGGATTAGACGCTGATTATAACGAGAAAATTTGTTTGAACGCTTTCCCTCTTTACCATAAGTGATGTTATTGCGCGGAGTTAGGCAACAAACCGCCTTCCGAATAAAGGCCCTCATCTAAATGTGAGAAGTCGAACCAAACACCCGCTTCCCTGCGCTTATTACCGCCACTGCTGCTAATCCGGCCAGCAGGCCGAAAGACAGCTCCTTAATGACAGGCGGCATATTGGGCACCAAATGGTGCAGGTAGTCGATGTTATGTACAAAAATGCCACCCGAAACCAACAGCAGCGCTATAGTGCCGATTACCGACAAGCTTTTGATAACTACTGGCAGCGACTTTACCAGCAGTTTGCCGAGCGTGGATAGCCAGCCCTTCTCGTTGCTATAGGAGATGAGCCGATGGCCTGCATCGTCCATCCGCACAATGAGGGCCACAATGCCGTACACCCCTACCGTGGCTAGTAGCGCGACTATCGATACAGTGAGTATCTGGATGGCGAGGCTTTTATCGAGTACAGTACCGAGCGCGATGATGACAATCTCTACCGATAGGATGAAATCTGTGGTGATGGCAGCTTTGACTTTCGTCTTTTCCACGTCGCTTGATTTTTCTTCTTGTTCCTCTATTACCTCCTGTCCTTTTTTCTTTCGGTGGAACAAGAACTCGATTACTTTCTCTACCCCCTCGTAAGCCAGGTAAAACCCGCCCAATACCAAGACCACCTTGATGGCTACCGGAAAGAGGGCATTCAGCAGCAATGCCAGTGGAATGATGATCAGTTTATTCAAAAAAGACCCTTTTGTAATGGCCCATAGTACCGGCAGCTCGCGCGAAGCCAGAAAACCGGTAGCTTTCTCGGCGTTTACGGCGAGGTCGTCGCCTAGTATGCCTGCTGTTTTACGCGTAGCGATTTTACTGGCCACGGCCACGTCGTCCATCAGTGCCGCTATATCATCCAAAACTGCAAAAATACCTGATGCCATTGCCGATGGTGTCGTTACGGCTGTAAACTTAGTAAAATCGCCGGTCTATTCCGTTGTCAGTTTAGATTTTTTCCCATCCCCAGGTAATCTGTTAGCTCCTGTGCTGCTGCCCGCCCGGCACGGTTGGCACCGATGGTCGATGCGGAGGGACCATAGCCTACCAGGTGGATGCGGGGGTCTTTGGCCACCATGGTGGCCAGCCGGCCGGCCATGGTAATGCCCCCGGTAGGTTCGCGCAACATGAGTGGCATCAGGTGGTCCAGTGAGCTGCGGAAGCCGGTGCACCACAGGATGACGTCCACATCGAGCGTGCGGCCATCGGGCCAGCGCACGCCGGTGGGTGTTATCTCGCCAAACATGGGCTGTCGGTTAAGTACGCCCCGCTTGCGCATGGCCTCGATGGCCGGTGTGATGGGTAGCCCGGTTACGGAAACCACCGATGCCGGGGGCAACCCTTGGCGCACGCGCTCTTCCACCATCGCCACCGCTTGGCGGCCCCGCTCGGGGGTAAATGGCCCCGGCTCGAATACCGGCGGGCGGCGGGTCACCCACGTGGTGTCCGTTACCTGCGAGATTTCGTCGAGCAGCTGGATGGCCGAGATACCGCCGCCGACGATAAGCACATGTTTGCCCGCGAACGCATCAGCTGTTTGGTAATCGCGGGTATGCAGCTGGCTGCCCTCGAATAAAGATGCCCCGGGATACTCCGGTATGTATGGCTTATCCCATGTGCCTGTAGCGTTGATGATGCCCCGGGCCGAAAAGAGGCCTTTATCCGTCTCTACGCGCAGCAGCCCATCCCGTTCGCACACTACGGTCACCTTTACGGGCCGGTATACCAGTAAGCCAAACTGGCGTTCATAGACATCGAAGTATTGCGGTACGGCGCTGTTGGCCGGAACCTCCTCGGCCCGGGTATCAGCCACGGTCTCAGAAAAAGGGAGGCCCGGGAGGTCGTGTATACGGTTGGCCGTACTCAGTGTGAGCGACGGCCAGCGGTATTGCCAAGCGCCGCCCGGCCGGGGCGATTGGTCCAGTACCACGAAATCGCGGCCCGGCTCCAGCCCCAGCTGTTTGAGGTGGAAAGCCGAGGAAAGCCCGGCCTGTCCCGCACCGATAACGGTGATGGTGGTTTTGTAAATCAGTTGGGCGGAAGAAGAGGCCATGCCGTATTTTTTGTTGCGTGCAATATACAAAATTCCGCTAGCCACGTTTTCCAAAAAAAAGCCCGGAAGCTACGCGGGGTGCGCGCGGCTTCCGGGCCGTTAAGCTTGTTGTAGTTTAAGAACCCCTACTGTTTCACAAATTCGCCGTCGGCCTTGATCCGTACCAGGTCGCTGATCATCGGCTCGGGGAATCCGGGACCTACGTTAAAGTCGGAGCGCTTGATTTCGCCGGTAAGTTGGAATCCTACGGTTTCTTTGCCGGTTTCTTCATCTACCAGCTTACCGCGGTATACTAGGTCCATGGTTACTGATTTGGTAACACCGTGTATCGTCAGGTCGCCTGTGAGCTTATACTTGTTTTTGCCTTTCTTTTTGATAGCCGTGCTTTTGTAGGTGATTTCCGGGTATTTCTCTACATCGAAAAAATCTGCACTCTTCAAGTGGTTGTTGCGCGCTTCCACACGGGTATCGATAGAGGCTGCTTTGGCTGTCAGTTCGAATACTGCGTCGCTGAAGTCCTCTTTTGTGGCGCTCACCTTCACGTCAAAGTCGTTGAACGTGCCCGATACGTCGCTCAGCCCCAGGTGGGTCACGGTAAATTGCAGCTGGGAGTGTGCTTTGTCGTTTGTCCATAGTGTCACTGCTGCAAAAACTGTTGATGCTACAAGCAGTGCAATCGCTAATAATCCTTTTTTCATGTCAATGATTTTTCGTAGTTATAAAATAGTTAAATATTAATTGTGTAAGATTTTCCAACCGGCGTGCCAGTTATAGTTGTTCTTCACCGTGAGCTGGATCAGCAGCAGCTGCATGTGTTCCAGTGTATGGCTTACTGCCAATCCACCGGCCACAACCGGATTGAGCCCCATGCTTTGCACCAACTCGGTGACAGTTTGCACGGCCTTCTCATCGTCGCCTGCCACATAGGCATCTGCCGGTACCCCGGCAATCACCGGCTCGGCAAAGTTTGCGGCATAGGTGGTGTTAAACGCTTTGACCACCTGCGCATCCGGCAACAGCTTTTGCAGCTCTTGTGCAGCGCTTGAGTCGGCTGGGGTAACCATTCCGTCGAATGTTTCGTTCATGGGGTTGGCTATGCTGATTACGATTTTCTGGGTGACGTAGGGCCTTATTTCTTCAGCTACCGCTGCTTCTGCGGCGTAGGGAACTGCGAGGATAACGATATCGGCCTCCCAGCTCGCATCCTTGGGGCAGCCGATGGCTTCCACATCGGCCCCGCTGTTCAACGTGTGGATGTCGTTCTTCAGTGTCTGGAGTTTGGTGTCTTCGCGACCGAAAAGCAGTAGCCTGTTGGATCCTTTAGCCAACGATTTGGCAATGGCAGAGCCCATATTCCCGGTGCTTCCGATGATGGCGATTGTTGATTTGGTTTTCATATTTCATTCCTCCTTTTGTGATGATACAAAGGTACGGCGATGGAGGTGCCGCCCCAATGACATATGATAAGGAATGGCATTGATATATATCAACACTTCCCGCTTTCGCTTACGAAACCTGCTTCCGTATCCTGCTCAGCGTTTCGGGGGTTACGCCGAGATACGACGCGATCATGTGCTGCGGCACACGGAGCAGCAGGCGCCCGTCGCGCTCCATGAACCGGAGGTATCGTTGTTCTGCCGTGAGGCCGATAGTCTCTTCCAAGCGGCGCTGCAAGGCAACGTATGCGTTTTGGTAGAGTATCCGCAGGTAAGTCTCCATAGCCGGTACGTCCGCCAATAGCGGCTGCAGGCGGTCCGCTTTCAAAAGCAACAGCTCCGAATCTTCCAATGCCTCGATGTATAGCTTGCTTGGCTCTTCGGTAAAGAAACTATACAGATCTGCCATCCACCAGGATTCGAAAGCAAACTGTACCACGTTGATGGAACCCTTCTCCGAAGTGGAGTAAGAGAACAGCGCGCCTTTCGATACGAACGCCATGCGGGTGCATACATCGCTAGCCTCCAGCATAAATTGCTTCCGGCGCAGTTTCTTCGGTACGAAATACCGTTTCACCCGGTCGAATTCGTCGGTGGTGAGTGTTATGTGTTGCCTTAAGTTTTTCTCTAGTTCGCTAAACACGGTGTTTGCTTTTCCCGATAGGCAAGCTGCCCGTCGGTTTTACAAACATAATAAACTGGGATGGCAAAACGCATAGCTATTTCTTATCTTTACCAAAGCTTAGCCTGCGGAATCAAACTCCTTGTTTTCCGGTATTGTCCAGACCCCTCAGAACCCTTATTTTTGACCGATTTATTAAATAAAAGCGAATACATGTATCTGTTTTCCCGATTTACGACAAATCACCTATCCCGTTACCTTTTTATCGCCTTACTGCTGTTTACCGCATGTGCCAAAACCGATTCGCCAGATCCCGATGAGGAGCAGCCCGGCGACAATACGCCGTTTACGGAGGGCACCCTTGAAATGGGCATGTATAGCCATGGGGTAGACCTGGGTTTTTTCATTAAGGAAATCGACTTTTCGCGCGACGATGTGCCCGAGCAGTTTGCTGAGCTGGCCGAGAACAGCGCAAAGGCACAGGCGTTCCTTGCTCTTCTGGAAGAATATTCCGAAAGCAACCCCGTTGCTGCACTCGGTCTCATGATGAATGCGGTTATTGGTACGTATTACGTAAAGGGCGATATCGTGTTGGGCAAGGCGCGCGGTTTCGGGTACCAGTTCGATAATTACCACGACGCCAAGAATGACATAGGGAAGATTTTCATGCGTACGTTGGTGCAGACGGATGAGATTGCCGAGGAAGACCGCGAGCTGTCGTTGACTTATGTGCCTTCTGTCGATCTGGGTGTCGGCAGCGGAAGCTCGATGGACATCGCGATATACGATCGTGAAGTTTCATCAAAAAGCCAGGTAGTGGCGGGATATTCATGCGACGTCTCAACGTACACGATTAAGTCGCAGCATATCCCTGAGCCCGACCCGAACAACCCGCTTCCACCCACGCCAGTCGTCTACAAGCTCGTTGTATATACTTCCGATGCCTTTAATAAAACAATCAATTTCACGCATCCGTTTTACCTGCCGGAAGAAGCCGGCATCCTGAAGTTGGAGATTTATTATGACAATGGCGAGGAGCCTACGCTGGTGATGGAACCCGAAAATATCACAGCCCGCGCCATTACGGATGCGGAGCTGCAGATCGAGGTGTCGGAGCCGGTTTACAGCTTTACCGATTTCGAGGTTAGCTGGAAGATGATTGCTATCTTTTTCAGTGGCTGGGGAGCGCTGGGAGTGGAAGAGTAAGCGTTTGATAGGGTATCATTGGTATCATTGGCTCCGTTGGCTAAGCCTGTACCTCCGATTTTCGGTACCGTTACGGCGACCGGCCCGTATTAAGGTATGGTCTTATTTGAACTTCACCCGTATGAACCGCGGGCGGTAAAGATTCGGCGTTTTCTTGATGTCCGCTAGGAAATCGAAGGAATTTACGTTGTAACTGATGAGCAGTTCATTTTTTTCGGACAGGTTGAAATGCGCCTTCGCGTTATACACGAATAAGCCCTTCTGTTCCACTTCGGGGCAATCCCATAATTCCTTGATGGGGCCAAATGGCCCTGCCGGTGAAAGGCCTATGCGCAATCCCACGGACGTGCCGATTCCATCCGTTTGGAACACCAGCGCATACCGGCCGTCCGGCAGCGGCGTTACACTGAGCTCGTTCGATGCGCGGTCGGCGATCGGTGCTGCTTTATCGATGTCGATGTTCCAGCCAGCTCCATCCCAAAAGCGCCATGCGGTGAAGTGCTCGAAATCCTTTGGGGCCACGCGGGCTACCAGCACGTGCTTCTTTGGTCCACGCACGCCGTATACATATACATAGCCATCGGGGTCTGGGGCACCCGCTGCGATTGTATTTACAAAGATGCCCGCCCCAAACGATCCGTTGTTGCCGTTGTCCACCGGGTCGCGGATAAAGAACGGCGTATCCATCTGGCGATGGTCTTTAAAGGGAGGCTGGCTCCCTGCCGGAATGGCAATCAGCGTATTGCCCACTTCTTCGAAGGGGAACACAGCGGCATCGGTATGCCTGATCCGGTAGCCAAAAACATACGTCGTATTGTCCAATTCCTGGTTTACGAATCCGTCGCCCAACCAATAATACTCGCCCGGTTGGGTTTGGGGTGTCTGCGGCACAAATACCGACGTGGGCTTCCCCGCACTATCGCTATCCCAGAAGAATTGGATACGGTCTTCGTCGGGCGTCGTCCCGTCCAGTGTGGCCACCGAATTATTGATCATTACCGAGCCCGGCTGCAGTTCTCCGTCTTCTATCTCGCCGATCATGGTATCGCTGAATACTAGCAACGTTTTGCTGCCTTGTGTAGACTGCGGAGTATCCACCCCGTGGAGCGGAATCGTGAAAATGCCGTCGGCACCAAACCAGCCTGAGGTACGGTCAAACAGCCCCGTCCATTCCGGGGCATCTTCGACCGTATAGCTGAGGTTTATCGTGTCGGTGGTCGGTGTGGCGTCCCGTTGCGCGGTGCTGGAGTTGCCACAAGCTATGCACCAAAAAAGGATTGCCGTGATGGGTAGGAGAGCGGACGGTTTGCGCATGGTTTTTATCGTTATTGTATAGCAAATATGCTGTATTTCAGGGACAAAACAAACGCAGAACGTGATTTTGGCTACAACCGCGCCCGGTTTGGCTACATGTGCGCCACTATGCCGCCCGACTTTTGTACCGTTATTTCATTTAAACATTAAGACGATGGCACAACAACAAACAGATACAGCACGAGCTGTGAAAACGACAACGAAAGTATGGTTCATCACCGGCGCCCCAGCCTCCATTGATTGCACTGGTAGACGGTGTGGATCGGCCGGTTGTGGGCCTACCACTAAGATCTCTTTCCGGCCCAATCTGGGAGGCACGTTACGGTAGGGGCAGACCCAGGTAGCGGGGAAAAAGTAAAAAAGGTTTGGAAGTGTGTATTATATACACTACCTTTGTTGNAGATCTCTTTCCGGCCCAATCTGGGAGGCACGTTACGGTAGGGGCAGACCCAGGTAGCGGGGAAAAAGTAAAAAAGGTTTGGAAGTGTGTATTATATACACTACCTTTGTTGCATCATAATTTAGGTTTATAATTGGTTAGTAAAGGTCTCCATTCTCCCCGTTTGGAGATCTTTCATTTTAAGCCCATCCTACTCCGGTTTACCCCATCAATTTATCCGCATACCTCGCTTATAACCCCGCAGGTAGAGCCAGGCGAGGGCAGCTACGACCATGGTGCCGAAGAAGATGTAGGGAATACGGCCGATGCGGTCGTAGTACACCCATCCGGCGATCAGCGCGCCCAGTCCAATCCCCGCTTCGAGGGCGATGTACATGGTAGCCATGGCCTTTCCACGTTGGTGCGGGTTGCTCAGGTCTATGGTCCATGCGTTCACGGCGGGCGAGAGGATGCCCGCGCCAATGCCGTACACGGCGGCTCCCGTTACCATCCAGAAGGGGCTTTCGCCCCACGCCAGAATCCCCATCGATAGGATGAGTGTTGCCAATCCATACTCGATGACCAGTACACGGCCGTGCTTGTCGGAGAGCCTGCCCGAAAAAAAACGGATGGCCACCGAAGATATGGTGAATGCCACGAAAAACACGCCCCGGTTGGATATCCCCAGGTGTGTGGTCCAATCGGGTATCAACGTAAGGATAGCGCCATAGGCGACGTAGGAAAGTAAGGTAACGATGGCCGCCGGGATGACCCGGGGGTCGATGATATCCGTACGCGATATGCGGAATGACGATGCACGCAGCGGTTGTCGCTTCGGTACGGGCAGCGTCTCTTTCATGTTCATCAAGATCACGATAGAGAGCAGTGCGAAAACCGAGGAGCAGTAGAAAAGGGCGTCAATCGAATAAGCCTGGCTGATGGCGCTTCCCACCGCCGGTCCGATGGCCATTCCCAAGCTGAAGCACAGTCCGTGCAGGCCTGCGGCTTCGCCCCACCGCTCACGCGGGATGATGTCTGCCACGTATGCCGCCGTAGCCGTGGGTTTGAAGCCGGTTGAAAAACCGTGGATGAGGCGTAGGAACAAGAACCCCGACACGGTAGACAGCACGGGGTAGAGGAACCCGCATACAAAACAAACGATAGAGCCCACCGCCATCACCGGCACGCGCCCCACCGTATCGGTCAGCTTGCCACTAAACGGCCTAGATATCCCTGCGGTGAGCGTAAACAGCGCGATGATCAGCCCTTTATATTCACCGCCGCCCAGGCTGCTGAGGTAAGCCGGCAGTTCCGGGATCAGCATGTTGAAGCTGGTGGAGAAAAGCAGTGAACTCATGCAGAGCAGGATGAACGGCAAACGGTAAATCGATTGTGAAGTGTGCTGCATGGGCTGCAAAGCTAACCAAATAAATGTCCGTATCGGATTAGTTTGTTATATTGGGGCGCTTATTTTTCCGATCCTTACATCTATGGAGCCATTTTTACCACTACAAAATGAATTTGAAAGAATATATTGTTCGCTAACCGCCCAAGAACCACTCACTGTCGACCGTGTGCGGCAGGAGCCACTATTGCGGATTATAGACCAGTCTGATTACCTCATCACCATTCACGATGTGGAATATTACCGCCCGATATGCATCAACGAAAAGCTCAGGAAGTTTTACGGGTTTGAAAATCAGATCCTGCAGGGCATGGACCATTTTTATTACCTGAAGACCATGCACCTTTCCACTTATTACACGCTGATCGAATCGATGGTTTTTTTCCGGAACAATAACCCCGGCTATCTCAATCTGAAATATAAGCTCTTGGAGTCGGCCGGGCAATGGCGGAAGACAATCGGTACTTCAAAGGCGATCATTCACAATGGGCGGGGCAATCCCAAGGTGGCCATGACGGTGATGGTACCTTTGGAAATCGATGAATCGGTATCTAAGTATGAGCAGTATCTATCCCTTACCACCCGTGAGCTGGAGATTGTCGAATTGCTTTATGCCGGTCTGAGCAAAAAAGAGATTGCGGCGAAACTATTTATTTCGCTGGGTACCGTCCTTACGCATGTTAAAAACATCTACCGTAAGTTGGGCATCAATAAAATATCCGAATTGTCGCGGGTGGTTGAGCAATTCAGCATCGGGGAATAGTCCAGGTTTCATCTACTTGGCTTGATCACATCAAAATGTTGGTGCCCCATCAGCGGGGCACCAACAGTATATATAACTACCAACCCGGGTTTTGTATCAAGTTGTCGTTGAGCTCGATATCCGAATTGGAAATCGGATAGAGGTACTTTTTATCGTCGAAACTACGCGATTCATTCGCTCCCCAGATCAGGTGGCCGGATGTTCCGTTGGTGAGCTTGGATATATTGTTGTCAATCACGAAATACGTTACGCCAGATTGTGGGGTTTCCGGTGTTTTTGAGACGAAAGAAACATCGGGTGTACCATTGCCGTCCAGGTCCATGGGGAGGTCCATGGCCGGCACATAGATGCCCATCCAGGGCATTTCGACCAATTTTCCTTTTTTCCACCGCATCAGGTCTTGGTGCCGCATGTTTTCATAGCACAGCTCTATGCCACGCTCCCGCCTTACCTCCAGGAGGTACCTGTCTGATATTTCGGGGAAATATACTTCTTGGAGATACGGGTCGGCTGTTTGTGGGATGGCGGTATTTACCCCGGCCCGCTGCCTAAGCAGTCCGATGGTCTGTGCCCATACCGTCTGATCGAATTGGCCCAGCTCTGCCTTTGCTTCGGCATAATTCAGCAGCACTTCGGCATAGCGCATCAACGGTATGGTGTTATAGGCTTCGCCTATGCCATCCAGTCTTTTGTCGTCCATGCTCCATTTGAGGATATGATATCCCGTAAAGGTGTAGCCGAAGTTGGGTGGCGCCGCACTTCCATCGCTCCTTTGGTAGCCCAGCGACCGTACGGTCTGCGCCAGGCGGTTGTCGCGGTTTGCCATCTCATCGACAAACAGCAGTTCATCGTACCCCGGCTTATCGGTGAACCTGCTTCCGTCTGTCATCAGGTAGGTATTGATAAACTGCTTGTTCAGCCCCCAGCGGGAGCCGTATGTTGCTGAATTGAATTTCCATGTCAAGGCGTGCCACCGTTTCAGCGCGTTGTTGAATACCAGCGCGAACATGACTTCTTGGTTAACGGCATTTTCAGAGATGAATAACGTCCGGTAGTCGCTTTCGGGGTTGCCGGTGTTGTACAGCGAATACGTTCCGGCGTCCATCACCATTTTTGCCGCATTGGCCGCTTCGGTGAGCCACTGGTCTGCTGTGGCGGCCAGGCCCAGCTCGGTGTGGTATTTCCGGTATGTCCCTTCGTAAAGCGCTATCCTTGATTTATATGCCAGCGCCACTTGGCGTGTAATCGTGGAGGAGGTGTTGTCTTTGGCTTCGCGGATGTTCTCGGTTGCGAAGTTCAGGTCGTCCAGCACGTGCTGCATCACCACCTCCCGGGGGTCCTGTGTTTTATACAGGGCCTCATCGTCGGTGGTCAGCGGCGTGTCATACCAGGGCACATTCCCATACCTTTGCACTTTTTCGATATAAAACCAAGCCCTGAAAAACCGGGCTATGCCCGCATAGTGGTTTCTGGCCTCCTCAGAGATAGCCTCGTTGTTGTAGTTGGCCAGGAAATAGTTGATGTTTCGCAGGTTGGTCCAGTTCCAGGAGCCTTCATTTACCGACGAATAGTTTCCAGAGATAAAGTTTGAGCTCTGGGTTATGGACGAATAGTCGGCCATTGCGTCGCCTTGCGTCGCCGCATCCGCCGATGGCAGCATTCGCTGGTAAAACGAGTTTGTATAGAGTTTCAGGTCTTCTTCGGTTGCGAAGAACGAGCTTGGCACCAGCTTGTCGAATGGCTCTGTTTCCAGGAAATCGCTGCATGATTGGGAGAGCAGCAGGCCTAGGCTGGCAGCTATATATATAATCGACTTTTTCATGATCATTGTTTCTAAAAACTAACAGTTAGAATGTAAGGTTAAGTCCCACGGTGTAGGATTTCAGCATCGGGTAGGCATCGCCTTGGCCGTGGCTATTGGTCATGTCTCCGGCCGGGTTCTCGATGATTTCGGGGTCGAAGTTGTCGGTGTGTTTATACAGCCCCGAGAATGTCAGGATATTTTGCCCACTGACGTATACCATGGCTTTTTTTACGCCGGCCTTAGCCAGCCACGATTGGGGCAGGGTATAGTCGAGTGAAACATTTTTCAGCCTCAGGTAGCTGGCATCCTGGAGGTACCGTGTTTGGGGTGCTCCCAATGACCTGCCGGTACCCAGCGCGGTATATCCCCTGTATCTGGGCCAGTAAGCGTCGGGGTTTTCGGGGGTCCAGTAGTCATCCATCATGATTGCCGGCTGGAAGCCGTAGGGCCGGTTATACGGTCCGTAGAAAAGATCGGCCTCGGGCGCAAAATACCAGTCGCGCTTGGCGATGCCCTGCACGAATGCCGAAAGCCCCAGGCCTTTCCAGTTGGCAGACAGGTTGAAGCCAAACTGATACCTCGGCGAGTTGTTACCGATGATCATGCGGTCGCCCGGGTCTTCCAAGGTGTTTTTGCCCTGGTTGATCACTCCGTCGCCATTCCGGTCGGCAAACTTCAGGTCTCCGGCAAGGTATTCGTTTGTGTTGGAGTTTAGCAGGAAGGTTTGGTCTGCCCAGTTGGCCGCCTCTTCGTCTGAAGCGAAGAAACCGAGGGTTTCATACCCCCATATATCGCCCACATTCATGCCTTCGTAATACGAGGAAAGCAAATTGGTGGGGTTGTTGAATTTCAGGATTTCAGACCGGCTGTCCCAGAGCGATCCGGATACACTGTAGTGGAAGGGTGTTCCGCCCGCGTCGAATTGGTCTTTCCAGCCCAGGGTCAGTTCCCAGCCGTTTGTTTTCAGGTCGGCATAGTTGCCGAATGGCACCGAAGCGCCGAATACGTTTGGCAGCGGTTGCCCCGCGGTAAACATATCCGTGGTGACGCGGCTGAACCAGTCAAACGTTAGGTTGAACCTCCCCGAAAAGAGGGTGGCGTCCATACCGAAGTCGAGCGTGGTGGCTTTCTCCCAGGTCAACCCATCGGGGATGACGCCCGGAATGGACGTGTAGGGTGTCTGCACCCCATTCAGGATTACGCTGGTTTTGGCTACAGACATGGCTTCCATGTACCGGTACGGCGCCACGTTCCCGTTTCCAAGGGAGCCATAAGACGCCCTGAGTTTCAGGTTATCGAGCCAGGTGCGGCTGCTAGCCATAAACGTTTCCTCGGATATGTTCCAGCCAGCAGAAGCCGACGGAAAGAACCCGTAGCGCTGGTTACTGGGAAACTTGGACGACCCGTCATACCGGCCGTTGAATTCGAGCAGGTACCGGTTTTTGTAGGCATAGGTCAGCCGGTAGAACACTCCCAGGTATTTCCACTCGTTGCCCCCACCGGCAATGTTGTAATTCAGGCCGTCCATCAGGTTGAAGTCCGGTTTGCTGGGCACCAGGAGGCCATCCCGTTGGGCATCGAAATTTTCCCACAGGTTCGATTCGATGTTGTATCCCACCAGTGCGCCCAGGTCATGCGCGTCGTTGAATGTCTTTTTCAAGTCGGCCGTGATATTAGATCCCCAGTAGGTCGTATTGTCGGTTAAGGTGCGGTATAGGCTATTGCCATACCGCCCGGTCTGCCCGGGCGCGTCACTGAAATACACGTAGTTATTGTGCCGCTTATCGTTATTGAACGTTTTGGCGTAAGTGAAGTTGGCCTTGAAGGTCAGCAGATCACCGAAGGGCTTGGCCGTTAAGCTGGGGGTGGTCCGTACGAAAAACCGGTTCTGATTCGAGCGGCTGCTTCCATCCATAAACGAGGCGCCCGATTCTACCGCCTGGCGTGTGTAGGAGCCGTCGGGGTTATACACCGTAGCAACGGGAAAGCCGGATACGGCCCAATACCTCCAGATACCGGCGTCGCCGTTGGCAAGCAGCGGATAGCCGTATTGATATGTGCTGATATCGACATTATTATCGAACGACAGCCAGTTGTTCAGGTCTACTTCTCCCTTGGCCCTTACGTTCCACTTATCAAAATCGTCCGGCGAGTGCCTGAATATACCATCTTGGTGGTAGTAGAGACCCGAAACGAAATATCTTGCCCGGTCGTTCCCCCCGGATGCGCTGATGGACGCTTCCGTTGCCGGCATCCGATCCCGGTGCAGGGTGCCAAACCAATCGGTGCTGCCAAAGTACTCGTATCGTCCCAGCGATTCGTTATAGACCGCATCGCCCTGGGCAGGGTCATGGTTTTTGAACCGCTCCAGCCATTCCAGTGAGAAAGGGAAGTTGGCATTGATGGTTATGGGATGAGTTTTATAATCGTACCAGGCGTAAAACGCATCGTCGAAATTTTTGGCCCACGTATAGCCATCGGTCACGAGGTTGGGCACCACCGTACGCTCATTGACCGACTGGCTTAACCGCACGTCGAGCGTGGACCTGCCCTTGTCGGGGCTCTTGGTGGTGATCAATACCACTCCGAATGCTGCCCTGGAACCGTAAATGGCGGCAGAAGAGGCGTCCTTCAATACGGAAACACTTTCCACGTCATTCGGGTTGACCAAGTTTGGGTCGCCTTCAACCCCGTCAATCAGCACCAGCGCATTACCGCCCGCCCCGATGGAGGTTATCCCCCGCACGTTGAATGCGGCGCCACGTGTAGGCCCACCGTCGGCCATGCGCAGGTTGAGGTTTGGCAGTGTACCTTGCAGCATACGGGTCAGGTTAGGCTGCGGTCTGTTTTCGAGCACCTCTGAGGTAATCTGCGACACTGCTCCGGTGAGGTTGATTTTCTTTTGGGTACCATAGCCGACCACAACCACCTCTTCCAAATCGTTCCTGCTGTCCAGCCGAATAACGATATCGCGCATGCTGCCACTCACCTGGTGGGTCTGGGTCTCAAAGCCCACATAAGATACCACCAGCGTCGCATCCGTCCGGTCGGCTTCCAGCACGAACCGTCCGTTTTCGTCTGTTGAAACCGCCTTGCTCGTGCCCTGAATGGCCACCGTAGCATTCTGGATTGGCTGGCCATCGCCGTCCAATACTCTTCCCGAGAGGGTGGTCTGTTGCCGGCTGTTTGCGATCAGCGCTTTGTCTCTTGTTGTGAAAGCCGTAGCAGCCTCTCCAACCCATGGAAACGACAATATCGTTCCCGCCAATAAACCTATTGGTACACCTACTTTCATTGTTAAAAAATTAGTTCGTTTTATTATTTCACCGGCAAAATTAGCCAAGCAATGTTACCAGTATGTTAAGTCGGTGTTTGTTTTAAGGGTATGCACTAAAACGTTACGGGCGGGTTACAGGTGCCGGGGATGAAGCAGTGACCACGTGGTCGTAAACCCGCGTTTCCGTGGCGACGACCTGTCCGGACTCATCCGTAAGCGGAAAAATGTACTGCGGGGTCATGGTCACCTCATAACCCTGCGCACCCTTGGGGACGACGTCGACTACCAGGTGCCCGTAGTGTTTGCCTCCCGAAAGGAGCTGGTGCCCGCGCCAGTGTTCCGGCGCATCCACGTGTGCCACCCACTGCCGGTATGCGTTGAAGCGTCGCGGGTCGCGGTCATCAATGGAATACCCGAATCCGTCTCCGGCAATGCCGACATCCCAGAAGTGGATGCCGTCTACCAGCGAATGTTCGAGTGACTCGTTGTGGCCGCAGATGACCGCCACCACGCCGTATTTTTTAAACATCGGCGTATAGGCGCGCATGGGCACACCGGCCTGGCCCGAGCTTTTTTCGGCCGTCAGCGGCAAGATGTGTCCGCCGCTGGAGTAGGGGATGTGGTGGAATTGCACGAAGATGACCTGGCCGGCCTCGTGGGCATCCCTTAGCTGTGCCTCTGCCCATTTCCACTGGTCAGATCCGCGGCTGATGTCGGGCAGGTCGTCACCCGGATAGGTCGATATGCTGATGTTGATGTTGGTGTCGTTGTCCGTGCTGTCGGGCAGCCCGTTGGATGAATCCAGCGTAATCACGGTAACCGGGCCGTAGTCTACGCGGTAATAGGTATCTTGGTAGGTCGGATGCCCGTTACTGGGCAGCGAAAAGTAGGCTTTGTATTTGGCTCTCGACTGAAACACCGCCTGTGGGTCGTAGCCGCCGTTGCGTGCGCCGAAGTTTTCCCAGTTGCCGATTGCCGGCAGCAGCAGCGTCTGGCCAAGCACATCATCGAATTTGCCGGCCGTATGGAAGAAAAACTCATCCCAGGCACGCTGGTAGCCGCCACCCTGCACAATATCTCCCGGCACGATGATAAAATCGGGCTTTTCCGCTTTGATTTGCCTTAGGTTCGCTTTAAAACCGGCTGTCTCGGTGAGCAGGTAGTTGTCCAGGCCTTCCGGTCTGCCGGAACTCTCCGCAGTCTGTTTCCCTGCCGCCCATGGGCGTTTGGTGTGCCGGCCTTCCGGGTCGGTCTCGCTATCGGCAAATGCCACAAACCGGATGCGTTCCCGCTGGCCCTGTAGTGGGGCGGCCGCAAACGCGTTGGTGTAGCTTTCCGTGCCCTGTATAACCCGGTAAGCATAGGTGGTTTGTGGCTTCAGGCCCCTCAACACCACGGTGTGCTTCCAGCTGGCATTGCGGAACATGTCGGGGAAGCTGCCCCGTTCGGATTCTTCCAGTGCCGAGTAGTTCAGCGCCGCAACAAGGGCGGGTGCCGGTGTATAATATTGGGTGTCTGTCGTATTCGGTTCCCACACGGCCAGTTTGCCCGCCATTTCTTGGTCGGTAAACCAAGTGAGCTGGACCGCGCCTGCGCTATCGGCAGGCAGCAGGTAGGGGGTTATCCTGAACTGTCCAAAACAAGCGATGGAAAAAATGGCTATGCAGAAGGTTGAAAGGATTGTTTTTCTATACATGGGGCGTCATCTATTTTTATGCAAAAGTAGCAAGCCGATGTTACCTCAATGTTATGTTTGTTTCCACCCTTTCTTTCGCTTTTCCGCAGCAAAAAAATGGAATTATAGATGAAGATCTAACGCTGTTTTATTCCAGAAGTTTACAGGAATGGCCCCACATAAAGGAATATCAATATTTTGAAATCCCGTTTGATTCTGACTGATTTTTAATTCCATCGAATTCGACGGGTTTAGAATCCGGAACGTTTTTTTGGCATCCGTTTTGGTTAACACACATAAGTTTTGATAAATCACAGCATATATAACCCTTAGTACATGAAAACGATCCACCCAGTATTAGTATTCAGTTTGATTTTCGCCGTCGGCTTTTTTTCTTCCTGCAATAAAATCAAAGAAGTCCTGAAAGCAGATTTTGACTATGAGGCGGCGCCTATTACCGTAACCATACCGGCAGTACCGGTTGTTCTAGGCGACATTGAACTGACCAAGGAGGTAGCGATGGATCTGGATGCGATCATCCAGCAAAATGCCCCGTTGGTCAGTGCCAACAATGTCAGGAAGATCAATCTCACCGGCATCACCATCGAAGTGGCGGGTGCAGACGATGACAACAACCTCCAGAACCTGGAAGCCATCCGGGTGGCGGTCGGAGCCGATGGTGTTGAAGAAAAGGTGATAGCGGAGATTGCCAACAATCCGGATGTGTTCGAAACGTCGCTGTCACTTAACGTAACAGACGGGGCGGTGGATCTGAAACCGTATATCATGAAGGGAAAGTTTGACTATAAGCTATATGCCAAACCCAGGAGAGGTACGACCAAATCCTTAACCGTTACGGTTAAGACGTTTTACACGTTCGTGGTTGGGGTGTAGGGGTAGTTTTAAGGTAAAATCCGGGTATGGAATTTTTCAGATTAATTCTTAACCGATGAAGAGAAACGGGTATTTTTCCGAATACCTCAGGAGATCCGGGTATTTTTTCAAATTAAATCACCCGGATGACACCCCGACTAAGGAGTGACAATCCTTAAAATATAGTCGTCTCCTTCTTCAAAAGCATTGCTTTTGGTCAGTACGCCCTGCATCACCTCTATGTCTTCTCCTATTAGCGTTGCACTAAACAATTGCGCCCGTTGCAGCATCCTGATATAGGTGTCGGGGAGCCTGCGGCGCGTCAATTGCCGTAGCGCACCTAGATAATCTGTCCGAAATACCGTTGGTATGATGATTTTCGTCTGTTGCGCTTTGACCAGTTCTGCGTTCATCATCACCCTTGCCACACGGCCGTTCCCATCAAGAAAGGGATGCACCTCACTTATCATGAACATCATGAAAGCTGCCTTTGCAAATGGGTCTTCAATCGCACGATAGAATTCGAAACCCCGCATCAAAGTTCCCCTTACCAACGAGAAGTCGACGAACTCCGTATTCCCTGCACGGTTATTCCTATCCTTGAATTCACCTGGACTCTTGGATGGCCTTCCACTCAGCATAACCTTATGGCGGTATCGCAGAATGTCCAGGAAATGGTCTGCCCGCTCTGGGGTTACGGTCATTTCCGTCCGGTTACTGACGACTTGGTAAGTGCCGAGCACATCGTGTGAATCTTCATCACGTGTTGGCATTGGTTTTCCCGTTTCAATAATCTTCAACGCCTCTTCCACCTCAAATTTGGTGCCCTCAATATAATTGGAAAAATAGCTTTCAAAAAAGGCAAAATTTCTAAATGACGTCGCCGATAGATTATTTTCCGGGACCTCACCGAATACTCGGTTTTGCAATTCCACGAACAGGGTTTCAAAAAGACTTATCCGTTCCGAATCATAGGGATGCCCAAAGGCCCTCGCCATGGCGACAGGAGATGTCAAGATACCTGAGGGCTTGGTTGCTAATAATGCACCGATTAATTTATCTAGCTTCTCGAATTCCTTTTCCATGCCGATCGCCTGCCCGATTGTTCTTGCCTTATCTCGAAGTGCGTTTAGCCCGTCTTCTCCTTTGGCAACGACAATCTGTTCGAGGCGTTCCTCTATCTGCGGTAGGGGTAAGGTCTTTGATTGCGGCCCCGGCCTTCTAGATTCCTGCAAATTCTCCAAAATAGCACGCTCCGATTGAGAAACATACAGCCCTTCAGTAAAAGGGTTGTCTCCTGCTATGGCGCCGGCGCCTTTCATTATATTCAAGGTTATGCCTGGCAGTTTCACATTTCGGCTATACGTGTATGTTAAGAATAGATCGCCTGTAGACGTCGGCCTATATTCCAATGCGGATCGGTGGCTTAGTAAAATCCCCGGAAAGAGATGTCCGATAATCCTAAAGATATGGGGGCGTATAATATCTGCTGGGTTCCCATCTAGCTGAGGCGTGTAAATTCTCGGTGCAATCTTTCGTATTTTCCCCTCTTTTAGAAGGATGGATATCATCCTGCTGGTCGCCTTGTCACTAGACGAGAAAATAATATCTTGTAAATGAAGGGGGACATTTTTATCCATATCGCTTTACTTTACCAGGAATTTTTCGAATTAAATAGGGTCAATCAGCCTGCATTGAGTAATTTTTAAAACTAATTAATGCAAACATAGGAATTTTTCTGATTAATAGCTTGCCTCACCGCCATCTTCGCCGAAGTATTCCAAGGGTAACGCGGAATTCACGGAGTTCCTCCTAATTCCATATATCCAAGGTTTTCAGTTGTTCAACAATCGGCACATCGGCGGGTGCCCAGTCGTATCCTCAGTACATGAAAACGATCCACCCAGTATTAGTATTCAGTTTGATTTTTGCCGTAGGTTTTTTAGCCTCTTGCAAGAAAATCAAAGAAGTTCTAAAAGCGGATTTTGACTATGAAGCAGCGCCTATTACCGTGACCATACCGGCGGTACCGGTAGTTTTAGGCGACATTGAGCTCACCAAGGAAGTAGCGATGGATTTGGATGCGATCATCCAGCAAAATGCCCCGTTGGTCAGCGCCAATAATGTCAGGGAGATTAATCTCACAGGCATTATCATCGAAGTTGCCGATCCAGACGAGGACAACAACCTCCAGAACCCGGGAACCATCCGGGTGGCGGTCGGAGCCGATGGTGTTGAAGAAAAGGTGATAGCAGAGATTGCCAACAATCCGGATGTATACGAAACGTCGCTGTCACTTCCCGTAACCGACGGGGCGGTGGATCTGAAACCGTATATCATGAAGGGAAAGTTTGATTATAAGCTATATGCCAAACCCAGGAGAGGTACGACCAAATCCTTAACCGTTACGGTTAAGACGTTTTACACGTTCGTGGTTGGGGTGTAGGGGTAGTTTTCTTGACTCCTTCACCGACCAAAGTGTAAAACTTTTGGGACTATCCCGCATCGTTGTCGCCGACGCATGGTTTACCAATAACTCTTTCATCGATGCCAACCTGAAATACCTCTACACCGGCCCCCGGAAACCCGGCCGCGGAAGGCCCAGGACATGCGACGGTAAAGTCAACCACGAAGACATCAAAACCGAACATTTCCCTGAAGTGGAACTGGAAGATCACGGCCACGATACATTTAGCTGGTTCGTGATAAGTTTCCGAACCTCTTTCAAAAATAGTAGGACCCGGAATGGATATTTGTAAGTAAGGAATAAACAAATCGGTGATGAAAATGCGGTTAGCGGATGATGAGTTGAGTAGTTTCTCGGTAATCGGTATATTTGAACGGGTTTTAACGGCACAATAATCTAACCTAGCTTATGAAGGAATTAGTAGACCAACAGGAGTATCAAGCATTAGTCAATCAAATATCTGACACCTATAAGCAGGGTAGGCAACTGGCTGCTCAAGCCGTAAATAAACAGTTGGTGCAGACCTACTGGGAAATAGGCAGGTATATTGTTGAATTTGAGCAAGGAGGTAAAGCGAAGGCCCGTTATGGCGATAAGTTATTGTTGCGTCTTTCCAGTGATTTAACACCCGCCTATGGCAAAGGTTTTAGTCTTAGCAATCTCAAACGGATGAGGCAATTTTATAAGCTTTATCCAATTGGTGCGACACTGTCGCACCAATTGAGCTGGTCGCATTTTGTAGAACTTCTTAAGATAGAAGATGAATTAGAGCGATCATTCTATGAGAAGCAAACAATTAATGAAAAATGGAGTATCCGAGAGTTAATTCGCCAAAAGAAATCCTCCTTATTCCTCCGCTTAGCTGCATCCAAAGATAAAGACGGCATTATGCAATTAGCCCGGCAAGGGCAACAGGTAACCAAACCCGATGATATCATCAGGGATCCGTATGTGCTGGATTTCCTGAAAATACCCGAGCGGCATCATTACAGCGAATCGGAACTGGAAAGCCGAATCATTGAGCACCTGCAACATTTCCTGTTGGAACTGGGTAAAGGCTTTGCATTCATCGGTCGGCAATATCGGATTACCTTGGGTAATCGGCATCACTATGTCGATTTGGTATTTTATCACCGTATATTGAAATGCTTTGTATTGATCGACTTGAAGCGTGAAGAAGCTGGATATGAAGATGTCGGGCAGATGAACATGTACCTGGGTTACTTCGAAAGTGAAGAAAATACCGAAGGGGATAATCCGCCGATTGGTATCGTGTTGGCCAAAGAAAAGGATGAATTGCTCATTCAATACGCCATGCATAACCTATCCTCGCAGTTGTTCGTTAGTAAGTACCAGTTATACCTGCCAAATAAAGAAGAGCTTCGCGCTGTTATTGAGGAAACGTTAGATAACGATTTAGAATGAGTTATATACTATGCCCCGCTTCAAAACACTTCAACTAAAGATTACACTTCTGGAAACCAGACCGAGCGTTTGGCGCCGGATTGTCATTCCCTACGGTTTTAATTTTTACCAGCTTCACCAGGCTATTCAGGCCGCATTCGGATGGGAGAACAGCCACCTGTTCGAATTCGGTAAACAAGCGTTGAGCGACCCTGATGGCATCGGAATTCCCAATGATGAAATGCCGGTAAAAGATGCCCGCCGGATAAAAATCAGTACTATTTTCCGCAAAATAAGTGATAAGTTCACATACGTATATGATTTCGGTGATCATTGGGAGCACCAAATCGTGTTGGAAGAAATCACCAACAAAGAAATCTATACGGCTTACTGTATTGGTGGCAAAAACGAATGTCCTCCGGAAGATGTTGGCAGCACCCATGGTTACCGTGAAATGGTCGATACGTTTGCCCATGGCACAGCGGCGAAAAAGCGGAGTTACCGCCAATGGCTTGGCTTACGATCAAACGAAGATTGGGATCGGGCATACTACAACCAACGTGAGGTCAATAAGCGCATGGCATTGATCGCACCGGAAGAGCTGACGTTTTAAATATTTACACAACTACAAACATTTGCTTTGGTTTGCACAAACGGATTGGGGTGTCCCCCGTACCCCTAGTCAAATCCATTGATGAATATGTTCCGGGGCAAACATTCGAGCAGCTCGTCGTCAGTAGGCTTCAGCCATTTTTTGGCCGTTCCATCCACGAGGTCTGCACAGCGTTTTTAGTGAGCTATAAAGTAGACCAGCCGGTTATTTACCGAAAGCTCACGAAAGCAATTTTGACCGCCATCTTCGCCGAAGTATTCCAAGGGTAACTCGGAATTCACGGAGTTCCCCCTAATTCCATATACCCACGGCTTTCAGTTGCTCAACAATGGGCAAATCGGCAGGTGCCCAGTCGTATTGGTCTAAGTCATCCATGACAATCTAAAGGTACAATCTTTCCATTATCTTTACAATCGGTGACAGATACATTAAAAATAACCGGAGTCATCGGGGGAGATTTTGGATTTGTTTCCAGAAAAGGTAACTTCCTCTATAAATTAACAGTCACATCATTCCCATTGCGCATTGGG